>NZ_OX341517.1:1727500-2371402 GCF_946995915.1 Aminobacter niigataensis
CCGTAGGAAAGGACATCAACCGAGACTCCGCAAGTAGTGGCGAGCGAACGCGGACCAGGCCAGTGGCGATTGAGAGACAAGCGGAACCTTCTGGAAAGTAGGGCCATAGTGGGTGACAGCCCCGTACGCGTAATGCGATCAATCGTCCTTGAGTAAGGCGGGACACGTGAAATCCTGTCTGAACATGGGGAGACCACTCTCCAAGCCTAAGTACTCGTGCATGACCGATAGCGAACTAGTACCGTGAGGGAAAGGTGAAAAGCACCCCGACAAGGGGAGTGAAAGAGTACCTGAAACCGGTTGCCTACAAACAGATGGAGCCTGAAATGGTGACATCGTACCTTTTGTATAATGGGTCAGCGACTTAGTGTGTCGAGCAAGCTTAAGCCGGTAGGTGTAGGCGCAGCGAAAGCGAGTCTGAACAGGGCGTTCAGTTCGACGCATTAGACCCGAAACCGAGTGATCTAGCCATGAGCAGGTTGAAGGTAAGGTAACACTTACTGGAGGACCGAACCCATAACTGTTGCAATAGTTCGGGATGACTTGTGGCTAGGGGTGAAAGGCCAATCAAACTCGGAAATAGCTGGTTCTCCGCGAAATCTATTTAGGTAGAGCGTCGACCGAATACCCCAGGGGGTAGAGCACTGGATGGGCTAGGGGTCCTCACCGGATTACCAAACCTAACCAAACTCCGAATACCTGGGAGTACTAGTCGGCAGACACACGGCGGGTGCTAACGTCCGTCGTGAAAAGGGAAACAACCCTGACCTACAGCTAAGGTCCCCAAGTTATGGCTAAGTGGGAAAGGATGTGAGGATCCCAAAACAACCAGGATGTTGGCTTAGAAGCAGCCATCATTTAAAGAAAGCGTAACAGCTCACTGGTCTAAATAAGGGTCTTTGCGCCGAAAATGTACCGGGGCTAAAGCCATACACCGAAGCTTAGGGTTTGCAGCTTGCTGCAAGCGGTAGCGGAGCGTTCTGTAAGCTGACGAAGCCGTACCTGTGAGGGGCGGTGGAGGTATCAGAAGTGCGAATGCTGACATGAGTAACGTAAGGGGTGTGAGAGACACCCCCGCCGAAAGTCCAAGGGTTCCTGCTTAAAGCTAATCTGAGCAGGGTTAGCCGGCCCCTAAGTCGAGGCGGAAACGCGTAGACGATGGGAACCACGTTAATATTCGTGGGCCTGGAGGTAGTGACGGATCGCACAAGTTGTCGGGTCTTATTGGATTGATCCCGGCAGCGGAGCGGTTCCAGGAAATAGCTCCTCCATTATAGACCGTACCCGAAACCGACACTGGTGGACTGGTAGAGTATACCAAGGCGCTTGAGAGAACTATGCTGAAGGAACTCGGCAAATTGCACGCGTAACTTCGGAAGAAGCGTGACCCTTTCATGCGCAAGCATGTGGAGGGTGGCACAGACCAGGGGGTAGCGACTGTTTATCAAAAACACAGGGCTCTGCGAAGTCGCAAGACGACGTATAGGGTCTGACGCCTGCCCGGTGCTGGAAGGTTAAGAGGAGAGGTGCAAGCTTTGAATCGAAGCCCCAGTAAACGGCGGCCGTAACTATAACGGTCCTAAGGTAGCGAAATTCCTTGTCGGGTAAGTTCCGACCTGCACGAATGGCGTAACGACTTCCCCGCTGTCTCCAGCATAGACTCAGTGAAATTGAATTCCCCGTGAAGATGCGGGGTTCCTGCGGTTAGACGGAAAGACCCCGTGCACCTTTACTATAGCTTTACATTGGCATTCGTAGTGGCATGTGTAGGATAGGTGGTAGGCTTTGAAGCCAGGGCGCCAGCCTTGGTGGAGCCACCCTTGAAATACCACCCTTATCTCTATGGATGTCTAACCGCGGCCCGTTATCCGGGTCCGGGACAATGTATGGTGGGTAGTTTGACTGGGGCGGTCGCCTCCTAAAGAGTAACGGAGGCGCGCGATGGTGGGCTCAGACCGGTCGGAAATCGGTCGTCGAGTGCAATGGCATAAGCCCGCCTGACTGCGAGACTGACAAGTCGAGCAGAGACGAAAGTCGGTCATAGTGATCCGGTGGTCCCGTGTGGAAGGGCCATCGCTCAACGGATAAAAGGTACGCCGGGGATAACAGGCTGATGACCCCCAAGAGTCCATATCGACGGGGTTGTTTGGCACCTCGATGTCGACTCATCGCATCCTGGGGCTGGAGCAGGTCCCAAGGGTATGGCTGTTCGCCATTTAAAGCGGTACGTGAGTTGGGTTCAGAACGTCGTGAGACAGTTCGGTCCCTATCTGCCGTGGGTGTAGGAATATTGAAAGGATCTGTCCCTAGTACGAGAGGACCGGGATGGACGGATCTCTGGTGGACCTGTTGTGGCGCCAGCCGCATAGCAGGGTAGCTATATCCGGACGGGATAACCGCTGAAGGCATCTAAGCGGGAAACCCACCTTAAAACGAGTATTCCCTGAGAACCGTGGAAGACGACCACGTTGATAGGCCGGGTGTGGAAGTGCGGCAACGCATGAAGCTTACCGGTACTAATAGTTCGATAGGCTTGATCGTTCTCATTCCTAATGCTCATCGCTGCCGAAAGGCAGGATGAAAAGGCACACAAAGACCAGCGAACAGCCCGAGAGGCACCGAATAGAACCCTATTCGCCACTCTCTACTCGCTATTCGCTCACACAGCTTCTCGAACAACGTGCGTTTTGCCGACCTGGTGGTTATGGCGGAGCGGCTGCACCCGATCCCATTCCGAACTCGGCCGTGAAACGCTCCAGCGCTGATGGTACTTCGTCTCAAGACGCGGGAGAGTAAGTCGCTGCCAGGTCTGCCAAACGCACGTTAAATCCACGCATCGCAACGCGATGTTGCAATCTTCTCGATACAAACCAAGGCCCGCCAACGGGTAGACGGGCCGCGCAAGCGGCCCTTTCCATTGGCAGACAGCCTGAAATCCTCGCAATCAGGTGGGCAAATGCCTACATGAAGCAAGGAATCGCCGGAATATCCGCAGGCACAGCTTGCGAAAATGGTGGCGCGGGGTGGAGCAGCCCGGTAGCTCGTCAGGCTCATAACCTGAAGGTCACAGGTTCAAATCCTGTCCCCGCAACCAAATAACAAAACGCCCGTGTCAGAAATGACGCGGGCGTTTTGCTGTCCAACTGCCGGTGACGCGCCGATCGGAACCGCATCAGCCGCCCCCAAGCAGGCCAACGGCCGACAAAGCCAGGCAAAAAACAAATCCTGGCTCCAAAACCAAAAAGGCAGTTCGTCCGCTTCCGGCGTCGGCATGACCTCATCCACAGGCGAGCGGAAGATGTCTGCCCGTCATCGGCTTGGCCTCGGAAGCTTCTTGCAAGGCGCATGGTACAGTTCGGCGACCTGAACCCGGAAGTAGGTGGCCCCGGCCACCGCGCAGCCCGACGCAGTTCAACCTCGCGGAAGCACCGTCGCCGCGACGATCCCCGTGACCGCGTCGATATATTGCTCGACGGTCGTGGAGCGCTTGCGGTACTTGGCCCGCTTCACGTACCAATCCTGCAACAGGGGCTTGATCAGCGACGCGGTCAGTTCGATATCAGCGATGGCGAACTTGCCGCTGGCCACGCCCTGGCGCAGGACGGTGGCGAAAATCTCTTCGGTCGCAGCCTCACTGTCGACGGCCATTCGCCGTTCGGCCGCCGGAAACGATTTGGCTTCCATGTAAGCAAAGACGAACCACGGCTGCATTGCCTCGGTCAACCGGATATGCGTCTCGATCAGCCATTTGAGATGGCCAAGCGGATCGTCAGCGGTCCCCTCCGGGGCGGCCCTGAGGACCTCGCTTACCGTCGTCGAAACCTCGCCGAGGATCATCGACAGCAGGGTCGTCTTGTTGTCGAAATAGGAATAGAGACCGCCCATGCTGAGACCGGACGCTTGCGCCAGGTCGCGCAGGCTGGTGGCGTGGAAGCCCTGCTTGTTCGAAAGCTTCAGCGTCGCCTCGATGATGCGCGCGAGATTGGCGACGGCGACATGCGGTTTCTGCACGCGCACGGTGTCGCGATGCCGGTCGAGGATGCGCGCACACAGCGCCTCCGTCGAGAATGCGGCCGTCCACTGCCTTTGCCCCGCGAAATTCAACCTGCCTCCCACCGCCTGCGACCTGTGGCGTGCGCCATCTGCCGTCGAAATAGCAGCAATTGCCTGGTTGCAAAAGGGGAGGCAGGCGAATAAAGAAAACGAGCGCTCGCTCGATTTTTGAGGTGATCACCTGATGCTGTTCGAAGATATCAAGGAAAAGACCGCCCTCATCACCGGCGCCTCCGGCGGCCTCGGCCTGCATTTCGCCGAGCTGCTCGCAAACCATGGCGTCAGCGTCACGCTCGCCGCGCGCCGCGGCGCTGCGCTGGACGACGCTTGCGCCAGCATCGCTGCTTCCGGCGGGAAGGCCAGCGCGATCCAGATGGACGTGACCGACAGCGCCTCGGTGGCTGCGGCGCTGGCTGGCAAAAGCTTCGACATCCTGATCAACAATGCCGGCATCTCGGGGGCGTCCCGCGCGCTCGACCTCGACGAGGCCGAATGGGACCGGGTGCTGGACACCAATCTCAAGGGCGTCTTTGTCGTTTCCCAGGCGGTGGCGCGCGGCATGAAGGCTTCGGGCCGGGGTGGGGCGATCGTCAACATTGCCTCGATCCTGGGACATCGCGTTGCCGGCAATCTCAGCGCCTATGCCGCGTCCAAAGCCGGCGTGATCCAGCTGACCAAGGCGCTGGCGCTCGAATGGGCGCGCGAGGGCATCCGGGTCAACGCGCTATGCCCCGGCTATATCGAGACAGACATCAACCGCGAGTTCTTTACCTCCCCAGCCGGGCTTGACCTCATCAAGCGCATCCCGCAGCGCCGCCTCGGCCATCCGCGAGAACTCGACGGCGCGCTGCTGCTGCTTGCTTCCGCCGCCGGCAGCTACATCACCGGCTCGTCGATCGAGGTCGATGGCGGCCATCTCGTTTCGTCACTGTGAGGCCATCATGAATTTCGAAATTCCCGCCAGCGTCGAAGAATACCGTAGCCGCATCGCAGCGTTTGTCGCGCGCGAGATCCTGCCGCTGGAGGCCGACAAGGCGTCTTATGACGCGCATGGCAACATCGCCCTGCCGTTGCTCGACACACTTCGCGCCAAGGCCAGGGCCGCCGGTCTGTGGTGTCTGCAGCTCAAGCCTGAAACTGGCGGTGCCGGACTTGGCAAGATGGGCATGGCGGTCTGCTACGAGGAGATGAACCGCTCGATCTTCGGCCCGGTGGTGTTCAATTCTGCCGCGCCCGACGACGGCAACATGATGGTTCTGGAGGCGCTGGGCACGCCCGACCAGAAGGAAAAATGGCTGAAGCCGATCGTCGAGGGCAAGGTACGCTCGGCATTCGCCATGACCGAACCGCATCCTGGCGGTGGCTCCGATCCATCGATGATCGCCACCCGCGCCGAGAAACGCGGCGACAAATATGTCGTCAGCGGCCGCAAGTGGTTCATCACCGGCGCCGAGGACGCCAGCCACTTCATCCTGATCGCCCGTACCTCCGACGATCCGAAGCAGGGATTGTCGGCATTGATGTTTCACCGGGATCAGCCGGGCTGGTCCATCAAGCGCCGCATCGAGATCATGGGGCCGGAGGAGCATGGCGGCCATTGCGAGCTTGAATTCGACGGGCTGGAAATCCCCGTCGAAAATATGCTCGCCGGCGAGGGCAGGGGCATGAAGGTGACACAGGTGCGGCTCGGGCCGGCCCGGCTCACCCATTGCATGCGCTGGCTCGGCCTGTCCAAGCGTTGCGTCGAGATCGCGCGGGCCTATGCCTCCGAGCGCTACGGTTTCGGCGTCCGTCTCGCCGATCGCGAGAGCATTCAGCTCAAGCTCGGCGACCTCGCCATGCGCATCGAGATCGGCCGCCTGCTGGTGATGAAGGCGGCTTGGGAACTCGACAGGGGCGGCTTCGCCCGCAAGGAAGTGTCGATGGCCAAAGTGCAGGTCGCCAATGTGCTGCACGACGCCGCCGACGTGGCGATCCAGATCAATGGTGCCCGGGGTTATTCCAAGGATACCGTGCTCGAATGGATTTATCGCTATGCCCGCCAGGCGCGGCTGGTCGACGGCGCCGACGAAGTGCACAAGATGGTGCTGAACCGCTTCCTCAACGAGGAAGGTTCTGGTTTCTGGCATTGGAATGTCGAAGGCGAGGCGTAGCGCATTGATGGCCCAGGACGACAAGGCGCAGGACGACAGGGCGCAGGACGCCATGAACGCAGACTTCGATCCGGCAGCGCTCGAGGCGTTTCTCGGCGAGCGCTTCGGCGAGGGCCAAATGACGCTCGAACGCATCGGCGGCGGCCAGTCCAATCCGACCTATTTCGTCGATTTCGGTGCCCGCCGCATGGTGTTGCGCAAGAAGCCGGCCGGGCCGATCCTGCGCGGGGCGCATGCCATCGACCGCGAGTTCCGCGTGCTGGAAGCGCTGGCGCCGACCAGTGCGCCTGTGCCGAAGCCGGTGCTCTACCACGATGGGGACGCGCCGCTTGGCACGCCGTTTTACCTCATGGAGCGCCTCGAAGGTCGTGTTTTCCATGACTGCTCGCTGCCGGGCCTTTCACCCGACGAGCGGCGTGGCATCTATCTCGGCATGGCCGAGGCGATGGCCAAACTGCATGCGGTGCGCCCGGACGGGGTCGGCCTCGGCGACTACGGCAAGCCAGGCAATTATTTCGAACGCCAGATCGGTCGCTGGACAAGGCAACTCAGGGAATCGCCAGGCGAACGTATCCCTGTCTTGGAGGCGGTGGCCGACTGGCTGCCGCAGAACATGCCGGCGGACGATGGGCGCGTGTCGATCGCGCATGGCGATTTCCGGCTCGGCAACCTGCTGTTTCATCCCGAAAAGCCCGAGGTGATCGGTATCCTCGACTGGGAGTTGTCAACGCTCGGCCACCCGCTTGCCGATCTCGGCTTCTGCTCGATGACCTGGCATTGCTCGCCTGACGAATATGGTGGCATCCTTGGTCTCGACATTGCGGCGCTCGGCATTCCGAGCCAACGCGAATTCCTCGACCATTATTTCGCGCATGCGGCGCCGACCGCGCCGCTCGAACGCTTCCACCTGGTCTTTTCGCTATTTCGTTTTGCCGTGATCTTTGTCGGCATTGCCGATCGGGCGCGCGCCGGCAACGCGGCTTCGAACAATGCCGCTGATGTCGCCCCGCTGGCCGGCCGCTTCGCTGAGAGGGCCATGGAAATCATCGGTGGCGCCCGGCCCTGGTGACAGGACACTGAAAGTCGCCGCCCTGACGCAGCGTTGATCGGACCGTAGTAGGCACTTTCCGACCTCGCAGGCTCTGGCCCTTGCCCGGGTGAGGCGGCATCGAACCGAGGCCGCCTCGAAAGCCGCGTCAGGTTTGATGCACGCGGGTCAACCAACCCTGCTCCAAGGCAGTCTGGCCGATCACCGCATCGAAGTAGCCGCGCTGCAGCTCCGCTGTCATCGGCCCTCGCGAGCCATCGCCGATCGATATGCCGTCAACGTCGACCACCGGCAGGACCTCCGCGGCCGAGCCGACCAGGAAGATCTCCCGGGCAGTGTAAAGTTCTGTCTTGTCGACGGGCCTTTCGGTCACCTGGATTCCCGCTTCCCGCGCCAGATGCAAGATCGTGTCGCGAGTGATGCTTTCGAGAATGCCGCTCGTCACATCTGGTGTGATGAGTTCGTCGCGGCGGCGCAGAAAGATGCAGGCTCCGGGCGACTCCGCGACGGTGCCGGCGTTGTTGAGGAGGATCGCGTCGTCATAGCCATCATGCCTGGCCTGGAGCCTGGCAAGACGGCTGTTGACATAATTGCCGCTCGTCTTGATGCGCGGCGGCATGGAACCATCGGAAATGCGCGTCCATGCGCTGACCTGACAGCGGATGCCGGTCTGGGTCTTGCTGCTTCGCGCGAGAGGCAGTGCAGAAATTGCATAGCTGACAGGACCAGGGACAATGTGTTCGCCCTTGCCGTCGAGATAGGCGATCGCGCGAATGTGCACGGGCTCGCGGACATTGTTGCGCCGCAAAAGCTCGATCGTCCGGTCGTTGATCTCGTCGGCCGAGAAAGTCGGTTCGAACCTCAGCAGCTTCATCGATTGAAACAGCCGTTCGGTATGTTCCTGGAGGCGAAAAGCGAAGAGCTCCTGATCGCTATCGCTCCAATACGCGCACAGCCCTTCAAAGGCAGCCAAGCCATACTTGACGGCAGGCGACATCACATGCGTGACGGCCTCCTCATATCCAATGAGCTTGCCATTCTGGACGATATAATTTGGAAGCGGCTCGGGCACTTTTTTCTCCGAAAATTTAGGTCAGTTCGGTGGTCGCCGGTGAGGCTCCCTGGCGACGGGGCCGAACGCGCTGCGTCGCCGTTCAAATCGGGAGCAGACGAGGTTGTCGACTGCTCCCAAGACGTCATTGTGGGCTTTGGCGTGGCGGCAGGGGCCCGGTGGAATGCCTCCGGGCCGGGCGGCCGGTCGGCGCCAGCCTATTGCGATTCAAGCCGCTTGCGAACGTCGAGGCCGACACCCTTGTTGACGAACTGGTCGGTGACGACCGTCTCAAGGTCAACTTCGCCGGGCTTGTAGAGGCCGACTTCCATCAGGTCGTCAAACCAGCTGGCAAAGCGCTTCAGGTCGATCGCGCCGAGGCCCACTTTCAGCGTGTCGCCGCCGTCAACGAGGCCGAGACGCTGGATCTCGGCGATTTCCGCATCGAGCTTCGCGTCCGTCATTTCCGGATTGTCTTTCTTGATCAGTGCATTGGCCTGCTTGCGGTCGCCATAGAGATAGTTGTTCCATCCGATGATCGAAGCATCGATGAAGCGCTGCACCAGGTCGGGGTTCTTTTCGATGATTTCCCGACGCGTCTCGATGATGTTCGAATAGCCGGACCAGCCATAGTCGGCGAGCAGGAATACGTCCGGCTTGAATGTGTCGATGTAGAGGGGTTCCGCAGTGGCATAGGCTTGCTGGACGGCTTCCGGGTCGGCAAGGAACGGCGCCAGCGTGAAGCTATACGCCTTCACCTGGTCGTCGCTGAGACCAAACTTGTGCTTCACCCATGGCCAGTACGTGAACTGGGCAGCTCGGGCCACATAGATCGTCCGGGCCCGGCGCATATCGGCGAGATCCTTGTACTTGCCCGGATGAGCCATCAGCGTCGTCGGATCTCTTTGGAAGAAGGCCGCCACCATCGCCGTCGGTATCTTCTGGCGGCTGTTTGCCAGTGCCAACTGCGGCACCGAAAGCAGAAAGTCGACCTTGCCGGCAGACAGCAGGCTACGGGTGTTTATCTGCGGCCCGCCCTGCACGATCCTAACATCGAGACCGTACTGCTTGTATGTTCCGTCGGCGAGCGCCTGATAAAACCCGGCGTGGCCACCCTGAGCTTTCCAGTTGGTCGCGAAGGCGATCTCCTCCTGCGCTCCGGCCTTGAGGCTCGATCCCATCAGGCCGACAGCAAGAGACAAGACCAGCCCCAGTTGCTTCAGCGCAACCTTGATCCTTGATTTCACGTCATTTCCTCCCATTGGTCCTGGCACGACTGGGCAGCCTTGCCGGACAGGTTTCAGTTCACCGGATGCGGGGTTTCTGGTTCAGAAGCCTGCTCCGCCGCGGTCATCGAGCTTTTGCGAGCAAGCGGCCGACCTTCGGCGCCCCGACCGCGACGGCGGAAGCGAACCGTTCAGCCGATTGACGATTGCGGCAGGATCGCGCTCTCCCCTCCTGCCCGCATTGCGAAAGCGTCATGCCTCCTCCATGACCTTTCCAATCGTAAAGTATCTTGCCACGCGATCAGTTTGCGAGTCAATGCGTTCGTGATCTGTGATCATACCCAGGAAGAAGCGATCTCGGGAATGGGTCGCATGCACGAACGGGCTTGGTTTGCCGTGGCGCAAGACTTTGATTTCAATAGGCATATAGGTGCCGGTGATGCCGGGCTTGCGAGCTCGGGAGGGAGCGTTGTGGTCTCCGGCTATTTCGGCGCGATGTCCAATCGTGCTCGCCGCACGGCATGCGTCTCGCCTGCACGCGCGCGGGCCGGAGATTTTTCATCGCTACGGTATCCAGCCTCTATCCGAGGCTGGTTCAGGCTAGCGCTGTCTCGATCAGGCCGCCCGTGTCAGGCGCTGTATTGCCGGATCAGATCTGTCAGCCTGTCAATGTCGGCATCGGCGGTCCCAAATGAACAAATGAAGCGCACGAGCACTTCGTCATCAGCCGGCCGGTCGGCAGGGAGCAGGCATTTCGCATCCCAGAGATGATAGCGGGCGCCCGCTGCACGAAGCGCCGCGTCCATTCCCCGTGGAAGGGTTGCGAAAACGACATTCGCCTCTGTCGCCCAGGGGAGCCGCACAGTGGGCATCTCGGCCAGTCGCGCGGCTAGCCGCCCCGCAGCGCGATTGGCATGACGGGCAAGGTCGAGCCAATGGTCGTCGGCGAGATATGCGGTCATCTGTGCACCAAGAAAACGGCCTTTCGACAACGTCTGGCCGCCCTTCTTGCGGCGAAAAGCAAAATCGGCAGCCTTGGACATATCGAAGAACACGATGGCTTCGCAGGCGAGGGCGCCGTTTTTCGTCGCCCCCAGGGAAAGAACATCGATGCCGGCTTTCCACGTGATCTCTGCCGGTGCCGTGTCGAGGGCTGCGACGGCGTTAGCGAACCGCGCTCCGTCCATGTGGACACTCATTCCGGCATCATGTGCGAGATCGGCAATCGAACGTATCTCGCTCGGACGGTAGACGGTTCCGGATTCCGTCGCCTGCGAGATCGACAGCGCACCCGGCTGTACCTGCCTGGCGACATCTGGCGGGAACTGCTGCAACCTAGATGCGAGCGCTTGAGGGTCCATCTTGCCGGCTGGTCCGGCAATGCCGACCAGCTTGCCGCCATTGGTGAAGAATTCCGGCGCCCCGCACTCGCTGTCGATCAGGTGGGCATTGTCGTGACAAAAAACGGCTCTGGAGGGCGGAGAAATAGCCGACACCGCAAGTGCATTGCTGACAGTCCCAGTCGTGACAAAAAAGACAGCCACGTCGCATCCAAAAACATCTGCGATGGCGGCTTCGGCTCGTTTCGTCCAGATGTCACCGCCGTACGGGGACTGATCGCCATCGTTGCTTTCGACGATCGCCTTCAGAATATTCGGACTGGCGCCAGAGGTGTTGTCGCTAAGAAAATTCATTACTTAAAATCCGGAATGGTCGAGATTGGGCGTTCGACAACAGGTTATGTCGCGCAGGTCCGCGCACATCTATTGAAAAAACGCGCGTGTCTTTGTCGGCATCAGGCCGGCTCTGGCAAGTTTGTCCAAAGTTGATTTGAACCAAGTATAAACTCGCCGGATGACCTGATGTCGGCAACCACGGCGGCTCGCGCGGCGTTCCCGTCCTGATTGATGATCGCTTCGACGAGGCGGGCGTGATGCGTCTCCGCGTTTCCGCTCGCGAGCCGCTGGGACGCCCGCAGGTCCAGGTTGATCACCGGTCCCACCTTGAGCCACAGACCTTCGATGATGGAGACGAGGATTGGCGATCCGGCGGCTTCATAGACGGCAAAATGCAGTTCCTTGTTCAACTGCAGCGAACTGTCCACTTCGGAATCGCCTTTGCCAACGGCGTCACGGAAATCCTTGTCGTAGTCCAATATCAGCTTGAGATCGCGGCTGGTTCGATGCGCGGCAGCTTCGGCCGCAGCAAACCCCTCGATCTCGGTCCGGATGCGCAGCAGCTCCTCGAACTTTGCCCTTGTCATCAACGGGACGCTTATGGCCCTGTTGGGCAGAAGGGAGAGGGCGCCTTCGGCGACGAGGCGCGTGACCGCTTCCCTCACCGGCATGATCGATACGCCCAATGCCTCGGCCACGGACCTCAGTGAAAGCTTCTCGTTCGGCGCAAGCTTTCCCGACATGATGAGCTGTCTAAGCTTGAGATAGGCACGCTCGCCGAGCGTTACGCGCTCCAATTGCCCCATCTGGGTCAGGGCGGTGTCGGTCTGTTCCAAAATCGGTACTCGCAGGTTTTTCGGGCGGGGCAATCCTTGCAACGTTATCCGTAATCACCTGATCACAGCAAGTGGGCGTGCGTCGCGCACCGCAGTTGTTGTGGGTTCGGGGCGCTGAACAGCGCAATCACCGATCGCACCCCAACTTGCAATCGCCGCAACAGCCGCCCTGCTATTTGGCGGCCGGATGCGCGTCGCGATTTGTCCTAGACAGGGTGTCGACGATGCGTTAGTCGTGATCTGTGATCACAGATTAATTCATGTATGTCGAGAAAAAAGGGCGTTTCATGCGGTCAGTTGGCATAGTCGGCGCCGGGCTTATCGGCCGATCCTGGGCCGTGGTGTTCGCCAGGGCCGGCTGGTCGGTGAACCTGTTCGACAGCGACCGACGCAGTCTCGAGGCGGCGGCAGGCGCCATCGGAAAGATCATCGAGGAGGACGGACTCTCCGAGGTGTCCGGCGTGGTTCGGCTGTCGGCCTCGCTTGAAGATGCGGTCGATGGTGTTTGCCTTGTCCAGGAATGCGGACCCGAGGCAGCCGACAAGAAGAGAGAGCTGTTTGCGAAGATCGACGCGGTCGCTTCGGGCGATGTCATTCTCGCGTCGTCGACCTCGACGATCATGCCCTCGGCATTTGCCAGCGGCTTGCCGGGCCGTCATCGATGCCTTGTCGCGCATCCGGTCAATCCCCCGCATCTGATCCCGGTGGTCGAGCTCTGCGGCGGCGAATGGACGGATTTCGAAGTCATTTCACGGGCGGGCGAGTTCTATCGGGACGTCGGTCAAGTTCCTGTTGTCGTCAGGCGCGAGGTGCAGGGATTTGTCCTCAACCGCCTTCAGGCAGCGTTGCTGGCCGAGGCGCTGCGTCTTGTCGGCGATGGTGTGATCAGCGCCCACGATCTCGACAGGACGGTTTCGGACGGCCTGGGCCTTCGCTGGTCGTTCATGGGGCCGCTGGCGACGATCGAACTCAACGCGCCCGGTGGCATCGGCGACTACCTCCAGCGCTACGGCGGAATATTCCGGGAAATCACCGCCGCGCCGCCGCCTTCGTCGGTGTGGGACGCCGGTAACGTCGAGCGTGTTGTTGAAAGCTGGGGCCTGCCGCCCACCCCCGACATGATTACTGCCAAGAGCGAGTGGCGTGACCGCCGCCTGCAGGCCCTTGGCGATCACAAGAAGCAGCAAGATCCGACAACCAATCGTTGAGAGCCATGGCCATTTCCAACAAAGTCATCATCACCTGTGCCGTGACCGGCGCTATTCACACGCCTTCGATGTCGCCGCACCTTCCGGTGTCGCCCGAGGAGATCGCGGAAGCCGCGATCGGCGCCGCGGAAGCCGGCGCTGCGATCGTGCATCTGCATGCCCGCGATCCGATAACCGGAAAGCCGGATCAGACGCCTGAAGGATTCGAGCCCTTCCTGAAAGTGGTCAAGCAGCGTTCGGACTGCGTGATCAACATCACCACCGGCGGTGCACCGTGGATGAAAGTGGAAGAGCGGATCAAGCCGGCAGCGGTATACAAGCCGGAGGTTGCGTCGCTGAACATGGGCTCGTTCAATTTCGGGCTGTTCCCGATGCTTGATCGTTTCAAGGAGTTCAAGCACGACTGGGAACGAGAGGCGCTGGAATCCTCCAGGGACCTGATCTTCAGAAATACCTTCAAGGACATCGAGTACGCGCTCCGCTCCCTGGGCGAGGCCGAAACCCGCTTCGAGTTCGAGTGCTATGACACCGGCCACCTCTACAACCTGCATTACTTCCTGCAGCGCGGCCTGGTGAAGCCGCCGCTGTTCATCCAGACGGTGTTTGGCATCTTGGGTGGCATCGGCCCCCATCCGGAAGATGTGCTGCATATGAAGCGCACGGCCGATCGGTTGTTTGGCGACCAGTACAAATGGTCGGTGCTGGGCGCTGGACGCAACCAGATGCCCATCGCTGCGATGGCAGCCGCGATGGGCGGAAACGTCCGTGTCGGCCTGGAGGATTCGCTGTGGATCGGCCCCGGCCAGTTGGCCAAGACGAATGCACAGCAGGTTTCGCGTGCGCGCCAGATCATCGAGGGGCTCGGCCTCGAGATCGCGACGGCGCAGGAGGCGCGCGAGATACTGGCGCTGAAGGGCGGAGACAAGGTCGCCTTCTAGTCTAGCCGCAGAAGGCGGCCGGAAGCGCGAGGAGGCGCGGCAGGACGATGCTGGCCATGGACCAGCGTCGCGCTGCCGGACTGGCAAGCATGAACTGAATTCTGCCGGGGCTCAGATTGGCCCAACGACTTTGCTGCATGGAGGATGACAATGATTGACAACAACCTGTTCGAACGTGGTGTCGCCAAACGGAAGGCAACGCTAGGCGAACGCTACGTGGCCGCCAATTTGACGGACGCGGACGACTTCACCCGGCCGTTTCAGGAAGCGATGACGGCATGGGCCTGGGGTTTTGGCTGGAGTGACGGCGCCATCGACGTGAAAACCCGCAGCCTGATGAATCTGGCCATGATCGGAGCTCTCGGACAAATGCATGAATGGGAAGTCCATTGCCGGGCGGCCCTCAACGCCAACGGCGTGACGAAGGAACAGGTGAGGGCGGCGATCCATGTGGTGGCCATCTATTGCGGCGTTCCGCGAGCCCTCGAGTGCTTCCGCGTTGCCCAGCAGGTACTCGCCGAACAAGCGGCGGACTGAGGTGCCGCAAACGTGAAATGTCGAGCTGACCAATACGGAGAGCGACGATGGATCTCGGGCTGAAGGGACTGCGTGTCATTGTTACCGCAGGCGCTGGCGGGATAGGGTTGAAGATCGCCAAGGCCTTCCTCGACGAGGGCGCCTATGTGCATATCTGCGACGTCGATCGCGACGGCCTGGCGAATGTGAGGCAGCTGCATCGCAGGCTGACGGCATCCTATTGCGATGTTTCCGACCGGGCTTCTGTTGCCGAATTCTTCGCCGATGCGGTCAAGCAGCTCGGCGGCATAGATTGCCTGGTCAACAATGCCGGCATCGCCGGACCGGTGGGGCGCGTCGACGAGATCACGCCCGAGGAATGGGACAGGACCCTGGACGTCAACACGACCGGGCAGTTCAATTGCGTTCGTCTTGCCATCCCGCATTTGCAGTCGAGCGAGAACCCGAGCATCGTCAACATGTCCTCTGCGGCGGGCAGGCTGGGGTTTCAATTGAGGACACCCTATGCCGCGTCGAAATGGGCGGTCGTGGGGTTTACGAAATCCCTGGCGATGGAACTGGGCAGCCTGGGGATTCGCGTCAACGCAATCCTGCCAGGTATCGTTTCCGGCGAAAGACAGGATGCGGTTCTCGCCCAGAAGGCGGAGCTTCGCGGCATCAGTTTCGAGGAAATGAAGCAGGACGCCCTGAAGTGCGCCTCGATCGCGGAATTCGTTTCACCCCGGCAGATTGCGGACACCATTGTCTGCCTGGCATCGCTGCGGTTTCGAACAACAACGGGCCAAGCCATAGCCGTCGATGGCGACCTTCAGATGCTCAGCTAGAGGTACGGGCATGGTTGCCGCGGCAGACCAGACGGAGTGCACCTGGCGCATTCCATAAGCATCCATCATCGATGCCTGTCCAACTGCCGCAGCCCATTGCCCCATATCGGCGGCCGGAAGGACCGGCCGCCGATATGCTTTGACTGCTCATTGCAGCGCCAGGCCTGAAAGGTCGTCAAGTTCCGCGTAGGATGGCAGCGGCGCGTCGATGGGGGCGCCGTGCCGGACAACGATGCGGTTGCCTTCAGGACGTGACAGCAGTTCTGACCATGTGCGGCCCTCGAACAGGGTGAAATCGGCGGGCTGTCCTTCGGCGATCACACCTTTGCCGTCGAGACGCATGATTGCAGCCGGCGTAGCCGATACCGCCCTCGGCCAGTCTCCCACCTGATGATCGAGGTGCAGGATGCGGGTCCCCATCCGATAGGTTTCCATCATGTCGAGGTCGCCATAGGCATAGAACGGATCGCGCGTGTTGTCGGAAGCCAGTGCCACGGCAATGCCGCGCTGCTTCATTTCATGCAACAGCGTGACGCCGCGCCAGCGTGGCGTGGTGCCGTCGTTGCGACGGTCCTGCAGATAGAGATTGCACATCGGCAGTGAAACCACTGCCACTCCAGCCAATGCGACCTTGTCGAGCGTCTCATCGACCGCTGCATGGTCTTGTCTCGCCAGCGAGCAGCAATGCCCAACAAGTACCTTTCCGGAAAAGCGAGACCGAAGCGCGGCCTCGGCGATGCGACGTAGGGCGTCTGCCGAGGGATCGGCAGTTTCGTCGGCATGGAAATCGAGGTCCATTCCGAAGCGGGTGGCCGTGGCAAACATCCGGTCGAGCAGCATGTCGAGGTCCGGCGTGGGGAATGCCACTGCGCCGAGCATGCCGCCAGCGGCGGCAACACGCCGGGCGATGTCTTCGAGTGCGACCTGATCGCGTGCCAGATCGATGCCGAACAGGCAGGCGGCCTGCAGTTCGATGCGTCCGCGCCATTGGTCGCGCAGTTCCTGGAACACCGGCCACGAGATCGCATCTTGTGGCGGCTTGGAATCGAGATGCGTGCGGATTGCAATGGTGCCGTAGTGGTAAGCACATCGGAGCGCGAAATCCATGCGTCGCGCTACATCTTCATGCGACCAATTTTGCGTGCGGTCGGAAATGGTGGCGGTCATGGCGCCGGCGAATGAACCATCCGCCTCAGGCGTTCGCGGCAGGATATGGCCCTTGTCGAGATGCGTGTGGCAGTCGACGAATGCGGGCAAGGCAACCCTTCCGCCGGCATCGATCGAAAGAGTGCCAGCGTCGGCAGCAACACAGCCCGTAGGGTTTGTCGCTGCGATCTTGCCATTCTCTATCGTTACATCGGTGAGCATGAATTCCGCATCAGCCGCCGTGGATCCCGTGGTTGTCAGGGCCGAACAAAGCCGCAAGTTGCGAAGTACATAGCGCCCATGGCGTGCACCGTCGGCTAGCGCCTCGCGCAACGATTGGCGATCTGGGGTGGGGCGAGTCATCAAGTCATCCATTCGCTGGGGGTTGTAATTCGTGAGGGGCGCGAACGACAGCCGCGCCTTGCTGGCCTGCAAAAAGGGCATGCGCGGCAACATTTCACGGCTCGGTCGTTTGCAGTTTGCAATAGAATCGAGTAGGTCAATATCTGTGATCACAGATATCAGTTTAAGCTGGCGAAGAGTCAATGCAACCATGCGGATCTGACGCAAGAGGCGGTTTGGCGCATGCCTAAATCGGGAGAGATGCCGATGTCCGTTGAAACGCCGCTGTGGGTGCCTTCCGCCAAGCAGGTCGCGGAAGCGCCGTTGACGGCGTTCATGGCCGAGGTGTCTGCCCGCGCCGGGCGGGTATTCTCCAGCTATGCCGAACTGCACGCCTGGTCGGTGGACGAGCGCGAGGGCTTCTGGGACCTGGTCTGGGACTTCTGCGGCATCGTCGGCGACAAGGGCAGCCGCGTGCTGGTCGACGGCGACAAGATGCCGGGCGCTGCCTTCTTCCCCGATGCCAGGCTGAACTTCGCCGAGAACCTGCTGCGCGGCGCGGGCTCCGGCGAGGCGATCGTCTTTCGCGGCGAAGACAAGGTCGAGCGGCGGCTGTCCTGGGACGAACTGGCGGCCCTGGTGTCGAAGCTGCAGCAACTGTTCGTTTCGCTCGGCGTCACAAAAGGCGACCGGATCGCTGCGATGATGCCGAACACGCCCGAGACGGTGGCGGCGATGCTGGCAGCCGCCTCGATCGGGGCGGTGTGGTCGTCATGCTCGCCCGACTTCGGCGCACAGGGCGTGCTCGACCGCTTCGGCCAGATCGAACCGAAGGTCTTCATCGTGCCCGACGGCTACTGGTATGCCGGCAAGCACATCGAGGTCGGCGAGAAGGTCGCAGCGGTCGCCGCAAAGCTGACGACCGTGAGCAAGGTGCTGGTGGTCGACTATCTCGGCACGGCCAGCGACGTGGCCTCGTCCATCGCCAAGGCCGAGGCGCTGGAGGCTGCCCTGGCGCCGTTCGTAGCCAGGCCGGTGACGTTTGAGCCGCTGCCGTTTTCGCACCCGCTCTACATCCTGTTTTCCTCGGGCACGACCGGCATTCCCAAATGCATCGTCCATTCGGCCGGCGGCACGCTGATCCAGCATGTCAAGGAATTGCGCCTGCATGCGGGGCTGAAAGCCGGCGACCGACTGTTCTACTTCACCACCTGCGGCTGGATGATGTGGAACTGGCTGGTCTCGGGGCTGGCCGCTGAGGCGACGCTGCTGCTCTATGACGGCTCGCCGTTCCATCCCGACGGCAACGTTTTGTTCGACTTCGCCCAGGCCGAGCAGATGACCTATTTCGGCACCTCGGCGAAATTCATCGATTCGGTGCGCAAGGCCGGCCTGAGACCTATCGACAGCCACGATCTTTCGACCGTGCGCACCATCTCGTCGACCGGCTCGCCTTTGTCGCCGGAGTGCTTTGCCTTCGTCTATGACGGCATCAAGAAGGATGTGCACCTCGCCTCGATCTCCGGCGGCACCGACATCGTCTCGTGCTTCGTGCTCGGCGTGCCGACCGAGCCGGTGTGGACGGGCGAGATCCAGGGTGCGGGCCTCGGCCTTGCCGTCGAGGTCTGGGACGACGACGGCCAGCCGGTGCGCGAGGAAAAGGGCGAACTGGTCTGCGCCAGGGCATTCCCGGCGATGCCGATCGGCTTCTGGAACGATCCGGACGGCGCCAAATACCACGCCGCCTATTTCGAGCGCTTCGACAATGTCTGGTGCCATGGCGACTTCGCCGAATGGACAGCCCATGGCGGCATGATCATCCATGGCCGCTCGGATGCGACGCTGAACCCGGGCGGGGTGCGCATCGGCACCGCCGAGATCTACAACCAGGTCGAGCAGATGCCGGAGATCGCCGAGGCGATCTGCATCGGCCAGGACTGGCAGGACGACGTGCGCGTCGTGCTGTTCGTCCGCCTCGCCCCGGGCGTTTCGCTGGACGCGGAGCTGGAAAAGCGCATCCGCACCAAAATCCGCACCGGTGCCAGCCCGCGCCACGTGCCGGCGAAGATCGTCGCCGTCGCCGACATCCCGCGCACCAAGTCGGGCAAGATCACCGAACTCGCCGTCCGCGACATCGTCCATGGCCGACCCGTCAAGAACCAGGAAGCACTGGCAAACCCCGAAGCGCTCGAGCTCTACGTTGGGCTGGGAGCGCTTGCAACATGACGCAGGCGTCAGAGCCTCAAGACACGATGGCGGCGGTCCTCAGCGAGAAGGCTGGCGGGCCAGAAACGCTCGCATTGAGGCGCGTGCCTATACCTGAGCCCGCGCCCGGCCAGGTGCGCATCCGGGTTCGGGCAGTCGGGATCAATTATCCGGATTTGCTGATTATCGACGACCGCTATCAATACAGGCCCGAGCGTCCATTCTCTCCGGGTGCCGAAGTCTCAGGAATTGTCGAGGCGGTCGGCGAAGCCGTGAGTTGGCCTTGCGTCGGCGACCGGGTCATGGCGATGCTCGGCTGGGGCGGCATGACAGAATATGTCTGCGTCGACGCTGCTCGTTGTTCGCCCATTCCCGACAGCATGCCATACGACGACGCGGCAGTCTTCCTGATGGCCTACTGCACGGCCTATCACGCCTTGCGCGACCGCTCGGCACTGGGGCAGGGCGAAACCCTGCTGGTGCTGGGAGCCGGCGGGGGCGTGGGGCTGGCGGCGGTCGAACTCGCCAAGGCCCTGGGCGCCAAAGTCGTCGCGGCTGCCTCAACCGAAGAGAAGCTGGGGATCGCCCGGTTGCTTGGGGCGGATGAGACCGTGCTCTATCCGCGCGGCGAACTGGGGCGCGAGGGCCAGAAACGCCTGGCCGGCTTGTTCAAGGCTGCCTGCGGCCCGGATGGTGCGTCGGTCGTGTACGATGCCGTCGGGGGAGAATATGCCGAGCCGGCCATGCGGTCGATTGGCTGGCAGGGCCGTTACCTGGTCGTAGGCTTTGCGGCGGGTGTGCCAAGTCTTCCCCTCAACCTGCCGCTGCTGAAAGGTTGCGACGTGAGGGGCGTGTTTTGGGGCGCGGCAATGGAGCGTGATCCGCAGCGGCATCATGAATCCGTCGCCGAACTGACTGATCTTTATGTCCGCAGGAAGATCAAACCGTCGATTCAGAGGCGGTTCTGCCTCGAAGAAGCCGGGCTCGCTTTGAACGCGCTCGCCGCGCGGGAAGTGTCCGGAAAAATCGTCTTGTCGATGTGATTGGGGTGGCGCTGGCTATCGTGCCAAGGCGCCGGCCGAAGAGGGGGAGAATTATCAATGCGTCTGGAACCACATCTGTCGGCGCGCCCGGCGAACTGCGTTGCGCTTACGCCGGTGGATTTCCTGCTTCGATCGGTCGAAGTTTTTCCGACGCGGCCGGCGGTTGCCTGGCGCGACAGACGTTGGACTTATCGCGAGTTTGCCCGGATGGTCGGCCGGCTTTGCCGTTTCTTGAAAGAGCGAGGCGTGCAGGCAGGAGACGTCGTCTCCGTCATGGCCGGCAACCGGCCCGAGATGCTTGCCGCGCATTATGCCGTGCCGATGATCGGGGCGGTTCTCAACACCGTCAACACGCGGCTCGATGCCGACGCCGTCGGCTTCATTCTCAACCATGCCGAAAGCCGAATGGTTCTTAGCGATGCCGCGAGCCGTGACGTTGCCAGCCTGGCCGCGAAGGCCAAAAACGTTCAATGCGTCGTTTTCGCCGACGATGGCGAACGGCATGCCAGCCTGGATGTGCTCGACCTTCTCGCCGACGACGGCATCGATATAGCGCTCGAGAATACGGCCGTCGTGGACGAATGGCAGCCCATCAGCCTGAACTACACGTCAGGAACCACGGGCGACCCGAAGGGTGTGGTTTGCCATCACCGCGGCGCCTACCTCAATTCGATCGGCAATGTCTTGGCCCTCGGGCTCAATTCGCGTTCCGCCTATCTGTGGACGCTGCCGATGTTCCATTGCAACGGGTGGTGCCACACCTGGGCCGTCACGGCGGCCGGTGCGCTGCATGTCTGCCTCGACAAGGTCGACCCGGGCGTTGTCTTTGCCGAGATAGCAAGACATGGCGTCACGCACATGTCCTGCGCGCCGGTCGTGCTTTACATGCTTCTCAATCACCCGGCTCGAGAAGGTCACGACCCGGCCCGGCGCGTCAATGTCGCCATGGGTGGGGCGGCTCCGACCAGCACCTTGATCAATGAACTCGATGCGTTGGGTTTTGACCTCACGCACCTGTACGGTCTTACTGAATCTTTCGGGCCGGTGACCATGCAGACGCTCGCCGAACACCAGAACTCGCTCGATGCGGCGGCGAAAGCCGTCGAACTGTCGAAGCAAGGCGTAAGGCACATTTCGGCCAGTCGCGTTCGCGTCCTTGATGACGCGGCGAAGGACGTGCCGGCGGATGGCGTGGCGCTCGGAGAGATCGTGCTGGCGGGCAACACCGTGATGGCCGGCTATTATCGTGATGCCGAGGCGACCGCCGCAGCCTTCCTCAACGACGTATTCCATACGGGAGACATGGCGGTCCGTCATTCGGACGGCAGCATCGAGATCAAGGACCGCTCGAAAGACATCATCATTTCTGGCGGCGAAAACATTTCGAGCATCGAGATCGAGAACGCGCTGCATCAGCATCCGGCCGTCCTGCTTGCTGCAGTGGTCGCCGCACCCGATCCCAAATGGGGCGAAACGCCCTATGCATTCATCGAGGTGAGGCCGAATGCCGGGGTCAATTCCGAAGAGTTGAAGGCATATTGCCGAGAAAGATTGGCGCCGTACAAAACGCCGCGTCACTTCAGTTTCGGTGAACTGCCAAAGACCGGCACGGGAAAAGTGCAGAAGTTCATGCTTCGCGCCCGCGCTAGGGAACTTGCAGCCGGCGCGGAATAGCGGCGCTGAGTGTGGCGTGAATCCGCCAGCAGCCTTGGCTGGCAACCCGTTGCCATTTTGCGCGACTTCGCGCGGCAGGGTTTCCATAACGAATTCAAAGACCTAGGAAAAACGCGTGGACCTTTTCAAACTTGATGGACGAGTGGCTGTCGTAACTGGCGGGAATGGCGGGATTGGGCTTGAGATGGCTCGAGGACTTGCGGCTGCCGGGGCAACTCCGGTTCTTGTCGGACGCAACCGGGACAAGGGAAAGAACGCGGTCGCCGCATTGAAGGCAGACGGATTTGATGCGCTGTTTTTCGAGGCTGATGTAACCTCTGAGAGCGAATGCAGGAAACTTGTCGCTTCCATTGTCGAAAAATGCGGCGGCGTCGACATTCTCATCAACAACGCCGGGATCGCTATCCGCAAAACTCCCGAGGACTATTCCGAGGCAGACTGGAAGGATGTCATCGACACCAATCTGTCGAGCGCATTTTACCTGTCACAGGCGGTATTTGACAGCATGAAGGCGAGGGGTGGCGGCAAGATCATCAACATCGCGTCAATTCTCGCGGTGTTCGGAGCGCCGTTTTCCGTTGCCTATTCGGCGAGCAAGGGTGGACTTGTGCAATTCACCAGAGCCCTGGCTACCGCCTGGGCATCTTCCAATATCCAGGTAAATGCCATCCTGCCAGGATGGATCGATACCGATCTGACGGTTTCGGCGCGCAGCGAGGTCGCGGGCCTGGCCCAGCATGTGATCGACAGGACTCCGGCAAAACGCTGGGGTCGGCCGGAAGAACTCGCCGGTCCAGTTGTGTTCCTGGCGAGCTCTGCGTCCGACTTCGTGACGGGCGCATCCCTGACCGTGGATGGTGGCTTCTCCGTGCAGGCATGAACGGAGAGGCGAAGGCCTCGATTGGCCAGCCTTGTGGGGTGCGAGAGCACCCACAGATCGACGCGCGCAAATTTACGCAACTGGTTTAGTGAGCGTCGCAAGCCCGAGTCGGTGGCCGCTGGCGGCACCTTTGGATCGGCGATTTGAGTTTACCTGAGCGGCCATAGTGACCCGCCAAGCCAACGGCAACTTTCGGCTTATTGCCGAAAGTTGCCTGGCATGTCGGTGTGGCTCGCGCGATGGCCCGAGCCGCTTCTGCTAGTTGCCTTGAGCCCGCTTGCGGATGTCGACGCCGACAGCCTTGTTTACGAACTTGTCGGTGACGACCTTGGCGAGGTCAATTTCGCCGGGCTTGTAGAGCCCGACTTCCACCATGTCGTCATAGAACTTGGAGAAACGCTTGAGATCGACAGCGCCGATACCACGTTCCACGGCGTCGCCGCCGTCGATGAGGCCCAGGCGGAGGATCTCGTTGACCTCGGCGTCGAGCTTTTCAACCGTCATTTCGGGATTGTCTTTTCGAATCAGGTCGTAGGCTGGGGTGCGGTCGCCATAGAGGAAATTGCTGTAGCCGATCATGGTCGCGTCGATGAAACGGCTGACCAGGTCGGGGTTGTCGTCGACCAGTTCGGTGCGCGTTTCAATGACGCTGGAGTAGGCCGACCAGCCATAATCTGCGAGCAGGAACACGTCCGGTTTGAACGCGTCGATGTAGAGCGGTTCCGACGTGGCGTAGGCCTGTTGAATGGATTCTGGATTGGCGAGGAACGGCGCCATGGTGTAGTTGTATGCCTTCACCTGATCATCGCTGAGATCAAACGCACGTTTTGCCCAGGGCCACCAACTGAATTGGGCAGGGCGCGCGACATAGATTGTTTGCGCGCGACGCATATCGGCGATGTCCTTGAATTTTCCCGGATGCGCCATCACCGCTATCGGGTCTTTCTGGAGCAGGGCCGCCACCATGACCGTCGGTATGTTCGCTCGGTAATTCTCCAGAACATTCTGTGGCACCGACAAAAGGAAGTCGACTTTTGCTGCGGACAGCAGAGCGCGGGTGTTGATCTGCGGCCCGCCCTGGACGATCTCGACGTCGAGGCCAAACTTCTTGTAAGTGCCGTCGGCGACCGCCTGGTAGAAGCCGCCATGGCTGCCTTGAGCCTTCCAATTGGTCGCGAATGCGACCTTGTCTTGCGCCTGGACGGTCACGACCGACCCAACCAGACCAACCACCAGCGACATCGCACAGCTCAATCGCTTTAGGCTCGTTGCTATCATTCCGTTCATTTTTTCTCCTCCCAGAGTTGCTTGCAGATAACGCTCACGTAGGCCCCGCCTGACGTTGTTTTTGATATACTCCTGTTGGTGGTTTGCCCGATTGGAGGTCCCGTCGAGGTCGTGACGGGCCTGCCCTTGTGCGGCGGGAAGGTCGGGTTGCGATGTATCGCGGCTGGTCGCGCCGACCCTCAAATGCGCGGTGCATTCTTTTGTTGTCGGGACCACTGTGCTGCAGATACCCAGTGGGTTCCATGCGCCTGCGGGGAACAGAAGATATGCTGGTTGGGCATAGCTGGCTAAGTCGCATGGCCCGACGGCGCTACTCTCCCAAAACACAGACAAGCGATCGCCGGTCGTGTCGGGCCGTCCTCCATGGACTGTTGCATAGATGGCCAGCAAAGGGAGATCGTCGCACGCGAGGCGGATTTGATCCGTGGCGCGGGCGGACCTATCGGCTCGTGCCGCCGGGACATGGCTGCATGCGTGGACGCGAACGCAATGCCGGGCCGCCGTGCGCCCGGTGATGCCTGCTGGTTATGCCAATGCAGTCCTGATCAGAGAACGCCCGACAGGGCGGCCTGGAGCCTTTCGGCGCAATCGCCAATCCTGGCCGTCGTGCGTTGCTCGACGTGACCTACCAACCGGCCGTCATTCAAGGCCAGGCTGACTTCGGTGCGAACCAGCTTGGCCAGTTCCCGCATGGCGCGTGTGGTTTGTGTCTGAAGCGAGAACGCAATCATGAAGTCTTGGCGCAGCCCTGGTTCGACGAGGCGGCGGAAGCCGAAATCGCGGTTGCCGACCTCCGGCAGGATCAGGCCGTGTGGCAGAACGGTGAAGCCATGGCCGCCGCGTACGAGGTTTTTTAGCGCAACCAACGCATCGACTTCCGCTTTGACATTGAGCTCGAGGCCAAGCTTGCGCATGGCACCGTCCAACTCGCGTCTCAAGCCGTGATGGCGGCCAACCAGCAGAAGAGGAAGCTTGGTCAGATCGCTGGTCGGAAAGACATCGGAATTGGGGGAAATTGCATCGATGTCATCGCGCGGACCGAAGAGAAACAAATCGACGGACATCAGGTAGTCCATTCGCATGTACGGTGAGCGCCTGGCGTGATTGATGACGGCCATGTCGATCCGCCCCGCGGTCAGCCATTCATTGATGAAGCCGGACAGCCCGTCGACCAGGTGTACTTTCACATGGGGAAACCGTCGCGAAAACTTGGCAACGATCTCCGCGCCGATGGCGGCACTTATGGACGGTGGCACACCGAAGCTGATCTTGCCGGTAGGCACGACGGAACTTTCCCTGAGCTCAGATCGAACCTGCTCCAGATCGCGGATGATCGGAGCAACGACGCTCTGAAGCTGCTTTCCTTCGCTGGTCAGCCGGATGCCGCGCCCATGGCGGTAGAACAGCTGAACGTTGAGTTCCTCCTCCAACTGGCGCATGCGCCTGCTTAGGGCTGGTTGGGCTATGCCCACCACCGTGGCCGCCTTAGAGAGAGACCCGCCCTCGATAATGGCGAGGAAATATTCCAGCTGACGAAGCTCCAATGCACCTGCCTCCACCAAGTTGGGTACCACGGCATGCCAGCCGGCATGCGTGTTGCTCTCGAAACAGACGTCTGATCTTTCGTACAGTATTTTTACATGTGGAAAGTACGCCTTGGAGGCGCGCCGTGTCAAACGGTGTGATTTGGCCGCTTTCGTAGCGCAAATACCGCGAATTGGGCGTTTCATGGCAGCGCGTTGAGGACCGCGCCGGGCCTGTTTGGAGGGCGGTCAGGGCGAAATGGGTGAGTTCCGAAGACTCCGTCCACTCTGCCGGTTGTGATGCAGGGCATGGCTTTCTGCGGTCCGGGGGCAAAACGGGGTGAAAATCAGGCGACGGTTAGATCCTTGTTCAGTGTGATGGCAGGTGGCTTGACACGAGGTTTGAACCAACGCAAAGTATTTTTACAAATGGTAAGGATGCCTGAAACCTGGGAGGTTAGGACACGATGCTGCGATACTGGGCCGACTATACAAGTGCCGCTTTCGCCAAACTCAAACGCGACGAGCTGATCGCCGTTTTGCCTGTATCGGCAATCGAACAGCACGGCCCGCATCTGCCTGTTTCCGTGGATACGACCATCAGCGAGGGCGTGGTCGCGGAGACTATCAAGCGGCTGCCGGACGATCTGCCGGTGGTCTTTCTTCCCGGTCAGCGCGTTGGAAAGAGCAATGAGCACAGCCGCTTCCCCGGCACGCTGACGCTCTCGGCCGACACGCTGCTGCGCGTGCTGATGGATATCGGCGAAAGCGTTGCGGCCTCGGGCGTACGCAAGCTGGTGCTTCTGAACAGCCATGGCGGGCAAACTGCTGTGCTGGACATCGTTGCGCGTGATCTTCGTGTGCGCCATGGCCTTTTCACCGTGGCGACCGCCACGCATGCATTCGGCATGCCGTCCGGCCTCTTCAGCGCCGCCGAATCGAGGTTCGGCATCCATGCGGGAGACAAGGAAACATCGATGATGCTGGCGCTGCGTCCAGACCTCGTCGACATGAGCAAGGCGGAGCGGTTCGTCGGGCTGCATGAGCGCCTGGCCGAGACGAATACGCATTTGTCCATCGGTCCGCTGACAAAGCTGGGCTGGCAGATTCAGGATCTGCATCCGTGCGGGGCCTGCGGGGATGCTGCCGCAGCAACTGCCGACAAGGGCAAGCAGGGGCTTGAGTTCGTGGCTGAGCGATTCGTCGAACTGCTGCGGGAGATCCATGAGGCGCCCCTCACATGGCTCACCAACGAGCCGGCGTGGTGACCGCAATGGGAATTGTACCTACCATGACGAAAGCCGACAGCCTGATCCGTATCAGCGGCGTCGACAAGCGCTTCGCCAACGGGACCGTCGCCTTGCGCGATCTGTCATTGGATATCGGCCAGCGGCAGTTCATCAGCTTTCTTGGGCCATCGGGCTGCGGCAAGAGCACGGCCCTGCGCATGATCGCCGGACTTACTGCGCCATCGACGGGTTCGATCGAGTGGAGCAAGGAGTCAGGCGCCGCCAGCAAGCACGTGCATGACATCGGTTTCGTTTTCCAGGAGCCGACGCTGATGCCCTGGGCGACGGTGTTCGACAATGTCTATCTGCCTTTGAGGCTTGTCGGAACCAGTCGCAAAGCGGCGCAGCCGCTCGTCGAGGAAGCCCTTGAGCAGGTCGGTTTGGCGAATTTCGCTGCCGTTTACCCGCGTGAATTGTCGGGTGGCATGAAGATGCGCGTCTCCATTGCCAGGGCGATGGTGACGCGGCCGCGCGTCCTGCTCATGGACGAGCCGTTTGCGGCTCTCGACGAGATGACGCGCGTCAAGCTCAACAACGACGTGTTGAGGCTCTGGTCGGAGCACGATCTGACGGTGATCTTCGTCACGCACAGCGTGTGGGAATCCGTCTATCTGTCCAATCGCATCATCGTCATGGCGGCGCGCCCCGGTCGCGTTGTCGACGATATCACCATCTCGGCTCCCTATCCGCGTGACGACGAATTCCGAATGTCGGCAGAGTACGCCGAGAACTGCAAGCAAGTGAGCAAGGCGCTGAGGAGCACGCTGGATGGAAACGATGTCGACCACTGAAAGCCAAAAGCCCCGTGCCGTGCAAGCGGCTGTGACCGGCAACGGCGAGCGATTCTTGCGGCTCGCATTGCCCTTGGCAACCATGTTCGCCTGGTTGGCGGCCTGGGAGTTTTACGTGTGGCAGCAGGCCGTGCCACCGTACATCCTGCCGGCGCCATCCCTTATTCTTCAGACCCTGGTGGAGAATTTTTCCTCCCTTGAGTCCTCGCTTTGGTTCACGCTGAGGCTGACGTTGATGGCTCTGGCTCTTGCCGTCCTAAGTGGAGCGTTGATCGGCACCGTCTTTGCCCTTTCGCCGCTGATTGAACTTAGCTTCTTTCCCTTCGCCATCATGCTGCAAGTGACGCCGATCATCGCCATCGCGCCGCTGATCATGATCTACGTGGACAGCACTTTTGCTGCGCTGCTGATCTGCGCCTGGATCGTCGCCTTCTTTCCCATGTTGTCGAACACCGTGATCGGCCTGCGCAGCGCGGATCACAATCTCAAGGCCTTGTTCCGGCTCTACCGGGCCACGCCCTGGCAGACGTTCCGCTACCTGCTTGCCCCTTCGGCTCTGCCCTTCTTCATGGCGGGTCTCAAGATTGCCGGCGGGCTGGCGCTGATCGGCGCGGTCGTTGCCGAGTTCGTTGCCGGTGCCTCCGGTCGCGATACCGGCCTCGCCTCCCGCATTCTAGAAGCGAGCTTCCGAAACGAGATTCCACGCATGTTCTCGTCCCTGGTGCTCGTCTCGATGTGCGGCATGGCGATCTTCATGATCAACATCTGGCTGTCGAAGCGGCTCCTCGGCTACTGGCACGAGAGCGAAATCAAGAGCGAAAGCTAGGTCGGGGAAATTCTGATGATACATACCCAAGCATCCTTTGACCTCAAGGCGCTGCAGGCCGATCTCCCTGGCATCACCCAGTCCACGGACCCGCAGCAGCTCAGGCTCAAATCTCGTGACTTCTACTGGTACTCACCGATCCTGGACGCCCGTCTGAAGGACTGTCGCGCTGACGTCGTGCTGCAGCCTCGCGATGAAGCAGAGATCGTGGCGATCGCCGCTGCGGCGGCCCGCCATCAGGTACCGCTTACGCTGCGCGGCGGCGGCACCGGCAACTACGGCCAGAGCGTGCCGCTGGCCGGCGGTGCGGTCATCGACATGACGAAGCTCGACCGCATCATCGAGGTTGGCGACGGCTATGTCCGCGTCCAGGCCGGTTGCCGCATCTCGGTTATCCAGGAAGCGGTGGAGCAACACGGCCAACAACTCATGATGTTTCCGTCGACGCAACGCATCGCGACGATCGGCGGCTTCATTGCCGGCGGCCTCGCCGGCATCGGGTCGATACGGCACGGGATCATTCAGGAATCGCACTTCGTCCGCTCCGTACGGGTGCTCACGGTCGAGGAGGAGCCACGTATCATCACGCTCGCCGGCGACGAGGTGGATGCGATTCTCCACGCATGGGGAACAAACGGCATCCTGCTGGAATTCGAACTCGGGCTGGTGGCTGCGGAAGACTGGATACACTGCATTACCCAGTTTGCGAGCTATGAGGATGTGCTCCGGTTCGGAAACGTCGTCCACGCCACCCCAGATCTGGATGTTTTCCAGTTGAGTGCGGTGGAGGGGCGTTTCGCTCCGTATTACGAGTCGCTCGGGTCCCATTTCGATGCGGCCCGCCATGCGATGTTTGGAGTCGTCAATCGGAGTCATCTTGAAGCGTTTCGTGCACTCGCCGCTTCGTTCGGTGGTGAAATCACTCTCGCCATGGACGAGGATGAACTTGAGCATGCGGAACTGCCTCCGATGCACGAATGCGCGTTCAATCACACGACGTTGCAAGTGCTCAAGAAGGATAGAGGCTGGACCTACCTGCAATTTGTGATGGCGCAGCCATTCGATCCGGAGCTCGTGACGCGCCAGATGGCACGCTACGGCGACGAGGTCCTGATGCACCATGAATTCACCAGGGTAGGGGGCGCCCCGCGGGTCTCTTGCTTGCCGCTCGTCCGTTACAGCTCGCAGGAGCGGCTTGCGGAACTGGCGCAGGAATTTGCCGCCGACGGCTGCCTGGTTCGCAATGCCCATGCCTTCACGCTTGAGGAGTGTGGCCGGGTCGCGGATCAGGAGCAGATAGCCATGAAGGGCGTCGCCGATCCGCTGGATCTTTTGAACAGAGGAAAGTCGGCCACGATCGTCGGGCGGGAGTGACGGTCACAATCGGCTACAGCTACTTGGGAGGAAAACACCATGAATGGGATGATTGAAACTAAACTCAAGCGTATGGGCTTGGCTCTAGCCGCTCTGGCTGGAGGTCTGATCGGATCGGGCATGGCGGCCCATGCGCAAGACAAGGTCGGCTTCGCCACCAACTGGAAGGCTCAGGGCAGTCAGGGTGGATTCTACCAGGCGATTGCCGACGGCACCTACAAGAAGTACGGCCTCGACGTCGAGATCGTGCAGGGGGGGCCGCAGGTCAACACCCGCGCGCTGTTGCCGGCCGGCAAGGTCGACTTCCTGTTGTCTCCGTCGCCTCAGAATGCGTTGGAAAACAACCGGGCCAAGATACCCACCACGATCGTGGCAGCCTTCTTCCAGAAGGACCCGCAGGCACTGATGGCGCATCCTGGCCGGTACAAGGAACTCGGCGACATGAAGGCGGCTCCGATGGTGTTCATCGGCAAGCCGGCGCAGTTCACCTGGTGGCCATGGCTAAAGCTGAAGTTCGGCTTCAGCGACGACCAGGTGAAGCCATACAACTACACGCTGGCGCCGTTCCTGACCAAGCCGGATTCGGTGCAGCAAGCCTATGCCACCGCGGAAGCGCTTTACGTCGACACGTTCAAGCCCGACGTATTCATGCTCGCCGACTACGGCTGGACTGCCTACTCGAACATCATCGAGACGCGCAGTGAACTCATCCAGGACAATCCGGACCTGGTGCAGCGCTTCGTCGATGCCTCGATCATTGGATGGAACAACTACCTCTACGGCGACCGCAAGCAAGCCTATGCCCTGATCCGCGAAGACAATCCGGAGATGACTGAAGAGAAGCTTGAGGCGGAGGTCGCAGAAATCCAACGGCGAGGCCTCGCCGATACGGGCGACGCCGTAGACAAGGGCCTCGGAGCCATCGATCTCAAGCGCCTTGCCGGTTTTCACGACGAGATGGTGGAAGTCGGGCTCTACAAGCCTGGCGAGATCGACCTCAAGACCGCCGTCACGGATCAGTTCGTCAACAAGGGCGTCGGGCTCGAGGTGCGGAAGCAACTTGAGACCAAATAACGCCTGCAAGCATGCAAGTGCCTAGTACGAGGATAGAATGACAACTCCTTCCCGGCTCCAGGTCGTGGTCCAAGAGATCATCGACGAGACGCAAGACATTCGCAGCTTCGACCTGCGGGCAGCCGACGGCTATTGTCTGCCTGCATTCGATGCGGGAGCGCATGTCGACGTCTATGCGCCGGGAGGGTACGTTCGGCAATATTCGCTCTGCAACGATCCGACCGAGACCGGGCGGTATGTGATCGCCGTCAAACGGGAACCGAACGGGCGAGGCGGTTCAGCGGCGATGCATGACAGCGTCAAAGCTGGTGATCGGCTCGAGATCAGCACCCCGCGCAATCATTTCGCGTTGGAACCGGGCTCGGCCCGTGTTCTGCTTGTCGGCGGTGGCATCGGCATGACGCCGCTGATGGCCATGGCGGAAACCCTGCTTGCAAGGGGCATCGACTTCGATCTTGCGTTGTTCGCGCGTGGACGGGCTTTTCTGCCTTTCGCCGAGCGCCTGGGGCGTCCCGAACTTGCGGCGCACATGCGGCTGCATTTCGACGCCGCTGACGAGCCTGAGAAGATCGACCTTGCCCAATTGCTGGGTGGAACTGCAGATGGTCGGCATCTCTATCTCTGCGGTCCGGACGGCTTCATGAAGGCAGTGCGGTCGCATGCTGCACACTGGCCTTCCGACCAGGTGCATGTCGAACATTTCGCGGCCAATAGAGAAGACGTGGCGGAAGGCGAGAGCCGGCAATTTGCGGTAATTCTTGCGCAATCCGGCAAAGAATTAGTGGTGCCCTCCGACAAGAGCATCTTGGATGTCTTGCGCGTCCACGGTATTGATGTTCCGACCTCGTGCGAGGAAGGTGTATGTGGTACCTGCGTGACTAACTATTCAGATGGCGAGCCCGATCACCGTGACTTCTGCCTGAGCCCGCGTGAGCGTAAGAACAAACTTGCCCTGTGCTGCAGCCGTGCGTTCAGCTCCACTCTTCGCATCGAATTGTGATCCATGAAAACAGCTGATGCACCACGCACGCCGTACTCCGCTGCCAAGCGCAAGCAGGTGCTCGACGCAATCTATGATGCGGCCATCGTGGAATTCTCGCTCCATGGGCCGAAGGGAGCGTCGACCCAGGGGATCGCCGAGCGCGCCGGCATCTCCAAGCAGCATCTCCACTATTACATCGACAGCAAGGAAGCGCTTTATGCCGAGGTGATGCGCCGCGCCATCACCCGATGGGGCAAGGGCATCACGCTTGCGGGCAAGCACGCCGATCCCGTCGAGGCGATCTCGGCGCTTATCCGCAGCAAGCTCGATTTCGCGCTCGATTTTCCCCAGGAATCCCGGCTTCTGACAAATGACGTCCTAAGTGGCGGCACATTCATGGCGCCGCTGTGGAAACAGTGGACGGCGCGGCGCCGCAAGGCTGCGCTCGTCGTCGAGCGCTGGATCAGCACCGGGCTTATCCAGCCCCTCGACCCGATCCTGTTCATGTTCCATCTTTGGGCGCTGACGCAATATTACGCCGACTATGAATCGCAAGTTCGCGCGATCATGGGGGTCAAGGATGGGCAACCCCTGGACCGCGAGCGCATCGTTGCCGAGGTGACGACTTTTGTGCTCCGTGGCTGCGGCCTGGATCCAGCCAGCGTGAAAAGCGAAGTCTGACGTTTATCGCCGACGCTGCGCCGCGCGAACGAACGCCATCAACATATCAAGGTAGAAAACGTGGACAACAAGCTGTTCGAACGCGGCGTGGCGAAGCGACGTGCGACACTCGGCGAAGATTATGTCGCTGCCAACCTCACCGAAGCCGATGAGTTCACGCGGCCCTTTCAGGAAGCGATGACTGCCTGGGCATGGGGCTTCGGCTGGAGCGATGACGCCATCGACGTAAGAACCCGAAGCCTGATGAACCTCGCAATGATCGGTGCTCTTGGGCAGATGCACGAGTGGAAGATTCACTGCCGTGCCGCAATGAATGCGAACGGCGTGACGAAGGAACAGGTCAGGGCGGCCATTCATGTGGTTGCCATCTACTGTGGCGTTCCACGGGCGCTCGAGTGCTTTCGCGTGGCGCAGGAAGTGATGGCCGAGCAGGCTGCCAACTGAGCCGCGGGATTTCCTGAAACCAGCAGTCGAAACAGGTCGCTCGCACGTCCCCTTCGTTCGAGAGACAGGGAGATGCGGCTTCGCATCCAGTGATTTGAGGCATGAGATGAATGACACCAAAAGCGCGTTGAGGCACCTTTTGCCTCAATCGATCCAGCCCCCACTCGCGGCCTATAGCCATGGCGTCGCCGTGGCTGCCGATTGCGAACTGATCTTCTGTTCAGGGCAATTGGGGATATCGTCCGATGGCGAAATCTCGCCTGATGTCGCCGAGCAGGCAGAACGCTGCTTCGACAACATCCGCGTCATTCTCGCCGAAGGCGGAATGTCCCTGGCGGACGTCGTGCGGATCAACGCCTTCGTCACCGACAGGGCCTACATGAAACCGTACATGTCGGTGAGGGATCGGCTTTTTCCCGACCCGGCACCCGCATCGACCCTGATGATCGTCAGCGGATTTACCCGCGAGGAATTCAAGGTCGAGATCGAAGTCGTCGCGGCCCGTGCCCGCATGACGCATGACTAATAGCTCATTCCGGGTGGTCCTATGTTGAATTGCGTCGTGCTTGACGATTATCAGGATGCAGCGAGAAAATGCGCTGACTGGGACAGTCTTCAGGGCAAGGTCGAGCTGACTTTTAGTCATCTTCCGATGGATAGCGTGAATACGCTGGCGACGATCGCCGATGCCGACATCATTGTTGCGATGCGCGAGCGGACGCGCTTCGATGCAGGCCTTTTGTCGAAGCTGCCGCGGCTGAAGTTGCTGGTCACGACGGGCATGGTCAATGCCGCAATCGACTTGGCGGCCGCGGCGCGACAGGGCATCACGGTTTGCGGCACTCGCAGCATTTCCACGCCGACGCCCGAACTCACCTGGGGTCTGCTTCTGGCGCTGGCCAGGCACATTCCGCAGGAACATCAGGCGATACGGACCAATGGCCATTGGCAGGGTACGGTTGGGGTCGATCTCGCGGGCAAGACCATCGGCATCGTCGGGCTCGGCCGTATCGGACAGGTGATTGCGCGCTATGCGAAGGCCTTCCAGATGGAGGCATTGGCCTGGAGTCCCAACCTGACCCACGCCCGTTGTCTCGATGCCGGCGTCACCCTAGCCCCGTCCCTGGGGCATCTGCTGGAAGCCGCCGATGTCGTCAGCTTGCATATGGTCCTCTCCGAGACCACAAGGCATATGATCGGCGCCAATGAGCTGCGAAAAATGAAACCCACAGCATTGCTGGTCAATACCTCGCGCGGTGGTCTCATAGATACCGAGGCACTGGTCGCTGCACTCGATGCTGGGGCCATCGGTGGGGCGGCACTCGATGTGTTCGATGCCGAGCCGTTGCCTGCTGATCACGCGCTCCGTCGCTCAGACCGGCTGATCACGACGCCTCATATTGGCTATGTGTCTGAAAACAACTACCGCGTCTACTATGGGGACGCGCTCGAGAATATCGGCGCGTGGTTGGGTGGAGCGCCGCTTCGTGTGTTGGCTGGGCCTGTCTAAATACGCGACAGACGGTCTTGCGGGTCGATTGAAACCTTGGAACGAGGCGTTGGTCCGGGCTCAGCCCGGAGAACGTTTCGCCTCCTCCAAGCCGCGAACGGCGCTGGGCACGACCGGTGTGCCGCGATGCGTCGAGGCGATCGCGGCGAAGGTCAGCCCAAGGCTCCGCAGATTGGCCCGGGCGCCGTTGAGCGGCTCGCGGCCGTCTTCGATGGCCGACAGAAGCTCCCCCATCGTGCCGGCAAAGCCGTCGTTGAACCAGCTGCCTGCGAGCGCGGGCCGTGCCGTACCGGCCATGGTCGTCAATTCCACCGCCTGAATGCCGAGGTCGGGGCCGGTGCTCGACAGGCTGCCTCCAGTGCCGGCGATGTAGGTGCGGTCCTGCGGGCCGAAGGGCGTCGCCCCGTCGAAGCCCAGAGAAGCCTGCCCACCGTCGAATTCGACCAGCGCCTGTGCAAGAAGCGGAGGCCGTGCCTCCTGTCCGGCGGCGCGGGCGCGGGTCGCATAGACAGAGGTGGCGCGGTCGCCGATCAGGCTCACCAGGAAGTCGAACCAATGCACGCCGAAATCATAGAGCACGAGATCGTCGATCGCTTCGAAGGGCGTGCCCTTGATCCAGCCGTGGTTCCAGTGGATCGAGACGTGGCAGGAGACGAGGTCGCCGATCAGGCCGGTGCGAACCGCCTCGCGCATCCAGGCGAGATGTGGCGCCCAGCGGCCATTCTGGTTGACGGCGAGCTTCACGCCCTGTCGCTCCGCAAGGTCGGCAAGGCGTTCGCCGGTGTCGAGGTCGAGCACATAGGGTTTCTGCGACAGCACATGCTTGCCGGCGAGAAGCGCCCGCTCGATCATGCCTTCGCGCTCGGCCGGATGGGTGGTGATGTCCAGGACCTCGATGTCGTCGCGGACGAGAACTGCGGCAAGGTCGTCGGTGATCGCCGCATTGGGAAAGAACTCGTCGCGACGTTCGGCGGCCTTGGCCAGCGTGCGGTTGCAGATGACGGCTACGTCGAAACCGGCTTTGCGATAGGCATCGAGATGGGCGAAGGAAATGCCGCCGGCGCCGACGAGCGCGATACGCGGCGCATAGGTCCTCGGCCGGGGCGGGCGATAGGCGAGGTCGGGGGCCGCGACCAGCCTGGTTTCGGCGGCCTTTAGCGCATAGGCGTCTTCGCTTGGTGTCCCGCTCATGGCAGCAACTCGACGGTGCGCTTGAGTTCGGCCGAAAGGGCAGCACTGTCGGTGATCTGCTGGCCGATGCGCGACAGGGTCGGGGAGAGCGGGCCCGAGATCGGCTGATCCTTCGCCAGGCAATCCAGCACATATTCGATCGGCGCGCGACGACCGACGGGGAGCACGTCGACCGGGATCTGGTGCGCCTCGGGCCGCGTGCGGGTCTGCACCGTGACATGCGGCTCGTAGTCGTAGCTGGAAATGGTGCCGTCCCTGCCGACGATGACGAAGCCGCATTTCGGCTGCGGCTGCAGCGTCCATGGGTCGGTAAAGGTGCCCCAGCGCGTCTCGAACCTGGAGAGGCCACTGGCATAGCGGCAGACGGTGATGGAATGCTGGTCGACTTCGATGCCGGGGACCTGGTCCACGACCGAAGTGACCTCGACCGGCTTGTCGCCGTTGCGGAACCAGGTGGCCAGCGTGACGCCGTAGCCGAGATAGTCGCGCAGGCTGCCGCCGCCGGAAGCCTTCTTGTACCACCAGGACTGCGACTTGGCCGCCTCGACTTCTTCCGGCGTGACCTCGACCTTGTCGGCGAGGTGGTAGAGCGGTCCGCGGTTGCCATCGTAGTAATGGACTTCGATGACCTCGCCGATGGCGCCGTCATCAATCAGGTGCTTCGCCGTGTTGTGGCTGGGATACCAGGCGAGCGGCCAGTTGATCGCCATCTGGCGCCCGGTCGGCTTCATCGCCGCGATCATGCGGTCGGCATCGGCCAGCGATGACGCGAAGGGCTTTTCGACCAGCACATGCACCTTGTGGCGGGCGACGCGCTCGACATGGTCGGCGTGCTCGGCCGTTGCCGCACAGATGATCGCGAGATCCGGCTTTGTCGCCTCGAGGCAGGCGTCCAGGTCGGTGAAAACGCGGTTCGCCGGGATGGAAAAGTTGGCGATCGCGGCAGCCATGCGCTCGGGCTGCCTGTCGTAGATGCCGACGATCTCGGCATCGGGATGCTGATGCACCTCACGCAGCAGGTCGCCCATATGCATGTGATCGAAATTGATGCCGGCAACACGCCATCTGGCCATTTTGTCCTCCTCGTCGTTCCGCGGTCCTTCCCGATCTGCCCTAGACCAACGGCATCTTTTCCATCTCGGCCAGGAAACGATCCTGCTCTGCCGCGTCCATGCGGACAAGGTGGCTGGCAGCGGGGTAGGCGCCGCTCGAAACATCGGCTGCATATTCGCGGAAAGCGGCGATGCGCTCCTGCTGCAGGCGCTGATACTGTGAATGAAAGTCGCGATAGACCTTGGAATGCCTGGGATAGTGGCCGTCGTGCTCGCCGAGCACGTCAGTGGCGAACAGGTATTGCGCGTCGCAGCCGGCGCCTGCACCCATCGAGATCATCAGCAGGCTGGTGCGTTTTGAGATCGCCTCGGCAACCGCGGGCGGCACGACCTCGATCTCGGCGGCAAAGGCCCCGGCCTCTTCCAGCGCTTTTGTCTGCTGCCAGACCATTATCGCCGAATCACCGGTCTTGCCGACAGCCTTGAAGCCGCCGGTCCAGGTGCGGCGCGACGGGATCAGCCCGACATGGCCGACGACGGGGATGCCCTCGTCACGCAGGCGGCGGATGATCTTCAGGCTGGCGCCGCAATAGACGGCGTTGGCGCCGAGCTTGAGCAAGCGGAAGGCGACGCGGAGATAGTCCTCCTCGGTGATGTAGGCACCGGGCTCGAGGCCGCCGACGACGAAGGGAGTGGGGCAGACGGCACGGAAGCCTTCAAGCGACAGCACCTCCGGCGGCACCGACAGCATGTCGATGCCGGCGGCATTGGCGGCAGCTGCCTCGTCGAGCGATTCGACCCTGAGCTTGGTGAGCTGGCGCTTGCCCTTGAGCGCGAGCAGGTCGGCGACGGTGGGCTGGGAAGACTGCATTTTCATCTCTTGGCTGGCGTTCGGGCTTGCTTGAAAGGTCAGGCGATCTGGATCAGCACGCGGCCGTCCTCAACCTTGACCGGATAGGTGGCGATGTCGACGCAGACGGGGGCGCCCTTGGCCTTGCCCGTGGTGAAGTCGAAGCGGCCGTTGTGCTTGGGGCATTCGATGATGTTGCCCATCACCAGCCCGCCGGAGAGATGCACTTTCTCATGGGTGCACAGGCCGTCGGTGGCGAAAAAGCGATCGTCCTCGGTGCGGTAGAGGGCAAAGGTGCGGCCGTCGTGATCGAAGCGGATCACGTCGTCCTGGTCGATATCGTCTGTGTCGCAGGCGTTGATCCACTGTTCCGGCATGATGGGTCTCCGACGGCCTATTCGGCCGGATTGATGATGGCGCCGTGGTTGTAGGGCACCGGCGTCTTGCCGTCGGGTAGGCGCCTGATGACGTGGAAGGCGGGCTCGCGCACCTGGCGCAGGATGGTCGGGATGATCTCGCGATAGGCGGCGATGGTGCTGGGGTAAGGCTCGGGGCAATCGTCCTTGATGGCCTCATGCAGCCTGGGCAGCGCGTGATAGGGCACCATTGGGAACATGTGGTGCTCCACATGGTAGTTCATGTTCCAGTAGAGGAAGCGGAACAGCGGGTTCATGTAGATGGTGCGGGTGTTGAGCCGGTGGTCGAGCACGTCCTCGGCGAGGCCGGCATGCTGGGTTAGGCCGAAATAGATGGTCATGAAGCCGCCGTAGAGGCTGGGCAGTCCGACCAGCATGGCGGGCAGGATGCTGCCCATCCAGACGCAGGCCACAATCACGGCGGCGAAGATCGCGAGATAGATGCGCGCCACCAGATAGACTTTCCAGCGCTCCATTTCCGGAATGAAGGTGGCCTCGTCCGGCTTGAGGCGGCCGGAGGCATGGATGAACAGCGACTTCAGCGTCATCAGGCTGCTCTTCAGGGCGAAGATGTTGAGCAGCAGGGCGACGACATCAGGCGGGCGCGGCACGGCGATCTCGGGGTCGCGGCCGACGATGATGGTGTCCGTGTGATGGCGGGTGTGGCTCCAGCGCCAGACGGTCGGCTCGCGCAGGATCATGAAGCTGGCGACGTAATAGAGCACGTCGTTCATCCAGCGGGTCTTGAAGGCGGTGCCGTGGCCGGCTTCATGCCAGCGGCTGTCGCTCGACGAGCCGTAGAGCACGCCATAGACCAGGAAGAAGGGGACGGCCCACCAGCTGCCCCAGAAATGGATGCCGCCGGCGGCGGACAGGACAAGCGCTGCTACCCAGATGGCGGTGTCGCGCAGGGCGGGGCCGTCGCTGCGCTTCATCAGCTCCTTCAGCTGCTTGCGCGGGATAGGGCAGGAGTACCATTCGGCGGCGGCGATGCCGTTGGCCTCGGCGAGCGCCGCGTCGCGGCCGATCAGGCTGTAGTCTCTGGGTGTCGGTGTCATGGTCGGCAGCATTTCAAAATCAGAAGCATCATAATGATGTTTCATTTTGATGCTATCGGCAGAAATTGCGCTGCGTCAAGCCTTGGCCGAGGCAAATGCAGATTGGAACCAGTGGGAAACCCGCGCTTCCACTAAAAAAGCATCATTTTGATATCAGGTTGACGTTGACCGGCCGAAATGGCCGCCATAGTTTGCGGCTGTTGCAATGCCGGAGAGGGGTTCCGTGGCCAGTTCGCGACCGAAGATGGATGAAATCGCGAGGCTGGCCGGCGTCTCGAAGGCGACGGTCGACCGGGTGATGAACAACCGTGCCGGGGTGCAGGATCACACCCGCAAGCATGTGCTGGCGATTGCCGCCAACCTGGCTGGCGAGCCGGCGCCGTCGGCATCGGGCACGGTTTGCCTCGATTTCGTGCTGCCCGGCGGCAGCAACGCCTTCATGGCAGATCTGGTCAGCCAGATCGAGCGCCGCGCGGAGCTGCGCGGCGATGTCGATGTCGTCATCCATCGGGTGGCCGGCGTCGACCCGGAGCAGACGGCGGCCGCGCTCGGCGGTCTGCGGGCCAATTGCCAGGGCGTCGGGCTGATCGGGCTGGACAGCCCGTCGGTGCGCGAGGCGGTGCGGCGGCTGATTGCGTCAAGCGTTCCCGTGCTGACGCTGGTGTCCGATATCAGTCATGTCGGGCGCATGAATTACGTCGGCATCGACAACCGGGCGGCGGGCCGCTTGGCCGGCTATCTGATCGGCCGCTTCCTGCCGGGCGCCGCGGGCAAGGTGGCGCTGCTTGCCGGCGCGCTTGCCTATCGCGGCCATGAGGAACGCGAGATGGGCTTCCGCCACGTGCTGTCGGAGAGTTTCCCCAGGCTCGACGTGGTTGCCGTGCGCGAGGTGCACGAGGACCCCGACAGGGCGCATGACGAGGTGCGGGCGCTGCTCGAGGAGCACGACGATCTGCTTGCCATCTATTGCATCGGCGCCGGCCAGGACGGCGTGGCGCGGGCGCTGACGGAAACGGGGCGTGACAAGTCGGTGATCTTCATCGGTCACGACTTGACCGACCAGACCCGGCACTATCTGCTGAGTGGGGTCATGGACGCGGCGATAGACCAGAATGCCCAGGTCGAGGCGCGCGAGGCGATTGACCGGCTGGTGCGCGCGGTGCGCGACGAGCCGAACATTCCGACGACGACCATCCGAATCCAGTCGGTGTTCCGGGAAAATATTCCGAGCGAGGTCTGAGCAAGTCGCCGGATATTGCGTAATCTCAGGGCCATAGGACTTTCCAGATGGATGTGATCTCGGCCGACGGCATCTCGTTGCGCTTCAACCGCGAGGGCGGGGTGATCGACGATCTGGCGATCGAATCTGGCGGCCAGACGATCCGGCCGCTGCATCGCGCGCCGTGGCTGGACAGCGGCGAGACGCTGCCCGACGGCGTGGCTCCTGTGGAGCAGCGGCTGGCCGGCGATTTCTTCTGTGCGCCGTTCGCGCGAAGCGAGCCCGGCGTGCCGATCCATGGCTGGTCGGCCAATGGCGACTGGGAAGGCGGCGAACAATCAGCCACGGCCGGCGGTGGCGTCAGCGCGGTCTACAGGCTCGAGCAGCAAGTTTCGGGCGCGCGGCTTGAAAAGGCGATTGCCCTGCGGCCCGGCGAGCCGGTGGTCTACCAGACCCATGTCTTCGAGGGCGGGACAGGCAGGCTGCCGATAGCGCATCATGCCATGATCCGGGTGCCTGGCAGCGCGCGGCTGAGCTTTTCGCCCAAGTCCGACGGACGGACGATGGCCGCTCCACCCGAGACGGACCCGGCGCGGGGGCGCTCGATCCTTTCCTATCCGCAATCCTTCACTGATCTCTCCGCCGTCCGTCGCGACGACGGGGCGATGGCGGATCTCAGCCGCTATCCGTTCGACCATGGGCACGAGGACATCGTGGTGCTGTCGGAGCAGCCGGGACGCCGCATCGGCTGGTCGGCGGCGCTGGCCGCCGAGGACGGGTTCCTGTTCTTTGCGCTGAAGGATGCCAGCGTGTTGCCGCAGACGGTGCTGTGGATGAGCAATGGCGGGCGCCGCTATGCGCCCTGGAACAGCCGCCACATCGCCGTGCTCGGTATCGAGGAAGCGGCGACCGGCATCCATCTGCAGCCCGGCGAGCATATGCCGGACGGCGTCGCCACCGACATCGAGCTTGGCGGCGGGCGCAAGGTCGTTCGCTATGCCTTTGGTGCAGTTCCGGCGCCGGTCGGCTGGAGCGAAGTCACCGACATCGAGATGTCGGGCGATGAGCTGACCATTGTCGATCGCAGCGGCGAGCGCTTGGCGCTGCCGTTCGATGGCGGCTTCTTCACTGGCTGACTGCGGCGTCTCGTGCATCTATTCGGCGATGATCATGCCTCAAAATGAGGTGTGTCTGCGTATCTGTGCGCCGCTTCCCCTGGCCGCATCCCAAGTTTCCCAAGCTGGGTCGCCAATTCGCTGGTCTGGCGGGATTCGCGCTTGACTCGTATCTGCCGTTACGCCACTTTTCGAGCATCAAAATGATCCTGAAAAAGCATCATTTTGAGCATTCACCGTGCGGGAGGAATTGCACGGTGGCTGGAGGGCCAATCCATCGACGATAGCGCGCGCGTCCGGTTGCCGGGCGTTGCTCTGCATACGTCGGATTGAAAAGCGGAGCGGGGGCATCCCGCCCGGATGAGGAGGAGAAAACCGTGCTGAAAAGGACAATAGCCGTCATCTCGGCGGCGCTGGTGGCGACCAGCCTCGGGATGGCATCGACCGCCTATGCGCAGGCCAAGAAGACGTATTACTGGGTGTCGCATGGCTCGCCGGCCGATCCGGTGTGGACCTATTTCCTGGCTGGCGCCAAGCAATGGGCCGACGACACCGGCAACACCGTCAACACGTCGTTCCACAATGGCGACGTGCCGGCGCACCAGGAAGCCATTCGCGCCGCCATCGCGGCCAAGGCATCCGGTATCGTGACCTCGAGCCCGGATCCGGGCAGCTTGGTCAAGGTGGCCGAGGAGGCCCGCGCCGCGGGCATTCCGATCATCAACATGAACACGCCAGATCCGACCGCCAACTTCAACGCCTATGTCGGCGGCAACAACGTCGCCTTCGGCAAGGGCTGGGCGCAGTACCTGGTCGACAAGAAGCTGGTGAAGGAAGGCGATTTCGTCTGGATGCCGGTCGAGGTTCCCGGCGCCACCTATGGCGTGCAGGAAGAAGAGGGCATCTCAAGCGTCTTCAAGCCGCTGAACATCACCTGGGAAGTCACCGACGCCACGCTCGACCAGGCGGAGATCATCACCCGCATGGCCGACTACCTGACCGCCAACAAGGCCAAGGTGAAGGCGATCATCGGTCTCGGCGACCTCGTCACCGGCTCGATCAAGCGCGTCTTCGACCAGGCCGGCGTCAAGCCGGGTGAGATCCCGGTCGTCGGCTGGGGCAACTCGCGCGACACCACCCAGGAAGTGCTGGAAGGCTATGTGAACGCCGCCCAGTGGCAGGATCCGCAGGCGACCAGCTACATGGCGCTGTCGATGGCGGCGATGGCTGCCAGCAAGATCCCGCCCGGCTTCGACATCATCGTCGGCTCGCTCTACGAGAAGGACCGGGCGCAGCTCTACGACGACATCCTGGCCGGCAAATAAGCCTGCCAAAGCCTCCGGTCCGGACATTCCGGGCCGGAGAATCTCCGCCGGCGCCGTTTCATATTCGACGCAACGGTCCGCTGCAGGTTCGGTCATGCCGCCTCCCGGGTGCTCGCATCCAGGACCGCGGCGGCGAGGCCATTCCACCTGACGACCAACGTCTTTTCACGGATCAGTCATGGACAATCGATCATTTGTGCAGCGCTTCATCGCGAAGCCGGAATTCGGGCCATTGGTCCTGCTCATCCTGGAAATCGCGATCTTCTGGTCGATCAATCCGGACTTCCTGTCGCCGCTGAACATCTCCAACACGCTCGCCTTCACTGTCGAACTCGGCCTTATCGCGCTGGCCATGACGCTGCTGATGACTTCGGGCGAATTCGACCTGTCCGTCGGCTCGGTGTTCGGCCTGTCGGCGGTGGTGATGTGGACGGTGTTCAACACCGGCCTTGCGCCGCTGCCCGTGGCCTTCCTGATCGCCATCGGCCTTGCCATGCTGATCGGCTTCGTCAATGGCTGGTTCGTCACCCGGCTCGCCATCCCGTCCTTCCTGGTGACGCTCGGCATGCTTCTGATCGCGCGCGGCTCGGCGCTCTACATCACCGACGGTTTCCCGCAGCGCACCTGGAACGCCGAGGACCAGTGGCTGGCGCAACTCCTGGTCGGCGAGTTCTACGTCGGCGGCTTCCGCGTCTACATGTCCCTGCTGTGGTTCGTGCTGTTTGCCTTCCTCGCCCATTACGTGCTGACCCAGACCAAGGCCGGCAACTGGATCCAGGCCTCGGGCGGCAATCCCAACGCGGCGCGGGCGCGCGGCGTCAATGTCCGGCGCACCAAGGTACTGCTGTTCATGACCTCGTCGGCGATGGCGGCCTTTGCCGGCATCATCAGCTCAATTCGCACCTCGGCTGCCAACCCCAACAGCGGCACGAGCTATGAACTGGAAGTGATCGCCATGGTGGTCATCGGCGGCACGGTGCTGACCGGGGGGCGTGGCACCATCATCGGCACCGTGATCGGCATCTTCATCCTGCGCATCATGCGCAACGGCATCGTCATGGTCGGCGTGCCCGGCCTCGCCTACAACATCTTCATCGGCGCGATCATCCTCGCCATGATGGCGCTGCACTCCTGGCTCGAACGCCGACACAATGCGGGGACCTGAGCGATGACCCAAGAACTCGTCCGGATGCAGAACATCAACAAGTACTATGGGCGCATCCATGCGCTCCGGGACGTCTCGCTGACGGTCAATACCCATGAGGTCGTCGGCCTGCTCGGCGACAACGGCGCCGGCAAGTCGACGCTGATCAAGGTGCTGTCTGGCGCGGTGCCGATGACCAGCGGCCAGATCTACGTCAAGGGCAAGGAGGTGCAGATGAAGAGCACCACCGACGCCATAGCCAACGGCATCGAGACCATCTACCAGGACTCGGCGCTGGTGCCGCAACTGTCGATCGCTCGCAACCTGTTCCTCGGGCGCGAGCCGGTCAAAGGCGCGCGCCTGTTCAACAGGCTCGACCACGATGCGATGAACGAGGTGGCGCGGACCTTGCTCAAGCGCGTCGGCATCACCAAGGACATCCCGCCGACCACGCCCATCGGGGCGCTGTCGGGCGGCGAGCGCCAGGCGGTCGCCATCGCACGCGCCATGCACTTCGAAAGCAACCTGATCATTCTCGACGAGCCGACCAACAATCTCGGCGTCGCCGAGACGCAAGGCGTACTGCGCTTCGTGCGCGAGGTGCGCGATACCGGCCATTCCTGCATCTTCATCGCCCACAACATCCACCATGTCTTCCAGGTGGTCGACCGCATCGTTGTCATGCGCGGCGGCAAGATCGTTGCCGACAACATCGATCCGAAGAAATCGACCATCGAGGAGGTCGAGCGGGTGATCACCGGCGAGCACCTGATCGAGGCGCTGGGCCTTGACCACGGCTGACGACGGCAGAAGCGCCGGGAGGAAAGCATGTCCGATCAAGCCAGGCCGCTCGTGCTCAGCGCGCCCCGGCCGCGCACGCTGGAGCTGATCTTTGCGCCCGAGGCGCTGGCCAGGCTACGCGATGAGAACGAGGTGCTGGAGGTCGAGCCCGAGGACATCGCCGGGCTCGATCCTGTAATCCTGGGACGTGTGCGCTATTTGATCGGACAGCCGGCGCTGTCGCCGGACACGGTCGCGGCGATGGCGTCGCTGCGCTGCATCTTCAACGTCGAGGGCAACCTGCTCGACAACATGCCCTACGAGCACCTATTCGCGCGTGGCGTGCATGTGGTGACGACCAGCCAGGTCTTCGCCGAGCCGGTAGCCGAGATCGGCCTCGGCCTTGCGCTCGACCTTGCGCGCGGCATCACCGACGCCGACCTCGCCTTCCGCCAGGGCCGCGAACTCTGGGGCGCCGAGGGCAACGCTTCGGCGCGGCTGCTGTCTGGCGCCGACATCGGCTTCATAGGCTTCGGCGATCTCGGCAACGCGCTGAACCGACTGCTCCAAGGCTTTCGCGCCCGCGTCAGGGCCTTCGACCCGTGGCTGCCGCCATCGGTACTCAGGGAGAACGGTGTAGAGCCGGCGTCGCTCGACGAGGTGCTCTTGGGCAGCGACTTCGTCTTTGTCGTCGCCTCGGTGACAAGCGAGAATCGGGGCCTTCTCGATGCAAGATCGTTTGCCAGCATGCGTAAGGGGGCGGCGCTGATCCTGCTCAGCCGTGCTGGAGTTGTCGATTTCGACGCGCTGATGGATGCTGTCCGAAGCGGCCATATCCTGGCTGCCAGCGATGTCTTTCCCGAGGAGCCGCCGGCGAAGGACCATCCCGTTCGGTCCCTGCCCGGGTTCCTGCGTTCCGCCCACCGTGCCGGTGCGCTGGACATCGCCTTCAAGCGCATGGGCGACATGGTGCTGGAGGACATGGCCCTGATGGATCGCGGCCTGCCGCCAATGCGCTGCAAGCGTGCCGAGCGCGAAACGGTCTCGCGCATGCGCTCGAAGCCGGTCGAGCGAAACTGAGCGGCAGCGCGTATTGGGTTGAACGCGGTCGAACAATCCCGCAAAGAGACGCTGTGCCATCAACGCCTTCGGAACGTCTGCTCCGCAGGCACTAAAAAATACTACCAATAACAATCTAGAGGCGAGTATTGCGCCAATGGATGCAACCGGATATACGGCGCCACCTGGATGCAGGTTGCTTATATAAGCGCTTGCTTGATAAGCACTGCATCTCAGAGGTAACCTAGGGGTAGGTGTGGGTAATGGGGTTTTCGTCGATTTACGCGGTCTCGGGCAGCGACATCGTCTATGAGACGTTCGATGGCGATGCGGTCGTTCTCGATCTCGCCAGCGGCCGATATTTCGGCTTCTCGGACAGCGGCAGCTGTGTATGGGAGGCGCTGATTGCGCATGTTTCGCCGGCAAGCCTCGTTGGCCGGGATTGCGGCAGCGGCGTGATCGCAGCAGACGATCTCGATGCCTTCATCGCCAGGCTCGGCGAATATGGGCTGCTTTCGCCCGCGGCTGAGGTTGCGCCCACGGCCCTTTCGCCCGAGCTGGCTGCGCGCCTGGCTGCGGCACGTGACGGCCTCAAGATCGACATGCACGACGAGCTTGCAGACCTGGTCATGGTCGACCCGATCCACGATGTCGACGAGCCCACCGGCTGGCCGGTGGTCAGGCAGTAGGTGCGGCTGCCGGCAGTCGTACTTTTTCTCTCCAGTCAACTCATTGGGCACAGATGCAACGGGTAACCCTTGATGGCCTTGCCGACTATGCGCGCGAGGTTCTGGCCGCATGCGAGGCCGGCGCCGGGAGCTTTCCCGTGCAAAGCCGGGTCGAGCTGCCGGGGTTGTCGATCGACGTGTTCTCCGATCACGGCGAACTGGGGGCGGCGCTCGGCCATGGCATGGTAACGGCGAAAGATGCCGGACATCGGCAGCCGGCACGCATCTTCCTCGCGCATCCCGGAATAGGCTCAGTGCCGACGCCGGCCCAGTGGGGCGAGGCGTTGTTCAACCCGCAAGCGTTCTCTGAGAGGCTCGAGGCCGATGGGTTGCGCGGACACTATTTCCACGACCTGCGCTACTGGCAGTGCTACGACGTCGAGAAGCGATTGGGCGTCCAGCTCATGCTTTCCGCCGATGGCTGCCCGCCATGGGAGTTCGGTGCGCCGTTGCGGTGTTTTCTCCACTGGGAATATGCGGCGCGCGGCATGCGGCTGACCCATGCCGGAACGCTCGGCGCTGGCGGCAGGGGCGTGCTTCTGGCCGGGGCAGGCGGGGCGGGCAAGTCCGGCACGGTTGCGGCCGGCCTGCTCGCCGGGCTCGACAGCGTCGGCGACGACTATGTGCTGGTCGAGTTCGACGGCGAACGTTCGGTGGCGCGTGCGCTGTTCACCACGCTGAAGCAGGACCCCGCGGGCTTCGACCGGCTGGGACTTTCCAGTCGGCTGCCCGACCCGGGCCCGCTCAATTGGCAAGGCAAATACCAGTTCAGGGTCCAGGACCTGTCCCCGGGCGGCGTGGCCGAAAAACTCGACATCGTCGCCCTGATGGTGCCGCGGATTTCGGGCGAGGCAAAAAGCGCAATCACGCCGATTTCGCGCAAGGACGCGCTGATGGCGCTGGCGCCGTCGGGGATCGCGCAGATGCCCGGCGAACGCGAGAGCGGCTTCCGGTTCTTTGGCGAGCTGACACGACGCCTGCCGTGCTTCCACTTGGCGTTGGGCAGGCGCGGCGAGGAAATCGCGGAGACGATCGCTGCGTTCCTGGTTGGGGGAAAGCCATGAAGCTGGGCATCGTCGTGCCTGTCTACAATCGCGAGACGTATGTCGGCTCGGCGCTTCGCTCGGTGTTGCGCCAGTGCGATGCCGCGGACCTCGACATCATCGTCATCGACGATGGCTCGACGGACGGTACTGCGGACGTCATCCGCGCCTTCATCGGGGACGGGGCGCCGATCCGCCTGTTTTCACAACCGAACGCCGGTGTGACCAGGGCGCGAAACGCGGGCTTGCGGCAGCTCTCTGATGACACCGAGTTCGTTTCCTTCCTCGATTCCGACGACATTTCGCCAGCCGGCCGTTTCGCTGCCGACCTCGCATATTTCAAGGCCGACCCGGCGCTCGAACTGACCTATTCCTACATGCGCATGGTCGACCTGGTCGACGAAGAGGCCCTGGAGCCCGCCGAAGGTTGTGACGAACGTGTCTTTCGCGGGATCCATCTTTCGGCAGGAATCTACGCGAGGGGCCTGATCGATCGGATCGGGCCTTTTGACGAAGAACTGGCTCAGTCGGAGGATACCGATTTCCTGTTTCGCGTGTTTGAGCAGCACGCGCGCCATGTCTTTCCAGACACGATCGCGCTTTACTATCGCCAGCATCCGGACAGCCTGATGGCCAACCGAGCGGAGGTGCGGCGCGAGTTCCTGCGCGCTTGCCACAAGTCCATCGTGCGTCGCCGCCGCGACCCGTCGCTCGGCAGCTTTCAGAATCTGATCAAGGTCGACGAGCGTGGATTGGGCGGGGGGCGCTAGGTGGCCAAGTACAGCGTCGTCATTCCCGCCTACAATGCGGCCCGGACCATCGCCGAGACGCTGCGCTCGGTTGCGGCGCAGAGCGTCGCTCCGGCCGAGATCATCGTCGTCGACGACGGCTCGACGGACGAGACCGAGGCCGCCACCCGGCAGTCGGGCGTCGGCATCCGCTATGTCAGGCAGGACAATGCCGGTCCGGGCAGCGCAACGACCAGAGGTTTTGCGCTGACCTCGCATCCCCACATCGCCACGGTGGATGCCGACGACCTGTGGCTGCCCGAAAAGATCGAGCGGCAGTTCCGCAGGCTGGAAGAGATGCCGCAACTGGCCGCCGTCTTCACGCTCTGGCGGACGTTCAGGCATGGCGAAGCCGATACCGGCACTGGCCAGGTCGTTCCCGGCTGGTCGCGCACGACGATGCTGGTTCGCCGCGATGTGGCGCTCGCCGTCGGGCCGGTGATCGACCCACCAGGCAACCGTGGCGAGATGATCGACTGGTTGGGCCGCGCCCGCGAGGACGGCCATCAGTTCGGCATGATCGACGAGGTGCTTTCGCTGCGGCGGATACTGCCGGGCAGCATGTCCTATGGCCGCGATCCCGACCGCGACCGCGGCTATCTCGAAGTGGCGAGAATGGCCATGCTGCGGCGCAAGCTCAAGAATTCCGGGCAGGGCTGATGGCATCCGCATCCCGCCGCATCAGCCGGCGCTTCCCCTGTTATGGCTGGGCATGGCCGACCAACGGGCTCGACCAGTTGCTCAAGGCCGTGCTGCTGCCGGACCAGCAGGCAGCGCAAGCCCAGGCATTGAGTTGGCTGGACGCCAACGACATCGACGCGGTCGAGTTTCGCGAGCATCGGCTGCTTGCAGCCATCGCCGACCGTTTCGGCAAGGCGCTGGCCGCCCATCCTGCCTATCCGCGTCTCGCCGGGCTGCAAAAGATGCTGTGGACCAAGTCGCGGCTCGCCATGCGCGAGGCCGAGCCTGCGCTGAAGGGCATCACCGACGGCGGTGCGTCGATCATGCTGCTCAAGGGCGCCAGCCGCATCGCGGTCGATCCGGCGGCGCAGCGTGGCCGCGTCGCCCACGACATCGACATATTGGTGCGGCCGCAGCATATGGCGATTGCCTTCGACGTGCTGCGCCATGGCGACTGGCATGTGTCGACAGGTGTCAGTCCGCAATATCTCAAGCCGCGGCTGGGCACCGTACGCTCGATGAACTTCTTCAAGGGCAGCTATGGCGACATCGACCTGCATCAGGTCGCCTATGACTGGTCGCAGGCCGATGCGGCTGACGATGAGGCGATCTGGCAGCGCGCCTTGCCGGCGACCTTTTCCGGCCTTGGCGTGCTGGTGCCTTCGGCTGCCGACCGGGTCGCGTTGGCGATCGGCCATGGCGGCCTCGATGCCCATGTCCACAGCGACTGGCTGGTCGACAGCGCGACGGCGATTGGCACCTGCGCGTTTGACTGGGAGGTGTTCTGCGAAATCGTCGCCCGGCGCCGCCTGGCGGTGCCGGCAGCGGTGGCGCTGACCTATCTCGCAGCGGAAATGTCCGCGCCCGTGCCTGCCGGCGCGCTGGAACGGATTGTCGCGCTGGCCGACCGCGCCGGAGCATCCCGCATCGGCTCGCTGCTCCAGGCCAAGCCGCGAACCGATTTCAAGGGGCTGACGTGGCTTTCGCGCGGGGTAGCCAAGCAGTTGCGGATGCGCAAGAAGCGAGCGCTTCGCGAGCGTGAATTGCCTGACGTCCAGTGGCACGGCCGTCGCGCCGCCGCGACGGCCGATGCCGGGCCGGGCACTCCGGCGCTGTCGCAGCCGGTGCCTATGCCGCCGACGATTGGCGGTGGCGCGCAGGCGGAGATCGACATCGTCGTGCGCATGGACGTGCCGCCGGTGCGCCGGCGCATCGAGATGGAGCTCAATGGCGGCGAACGGCATTTCGCGCGGCTGCGCTATCGCAAGCTCGGCAAGTCGGGAGGCCGGCTGACATTGCGGTTTCGCGGTGTCATCCAGCCCGACCCAGCCCTTGGTGCGTTGACGCTCGCGGCGCGTCCGTCGCGGCAATTCCGCGAATGGGAGCACGAGCAGACCGTTGCCACCTATGGCGCGATGCCGTTCGAGATCGTCTCGTTGAAGGTCTCGCCCATGCGCTGAGGCTGGGCTGATATTCTCAGACCGTCTCTTCCGCCGTGTCGGCGCGGTCGGCCTTGCGGGCGACCGCCCAGCCGAGCAATGCCGCCGACAGCAGCACGACTGCGGCGAGGTAGAAGGCGAGGCCGGGGTAGGGCATCGGCGTATCTTCGCTCAGCGTCCAGGCATAGACCGCGCCGAAGAACAGCGGCGAGGCGACGCCGGCAATGCTGGCCACGCTCATGTTGGCGCCCTGCAGCTGGCCCTGCTCGAACTCGGAAACACGCTGGGTCATCAGCGACTGCGTGGTCGGCATAGCGAGGCCCCACAAGGCGTTGGGGATGATCGCCAGCGTGAACCAGAAGCCGGTCGGCGCCCAGCCCATGCAGGCGATGCCGAAGGCGCCGGCAAACAGGCCGAACACCATCGTCGTGCGGTCGCCGAAGCGCTTGACGACCGGGCCGACGATCAGCCCCTGCACGATCATGTCGAGCACGCCGACCATCGCCAGCAGCAGGCCCACTTCCCAGGCATGCCAGCCGTAGCGGTAGGCGGCATAGAGCACGAACAGCGCCGAGAAGACGTGATGGGCGAAATGCAGCAGGAAGGTCACCGCGGCGAGTCCGGTCAGTTCCGGGTGCGAACGCAGCAGCATCATCGCGCCGAACGGATTGGCGCGGCGCCAGGAAAAGGCCATGCGCTTTTCGCGCGGCAGCGATTCAGGCAGGACGAAGGCGCCATAGAGGAAGGCAAGCCCGCTCATCGCCGCCGCCACCCAGAACGGCGCGCGCGGCGAGATCTCGCCGAGGAAACCGCCCATCAGCGGCCCGGCAACGAAACCTGCGCTGAAGGCAGCACCGATCAGGCCATAGGCGCGGGCGCGGCCCTCGGGCGGGGTGATGTCTGCCATGTAGGCGAAGACGGTGGTGAAGCTCGACGAGGTGATGCCGGCGACGATGCGGCCAAGCGCCAGCCACCACAGGTTCGGCGCCAGCGCCATCAGCACGTAGTCGGCGGCGAGGCCGACGGTCGACAGCAGGATGACGGGGCGGCGGCCGTAACGATCCGACAGCGAGCCGATGATCGGCGAGCAGACGAACTGCATGAAGGCCCAGAGCGCGATGAAGACGCCATTGATCCAGCCGGCGTCGGCGTTGGAGCCGGCGAACTCCTCAATCAGCGAGGGCAGCACCGGGATGATGATGCCCATCGCCACGATGTCGAGCACGGCGGTGACGAAGATGAAGGCGATCGCCGCCTGGCGACGCGAACCTGTGATGGACATGATGGTGGCCTCGATGGACGAGCCTTATAAAACAACGTGGCGTGCGATCCACCCATGTCCGGCCACATTACCAAAACCTACTGACATTGTGGCACGAGCGGTCAAGCAGTGACCCAAGCCTTCCCGCACGGGGACAGCCAGCCTACAAATGCGGTCGGAATCAGGACATGAACGTGCCGCGCGCCGTTCTAGAAGTCTGCCAACACTGCAAAGTCCCGTTTTTCGGGTCATGTACCAAGGAGCCTGCCATGCTGCGCAAGACGAATTTCTTCATCGACGGAAAATGGGTCGCGCCCGCGGTTGCGAAGGAGCTCGAGGTCATCAACCCGGCCGACGAGCAGGCCTTTGCGGTGATTTCGCTGGGGTCGCCCGCCGATGTCGACAAGGCGGTGGAAGCAGCACAGCGCGCTTTCCCGGCATGGAGTGCGACCAGCCGCGAACAGCGTCTCGCGCTGCTCGAAAAGTTGCTCACCGCCTATAACAGGCGCGTGCGCGACATGGCCCAGGCGATTTCCTGGGAGATGGGCGCGCCGATCAAGCTGGCGCTCGAGTCGCAGGCCTCCAGTGGCGCGGGGCACATCAAGAGCTTCATCGAGGTGCTGAAGCGCTTCGAATTCGAAGAGCCGCTCAACGCGGCCAATCCGCAGGAGCGCATCGTGCGCGAGCCGATCGGCGTGTGCGGGCTGATTACGCCATGGAACTGGCCGATGAACCAGGTAGCGCTGAAGGTGGTGCCGGCGCTGGCAGCGGGCTGCACGGTGGTGTTGAAGCCGTCGGAGATCGCGCCGATGTCGTCGATTGTCTTTGCCGAGATGATGGAGGAAGCGGGCTTCCCGGCCGGCGTGTTCAACATGGTCAATGGCGACGGCCCGACCGTCGGCGAGGCGATGTCGCGCCATCCCGGCATCGACATGATGTCGTTCACCGGCTCGACGCGCGCCGGCGTGGCGGTGACCAAGGCGGCTTCCGAGACGGTCAAGCGCGTGACGCTGGAACTCGGCGGCAAGTCGCCCAACATCGTCTTCGACGATGCCGACCTCACCGACGCGGTGACGCGTGGGCTGGCGCATTGCTTCGAGAACACCGGCCAGTCCTGCAACGCACCGTCGCGCATGCTGGTGCAGCGCCCGGTCTATGACAAGGCCGTCGACATTGCGGCGAAATATGCGGCCACGGTGAAGGTCGGCAATCCGGCCGAGGACGGGGACCATATCGGCCCTCTGTCGTCCGACGTCCAGTTCGACAAGGTGCAGGGCATGATCGATGCCGGCATCAAGGAGGGCGCGCGCGTCGTTGCCGGCGGGCTCGGCCGGCCCGAAGGGTTCAACCGCGGTTACTTCGTGCGACCGACGGTCTTTGCCGACGCCAACAACGACATGCGCATCGCCCGCGAGGAGATCTTCGGGCCGGTGGTGGCGATGATCCCGTTCGAAACGGAAGAAGAAGCGATCGCCATTGCCAACGACACGCCCTACGGCCTGTCGGCTTACGTCCAGACCGGTGACAAGGCCCGCGCCCAGCGCGTGGCGCGCAAGCTTCGCGCCGGCATGGTGCAGATCAACGGCACCGAGCGCCCCTATGGCAGCCCCTTCGGCGGCTACAAGCAGTCGGGCCTCGGCCGCGAAGGCGGCAAGTGGGGGCTCGAGGATTTCCTTGAGGTCAAGGCGATCAGCGGGTTCGAGGAGGGGCTGGGCTGATCTCCAGCGTTTAGCCTCAAGAGGCTCCCCCTCACCGTCACGGCTTCGCCGCGTTTCCTCTCCCCCACTTCGTGGGGGCGATGAAACGCCAATCGCGCAGGCTCCGGCTTGCCGCCGTTAGAGTGCGAACTCGCAGGACTTGGGTTGGCTCGGGCGAAGCCCGAGACGGTGAGGGGGCTTCGAGCGCTGAGCGACGCTCTTAGCCGCCGTTCCGTCTCAGATAATCCTCGGCAATCTCGCACATCCTGGCGCCGTCGATGCTGTCGGCGTGGCCGCCGTGGGCGACGCGCACCGGTAGGCCGATGAGGCGGCGCATGGTGTCGCAGTAGTCGGCGCGGTCGGAATCCGGCATGTCGTCGACCAGCAGCCCGCCATGGATGGCATCGCCCGAAAACAAGGTGCCGTCATGTTCGTCGAACAGGCCGATGGATCCCGGCGAATGGCCGGGCAGGTGCAGCACCGTGAAGCGGCGGTCGCCGAGATCGATCACGTCGCCCTCGTCGAGCAGGCGGTGCAGCGGGGCGGGCCTGACAGCGTAGTCGGCGGACCGCCAACCGGGCCAGGGCAGTTCCGATACGTCGCCTGGAAAATTGCGGAACATGTGGGCGTAGGTCGCCGTGTCGGGCATGGTCTCGAAGAACGGCGCCTCGATGCGGGGGCCGGCGCGCCAGGCGAATTCATGCAGCGAGCCGACATGGTCGAGATGGACATGGGTGGCGACAACGAGCAGGGGCTTGCCGGGTGTCGTTTCGATCTCGGGCGCCAGCGGGCAGATGCCCATGCCGGTGTCGACCAGCATGTCGATGTCACGGCCGCGCACCAGCCACATATTGGCGCGGCAATAGTCGGTGACGAACGGTTCGGTCAGCATCGTCGTCGTTGCGTCGACGATGCTTTTCGAGAACCAGCCCAAGCGTCGGTTCAAACGAATGGCCTGCCGATCTTGAACCTGCCAGGCACCAGCCGGCGCAGATACTCCAGCCCCTTTTCGGAGAGGTGGTTGGCGTCGGGCAGCATGAAGTCGTCCGGCATGTGGCGGGTCTTGCCGGCGACATTGGCCAGCGGCACCAGCTTCAACACGGTCTTGCCGCCCTCATATTTCAGCGCCACCGAGCCGCCGCCCTTGTCTGCCGCATCGATGGCGAAGACGCCGGCGTCGAAGGCTTCCTGCGCGTCGACGGCGTTGACCGCGCCGATGTAGCCGCGCGGCATGTAGCCGAGCGCGTCGACGCGGGCGCGCTTGCCCGGCAGGCCTTCGGCGAGGGCGTTCTCGAAGGCACGGCTCAGGTCGCTGCCCGAAAGCTTGATGTTGCCATGGGCGTCGCGTTCGAGCTTGTCGGCGGGCACGATGCTTTCCACCAGCGCCTTGCCGTCGGCGGTGCTGACGCCCTCGGAGACCGCAACGACGCAGCGGCGATGGCGGGCCAGCGTCGCCTTCACCTCGTCGATGAAGCGCGGCACCGAGAAGGCACGTTCGGGCACGTAGATCAGGTGCGGGCCGTCGGTGTCCTCGTCGCGCCACGCTGCGGCTGCCGCCGTCAGGAAGCCGGCATGGCGACCCATGACGATGCCGACATAGATGCCGGGCAGAGCGCGAAAATCGAGATCGACGCTGAGGAAGGCGCCGGCGACGAACTCGGCCGCCGAGATGAAGCCCGGCGTGTGGTCGTTTTCTTCGAGGTCGTTGTCGATGGTCTTGGGTGCATGGACGAAGGCGATGCTGCCCTGCGCCGCGTCGGTCAGGATCTGCTGGGTGCCGGCGGTGTCGTTGCCGCCGATATAGATGAAGGCGCGGGCGTCGGCTTTCTTGAGGCCTTCGAGGATGACATCGCAATAGGCGGCATCAGGCTTGTCGCGGGTGCTGCCAAGGGCGGCGCCGGGCGTCGCAGCAATGCGCAGCAGTTGCTCTTCGGGAATATCGGTCAGGTCGACATAGTCGCCGTCGCGGATGCCGCGGACGCCGTGGCGCGAGCCCAGGACGCGCGCCTTGGGATGGCGCCGGCGGATTTCGAGCACGGCGCCGGCCATCGTCTGGTTGATGACGGCCGTTGGTCCACCGCCTTGCGCGATGACGAATGTCGAAGGCATGGACGCTGTCCTCCCAGTGCTGATTTCCGGCACATTCGCCCTTCTGGCGACCGGACGCAATGGGAGATTCAGTCGGTTCTAAAGCTATCCGCAGCCTAGCTGACGACGATCGGCGTCTTGCCGTTGACGCGGCTGAAGAGGTCGATGACGTCCTGGTTGATCATGCGGACGCAGCCCGACGACATCGCCTGGCCGATGGTCCACCATTCCGGCGAGCCATGGACGCGGTAGCCGGTGTCCTGGCCGTCCTTGAAGATGTAGAGCGCGCGTGCGCCGAGCGGATTGTCGAGGCCGCCGGGCTGGCCGGCGCGCCATTTCTCGAGTTCCGGCTTGCGGGCGATCATTTCCGCCGGAGGGGTCCAGCGCGGCCATTTCTTGCCGTACTGGATGTTGGCGCGCCCGTTCCAGAGGAAGCCGTCGCGGCCGATGCCGACGCCGTAGCGGATGGCGTCGCCACCCGGCTGGACGAGATAGAGATGACGCTCCTGCAGCCGCACGACGATGGTGCCGGGCGCTTCGCCCGTTGGGTCGACGACGATCTGGCGGCGGAATTTTGGATCGACCTTGGCGAAGGGGATCTCCGGCAACTGGTAGCCTTCGTCGGTGAAGGAGGCGTACATCAGCTCGGGGCGGGTTACCTGCTTGTCGACGCTGATGCTGGGCCGGATCGAACCGGTGGTGTAGTCGTCGATCTGGATCGAGGCGAGGTCCATCTCCATGCTTCGACTGCAGCCGGCCAGCAGCCCGGCGGCGCCGAGGCCAAAAAGCACGTTGCGGCGCGAGGCCAGTTTCGGGGCATGATCGGTTGGGCCGGAGACCGGCGAAGCAGGCGATTTCGACACGGCACAATTCCACTCTAAACGCGGGGGCGGCCAGGCACCGGGGCGAACCCCGGCTGGATAGGTGGCATTTTCATCATTCACGGTTGAGAAAGCATGAACGCCGCGTGTGTTGCCTCAAGGGCTTTACAACCGCGCAGCGGCGGAGCTTGATCCCGTTGTTGATCAGGGAGCTTTTCATGTCGTTCGAAAATTGGGCCGCCTTTGCCGCCGCGTCTGCGGTGCTGCTCGTCATTCCGGGGCCGACCATCCTGCTTGTGGTGTCCTATGCGCTCGGCCAGGGCTGGCGCACCGCACTGCCGATGGCGGTGGGCGTGGCACTCGGCGATTTCACCGCGATGACGCTGTCGATGCTCGGCATCGGCGCGCTGCTGGCGGCATCGGCCACGGTCTTCACCATCCTCAAGTGGATCGGTGCCGCCTATCTCATCTATCTCGGCATAAAGCTGTTCCGCGCCGGCGGGACGCTCGAGGCCAAGCCGCGCACGGATGCGGCGTCGGCCGCCAAGATGATGGCGCATGCCTGGATCGTCACGGCGCTGAACCCCAAGAGCATCACCTTCTTCGTCGCCTTCCTGCCGCAGTTCATCGACCGCAGCGGCGATTTCTGGACCCAGATGCTGATCTTCGAGGTGACGTTCCTGACGCTCGCCTTCGCCAATGCCTTCGGCTACGCGCTGGTCGCCGCGCGCGCCCGCAGTGTTGTGTCCAATCCTCGCGCGATCCGCATCTTCAACCGCACCGGCGGCACTTTGCTTGTCGGCGCCGGTCTTGCCGCGGCGGCAACCCGTTCGGGGCACTGAGGACTTCGGCCGTGGTGAAGGACCGGCTCGGGCTTGCGCTTTCAGGCGCGGACGAGGCTTCCGCCGCGCATTACGAGCGCGGGGTGAGCGAACTCCAGCGCTTCGTTGGCGATCCGGTCGGCTCGGCCGACAAGGCGATCGCTGCTGCGCCCGATTTCGTCATGGCGCATGTGCTGAAGGGCTGGCTCTACGGCCTCGCCACCGAGCGCGAGGCGATGGCGGTCGCGCGGGACTGCCATGTTGCCGCCGCCGTGCTCGCTGCAACGGCCCGTGAGAAGGCGCATGTCGCAGCCCTCGGCTGTCTCGCAGCGGGCCATTGGCACGAGGCCGGGCATATCCTCGCCGATCTGACGGCGGAGCATCCCGCCGATGCGCTGGCGCTGCAGGCCGGACACCAGATCGACTTCTTCACCGGCAATGCGCCGATGCTGCGCGATCGCATCGCCAAGGCTATGCCGGCGTGGAGCAGGGGCATGCCGGGCTATCACGCCATCCTCGGCATGCAGGCCTTCGGCTTAGAGGAGATGGGCGAATATGCGCATGCCGAGACCCTGGGCCGGCAAGCTGTCGAGATGGAACCGCGCGATGGCTGGGCCCAGCATGCGGTGGCGCATGTGATGGAGATGCAGAGCCGCCAGCGCGACGGCATCGCCTGGATGCGCGGCAACTCGGACGCCTGGACAAAGGAGAGCTTTCTCCAGGTTCACAACTGGTGGCACCTGGCGCTGTTTCACTACGACCTCGGCGAGACTGACGAGGTGCTGACGCTTTATGACGGGCCGATCTACGGCGCGCAGTCGAAGCTGGCGCTCAACATGGTCGATGCCTCGGCGATATTGTGGCGGCTTCATCTCGGCGGCGTCGATGTCGGCGACCGCTGGGCGAGCCTTGCGGCCAACTGGGCGCCCAAGGCTGCGGCCGGCAACTACGCCTTCAACGACGCACATGCGATGATGGCCTTCGTCGGCGCCGGTCTCGAAGCGCCGGCCAAGGCGATGCTCGACGCCCAGCGCGAGGCGATCGCCCGCGACGACGACAACGCCGCTTTCACGCGCGACGTCGGCCACCCCGTCACGCTGGCGATCAAGGCCTTCGGGGAAGGGCGCTATGGCGAGACGGTGCGGCTGCTTGGGCCGGTCAGGGCCATCGCCCACCGCTTCGGCGGCAGCCATGCCCAGCGCGACGTGATCGAACTGACGCTGATCGAAGCGGCCCTGCGCGATGGCGACGAGGCGCTGGCGGTGAAGCTCGCCTCCGCCCGCAACCACGCGCGCCCGACGAGCCCGCTGTCGGGCCTGTTCATCCAGCGCGCGGCGCTTCTGGCGCACGGCTGACGATCAGGCATGCCACATCTAGCCGTCCGCCCAGCCGATCACGACGTGGTCAGGCTGTGTTGGATGGTTGACCCAGATACGGATGTGCGTCCTTGTGCTGCTAACCGGGATGTCTGCGATGTCAATTAGGGCATCCGACAGCATCAGCAGCCGGTGAGGGGTGTCGAGTAAGCCGTCGTGGTCCGGCGTTAACGTCTGGTTCAATTCCGAGAGTGGCCCGACAACCACCGTGGTATCCCCGTCGTTCGAATAGAGAGATGGAATGGTGATACAATCACGTGTTGCCGCGATACGCCCATGGTCGTGGTCAACTACAGGCGCGACCTCGCGCCTGCCAGCAGCGTAAAAGCTGACGTATTCTGGCGTTATGATGAATGTCTTCACAACCATTCACGTCTCCTCGGCTTGATAAGACCACCTTGCGATCGACTGCACCAGAGGCAATGCCTCGTCCGCCTTCTTGAGCTTTTGAGCCCAGAGTTGGCAATCAGTCCGTCGACCTCCGACGCTGCTTATAGAGCCGCTGGGTCGAACGTCCGATTATTTTTTGCGAGTTCCGAAATAAATGTCGACCCGACCCTGGAATATTTGCTAATAAGCGGCGTCCGTCGGAGGAACGGGACGATGGCCCGGCCGTTTTGCCTGTTGGCGATGAAGGCCGGCCAATGACGTGAGAGGATGGACGCTTCGCGTCCGCGTCGCTCATTCGGGAGGAATGGCATGTATCTCGGGCTCGATCTCGGCACGTCAGGCGTGAAGGCGCTGCTGATGGACGCTGACCAGAAGATCATCGGCTCCGGCCACGGTTCGCTCGACGTGTCGCGGCCGCACCACGGCTGGTCCGAGCAGGATCCGGCTGACTGGATTCGCGCCACCGAAGAGGCGATCGCCGAGCTCAAGGCGGCACATCCAGGGGAAATCGCTGCCCTGCGCGGCATCGGCCTGTCCGGGCAGATGCATGGTGCGACGCTGCTCGACGCCTCGGGCAAGGTGCTTCGTCCCTGCATCCTGTGGAACGACACGCGCAGCTTTGCCGAGGCGGCCGCGCTCGACGCCGACCCGCGTTTTCGCAAGATTACCGGCAACATCGTTTTCCCCGGCTTCACCGCACCCAAGCTCGCCTGGGTGAAGGCCAACGAGCCTGACGTCTTCGCCCGGGTGGCAAAGGTACTGCTGCCCAAGGACTATCTCCGGTTCTGGCTGGCGGGCGAGTACATCTCCGAAATGTCCGACTCGGCCGGCACGTCCTGGCTTGACGTCGCCGCGCGGCGGTGGTCGCCGGAGCTTTTGGCTGCCACGGGCCTCGGCACCGAACACATGCCGTCGTTGGTCGAGGGCACCGAGCGGGCCGGGACGCTGCGTGGCGAACTGGCTTCGAAATGGGGCATGGGGCAGGCGGTGACGATTGCCGGCGGCGCGGGCGACAACGCGGCTTCCGCATGCGGCATGGGCACGGTCAGGCCGGGCGCGGCCTTCGTGTCGCTCGGCACCTCGGGCGTGCTGTTTGCGGCCAACGGCGCCTATCTGCCCAATCCGGAAAGTGCCGTGCATACGTTTTGCCACGCGCTGCCCAACGCCTGGCACCAGATGGGCGTCATCTTGTCGGCGACGGATTCGCTCAACTGGCTGAGCAACATCACGGGCAAGGATGCCGCCGAACTGACCCGCGAACTCGGCGACGATCTGCGTGCGCCTTCGGGCGTGACCTTCCTGCCTTATCTCTCGGGTGAACGGACCCCGCACAACGACGCGGCGATCCGCGGCTCCTTCACGGGCCTTGCCCATGAGATCGACCGCGCCGGACTGACGCAGGCCGTGCTAGAGGGCGTGGCATTTGCCTTCCGCGACAGCCTTGAAGCTCTGGCCAATGCCGGAACCTCGCTGACACGCGTGACGGCCATCGGCGGTGGCTCGCGCTCGCGCTACTGGCTGAAGTCGATCGCCACCGCGCTCGGCCTGCCGGTCGACATTCCTGCCGACGGTGATTTCGGCGCTGCCTTCGGTGCTGCGCGCCTCGGCCTCATCGCCGCCGAAGGCGCCGACCCGCATCAGGTCTGCACGCCGCCTGCGACAGCCGAAACCATCGAGCCGGTGGCCACACTGGCAGGCGCCTATGACGAGGCCTACCAGCGCTATCGCAAACTCTATCCGGCGATCCGGGGGACGATGTGAGCGCCCGAGCCAGATCAGCCGGGCACCTTGTCGAGGAAGCCGGTGATGATGCTCAGGCGGCCGTTCTCGAGGGTGGCGAAGTCGGAGCCTTCGATCACGGCCTCCGCGCCGTCGGGGCCGAGGCCCCAGGAGAAGCGGATATGGTCACCGAAGCCGTCGGCCTTGCCCTTGAGCTTGAAGCGGAAGCCGGGGAACTGGCTGTGCACGCCTTGGATCAGCGCGTCGATGCCGCCGTGGCCGTCGCCCTGCATGATGGGGTCGCGATAGGTCACGCCGGAAGTGAAGGCGGCCTCGACCAGCGCCATGCGGGCGGTCGCGTCGGTCTCGTTCCAGGCGGCGATGTAGGCTTCGGCGATGGCGTTGTAGTCGGTCATCTCTGCTCTCCGTCGGGTTTGTCTTTGATAACGCGACCCTTGTCGCAGCAGTGCCGACTGGAACCAATTACGCCTGAGGTAATCGAATTCGGAATTCTTGCGGCCGCCCGGTCCGGGGCGGTCATGCGTACTCAATGAAAGGAGTTCTCCCATGAGCACCGGCTATTTCGGCGACATCAAGCCCGTCCGCTACGAAGGCCCCGACAGCACCAACCCGATGGCCTATCGCCACTACAATGCCGACCAGGTGGTGCTGGGCAAGCGGCTGGAAGACCACCTGCGCTTCGCGGTCGCCTACTGGCACACATTCGCCTGGCCGGGCGGCGATCCGTTCGGCGGCCAGACCTTCGAGCGGCCCTGGTTCGGCGAGACCATGGAGCATGCCAAGCTGAAGGCCGACGTCGCCTTCGAGCTGTTTTCGCTGCTTGGCGTTCCCTATTATTGCTTCCACGATGCCGACGTGCGGCCCGAGGGTGCCACCTTTGCCGAGAGTGCCAAGCGTCTCGACGAGATCGCCGACCATTTCGAAGGCAAGATGGCCAAGACCGGCGTCAAGCTGCTCTGGGGCACGGCAAACCTGTTTTCCAACCGCCGCTTCATGTCGGGTGCCGCCACCAACCCCGACCCGGATGTCTTTGCCTATGCAGCCGCGACGGTGAAGCACTGCATCGACGTCACCAAGCGGCTGAAAGGTGAGAACTACGTGCTGTGGGGCGGCCGCGAGGGCTATGAGACGCTGCTCAACACCGACATGGGCCGCGAGCTCGACCAGCTCGGCCGCTTCCTCAACCTCGTCGTCGACTACAAGCACAAGATCGGTTTCACCGGCACCATCCTGATCGAGCCGAAGCCGCAGGAGCCGACCAAGCACCAGTACGACTACGATGTCGCCACCGTCTACGGCTTCCTCAGGAAGTACGGGCTGGAGAAGGAGGTGAAGGTCAACATCGAGCAGGGCCACGCGATCCTGGCCGGCCACTCCTTCGAGCACGAGCTGGCGACCGCCAATGCGCTCGGCATCTTTGGTTCGATCGACATGAACCGCAACGACTACCAGTCGGGCTGGGATACCGACCAGTTCCCCAACAACGTGCCCGAGATGGCGCTGGCCTACTACCAGGTGCTGCTGGGCGGCGGTTTCAAGACGGGCGGCACCAATTTCGACGCCAAGCTGCGCCGCCAGTCGCTCGACCCCGAAGACCTGCTGGTTGCCCATGTCGGCGGCATGGACGCCTGCGCCCGCGGCCTCAAGGCTGCTGCGAAGATGATCGAGGACAAGGCACTGTCCGCCCCGCTCGACGCGCGTTACGCCGGCTGGAACTCGACTGAAGCCAAGGCGATGCTTTCTGGCGAGCGCAGCCTCGAGCAGATCGCCGCGCGCGTCGCCGCCGATGGCATCGAGCCGCAGCCGAAGTCGGGCCGGCAGGAATATCTGGAGAACGTCGTCAACCGCTATGTCTGAACCGGACAACCATCAGGCGAGGGGGAGCCGCTTTCCCCCTTGCCGCTGAATTGCCTCTTTCTCGCCCTCAAGACGCCCGTCGAATCAGTGAGTTACGGCGTCATGAGACGGGAACAAAAGACTTTCATCGCAAATACGAACGAGCCGGAGATCGAGGCATTGCTCGACCGCTCGCGCACCAATTCCATCGTCGACCGGCTGATGGCGCTGCCTCCTGTGGTGGAGACACAGCTGTCGGACGAATGGAGCCGGGCAGTGGCGCTGCGCCTCGAAGCCGTGCTCGCCGAAAACATGCGCTCGCGCATCGGCAGCGAAAGCCGTGCCGCCTGATTGCTGACGGTTTGACGAATGGAGGATGCTTCGCCATCCTTCGCCGATGATACGCGCGGTGCTTTTGGACCTTTCGGGCGTCGTCTATGACGGCGACGCGGCGATCCCCGGTGCAATCGAAGCCATTCGTCGGCTGCATGGCGAAGGCCTTGCCATCCGCTTCGTCAGCAACACCACGCGTTCGCCACGTGCAGCCATCATCAGGCAACTCGCCGCCCTCGGCATCGAGGTCGGCGACGATGAATTGCTGACGCCTGCCCGTGCAGCCGTCGAATGGCTTGCTCGCGAAGGCTGCGCGCCGCACCTGCTCGTGCATCCCGACCTCGTGCCCGAATTCGCCGGACACACGTTCGGCGAGAGGAAGGCAGTGGTGGTCGGCGATGCCGCCGAGGCCTTCACCTATGCGACGATGAACGCCGCCTTCCGGCAACTCATCGAGGGTGCCGAATTTCTCGCGCTTGCGGTCAACCGCACTTTCAAGGACGCCGACGGAGGCCTCAGCCTCGATGCCGGTGCCTTCGTCGCAGCACTCGAATTCGCAGCCGGCAAGCAGGCGACAGTGCTGGGCAAGCCGTCGCGCGATTTCTTCCACGCCGCGCTCGCCGGGCTGGACTGCCTGCCGGGACAGGCGGTCATGGTCGGTGATGATGCGGAAAGCGATGTCGCCGGCGCCCTGAAGGCGGGCATCGGATCGGCCCTGCTGGTGCGGACCGGCAAGTATCGTGCCGGTGACGAGAGCCGCCACGCGCCGCACCCGAGCGCCGTCGTTGATGACCTCGCTGCAGCGGTTGAGTGGATTCTTTGCAGGCGAGGCTGAGGCATCACCCCCACCCCTAACCCCTCCCCACAAGGGGGAGGGGGATCGGCACTACCCATGCCAAGCGAGATTTTCCCGCGATCGGATCGTATGGCGCGACGCAAAGCTTCCCTCCCCCTTGTGGGGAGGGATTGAGGGTGGGGGTATTCTGCCTTGAGCTGGTCTCCCGCAAGGCGCAATCTCAGCCCTTGCGCATCCTCACCGGCGGCGTGCCGAAGGCGCGGGAAAAGCTGCGGGAGAAGGCGGCAGCCGAGGAAAAGCCGGTCCGCTCGGCGACCTCGGCCATGCTGACGCGGGTGTCGACCACCAGCCTTCGCGCGGCGTTCAATCTTAGCCTGAGATAGTAGGCGCCGGGCGTCTCGCCGATCGAGGCGCGGAAGATGCTTTCGAGCGTCCGCGCCGTGACGCCTGCACGTTTTGCTATCGCGGCAATCGTCAGCGGCTGGTCGACATGCGCCTCCATCAGCCGGATCGCCTGGGCAAGGCGCGGGTCGTAGCCATCGAGCCGGCCGAGCGAGACCAGCGGCTGGGCATCGGTCGCGGCGCGCGACTGGTCGTAGATGAAGACGCTGGCGACATCGAGCGCGGTGGCCATGCCGAGCCGCGAGCGTACCAGATGCAGCATCAGGTCGAAGGTGGGCGCCGCACCGCCCGAGGTGAAGACCGGCCCGTCGATGATGTAGCGGTCAGGGCGGACCTCGACATCGGGGAAGGCGGCGGCGAAATCCTCCATGTCCTCCCAGTGGGTGGTCGCAGTGCGGCCTTCCAGCAGCCCGGCGCGGGCGACCAGCCAGGTGCCGGCTTCGATGCCGCCGGCCGCGCGGGCCTGGCGGGCGCAGCGCCTGATGCCGCCGAGCAGCTTCGACGTGGTGTAGCCCTGCGTGCCGAAGCCGGCGATGACCATCAGCACGTCGCAGGCCTCGTCGGGGTCGAAGGCGCCGGATACCGCCACCGGCAGGCCGCAGGTGGTGATCGCGGGCTCGCCGGTGGCGGATACCAGCCGGAAGTCGAAATGCGTCTCACCGGCAATGCGGTTGGCGGCGCGCAGGGGGTCGACGGCCGATGCCACGCACATGATGGACGCGCCGGAGAAGACCAGCATCGTCACCTTGAGCGGCGAGCGCTCTTCGCGAAAGATTGTCGGCTTTTCGCTTTTGGCCATTTGAGTTTCGTAAAACGCAAAACAAGTCGATGCAAGCGGCGCGATGATCCGTCAAGTTTCGTAAAGGGAGGAATGCGATGCCGCTCGAGATGAACCGCGAGGTTTTCATTACCTGTGCCGTAACGGGGTCCGGCGGCACGCAGGATCGCAGCCACCTGGTGCCGCGTTCGCCCAAGCAGATTGCCGACTCGGCGATCGAAGCGGCCAAGGCGGGTGCTGCCATCGTCCACTGCCACGTCCGCGATCCCGATACCGGCAAGCCGCGTCGCGACATCCAGCTCTACCGCGAGGTGACCGAGCGCATTCGCGAGGCCAATGTCGACGTCGTGCTGAACCTGACCGCCGGCATGGGCGGCGACATGGTGTTCGGCGGCGTCGAAAGCCCGTTGCCGCTGAAGGAAGCCGGCACCGACATGGGCGGCGCCACCAACCGCGTCGAGCATGTGCGCCAGTGCCTGCCGGAGATCTGCACGCTTGACTGCGGCACGATGAATTTCGCCGAGGCCGACTACGTCATGACCAACACGCCGGGCATGCTGCGCGCGATGGGTCGCATGATGACCGAGATGGGCGTCAAGCCCGAGATCGAGGCTTTCGACACCGGCCACCTCTGGTTCGCCAAGCAACTGGTGGAGGAGGGCGTGCTTGCGCCGGACGCGCTGGTGCAGCTGTGCATGGGGGTGCCGTGGGGCGCGCCCGACGACCTCAACACCTTCATGGCGATGGTCAACAACGTGCCGAAGAGCTGGACCTTCTCGGCCTTCTCGCTCGGCCGCAACCAGATGGCCTATGCGGCGGCGGCTGTGCTTGCCGGGGGCAATGTGCGCGTCGGCCTCGAGGACAATCTCTGGCTCGACAAGGGCGTTCTCGCCACCAACGCGCAGCTGGTCGAGAAGGCGGTCACCGTCGTCGAGACCTTGGGCGCGCGAGTTATCGGGCCGGAAGAGGTGCGCAAGAAGCTGAACCTCGTCAAGCGCGCGCCGCTGGCGGCTTGATCGCTGACAAATCTGCCGGGAGGGGCATTTTCATGAGCACAATTTCGAAAGCAGCCGCCATTGGCGGCGGGGTTATCGGCGCCGGCTGGGTGGCGCGGCTGCTGCTCAACGGCATCGACGTGTCGATCTTCGATCCCGACCCGGAGGCTTCGCGCAAGGTCGGCGAAGTGATGAAGGGCGCGCGCCGTGCCTACAAGCAGATGCTGCCAGGCGGCCTGCCCAAGGAAGGCAAGCTGACCTACGCCAAGACCATTGCGGAAGCGGTGGCGGACGCCGACTTCATCCAGGAAAGCGTGCCGGAGCGGCTCGACCTCAAGCACAAGGTGCTGGCCGAGATCGACATGCATGCGCCGGCCAATGCGATCATCGGTTCGTCGACCTCCGGCATCAAGCCATCGGACATGCAGGTGGCGATGAAGAAGCATCCTGAAAGACTGGTGGTTGGCCATCCGTTCAACCCGGTCTATCTCCTGCCCATCGTCGAGATCGTCGGCGGCGCACAGACCTTCCCCGAGGCGATCGAGGTCGCCAAGGAGATCTATTCTTCCATCGGCATGAAGCCTGTCGTCATCCGCAAGGAGATCGAGGCCTTCGTCGGCGACCGCCTGCTGGAAGCGGCCTGGCGCGAGGCGCTGTGGCTGATCAAGGACGGTATCTGCTCGGTGGAGGAACTCGACGACATCATGCGCTACGGCTTCGGCCTGCGCTGGGCCCAGATGGGCATGTTCCAGGTCTATCGGGTCGCCGGTGGCGAGGCCGGGATGCGCCACTTCATGGCGCAGTTCGGGCCGTGCCTGAAATGGCCGTGGACCAAGCTGATGGACGTGCCGGAGTTCAACGACGAGCTGGTCGACCTGATCGCCACCCAGTCCGACGAGCAGTCCGACAAATGGTCGATCCGCGAGCTGGAAAAGATCCGCGACGACAATCTCGTTGCGATCATGGATGCGCTGTCCAAGCAGAACAAGGGCAAGGGCTGGGGCGCCGGCGCGCTCTACAAGGACTACACCAAGCAGCTCGCCGCCCAGGCCAAGCCCAAGGTCTCCAAGGCTGCCGAAAAGGCCAAGGCGAGCAAGCCGGTGAAGAAGGCAGCTGCCAAGAAGAAGGGCTGAGACGATGCATTTCGGTCTGTCCGAGGAACAGCAGCTCATCGTCGACACCACCCGCGCGTTCGTCGAGAACGAGCTCTATCCGCACGAGGGCGAGGTCGAGCGCACCGGCCATCTCCGGCGCGAGCTGGTCGAGGAGATCAAGGCAAAGGCGATTGCCGCCGGGCTCTATGCCGCCAACATGCCGGCTGATGTCGGTGGCGCCGGGCTCGATACGCTGACCTGGCTGCTCTACGAAAAGGAGCTCGGCCGCGCCAATTACGCGCTGCACTGGACCTGCGTGGCGCGCCCGTCCAACATCCTGCTCGCCGGCACGCCCGAGCAGCGCGAGAAGTATCTCTTCCCCTGCATTCGCGGCGAGAAATCGGACTGTTTGGCGATGACCGAGCCAGGCGCCGGTTCCGACTTGCGCGGCATGAAGGCGAGTGCTGTCCAGGATGGCAGCGACTGGGTGCTGAACGGCACCAAGCACTTCATCTCCCATGCCGACATCGCCGACTTCGCCATCGTCTTCATTGCCTCCGGCGAGGAAGAAAGTCCGCGCGGCAAGCGCAAGAAGATCACTGCGTTTTTCGTCGACAAGGGCACGCCCGGTTTCACCGTGCGTGACGGCTACCGCAACGTCTCGCATCGCGGCTACACCAATTCGGTGCTGGAGTTCGACGATTGTCGCCTGCCGGCAGCTCAAGTGCTCGGCGAGGTGCACAAGGGTTTCGAAGTCGCCAACAGCTGGCTGGGTGCGACGCGCCTTCAGGTGGGTGCCACCTGCCTCGGCCGCGCCGAGCGCGCGCTTGGCCACGCCATCGAATATGCCGCCCAACGCGAGCAATTCGGCCAGCAGATCGGCAAGTTCCAGGGCGTGTCGTTCAAGCTGGCCGACATGGCGACCGAGCTCAAGGCGGCTGAGCTGATGGTGATGGAGGCCGGCTGGAAATACGACCAGGGCACGGTCACCGACCAGGACATGGCGATGGCCAAGCTCAAGGCCACGGAGATGCTGGCCTTCGTCGCCGACGAAGCGATCCAGATCCATGGCGGCATGGGTCTGATGGACGACCTGCCGCTGGAGCGCATCTGGCGCGACGCGCGCGTCGAACGCATCTGGGAAGGCACGTCGGAAATCCAGCGCCACATCATTTCGCGCGCGCTGCTCAGGGCGGTGGGTGGATGAGCGATCTGGTTTCTTGTTCGACCCTCCCCCTTGTGGGGAGGGTGGCCCGCAGGGCCGGGTGGGGGTGAAACAATGTCTTGCTCGACTTCTGACACCCCCACCCCGACGCTGCGCGTCGACCCTCTCCACAAGGGGGAGGGTAAAGGGCGCCTCGAACGCCTGCTGCGGCCTAAGTCGATTGCGGTGTTCGGCGGCTCGCAGGCCGCGGCCGTGGTCAAGCAGTGCCTGAAGATGGGCTTTGCCGGCGACATCTGGCCGGTGCACCCGACCAAGGACAAGGTCGAGGGCATCAGGACTTTCCGTTCGGTCGCAGAGCTGCCCGCAGCCCCAGACGCAGCCTTCGTCGGCGTCAACCGCTTCCTGACTATCGAGGTGATTGCTCAACTTGCCGAGCGCGGCGCCGGCGGGGCGATCTGCTTTGCCTCCGGCTTCCTCGAAGCTGGCAGCGACGATGCCGACGGCGAACGGCTGCAGGGAGAACTCGTCACAGTTGCGGGCCAGATGCCGGTCATCGGCCCCAACTGCTACGGCCTTATCAATTATGCCGACGGAGCGCTTCTGTGGCCCGACCAGCACGGCGGCCAGAGGCTGGCGCCGGGCACCCGCGGCGTTGCCATCATCACGCAGTCCTCCAACATCGCCTGCAACCTGACCATGCAGAAGCGCGGCCTGCCGGTCGCCTTCCTGATGACCGCCGGCAACCAGGCGCAGACCGGCCTTTCCCAAATGACGCTGGGCCTGATCGAGGATGAGCGCGTGTCGTGCCTTGGCCTGCACATCGAAGGTTTCGACACCGTCGACGGTTTCGAGCGGTTGGCGGCGCGGGCACGCGAACTGGGCAAGCCGATCGTCGCCATGAAGGTCGGCCGCTCCGAGCAGGCGCGCAAGGCGACGATCTCGCACACGGCGTCGCTCGCCGGGTCGGATGCCGCATCGGACGCCTTCCTCAAGCGGCTGGGCATCGCCCGCGTCGACACCATCCCGTCGTTGCTGGAAACGCTGAAGCTGCTGCACGCAGTCGGCCCGCTGCCCGGCTTCACGCTGTCTTCGATGAGCTGTTCGGGCGGCGAGGCGTCGGTCATGGCCGACAACGCCGAGGGCCGGCGGCTGCGTTTCCCGGCGCTCACGCCTGAGCACTATACGAGGATAAAATCGACGCTCGGCGCCTTCGTGGCGGTCGCCAATCCGCTCGACTACCACACCTTCATTTGGAACGACGAACCGGCGATGACGGCCACCTTCACGGCGATGGCGTCAGGCGGTTTCGACCTCAACATGCTGGTGCTCGACTTCCCGCGCAACGACCGCTGCTCGGACGCGGATTGGTGGCCGACCGTGCGGGCCTTCGAGGTAGCGCTGAAGACCAATGGCGCGCGCGGTGCCGTGGTGGCGTCGATGTCGGAGAACCTGACCGAGGACCACGCCGCAGACCTGTTTTCGCGCGGCATCGTGCCGTTACAGGGGATCGCCGAGGCGATGGACGCGGCGGAAGCTGCAGCGACGATTGGCGAGGCGTGGCGGCGCGATCCCTCCCCCTTGAGGGGAGGGTCGATCGGCGGAGCCGATCGGGGTGGGGTCGTGCACGATGCGTCGGCGGTGCCTTCTGAGGTTACCCCCTCCGCCCGCTTCGCGGGCACCTCCCCCTCAAGGGGGGAGGATACCCAGCTCGACGAAGCCGCTGCCAAATCCTTGCTGCGTGATGCTGGACTCACCGTGCCGGCCGGCCGCCGTGCGGCGAGTGTCGCCGAGGCCATCGCGGCGGCGGAGGCGCTGGGCTATTCCGTCGCGCTCAAGGCTCTGGGCGTTGCCCACAAGAGCGAACTCGGTGCCGTCAGGTTAAGTTTGAAGAATGCCGAGGAGGTCGGCGCGGCTGCTTCAGCCCTTTTGCCGCTCGGCACCGGCCTCTATGTCGAGAAGATGGTCTCAGGCGGCGTGGCCGAGTTGATCGTCGGCGTCACTCGCGATCCGCTGTTCGGCCCTGTCATGACCATCGGCACCGGCGGCGTGCTGGTCGAACTCATCAAGGACAGCGCCACGCTGCTGCTCCCTGCCTCGCGCGGCGAGGTCGAGGCAGCGCTGAAGGGGCTGAAGATGTATCCGCTGCTCGACGGCTATCGTGGCCGTGCCAGGGCGGACGTTGGTGCGGCCGTGGATGCAATAATAGCCATTGCCGGTTTTGTGTCCGATTATGCCGACCGCATCGAGGAACTCGACATCAATCCGCTGATCGTCTGTGGTGAAGGGCAGGGTGCCTGGATCGCTGATGCGCTGTTGGTGACTTCTTCTCCTCTCCCCAACGGGGAGAGGGTGGCGGCGCAAGCCGCCGGGTGAGGGGGCTCGATGATCGTCCCCTCACCCGGCCTCCGCTTCGCTCGGCCGACCTCTCCCCGTCGGGGAGAGGAGAACTGCACCGTTGGCAACCTGCCGAAGGAGAGAAAACATGTCCGACGTCGTGAAAACCCGCAGGGAGGGTGTGATCCTCGAGGTCACGCTCGACCGGCCCAAGGCCAACGCCATCGACCTCGCCACGTCGCGGCTTTTGGGCGAGACCTTCAAGGCCTTTCGCGACGATGACGGGCTGCGCATCGCCATCGTGAAGACGGCGGGGGAGAAGTTCTTCTCGGCCGGCTGGGACCTGAAGGCTGCGGCAAGCGGCGATGCGGTCGACGGCGACTATGGCGTCGGCGGCTTCGGCGGGCTGCAGGAGCTGCGCGACCTCAACAAGCCGGTGATTGCCTGCGTCAACGGCATGGCGGTGGGTGGCGGCTTCGAATTGGCGCTGTCCTGCGACCTGATCTACGCCTCGGAGCATTCGAGCTTCGCGCTGCCCGAAATCAAGGCCGGCACGCTGGCGGACGCCGCGACCATCAAGCTGCCCAAGCGCATTCCCTATCACGTGGCGATGGACCTCCTGCTCACCGGCCGCTGGATGGATGTCGCCGAGGCGCATCGCTGGGGGCTGGTCAACGAGGTACTGCCGGCCGACAAGCTCGAAGGCCGCGTCTGGGAGATCGCCCGGCTGCTCGCCGGCGGCCCGCCGCTGGTCTTCGCCGCCATCAAGGAGGTGGCGCGCGCGGCCGAGGTGATGGGCTTCCAGGAAACGATGAACCGCATCACCAAGCGGCAATTCCCAACGGTGGACGAACTCTACGCCTCGGAGGACAATCTGGAGGGCTTCAAGGCATTCGCCGAGAAGCGCGACCCGGTGTGGAAGGGGAAGTAGGCTCCGTGCAAGTGATTACGTTCCGTCTCGCCCCCCTCTGGCCTGCCGGCCATCTCCCCCTCAAGGGGGGAGATCACCTGTCGTCCCGGCTTTCGCCAACCGCCAACGTTTCAAGAGGTGGGCCGCCGGCGAAGCGCTTGATCTCCCCCCTCGTGGGGGAGATGGCCGGCAGGCCAGAGGGGGGCGTGAAGGAGCGCTACCAAGGCCTGCTCCAATGACCGACTACACAAAGCTCATCGACGCCGAGACCTGGGCATTCATCGAGCGGACGAACTCCTACTATCCGCCCGACACCGTCGACTACACGATTGCCCAGCAGCGCGAGATCTACGACCGCATGTGCCGGGAGTTCTTCGCCGGCTACCCGGAGGGCGTGTCGGCCGAGACGACGGCTATCGCTGCTCCGGCGCGCGACGTGCCCGTCCGCATCTATCGCCTGGCCGGCAAGGCGCCAGAGGCCGTGGTACTTTACTTCCATGGTGGCGGCTTCATCCTCGGCGGGCTCGACAGCCATGACGATGTTTGCGCCGAGCTCTGCGGCCGAACCGGCTACGAAGTGGCGTCAGTGGACTATCGGCTGGCGCCGGAGCACCTGCATCCGGCAGCCTTCGACGATGCAATGGTGGCGTTCGAATGGACAACTGGCAAATACAGTCAGCCCATCGTGCTCGCTGGCGACAGCGCCGGCGGCAACATCGCGGCTGCCGTCAGCCATGCGACGCGCGGCCACAAGCGCCATCCGGTCGGGCAGTTGCTGATCTATCCCGGCCTGGGCGGCGACCGCAGCCGCGGTTCCTATGTCAGGCACACCGAGGCGCCGATGCTGACCATGCGCGACCTCGATTTCTACCAGGACATCCGCACCGGCGGGGAAGACCGCACCGGCGACATCACGCTGTCGCCGCTGGCCGATGGCGATTTCGCCAACCTGCCGCCGACTGTCGTCATTACGGCGGAGTGCGATCCGCTGTCGTCGGACGGCGAGGCCTATGGCGAGCGCATCGTCGCCGCCGGCGGCAAGGCATTCTGGTTCGAGGAGCCGGGGCTTGTGCACGGCTACCTGCGCGCCCGCCACAGCGTCGGCCGCGCCCGCGAAAGCTTCACGCGTATCGTCGATGCTGTGGCGGTGCTGGGGCGTGGCGAGTGGGTATGGTGACGGTTAGAGGTTAGCGGCCCTTAGCACCCCTCTCTGGCCTGCCGGCCATCTCCCCCGCAAGGGGGGAGATTAGTCACGCTGCCCTGCGAACCAGCAGGGCCCGGCTTGCAATCTTTGTGGTTGGCCGCCCGGGCCGATGAAGGCATGATCTCCCCCTTGTGGGGGGATGGCCGGCAGGCCAGAGAGGGGGTGCGAAGGAACGCAACGGTCCTCATCCTGAGGTGCTCGCCTGAAAGGCTAGCCTCGAAGGACACACCTATTACGTTCCCTCAATTCCCCGCGCTGGCCATCCTGCGTCCGCCGATCGCCTTTTCGAGCCAGCCGATCTCCATTTCCGGCACCGACGACAACAGCAGGTCGGTGTAGGCGTCGAAGGGCGGTTTCAGCACTTCCGACTTCGGCCCGTAGCGCACCACCTCGCCGCGATACATGACGGCGATGGAATCGGCGATCGATTTCACCGTTGCCAGGTCGTGGGTGATGAACAGATAGGCGACGCCTTCCTCGGCCTGCAGCCCGAGCAGCAGCTTGAGGATGCCGTTGGCGACCAGCGGGTCGAGCGCGCTGGTCACCTCGTCGCAGATGATCAGACGCGGCTTGGCGGCGAGCGCACGGGCGATGCAGACGCGCTGCTTCTGCCCGCCGGAAAGCTCGGCCGGATAGCGATCAGCAAAGCCGCGACCCATCTCGATCTTGTCGAGCAGTTCGGCGACGCGGGCATCGCGCTCCTTGCCGCCCATGCCGAAATAGAGCTCCAACGGACGGCCGATGATCGTGCCCACGGTCTGGCGCGGGTTCATCGCCACGTCGGCCATCTGGTAGATCATCTGCAACTCGCGCAGATCGTCGCGGCTGCGGTCGGCGAGGCGATTGGAAAGCGTGCGTCCGGCAAAGGTGATGCTGCCCTGCTCGGGCGGTAGAAGGCCGGTGATGGCACGGGCCAGCGTCGACTTGCCGGAGCCGGATTCGCCGACGACGGCCAGCGTCTGGCCTGGCAGGATGTCGACCGAGACGTTCTTCAACACCTTGATCGTGCCGCCGCCATAAGCGGCGGTGACGTTCCTGACCGAAAGGAACGGGTTGGCGCCGGGCGCTTTCTCCTGGTGCTCGATCTCGTGCACCGAGACGAGTGCGCTGGTGTATTCCTGGCGTGGCTCCTTGATGATCTGGCGCGTGCCGCCCCATTCGACCAGCTTGCCGTGCCGGAGCACCATGATCTCGTCGGAGACCTGCGCGACCACAGCGAGGTCGTGGCTGATGTAGAGTGCTGCCACGCCGGTATCGCGGATCGCCTCCTTGATCGCGGCGAGTACGTCGATCTGGGTGGTGACGTCGAGTGCGGTCGTCGGTTCGTCGAAGACGATCAGGTCGGGCTCGGAACAGAGTGCCATGGCGGTCATGACACGCTGTAGCTGGCCACCCGAGACCTGGTGCGGGAAGCGGTTGCCGATGTTTTCCGGGTCGGGAAGGCTGAGCTTCCTGAACAGCGCAACGGCGCGCTTTTCGGCCTCCGCCCGGCTCGCCACGCCGTGCAGGATCGAGGCTTCGACGACCTGGTCCATCAACCGGTGGGCGGGGTTGAAGGCGGCGGCGGCGGACTGCGCGACGTAACACACCTCGCGACCGCGCAGGGCGCGAATGCCTTGCGTGCCACCCTTGCGGATGTCGCGGCCGTTGAGCAGGATCTCGCCGCCGGTGATCTTCACGCCGCCGCGGCCATAGGCCATCGACGACAGGCCGATGGTCGACTTGCCGGCGCCCGATTCACCGATCAGGCCAAGCACCTTGCCCTTTTCCAGCGTCAGCGACACGTCGTGCACCAGGGTGATGGTGCGCGGTGCCTCGCCGGGTGGGTAGACCTTGGCCTCGATCCTGAGGTTGCGGATGTCGAGCAGCGGGCCGGAGCCGTTCGCGGGTGCCTTAGCCATTGCCACGCCCTCCCTTGAGATCGGTGGTGCGGTTGAGCACCCAGTCGGCGACGAGGTTGACGGAGATGGCGAGTGCTGCGATCGCGGCGGCCGGGATCAGGGCTGCCGGGATGCCGAAGACGATGCCGTCCTTGTTTTCCTTGACCATGCCGCCCCAGTCGGCATCCGGCGGCTGAACGCCCAGGCCGAGGAAGGACAGAGCCGAAAGGAACAGGACGGCATAGATGAAGCGCAGGCCGAGTTCGGAAACCAGCGGCGACAGCGCGTTGGGCAGGATCTCGCGGAAGATGATCCAGCCCTTGCCTTCGCCGCGCAGCTTGGCCGCCTCGACGAAGTCCATGACGTTGATGTCGACGGCAACCGCGCGTGACAGCCGGTAGACGCGCGTTGCGTCGAGAGTGCCCATCACCAGGATCAGGGTCAGCAAGGTCGAGGGCAGCACCGACAGCACCACGAGCGCGAAGATCAGCGTCGGGATCGCCATCAGCAAGTCGACGAAGCGCGACATGCCGGTGTCGAACCAGCCGCCGACGACGGCGGCGGTGAAGCCCAGTATCGCGCCGAGCGAAAACGACAAGGCGGTTGCCATGACGGCGATAAAGATGGTGGTGCGCGCGCCGTAGATCATGCGCGAAAGCAGGTCGCGGCCGAGATTGTCAGTGCCGAGCAGGAACTGGCCGGAGGCCGGCGCCCAGACGTCGCCGACGATCTCGCCGAGGCCATAGGGTGCGATGAGCGGCGCGAAGATCGCCGCGATGAGGAACAATGCGGTCAGGATCAGGCCGATCGCGGCGCCAAGGGGGATGCGTTTCAGGTCCAGCATGGCGCGCCCCTCACTTCGGATGCCGGAGGCGTGGATTGGCGACGATGGCGGCAATGTCGGCGACGATGTTGAGGCCGATATAGACCGCTGCGAAGATCAGCCCCACTGCCTGCACCACCGGCACGTCGCGCTTGGCGACATGGTCGACGAGGTATTGCCCCATGCCGGGATAGACGAAGATCACCTCGATCACGACCACGCCGACGATGAGGAAGGCAAGGTTGAGCATGACCACGTTGATGATCGGCGCAATCGCATTGGGAAAGGCGTGCTTGCGGATGATGTCGAAGGGCGAAAGACCCTTGAGCTCCGCCGTCTCGATATAGGCCGACTGCATGACATTGAGGATCGCGGCCCGGGTCATACGCATCATGTGGGCCAGCACCACCAGTGTCAGCGCGGTTGCCGGCAGGGCGATCGCCTTCATGCGTTCGAGGAAAGGCATGCCGTCATAAACGGTGGAGATGCCCGGGAACCACTGCAGCTTCACGGCGAAGAAATAGACCAGGAGGTAGCCTATGAAGAACTCGGGCAGCGAGGTCGAGGCAAGTGCCAGGCCGGAGATGGTCTTGTCGATCCAGCCATTGCGGTAACGCACGGCCAACAGGCCGAGGATGATCGCCAGCGGCACGGAAACGACAGCGGCCCAGAAGGCGAGGAACAGCGTGTTCCACAGGCGTCCCCCGATCGAGGCGGCGATGTCCTGCCGGCTCGACAGGGCCGTGCCGAGGTCGCCGGTGAGGACGCCGCCGAGCCACCTGAAATAGCGGACGATGGCGGGGTCGTTGAGGCCGAGTTCCTCGCGCAGATTGGCGAGCGCCTGGGGCGTGGCCGACTGGCCGAGGATGGATTGGGCGACATCGCCGGGCAGGATCTGGGTGCCGGCGAAGATCAGGACCGAAACGGCCAGGAGCAGGAGAAGGCCCAGCGCAATGCGCTGGGCGATCAGTTTCAGAATCGGATCGGACATGCGCTCAACGCCCTTGTCAGGCGTTCAGCCAGCACTTCGACAGCGCGTAGCCGCCCATCATCTCCTGGTTGCCGTCATCGACCCAGCCGCCGACCTTGGCGCTGGTTGCGTCGATGAAGTCGTTGAACATCGGGGTGATCACGCCGCCTTCGTCGCGGACGATCTGGCCCATGTCGGCGTAGAGTTTCTTACGCTTGTCGTTGTCGAGCTCGGAGCGCGCCGCAAACAGCATCTTGTCGAAGTCCTCGCGCTGGAAACGCGTGTCGTTCCATTCGGCTTTGGAATAGTAGGCGGTCGAATACATCTGGTCCTGGGTCGGGCGCCCGCCCCAGTAGGAAGCCGAGTAGGGCTGCTTGTTCCAGACTTCCGACCAGTAGCCGTCGCCGGGCTCGCGCTTGACCTCGAGCGTGATGCCGGCCTTGGCCGCGCTCTGCTGGTAGAGCTGGGCGGCATCGACCGCACCGGGGAAGGCGACGTCGGAGGTGCGCAGCAGAACCGAGCCGGAATGGCCCGACTTCTTGTAGTGGAAGGCTGCCTTTTCCGGATCGTACTTGCGCTGCTCCATCTCGGTGAACAGCGGATAGGCCTTGTTGATCGGCGTGTCGTTGCCGACCGAGCCGTAGCCCATCAGAATCTTCTGCAGCATCTCCTCGCGGTCGAGCGCGTATTTCAGCGCAAGCCTCAGATCGTTGTTGTCGAAGGGCGCCGTGTTGGTGTGGGCGATGAAGACGTAATGGCCGCGGCCGGCGACGTTGCGGATGACCACACCCGGCACGCGCTTGATCAACTCGACGATCTTCGGCTCGACGCGGTTGATGATATCGACCTGGCCGCCCTGCAACGCAGACGTGCGGGCCGTGGCATCGTTGATGACAATGATTTCGATCTGGTCGGCAAAGCCGCGGTCGTCACGCCAGTAATTGGCGAACTTCTCGCCGCCGAGCCGCACGCCGGCCTCGTTGACGGTGATCTTGTAGGGGCCGGTGCCGATGCCGGCGTCGGGCTTGTCCTTGCCGCCATTGGGCTGGATCATCAGGTGGTAGTCGTCGAGCAGGAAGGGCAGGTCGGCGTTGGCCTCCTTGAGCTCGAACACGACGTTCTGGCCGTCGGCCTTGACCGAGGCGATGCCGCCCATCAGGCCAAGCGCGCCGGACTTCGCCTTCTCGTCGGAATGGCGCTCGATAGTCGCCACGACGTCGGCGGGGGTCATCTCCTTGCCGTCGTGGAACTGTACGCCCTTGCGGATCTTGAAGGTCCAGGTCTTGGCGTCGTCGGATGCGCCCCATTCCTCGGCGAGCGCCGGCTTGGGCTCGCCCTCGGGCGAGATCTGCACCAGCTGCTCGCCCCACTGGCGGCCGAAGAAATAGGGCACCTGGCTCGACCACGACGCCGGATCGAGGCTGTCGGTGGCGGCACCACCCTGCATGCCGGCGCGAAGGATGCCACCCTTGACCGGGCCTTCAGCCCTGGCGGCGCTGGCGAGCAACGAGTTCGCGAAACTTGCCGCGACGCCCAGGGCCGCGGCGCGGCCCAGGAAGTCACGGCGGTTCAATTTGCCCGCAGCGACTCGGCGGCTCAGATATTCCAGTTCATTCGACATTGGAAAGGCTCCTCACTCTGGCGGTCGTTATTGCTCGACTTCTGGTAGCAATATTGACCGTAACGTAAGGGCATCGGCAAGGCCGAATGCGACATCGAGTGGCGCAATCACCACGTCGCATTTGGACCAAGCCGCTTCCGCGTCAGATATGATCGCGCGCGATAAACTCGTCGAAATCGCGCTCGAAGACGAGCTTCTCGCCTTCATAAGCCTCGATCCGGCCGGTCAACTGGAAGTTTTGGCCGTCGGAACGCATCGTCGTGAAAGTTTCGGTCCGGACGGTCCAGTCGTTTCTCGACAAAGTCTGCGTCCAGTGGGTCTCGCCATGGGCAGAAAGCGGGTCGGACGGATCGATTGTCCAGAGTTCGCGGGCGACATCGCCGATGACCAGGCCGTGGTCGGAATCGCGGATTTCGCCGAAGTCGTCGACAATGCGCAGGCTGACCGTGCTCGCCGTTTCGTCGCGTTCGACAGTGCGGCTGTTCGAACTTTCGCGCAGTGTTTCGGTCTGCCAGGGCGTCGCCCCCTCGGGTTCCTCGAAGGTCCATTCATCGCCGTCGCCGGAGGGGCGTACCGGCAGGTCGATGGCGCCGTCATGGAGGGTCAGCGTCACCTCTTCCGGCGACGGCCAGACAAGCGGCCAGTAGGTCGAGGACACGGCGACACGCAACCGGTTGCCGGGCAGCACGCGGTAGGCGATGTCGTCGAGCTTGAGCGTGATCGCCATCGTCTCGCCCGGCACAATGTCCTGAGGGAGTTCGTGGCCGTTGCGGTGGCAGAGGTTGAGCACGCCATAGGTGATGCGGGTCGAGGCGCCGCCCGGCTGGACGTCGCACAGGCGCACCGCGACCATGCCGTGCCGGCGGTCGGCTGCTAGCTTCAGGCGGATGACCGGCGCCCCTACAATGTCGAGCGAGGCGTCGAGCACAGCACCGTCGAAGCAGGCCGACTTGGCGTCGTCGGAACGCTGGTCGCCCGGCAGTTCCGGCCCGAGCCAGATGGCGCAATATTCGCCGCCGTCCATGCCGCAATCCTGGGGCGAGTTTATCGACACGGCCGCGTCGAGCCTGGCGTCCTCGGCCAATATGCCATTCGCACCGAGCGCAAGGCGCGTGGCGGCAATGTTCGGCGACGGCCACTGCCGTTCGGCGATCCAGCGGCCCGGGCGTTCGAGATACCAGTCGCGCGGAGGCTCGGAATCCATGATGTAGAGACGCATCGCCGGGTCGTCTTCGACGCCGGTGTCCTTGCCCTTGAGCCAACGGTCCCACCAGCGCAGGGCTTCCTGCAGGAAGCCGATGGCCGGATTGGGCACGGCGAAATGCGGGTATTTGTGGATCCACGGGCCGACGATGCCCTTGACCGGCGCCTGTACGCCCGCGACCAGACGAGACACCGCGTTCTTGTAGGCGTCGCCCCAACCACCGACGGCCAGCACGGCGGCCTTGATGGCGGAATAGTTTTCGTTGACCGAGCCCCGTTTCCAGTAGGCATCGCGGGTCTGGTGCTTCAGCCAGACCGCCGGCAGGAACGGCTCATGCTCAAGCCTGTCGAGCCATATGTCGCGCCATTTGTCGCCGACGAGTGCTGGGTCTGGCGGTCGCGACGAGTAGGACAGCATGGTCGCACCCCAGCCCATGTTCTCGTTGAGCAGCAACCCGCCCTTGTAGTGGATGTCGTCGGCATAACGGTCGTCGGTCGAGCACAAAGTGATGACCGCCTTCAGGGCCGTTGGCTGTTTCGCCGCCACCTGCAGGCCGTTGAAGCCGCCCCAGGAGATGCCCATCATGCCGACCTTGCCGTTGCACCAGGGCTGGGCTGCCGCCCAGGCAATGACGTCGCAGGCGTCCTGCCACTCCTGCTCGGTGTATTCGTCCTCCATCAGCCCTTCGGAATCGCCGTTGCCGCGCATGTCGACGCGGATGCAGGCATAGCCATGGCCGGCGAAGTAGGGATGGGTCAGGCAGTCGCGCGTCGTCGTACCGTCGCGCTTGCGGTAGGGCAGGTGCTCGAGGATGGCGGGCACCGGGTCCTGGTCGGCATCGGCGGGCATCCACACCCGCGCCGACAGGCGCGTGCCATCGGGCATGACGATGCCCATGTCGGGAAATTCGACGATGTCGCGCGGAAATTCGGTGATGGTTTTCATTGATATTCCAGTCTTGTGCTTCGTCATTTGTGCACGCCGGCGCCGCCGCTGGCTAGCGCGGAAACGTCACCGGCAGGCGCAGGGCACAGCAGATTGAAATGACCTCTTAAAGGTACTATTTGTAGCTCTCGCAATAGGGCCACGAAGATGCCGAACACAGTTCTTGCCGAAGTTACTGCCAGCGTCTCGGAGCTGAAAAGGAACCCGATGGGCACGGTGGCTGCCGGGGAAGGGTTTCCGGTCGCCATTCTCAATCGCAACGAACCGGCCTTCTACTGCGTGCCTGCCAAGGCCTTCGAGGCGATGATGGACCGGCTGGAGGACATCGAGCTCAACGCGATTGCCGACGCGCGCAAGGGCGAAAAGCGCATCCGGGTCGACCTGGATGCGCTATGAGGTCGAGTTCCTCGAAACCGCACTGAAGGAATGGAACGCGCTCGACGCCAATACACGCGAGCACTTCCGCAAGAAGCTGAAGGAGCGCTGTGAAAACCCGCGCGTCCCCTCGGCCAAGCTGCATGGCGCCAAGGACCGCTACAAGATCAAGCTGCGAAGTGCCGGCTATCGCCTTGTCTACGAGGTGGAGGATGGCAGGCTGGTGGTGCTGGTCATCGCCATAGGCCGGCGCGACCGCCTCGAGCTTTATGCCAAGGCGGCGAGGCGCTGAGTTCGCGTCAGTTCAACGGGATGTCGTTATCGCCTTTGCTCGCCTGGTAGGTGCCGGACATCTCGTCGTAGAGCGCCGAAATCCTGGCCACGCGCTCTTCCATCCGCTTGCGGTCGGGTTCGGGCAATTCGCGGACCAGTTTGCGTAGCGAAAAGCTTTTCCAGTAGGCGTTGTCGGCGTTGTAGCCGCCCGGCTCGAGCGTGAAGACCTCTTTCAGGATCTTCAGGTCGTGCGGGATGGCAAAGCTGTCGCGCGAATCCTCATGACTGAACAGATAGTAGAAATTGTCGAATCCAGCCCAGGTGATGGCCGACAGGCACAACGAGCAGGGCTCGTGGGTCGACAGGAAGATCAGGTCCTTGGTGTCGGCACGGTTGGCCTTGGGCATCTCGTAGAAGCGCTTCAGGCAATGCATCTCGCCGTGCCAGAGCGGGTTTTCGAGCTCGTTGTTGGTCTCGGCCAGCACCAGCGAACGGTCGTCCTTGGCGAGCAGTGCTGCGCCGAACAGCTTGTTGCCCTTCGTCACGCCTTCGGCGGTCTTGGGCACGATGTCGTGTTCGATGACGTCGAAGAGGCGCTCGATCAGCGAGAGTTCGGCCATTTGCTCAGAAGCCTTCCGGAAGGACGATTTCGTAGGGGTGCGAGAAATGGAACTCTTCGAGATTGGGGCCGGTGCCGCCACGGTCGACGACGACGAAGTCCTGGTTCTCGCCGATTGGCGTCAGTACGCCGTGCCAGAGATTGCGCGGATAGTTGACGCCCTGGCCGGGCGCGGCGACGAAGGCGTGCGGCTCGCCCGGGCCGTCGCCGATGTCGTGGCAGACGACGACGAGGTAAGGCCGCGGCGACAGCGGAATGAAGGCCTGGCTGCCGAACGGATGCCGCTCGACCATCGAAAGCTTCAGCGGGAACGGATAGGGCGTGCCCTTGAAGATGTTGATGATGACGTGGCCGTCGGGGCCGGCCGCCTCGACACGGGCGAGCGCGTGATAGCGCTCGCATTTGCCTGCGTTGATCGGGTAGTGGCTGTCGCAGTTGGTGTCGATCACCTCACCGAACTCGGCGAAGCTTTCGCGCGTCAGGGGCTTGGCCACGATCTGCTTCATCTCACCCGACATGGCTGACCCTCAACGGCGACGCGTGGCGTTGAAGGCGCCGAGCTGCATGTGGCGGTTGACGTCCTTGTAGAGCAGGTAGCGGAACCTGCCGGGGCCGCCGGCATAACAAGCCTGCGGGCAGAAGGCGCGCAGCCACATGAAATCGCCGGCCTCGACCTCGACCCAGTCGTTGTTCAGCCGGTAGACCGCCTTGCCTTCGAGCACGTAAAGGCCGTGCTCCATGACGTGGGTTTCCGGGAAGGGGATGATGCCGCCGGGCTCGAACGTCACCACGGTGACATGCATGTCGTGGCGCAGGTCGTTGGGATCGACAAAGCGGGTCGTCGCCCATCTGCCATCCGTATCCGGCATGGCATTCGGCTCGATGTCGTTGTCGTTGAGGAACAGCGGATCGGGCGCGTCGAGGCCGTCGACATATTCATAGGCCTTGCGGATCCAGTGGAAGCGCGCCGTCTCGTTGCCTGCATTGCGCACCGTCCAGCCGCTCGCCGGCGGCAAATAGGCGTAGCCGCCCGGCGTCAGCACATGGTTCTTGCCGGCGACAGTCACGGTCACTTCGCCCTCGACGACGAAGAACACGCCTTCAGCGCCCGCATCGGGTTCCGGCCGGCCGCTGCCGCCGCCGGGCTGCACTTCCATGATGTATTGCGAGAAGGTCTCGGCAAAGCCCGAGAGCGGACGGGCGATGACCCACAGCCGCGTCTTGTCCCAGTGCGGCAGGAAGCTGGTGACGATGTCCGAAAACTCGCGCTTCGGGATCACCGCATAGGCTTCGGTGAAGACGGCGCGGTCGGTGATCAGGTCCGTCTGGGGAGGGAGGCCGCCTTTCGGCGCATAATAGGAGCGTTTTGCCATTTTTCTTAGCTTGGAAGGAGGTCGTTGAGGCGATACCAGGCGATGCGTTCCACCTGCTTGCAGGCGGCGGCGAATTCCTGGTCGCGGCTGTTGGCGATGCGGGTCTCGAATGCCTTCAGGATGCTTGCCTTGTCATTGTCGCGCACTGCGATGATGAAGGGGAAGCTGAATTTCTCGACATAGGTGGCATTGAGCTCGGTGAAGCGGGTGCGCTCGGCGTCGGTCAGCGCGTCGAGGCCGGCGGATGCCTGCTCCTTGGTTGATTCCTCCGTCAGGCGCTTGGCCTGGGCCAGCTTGCCGGCGAGGTCGGGGTGGGCGGCGAGCACGCCGAGCCGCTCTGTCTCGCTCGCCGATCGGAAGGCGCGGCAGAGTGCATTGTGCAGGCCGCCGGCGCTGTCATGAGCCGGTCCGAGCTCGAATTCGAAGGCGCGTTCGGCGATCCAGGGCGAATGCTCGAAGATCGAGCCGAAGCGCTGGACGAATTCGTCGCGCGCCATGCGCGAAGGGCGCAGCGCCTGCGGCTGGTAGGGGTGGTTTTCGCGCCAGTGCCTGGCGATGTCGGCGCGGCGGGCGATCCAGACCTTGTCGTGGCCCTGTACGTACTCGATGAAGCGGCGCAGCGCCTCGGCACGGCCGGGACGGCCGACGAGGCGGCAGTGCAGGCCGATGCTCATCATGCGCGGGCGGCCCTTGGCGCCCTCGTCATAGAGGGTGTCGAAGCTGTCCTTGAGATAAGCGTAGAACTGGTCGCCCGAGTTGAAGCCTTGCGCGGTCGCAAAACGCATGTCGTTGGCATCGAGCGTGTAAGGGATGACCAGCTGCGGCGGAATGGCATTGCCATGGCCGTCATGGTCGAGCCAGTAGGGCAGCTCGTCGTCATAGGTGTCGGAAATCCATTCGAAGCCGCCTTCGGCTGCGGCGAGGCGCACCGAATAGACCGAGGTGCGGCCTAGATAGAGGCCGGTGGGGCGTTCGCCGACGACTTCGGTGTGCAGGCGGATCGCTTCGAGCAGGTCGGCGCGTTCGGCAGCCTCCTCGTGGTCGCGGTAATCGATCCAGCGCAGGCCGTGCGAGGCGATTTCCCAGTCCGCGTCCTGCATCGCCGCGACGTGATCGGGCGAGCGGGCAAGAGCGGTGGCGACGCCGTAGACGGTCACCGGCACCTTGGCTTCGGTGAACATGCGGTGGAGCCGCCAGAAGCCGGCGCGGGCGCCGTATTCGTAGATCGATTCCATGTTCCAGTGGCGCTTGCCCGGCCACGGGGCCGCGCCCACGATCTCGGACAGGAAGGCTTCGGAGGCTGCGTCGCCGTGCAGGACGTTGTTCTCGCCGCCCTCTTCGTAATTGACCACAAATTGCACGCAGACGTTGGCGCCGCCGGGCCATTTCGGATCTGGTGGGTTCGCGCCATAGCCGCGCATGTCTCTTACGTAACGCATGATCCCTCGAACCGGTCGATTACTGCCACTGGAGCAGGATAGCGAAAGGAGCAGCAGACATTCCCTCGAAAAATTTTGAAAGTCTTTTTGTAGCGGTGTTCTCGACCGCACCTTATGCAATGGCATTAAATGGCGCAAAATCAATGATGATGGCGCGTGTCGCCAGTAGGGAGAGCGAATGACAAAGGCTGAAGGCGGACGCCTCACCACCCATGTCCTTGACACTGCATCCGGCAAGCCTGCCGAGGGGCTGTCGATTTCGCTGTTCCGCATCGGGGGCGATGTGCGGACCTTGCTCAAGAAGGTCGCCACCAACTCCGACGGCCGCTGCGACGCGCCGCTGCTTGCCGGCGACGAATTCCTGACGGGCGAATACGAACTCGTCTTCGCGGCCGGCGACTATCTGCGCCGCCAGGGCACCGAGCTGCCGCAGCCGGCTTTCCTCGACATCGTGCCGATCCGCTTTGGCATGGCCGAGCGAACGCACTATCATGTGCCGCTGCTGATCTCCCCCTACAGCTATTCCACCTACAGGGGCAGCTGAGCCATGGCGACGGTCAAGACACGCAACCATATCCGCTTCATCCTCAACGGCGAGGATGTGACGCTTTCGCAAGTCGCGCCCGACGAGACGCTGCTCGACTATCTGCGCTTGCGCCGGACGCTGCGCGGCACCAAGGAAGGCTGCGCCGAGGGCGACTGCGGTGCCTGCACGGTGCTTGTCGGCCGGCTTGCTGCCGGCAAGCTGGTCTATGAAAGCGTCAACGCCTGCATCCGCTTCGTGGCTTCGCTCGACGGCTGCCATGTCGTCACCGTCGAGCATCTGGCCGGCGAGGCGGGCAAACTGCATCCGGTGCAGCAGGCCATGGTCGATTTCCATGGCTCGCAGTGCGGCTTCTGCACGCCGGGCTTCGTGATGTCGCTCTACGGCCTGTGGATGGGCTCGCCCGAGCCGTCGGACGAAGCGATCGAAAAGTCGCTGCAGGGCAATCTCTGCCGCTGCACCGGCTACGAGGCGATCATGCGCGCCGCGCGCGCCATCTCCGACTACGGCAAGGTGGCTAAGGATCCGCTGCTGGTCGAGCGCAAGGCGATCACCGCCCGCCTCGAAGCCTTCAAGGACGGCACCCGCGTCGAAGTCGGCGAGGGCAAGGACCGCTTCGTCATCCCGGCCAGCGTCGACGATCTCGCCGACGTGCTCGATGCCGAGCCGACCGCGACCGTCGTCGCCGGCTCGACCGACGTCGGCCTCTGGGTCACCAAGCACATGCGCGCCATTGCGCCCGCCGTCTTCATCGCCAACATCGACGGCCTGCATTCGCTTGATGAGGACAAGGGCGTCATCTCCATCGGTGCCGGCGTCACCTACACCGAGGCGTTCGAGATGCTGTCGAAGCGCATTCCGGCGCTGGGCCCGCTCATCGACCGCATCGGTGGCCAGCAGGTGCGCAACATGGGCACCATCGGCGGCAACATCGCCAACGGCTCTCCGATCGGCGACACGCCACCGCCGCTGATCGCGCTCGGGGCGACATTGACGCTGCGCAAGGGCAAGACGCGCCGCACCATCCCGCTGCAGGACTTCTTCATCGCCTATGGCAAGCAGGACCGCGCGCCCGGCGAATTCGTCGAGGCAGTGCATGTGCCGGTGCCGGCCAAGGGCGACCATTTCGCCGTTTACAAGATCACCAAGCGCCGCGACGAGGACATCACCGCCACCCTCGGTGCCTTCTGGTTGCAGCTTGCCAAAAACGGCACTGTGGCAGACGTCCGCATCGCCTATGGCGGCATGGCGGCGACGCCCAAGAGGGCGAGCGTTGTGGAAAAGGCGCTCGTCGGCAAGCCTTGGACCGAAGAAACGGTCGAGGCGGCGATGGCGAAGTTTGCCGAAGACTTCACGCCGCTGACGGACATGCGCGCCACGGCGGAGTATCGTGCGCTGGTGGCGAAGAACCTGCTGTTGCGTTTCCATGTGGAGACGACCGGCACCAAGGCGCCGTTCACGGTGTCGAGATACGAGGCTGCCTGAGATGACCCAGCACCAACCGAACCTCAAGGCGGCGAAGATCACGGGCGGCGTGCACACCGACCAGCGCCACGATTCCGCGCACAAGCACGTCGCCGGCGAGGCCGTCTACATCGACGACATGCCGGAACCGGCAGGCACGCTGCATGTCGGCATTGGCCTGTCCAACGTCACCCATGGCACTCTGAAGTCGGTCGACCTGTCTGCCGTCCGCGCTGCGCCCGGCGTCGTCGACGTGCTGACCTATGCCGACGTGCCCGGCGAAAACGACATTTCGCCGAGTGGCATGCATGACGACCCGGTCTTCGCTCAGGGCAAGGTGGAGTTCCACGGCCAGCCGATCTTCGCGGTCGTGGCCGAGACCCGCGAACAGGCCCGCCGCGCCGCGCGCCTGGCCAAGATCGAATACGACGAGTTGCCGGCGGTCATCAGCATCTGGGACCTTGATCCGGAGAAGGACAAGCAGGTGACGTCGCCGCTGACGCTGAAGCGCGGCGACGCGGCGGCTGCGATTGCCGCGGCACCGCGCCGGGTGAAAGGCCGGATGAAGCTCGGCGGCCAGGATCACTTCTATCTCGAAGGCCAGATTTCACTCGCCGTGCCCGGCGAGGACGACGAGGTCATCGTCTATTGCTCGACGCAAGGACCGAGCGAGACCCAGCACCTCGTCTCGCATGTGCTCGGCGTGCCCAGCCATGCGGTGACGGTCGAGGTACGCCGCATGGGCGGCGGTTTCGGTGGCAAGGAAACCCAGGCCAACCAGTGCGCGGCGATTGCGGCCATCGCTGCGAAGAAGCACAAGCGCGCCGTCAAGGTCCGGCTCGACCGCGACGAGGACATGACCGCTACCGGCAAGCGGCACGACTTCGCCATCGACTACGAAGTCGGCTTCGACGAGGAAGGCAACATCCTCGGCGTCGACTACATGTTCGCGCTCAATGCGGGCTTCTCGGCCGACCTCTCGGGGCCAGTGGGCGACCGTGCGCTGTTCCACTGCGACAACGCCTATTTCTATCCGAACGTGCATGCCAAGTCGTCGACGCTCTACACGAACACCGTGTCGAATACTGCGTTCCGCGGCTTCGGCGGCCCGCAGGGCATGGTCGGCGCCGAGCGCGTCATCGAAGAGGTGGCGTTTGCGCTCGGCAAGGACCCGCTCGAGATCCGCAAGCGGAACTTCTACGACGCCATCGGCGTTGCCGGCGAACGCAACCTCACGCCCTATCACCAGAAGGTCGAGGACAACATCATCCACCGTATCGTCGCGGAACTGGAGGAGAGCGCGTCCTATGCCCACCGCCGGCGCGAGATCGCGGCGTTCAACGCCAACAGCCGCTTCGTCAAGCGCGGACTGGCGCTGACGCCGGTCAAGTTTGGCATCTCGTTCACCAAGACCGAGTCCAACCAGGCCGGCGCTCTGGTGCACGTCTATGCCGATGGTTCGGTGCACATGAACCACGGCGGCACCGAGATGGGCCAGGGCCTTCACCTCAAGGTGGCGCAGGTGGTGGCGGAAGAGTTCCAGATCGATCTCGACCGGGTGAAGATCACGGCGACGACCACCGCCAAGGTGCCCAACACTGCGCCGACGGCGGCGTCCTCGGGCGCCGACCTCAACGGCATGGCGGCACAGGACGCGGCGCGGCAGATCCGCAAGCGGCTGACCGATTTCGCCGCCGAGAAGTACCAGGTGCCGGGCGACCAGGTGGTGTTCCTGCCCAACCGCGTGCGCGTCGGCAACCAGGAGATTTCCTTCAACGACCTGGTCAAGCAGGCTTATCTCAACCGCATCCAGCTGTCGGCCGCCGGCCACTACAAGACGCCGAAGATCCACTGGGATCGCAGCAAGGGCAGGGGCCACGCCTTCTACTATTACTCCTATGGCGCGGCCTGCTCGGAGGTGTCGATCGACACGCTGACCGGCGAGTATGTCATCGAGCGGGCCGATATCCTGCACGATACCGGCCGGTCGCTGAACCGGGCCATCGATATCGGCCAGGTCGAGGGCGGCTTCGTCCAGGGCACGGGCTGGCTGACGACCGAAGAACTGTGGTGGGACGGCAAGGGCCGGCTGCGCACCCATGCGCCGTCGACCTACAAGATCCCGCTGGCTTCCGACCGACCGAAGATCTTCAACGTGGAACTGACCGACTGGTCGGAAGCCTATGAGCCGACGATCCACCGCTCCAAGGCCGTCGGCGAGCCGCCGCTGCCGCTCGGCATCTCGGTGCTGCAGGCGCTGTCGGATGCGGTGGCGAGCGTCGCCGACCACAAGGTCTGCCCGCGTCTCGACGCACCGGCGACGCCGGAGCGGGTGCTGATGGCGATCGAACGCCTCCGGGCCGAGGCGGCCCAGGCCAAGTGAGCAAGACGGCCAAGAGCCTCCGGGCATTCCTCGACGCAGCGCCTTCGGTGGCGCTGGTCGAGGTGGCAGAGGCCAAGGGCTCGACCCCACGCGAAAAGGGCGCGTGGATGCTGGTGTCACTCGAGCGCATCTTCGGCACCATCGGCGGCGGCCAGCTCGAATTCATGGCGATCGACAGCGCGCGGGCGATGCTGAAGGGGTCGATCTCCCCCCATAAGGGGGAGATGCCCGCGAAACGGGCAGTGGGGGTAACCTCAGGAAGAAGCGCCCAAGGGGCGTTGAGCCCGGTCGAAACGACTCCACCCGGCGGCTTCGCCGCCACCCTCCCCTCAAGGGGGAGGGAAACGCTCACCCTCGACATTCCACTCGGGCCGGAGATCGGCCAGTGCTGCGGCGGACGGGTCGAGGTTGCCGTCCGCCACGTCGACGAGGCGATGGCTGCCGACCTGGTCGCTTCGGCCGAGATATCGGATGCTTCCCTGCCACATGTGCTGGTCTTCGGCGGCGGCCATGTCGGCCACGCGCTGGCATCCGCTTTTGCCTTGCTGCCGCTGAATGTGGTGGTCGTCGAGACCCGCGCCGATGCGCTCGACGGCATGCCGGCGGAGATTGATGTCAGGCTGACCCCAGTTCCGGAGGAGATGGTGCGCGAGGCGCCCTCCGGCTCGGCCGTGGTGGTGCTGACCCACGACCATGCACTCGACTTCCTGATCGTCGCCGAGGCGCTGAAGCGCGACGACACCGGCTATGTCGGCATGATCGGCTCCAAGACCAAGAAGGCGACCTTCAAGAGCTGGTTCCTCAAGACGGCCGGCGGCAGCGACGAGCAGTATGCGCGGCTGGTCTGCCCGATCGGCGGCGACGCCGTCAAGGACAAGCGCCCCGCTGTCATCGCCGCCCTTGCCGCAGCCGAGATCATGACCGCGCTGGCTCTGCCGGCGAAGTGACCGCCGCCATCGGAACCGGCCAGGCTATTCGTTTTCCTGGATGTGGGCCTCGAGGAACCACAGCGACTTGTCGAGTGCCCTGGAATAGGCGGTGAAGATGTCGGCGGTGTCGGCGTCGCCCGCCTCTCCCGCCTCGTCGATGGCCGAGCGCACGGTTTTCGCTGCATCGGCATAGCGGTCGATCAGCGCGGCGATGTGGTCCTTGGTCTTTGAGATGTCGGTCGGGTAGGGCTTCAGCTTGCTGGCCTCGACCACCACCTGCGAGGTGCCGAGTGCCGCTCCGCCCAGTTGGGCGACACGTTCGGCAATGGTGTCGACGTGTTCGTCGAGGTACTTGCGGAAATCATCGAGCATCTCGTGGATGGCGATGAAGTGCGGGCCCTTGATGTTCCAGTGGGCCTGCTTGGTGATCAGCGCGAGGTCGATCGCGTCGGCCAGCCGTGCGTTCAGAAGCTCGATCGAGACCTTCTTGGCGTTGGACTTGAGGTCGTTGCGTGTCGGGTGGGAAATCATCGGCTGCTCCTTTATCCGCGGGTCGTGCCTGCCTTCCGGCCGGCCGGAAAGCATCCGCAGCGTACAACAGCCTCACGACAGTTCGGTTCCGGGCTGGACCAGTCGAAAGTCAGCCAGCGGCGGCGTTGCGGGCGACCACTTCGAGATAGGCCGCTTGCAATTGTTCGCGCACCGGAAGCCGCAGCTTTGCCGCCTCGGACAGCGGTTTGCCGAGATGGGAGGCACGCAGCTCTTCCATGAAACGCTGCCACATCTCGGGGCCGCCCGTTTCCAGCAGCTCGGCACGGATGCTGAGTTCCTCGCTGACCGGTAGCCACTTGCGGCCCCAGACGCCGATATGGGCGAAAACCGGCAGCAATTCGATTGCCATCTCTGTCAGGCTGTAGATTGCCTTCTGCTTGTGGCTGGGGTCGTCGGCTTTGGTGATCAGCCCGTCCTCGACAAGGCGCTTCAGCCGGTCCGCCAGGATATTGGAGGCAATGCCCTCCTCGGAGTTCGTCAGCAGCTCGCGAAAATGTCGACGGTTGCCGAACATCATGTCGCGCAGGACGATCAGGCTCCATTTGTCGCCGACCACCTCGAGGGTGAGGTTGATCGGGCAGCCCGACCGTTGATGCTGGTTCATGCAATGTCTCCAAAAACTGGTTGCAACATAAAATCAGTTGCGCTAGCCTGCAACTGGTTAGTAAATGCAACTGGTTTCAATTCTGGTTGCGGCACCCACAAGAGGAGGAAAGAAATGTCCAGCACCTCAACATCGCACTCCACCTTCAGCAGCGATCGCGTCTACCCGGTGTCACCGGCGGAGCTGTTTTCGGCATTCTCGCAGGCTGACCGCAAGCGTCGCTGGTTCGTCGAGGGCGAAGGCTGGCAGGTCGACGAGTTCGTGGTCGACTTCAGGCCCGGCGGCTCCGAGCGCAGCAGTTTCCGCTTCGAGGGGGGCGCAACGTTTTCCAACGACACGACCTATCTCGACATCGTTTCCGACAGGCGGATCGTCTTCGCCTATGTCATGGCGACAGAGGGGAAACCCTTCTCCGCCTCGCTGGCAACCATCGAGTTCGTGGGGGAAGGCGAGGGCACTCGGCTCGTCTACTCGGAGCAGGCCGCCTATCTCGACAGCGACAACGCCGACGCCCAGACGGCCGATCGCAAGGCAGGCTGGGCCGAACTTCTTGAAGCGCTGGCCAGGCACCTGGACGAGACGGCGGGCTGACGGACTGTCGTCCACCCCAGGAGGATGCAACGATGGGCACGATAGCGTGAATGGACCGCCGCACTGTCATGAAGGGCGCGGCGTTTGCGGCATTGCTTGCCCCGGCAGAAGGGGCGTTGGCACAACCAGCAGCGGGCGCTTCGACCGCGGCTGCAAACTCAGGGAGCACGACGGTGGGCACCAGCTACTTCATACCCGACCGGCTCGAGCGGATGCGCAAGGTGATGGCTGGCCATGTCGAGCGCGGCGACCTGCCTGGGCTCGTCTGGGCCGTCAGCCGGGGTGGTGAGACCCATGTCGAGGCCGTCGGCACGCTCGCGCTCGACGGCTCGGCACCGATGCAGCGCGACAGCATCTTCCGTATCGCCTCGCTGACCAAGCCGGTCACTGCGGTTGCGGCGATGATCCTCGTCGAGGAGTCGCGGCTGCGCCTCGACGACCCGGTCGACAAATGGCTGCCCGAGCTTGCCGATCGCAAGGTGCTGAAAGCGATCGACGGCCCGCTCACCGAGACTGTTCCCGCCAGCCGGCCGATCACCCTGCGCGATCTGCTGACCCTGCGTTTCGGGCTCGGCGCGATCATGGTCTATCCGTTTCGGTACCCGCTGCAGCACGCCATGCAGGAAGCCGGCATTGCGCCGAGCGCCGACCTGTTCCGCGGCTCGCCCGACGACTACATGAAGCGCATCGGCTCGCTGCCGCTCGCCCATCAGCCCGGCGAAGGCTGGCTCTACCACACAGGCCTCGATGTCGCCGGCGTGCTGGTCGCCCGCGCGGCGGGACAGCCGCTGTCGGCCTTCATGCAGGAACGCATCTTCGGCCCGCTCGGCATGAAGGATACCGGCTTCCACTGCCCAGTGGAGAAGGTCGACCGGCTCGCCACTGCCTATTCGAGGGATTTCCAGACCGGCAAGCTCGGCGTCTACGACGAAGCGAGGGGTGGGTTGTTTGCCAAGCCGGCGACCTTCGAGGCAGGCGGCGGCGGACTGGTCTCGACAGCCGAGGACTACCTTGCCTTCCAGAAGATGTTGCTTGGCAAGGGCAGGCTCGGTGGCGAGCGCATCCTGTCGCGCGCCTCGGTCGAGCTCATGACGACGGACCAGCTCACCGACGAACAGAAGGCGAGCGGGCGGATGTTCTTCAACGGCAATTCGGGTTGGGGTCTCGGCATGTCGGTGGCGCTCAAGCGCGACAATCTCTGGCAGGTGCCGGGACGGTTCGGCTGGGACGGCGGCTACGGCACCTCAGGCTATGCCGATCCTGAAAACGACCTTGCCGGCATCCTGCTGTCCCAGCGGCTGATGGATTCGCCGCAGGCGCCGGCGCATTACACCGACTTCTGGACTTCGGCCTACCAGGCCATGAGCTGACGCGACCGTCCTACTTGTGGGCGAGGATGTCCTTGATCAGCTTGTGGCAGCGGTCGGCCATGAAGTCGAGCAGCAGCCGGACCTTCGGGTCCTGCAGCTTCTTGTGGGGGTAGACGGCGGCAAACTGGACAGGCGTCGGCGGTGTCTGCGGCAGGATGATCTTCAGCCGCTGGTCGCGGATGAAGGGCTCGACCTCGAAGCGCGGCTTATTGATGATGCCGCGCCCGGCCAGGGCCCAGCCGGTCAGCACGTCGCCGTCGTCGGAATCGAACGGGCCATGGACCTCGAACTTGGTCGGTCCTGCCGCGGTCTCCAGCATCCAGTAGAACTCGCGTGAGCCGGGATAACGCAGCATCAGGCAGTCGTGCTTCTTGCCGATCAGGTCGTTGGCGCTTTCGGGCTCGCCGCGCTTTTCGAGATATTTCGGGGCAGCGACCAGAACCCGCTCGCATTCCATGATGCCGCGCATGCGGAGGCTGGAATCCTCGATCACCCCAAGCCGGAAAGCGACGTCGATGCCTTCCTTGAGGATGTCGACATTGTGGTCCGACAGACGCAGCCGGACCTCGATGTCGGGGTATTTGTCATGGAATTCGGGAATGCCCGAAGCGACAAGCCGACGGCCAAGGCCGAGCGGGGCAGTAACGCGGATGGTGCCGCGTGGCTGGCCGGAAAGTGCCGAGACCGCGGCTTCAGCCTCGGTAATCGCCTCTAGAACCTGTTTGGCGCCGGAATAGAAGACGTTGCCATGCTCGGTCGGCATCAACTGGCGCGTGGTGCGGTTGAAAAGCCTGACGCCGAGGTGCTTTTCCAGTTCCTTGATGCGGTTGGAGGCGACGGCAGGCGAAATGCGCATGTCGCGGCCCGCGGCAGAAAGATTGCCGAGTTCCACGACGCGAACGAAAACGGCGATGTTGTCGAGATAAGCCATGCGATGCCGTGGGTTCCATAGCCGGCTTATGCCGTGCCGCGATACGGTAGTATTTTCCAGATTTTTTTGAAAGTCATCGCGAATCCTTTCACTTCCCCCGTGCATTTGGCATCGTAAGATTGCTGCTGCTGCGGAAAAGGGACGGCGGATGTACGACTTGGCATTTTTCATGGACTGGGCAAGCTTCGCCGTGCGGTGGCTGCATGTCGTCACCGCGATGGCCTGGATAGGCTCATCGTTCTATTTCATCGCCCTCGATCTCGGGCTGAGGAAGCATGACGGACTGCCGGTCGGCGCCCATGGCGAAGAATGGCAGGTCCATGGCGGCGGCTTCTACCACATCCAGAAATACCTGGTGGCGCCGGCGCAGATGCCGGAGCACCTGACCTGGTTCAAGTGGGAATCCTATGCCACCTGGCTGTCGGGCTTCGCGCTGCTCTGGATCGTCTACTATGGCGGTGCCGAGCTGTTCCTGATCGACCGCAATGTGCTCGACGTGTCGGCGCCGGTGGCTATCGCCATTTCGCTCGCCTCGATCGGCCTTGGCTGGGTGGTCTACGACCTCCTGTGCAAGTCGAAGCTCGGCGATCACGACACGCTGCTGATGATCGTGCTCTATGTCGTCGTGGTGTTCATGAGCTGGGGCTACACGCAGCTGTTCACCGGCCGCGCGGCCTTCCTGCATCTCGGCGCCTTCACCGCGACGATCATGTCGGCCAACGTCTTCATGACCATCATCCCGAACCAGAAGATCGTCGTCGCCGACCTCATTGCCGGCCGCAAGCCCGATCCGAAATACGGCAAGATCGCCAAGACGCGTTCGACGCACAACAACTACCTGACCCTGCCGGTCGTGTTCCTGATGCTGTCGAATCACTATCCGCTGGCGTTCGGCACCGAGTTCAACTGGGTCATCGCCTCGCTGATCTTCATCATCGGCGTGCTGATCCGCCACTACTTCAACACCATCCACAAGCGCGAGGGCAATCCGCACTGGACCTGGTTCGTCGCCGGCCTGCTGTTCATCGTCATCATGTGGCTGTCGACCGTGCCGAAGGTGCTGACCGGCGAGGACAAGAACGCTTCCGTCACCACCCAGCCCTATATCGCGGCGGCGCAGTTCCCCAAGGTGCGCGATACCGTGCTCGGCCGCTGCGCCATGTGCCATGCCAATGAGCCATCCTACGAAGGCGTCTACTACGCGCCCAAGGGCGTGGTGCTGGAGACCGACAATTCGATCGCCGAGCATGCCCGCGAGATCTACCTGCAGGCCGGCCGCAGCCACGCTATGCCGCCCGCCAACGTCACCCAGATCACGCCGGAAGAGCGGGCGTTGCTGGTCGCCTGGTACGAGCAGGCGCGGAAGTAGCGCCCGGTGCATGATCCCGAAAAACGGAACCCGGTTTTCGGGTAGGATCATGCTCCAGCAATAAGACCGCGATACGCAGATTGCAGGTTCAGGGCGCGTCATCGCGCCCATTTCGACGCGCGGCGACAGCCGCGGTTTCGCCACGCCAGAAAGCTTGTAGAGTCCGATCATGACCACCACACTTCTTCGCGGCCGTACCTTGTCCTTCCTGCGCTGGCCCGACAGCGCCGACGACCATGCGTCCTATGCCTATGAGGAAGACGGTGGGGTGCTGATGCGCGACGGCAAGATCGCCGCTGTCGGCGCCTATGCCCAGGTCGCGGCCCAGGCCGGCGGCGACGTCAAGGTCATCGACCATCGGCCGTACCTGATCCTGCCCGGCTTCATCGACGCCCATGTCCACATCCCGCAGATGCAGATCATCGCCGCCTATGGCGCCGAGCTACTGGAATGGCTGAACAAATACACGTTCCCCGAGGAAACACGCTTTATCGATGCCCAGCACGGCCGCCGTATCGCGCGGCTGTTCCTTGACGAGATGGTGCGCCACGGCACGACGACGGTCGCTGCCTATTGCTCCGTGCACAAGCAGTCGGCCGAGGCGTTCTTCGCCGAATCGCACGACCGCAACATGCTCAACATCGCCGGCAAGGTGATGATGGACCGCAACGCGCCGGATGGCGTGCTCGACACGCCGCAGGCGAGCTATGACGACACCAAGGCGCTGATTGCCGAGTGGCACGGCAAGGGCCGCCAGCATTATGCCATCACGCCGCGCTTCGCCATCACGTCGACGCCCGAGCAGATGGAGATGGCCGGCCAGCTGGCGCGCGAGCATCCCGACCTGCACATCCAGACGCACCTATCGGAAAACCACGCCGAGATCGCCTTCACCCAGGAGCTCTATCCCTGGTCGCGCGACTACACCGACGTCTACGAACACTACGGCCTGCTCGGCAAACGCACGCTGCTCGGCCACTGCATCCATCTCGGCGAGCGCGAATCCGACTCGATTTCCGACCATGGCTCGATCGCGGTGTTCTGCCCGACCTCCAACCTGTTCCTCGGCTCGGGCCTGTTCGACTACCAGCGCTATCGCAAGCGCGACAAGCCGCTGCGCATCGCCACCGCAACCGACGTCGGCGGCGGTACCAACTATTCGATGCTGCGCACGATGGACGAGGCCTACAAGGTCATCGCGCTCAATGGCGAGAAGCTCAACCCGCTGGCCTCCTACTGGCAGCTGACGCGCGGCAATGCCGAATCGCTGTCGATTTCGGACAAGGTGGGTACCCTCGAAGTCGGCACCGACGCCGACATCGTGGTGCTCAATGCGCGCGCCACGCCGGGCATGCGGCTGAGGATGGAACGCACCGGCACACTGGCCGAAGAGCTGTTCCTGCTGCAAACGCTGGGCGACGACCGCGCCGTGGTGGAGGTTTATGTCGCGGGCAAAGCCGCCAAGACGACGATGGATCAAGCCGCCTGACCTTGCGTCCTCCGCCTGTGTCTGCCATGTGAGCCGTGTCTGATGGAGGAACGGACGATGGCAGCAGCCGAGGATCTGGACAAGATCGCCGAGCAGGAGGACCGACTGGTCTTCGAGCGCTTCGACGAGGCCGTGGCGTTCGACATCGGCGCGGCCATCCGGGCGCGCGGCCTGTCGGAAAACTTCCCCATCATCGTCGACATTCGCCTTTGGGACCGCGCACTTTTCTACTGCGCGCTGCCCGGCTCGACGGTCAACAATACCGAATGGGCGCGGCGCAAGATCAACGTCGTCAGGACCTTCCACCGCAGCAGCTATCGCATGGTGCTGCAAAAGTCGCGGACGGACCGCACCTTTCCCGTCGGCGATGCGCTGCCGATCGACGACTATGTGCTGGCCGGCGGCGGCTTTCCGATCCGCGTCAAAGGCGTTGGCGTCGTAGGCGCCATTGCCGTTTCGGGCCTGCCCGAGCGTCAGGATCATGAGGTGGTGGTCGCGGCACTCTGCGCCCACCTTGGCATCCCCGGCGACGAGCTTGCCTTGTCCCCCGTTTCGAGCAGCTGAGAGAGTTTGAGCGTACCGATGGCCATGACCGACCCGAAGCAGTTTCTCACCAGCATTTTCGAGGCCGCTGTCGCGGCCGCCGACGCGGAACTCACCATCCGCCGCCACCTGCCTGAAAAGCCCAAGGGCCGCACCATCGTCATCGGTGCCGGCAAAGGCTCGGCGCAGATGGCCGCCGCCTTCGAAAAGGCATGGGACGGCCCGCTGGAGGGCGTCGTTGTCACCCGTTACGGCTTTGCGGCACCCTGCAAGCGCATCAAGATCATCGAGGCTTCGCATCCGGTACCCGATGCCAACGGCCTTGAGGCCGCCAAGCTCCTGCTTGAGACGGTTTCGGGCCTGTCCGAGGACGACCTCGTCGTGGCCCTGGTCTCCGGTGGTGGTTCGGCGCTGCTGCCATCGCCGGCAGGCAGCCTGACGCTTGCCGACGAGATTGCCGTCAACGAGGCGCTGCTTGCCTCGGGCGCGCCGATCTCGGCGATGAACACCATCCGCAAGCACATCTCCGGCATCAAGGGCGGCAGGCTGGCCGCCGCCGCGTGGCCGGCACGCGTAGTCTCGCTGGTGGTGTCCGACATTCCCGGCGACAATCCGGCGCTGGTTGCCTCGGGGCCGACGGTGCCCGACGAGGCGTCACGCGCGGACGCGCTCAGGATGATCGAGACCTACAGGATCGCGCTGCCGGCCAACGTCATGGCCCACATCAACTCGGCAGCCGCCGACGCTCCCCAGCCTTCCGATCCGCGCTTTGCCCGCAACGAGGTGCATGTCATCGCCTCGGCCGCCGTGTCGCTCGACGCCGCTGCCGAGGCGGCACGCAAGCAAGGCGTCGAGACGGTGATCCTGTCCGATGCCATTGAGGGCGAGGCGCGCGAAGTTGGCGGCGTGCACGCCGCGATCGCCCGCGAGGTCGCCGTGCGCAACCGTCCGTTCCGAAAGCCGGTGCTGATCCTGTCGGGCGGCGAGACCACGGTCACGCTGCGCGCAAAAGGCAAGGGCGGCCGCAACAGCGAATTCCTGCTCGCCTTCGCCATCGGCATTGACGGGCTCCAGGGCATCGACGCGCTGGCCGCCGATACCGACGGCATCGACGGCTCGGAAGACAATGCCGGTGCCTTCGCCGACGGCTCGACCGTGGCGCGGATGCACGGTGAAGGCGTCGATGCCAAGGCGATGCTCGCCGGCAACAACGCCTGGACGGCGTTCAACGCGGTGGGCGATCTTTTTGTCCCCGGGCCGACCGGCACGAACGTCAACGATCTCAGGGCGATCCTGGTCAGATAGATCAGGCAGCCAACATCACGCGCACCGTCCTGATGTCCTCGGCAAAGCGGGCACGCTCGGCCGCCGCCTCCTGCGGGTCGCGGATGCGCAGGATGTAGGACGGGTGGATAGTCAGGAACACGGCGAGGCCGTCGCCACGGCTGATGGTCTGGCCACGCTGTTTAGTGATCGCCACCGGTGCCTGCAGCAGTGACTGGGCCGCGGTGGCGCCGAGCGCCACCACCAGTCGAGGATTCAGCAGCTTGAGTTCCTGCGCCAGCCACCAGCGACAGGCCTGCACCTCGCCGGCATTCGGCCTGCTATGGATGCGGCGCTTGCCGCGCGGTTCGAACTTGAAGTGCTTGACGGCATTGGTGACGTAAACCGCCGTGCGGTCGATGCCGGTTTCCTGAAGTACCGCGTTGAAGATCTTGCCGGCGGGGCCGACGAAGGGCCGGCCTTGAAGATCTTCCTGGTCGCCGGGCTGCTCGCCGACAAACACCAGTTCGGCATCGTCGGGGCCTTCGCCGAAAACCGTCTGGGTCGCTTCGCTCCACAGCGGGCAGCGCCGGCACTGGCTCGCCTGCTGGCGCAGGGCGTCGATGGATTGAGCCTCAGTCTCCGTCGGTACTTCCGCAGCCGGCCAATGCCTGGCCTGTATCGCCTGGTGATGCGGAGCTGGCATCGTCGGCATCCTCGCGATCATCTCCCTGGCGGCCTGGTCGGCGCCGGCTACCAAGCCGGGAATGAGCGAGGCCTCGGGAAGGTTCCGCCAGTATTTCTTCGGCATCTCCGATTGCATCGCCTTCACCTTGAGGCGGGCGGGATTGAAGATGCTGGCGAAATAGGTCCGCCACATATCTTCCGATTGGTCTGCGGTGGGGGCATCGTCCTTTGATGCGCCGGGTCCAAGCGCCAACCTTTCGCGATTCCATTCTGCCGAAGCATGCGGCGTGAGGATTGCCCAGTGCATGCCGGTGAAGCGGCGCACGAAGAACGAGGAGGCACGTTCGAGGATGAAGTGGTCGGGTTCGAACCAGGCTACGAAGCGCTCACTATTGCCGTCGCCGATCTTCCGGAAGCGGACGAAGGCATGCATCTTGTGCTCGTCGCGCCGAACCGATTTCTCCATCGCCTCGAAGCGGCGCACGTCGGGGTCCGAGGCGATCCGGAGCAAATGCGGTTCCTGGCGCTGCCGCCACAGCAGGCGATAGAGCAGGGCGAAGCGCTCACTGTGGCTGTGGCAGGCGACGGCTGCCGCGCGGTCGATGAAGTCCTTGGCAACCCGCAGTTCCACGCCCACGGGCGCTGGTGGTAAGCCCGTGCCGGTACCTCCCGCGCCTTCGATATGCCATTCGATATCCTCGGGCTTCACCTCGTTGAGGGCCAGCCGGCGCGCCGCATCGCGCCAGCGGTCGAAATCTGTCGGGCTGGCGAGGCGCACGCTGTGGGCGGCGAGCGCGAATGCGGGCTGGATGGCCATCAGAACAGCGCCAGTTGCCGGGGTTGCGGCGCCACCGTCTCGCGCAGGCGCGCGGCATCGGTCGACGCACCAGGCGACCAGCCTTCGGCGACGATGAACGGACGGACCTTGGCGATGGACTGGCAAAGCCTGCCGATGTCCTCGAGACGCAGTCGCCGGAAGCGGCGTGTCTCTAGGATGCGCTTGACCACCCGCGTGCCGAGCCCGGGAATGCGCAGCAGCGTCTCCCTTTCGGCTCGGTTGACGTCGACCGGAAACAAAGCGCGGTTACGAAGGGCCCAGGCGAGCTTGGGGTCGATTTCCAGGTCGAGCATGCCGTCCGTCGTGCCGTCGAGAATCTCGCCTTGGTCGAAGCCGTAAAAGCGCATCAGCCAGTCGGCCTGGTAGAGCCGGTGTTCGCGCATCAGCGGCGGCCTTTTCAGCGGCAGCGCCGACGAGGCATCGGGGATCGGACTGAAGGCCGAGTAATAGACGCGGCGCAGCTGGTAGCTGCCATAGAGCCGGGCGCTGGTCATGAGGATGCCGGCGTCGGGCGTGGCGTCAGCGCCGATGATCATCTGGGTCGACTGGCCACCGGGTGCGAACCGTTCGCGCTTCTTGGTTCTCAGCGTCGGTTCCGCCTTTTCCTCGATCTTCGAGCGCAACCTGGCCATCGAGACACGAATCGTCTCGGGCCGCTTCTCCGGCGCCAGTCGTTTCACGCCCTCGTCGGTCGGCAGCTCGACATTGATCGACAGGCGATCGGCATAGAGGCCGGCCTTCTCGACCAGCTCGGCAGAGGCTTCCGGGATCGTCTTGAGATGGATGTAACCGCCGAACTTCTCGTCGAGCCTAAGCCGCCTGGCCACCTCTACCATCTCGCCCATCGTCTCGTCGGGCGAGCGGATGACGCCGGAGGACAGGAACAGCCCCTCGATGTAGTTGCGCTTGTAGAAGTCCATGGTCAGCCGCACGACCTCGTCGACCGTGAAGCGGGCGCGGCGGACATTGGAGGACGAGCGGTTGATGCAATAGCTGCAGTCGTAGATGCAGAAATTGGTCAGCAGGATCTTGAGCAGCGAGATGCAGCGGCCGTCGGGCGCATAGGAGTGGCAGATGCCCATGCCTTCGGTCGAGCCGATGCCGCGCGACGCCAGCGAGTCGCGTCCGCCGGCGCCCGACGAGGCGCAGGAGGCGTCGTATTTCGCTGCGTCGGAGAGGATCGCGAGTTTCTCGTGGGTGGAAAGAATGGGCATTCGTTCATGGTATGTTCTTTCGACCGATAAGGCCAGAACCTATGCCGCGATGTGGCGAAATGTGATCGGATCCATGGAGATTGGATGGCGGTGGTTGTCCGCCATCCGGGTCCGCGGGGTCACACCTCGTGCAAATAGAGGTGGTAGTCCAACTCGCTCACCGTGCGGGCAACGCGCAGGTACTCGGCTTCCTTGATTGCCGTGAAGGTGCGGTGCAGGTCGTGGCCGAGCGCTTCGCGCAGGAACTCCGAGCGCTTCGCCGCCTCGATCGCGGTGCGCCAGTCCGGCGGCATCACGCTTTCGCTGCTTTCGGCCTGCTCATAGCCATTGCCTGACGTCTCGGGGCCGGGGTCGAGCTGCTCTTCTAACCCCTTGGAGATGCCGGCGAGGATGGTCGCTGCGACCAGATACGGATTGGCGTCGACACCTGAGGGGCGGTGCTCGATGCGGCGGTTCCTGGCGTCGCCCGCAGGCACGCGCAGCGCCACCGAGCGGTTGTTGACGCCCCAGGTCGGCGCCACCGGCGCGTAGGACTGCGACACGAAGCGGCGCCAGGAGTTGGCGTGCGGGGCAAACACCAGCATCGACTCCGCCATGGTGTCGGCGAGGCCGCCGAGCGCGTGCAGCAGCTTCGGCTGCCATTCGCCTTCCTTGGCTTCGGTGAATATGTTGGTGCCGTTGCTGTCGAGCAGCGAGGCGTGGAAATGCATGCCAGAGCCGGCATATTTCTCGATCGGCTTGGCCATGAAGCATGCGGTCACGCCGTGGCGGCGCGCCTGCATGCGGACGATGCGCTTCAGCATGATCAGGTCGTCGGCGGCCTGCATCACGTCCTTGCGGTAGCGCAAGGTGAGTTCGTATTGGCCCGGCGCGTATTCCGAAATGACGGTTTCCGCCGGAATGCCCTGCAGCTTGGCCGCGGCATAGATGTCGGAGAACAGCGGCTCCATGCCGTGCAGATGGTCGACCGAATAGACCTCGGTCTTGCCCGAGGCGCGGCCATCGAGCACGGCGCGTGCTGGCTGGACCTTGCCGTCGCCGTCGCGTTCGTTGGACAGCAGGAAGAACTCGAGCTCGAAGGCACCGGCCGGATGCAAGCCCTTTGCCGCCAGCTTGTCGACCTGGCGCTGCAGTGCGAGCCTGGGGTCCGAGGTCATCGGCGCGCCGTCGAGATGGTACATCGACATCAAAAGCTGGCCGCGTGCAGGGCTCGTGCCATGCATCGGCTTCAGCGTGCCCGGGATCGGCCACGCCCTGAGGTCGCCGTCGCCGGAATCCCAGATCAGCCCGGTTTCGTGCACGTCCTCGCCGGTGATGTCGAGGCCAAGGATGGAGATCGGCAGGTGCCGCCCGCCCTCGTAGAGCCCCATCAACTCGTGGCGGCGGATGATCTTGCCGCGGCCGACGCCATTGGCGTCGGTCAGCACGATGTCGAAGGCTTCGATGTCGGGATTGGCGTCGAGGAAGGCCCTGGCCTCGTCGATGCTCGAGCCGGAAGGAGATGTCATGATCTTACTCAATTGTCCTGATGCCTTGTCTCATGCGGCAAGCGTGGCGGCAATATCGCCGAAAGCCGCAACCAGCCTGTCGACCTGACGTGCCGTGGTGACCGGCGAGACCAGCATCATGTTGTGGAACGGCGCGATCAGCACGCCGCGATTGACCAACGCCACATGTATGGCTGCTTCGAGCCGCGAGGCGTGCGCATGATCGGCCTCACCGCCATTGCGCAGCGGGCCGGGAGCGCAGATGAACTCGAGACGGGCGCCGACGCGCATCACGTGCCAGGGAAGCTTGTGTTTTCGGATGGCCTTGTCGAGGCCGGTGGCCAGCCGTTCAGCCAGCTTCTCCATGTGGGCGTAGTTGGCCTCGGTCATGACCTCTTCGAGCGTGGCGCGCATCGCCGCGAACTGCAGGGGATTGGCCGACAGCGTCGTGCCCATGCCGGAATAGCCCGGCTGCTTGGTGCTGTTGTAGGCAGCGTAGCGGGCCGCGACCTGCTCGCTCATGCCCCAGACGCTCGCCGGCACGCCGCCGGCGACGGGCTTGCCGAGCACGAACAGGTCGGGGTCGAGGTTGTGTTTCCTGGTGTAGCCGCCCGGGCCGGTCGAGATGGTGTGGGTCTCGTCGATGAGCAGCAGCGTGCCGGCCTTGCGGGTGAGCGCGCGCACGCCTTCGAGGAAGCCGGGTTCGGGCAGCACCATGCAGGAGTTGGTCAGCACCGGCTCTGATATGACGCAGGCGACGTCGCCATGGCTCAGCGCCTTCTCCAGGGCCGGCAGGTCGTTGAACTCGACGATACGGGTGCGGGCGGTGAGGTCGCGGAATTCGCCGGCGAGGCCGGGGCGGTTGATCGGCTTGCCGCTGTCCAGCCGCACCATCGTCTCGTCGACGGCGCCATGGTAGCAGCCGTTGAACACCAGGATCTTGTCGCGGCCGGTGACGGCGCGGGCGACGCGCAGGGCGAAGCGGTTGGCGTCGGTGGCCGTGGTGGCGATCTGCCAGTGCGGCAGACCGAAGCGCTCGGCGAGCAGCAGGCCGAGCGTCAGCGAATCCTCCGACGGCAGCATGTAGGTCAGGCCGCGGCTCGCCTGGCGGCGGATGGCGCGGGCGACCGGGGCAGGGGAGTGGCCGAACATCGAGCCGGTGTCGCCAAGGCAGAAATCTGCCAGCCTGTTGCCGTCTACATCGGTGATGGTAGCACCGCTCGCCTTGTCGACGAGAATCGGGAAGGGCGTCGGCCAGTCCTTCATCCAGTGCATCGGGACGCCGCCGAAGAAGCCCGCCACGCCGTTGCCGAGGGAGGCTTGCGATTTCGGCCGCGCCCTGATGAAGATTTCGGCCTCGGCGGCAGCAAGCTCCGATATGCGCGAAAGTGCTACGCCGCCTTCGGTGGCATCAGGTCGTTCGATGCGGTTCATCATGGCTCCCATTGGAAAGACGGGCGCCACTCTAGCCAGAGCCGACGCGAAACGGCAATTGGCCGTGCGCACGGCGTCGATTGGCGCAGTCCCGCAGCCCTTGACCATCCCGGCGCATCGTCGATCATGACACTGTGCTTTGGGGGTGGATGCTGATGCGTGTTATGATGACGCTTATGTCGATCCTGCTTGCAGCGGGCCCGGCCGTTGCCTCTGGCGGGCTTTCATGCGGTGCCAAGGATGAGGCAGTGAAACTGACCATCGAGAGTGGCGTCACTCGCGGTATGGGCAGTCCGGTCTTCGATTTTCGCGGCCAGATCGAAATCGCCAACAAGGCGGTCGAGGCGGACCTGCGCAAGATCACCTTCGAGCGCGAGCACCTCGCGCAATACTGGCTCGACGGCGAAGAGCTGCGCATGGTGGTCTACCGCGAGCGCGTCGGCGACAAGCCGCACGGCTATGTCGAGGTGACGATCAGGACAAGGTCGGGCGACGAGGGCGACTATATCGGCCAGTATTCTGTCACCGTCTTCGACATGACGGGCGCTGCCGGCGGCGACGGCAAGACCTATAACTTCACCGGCCGCGCGACCTGCCTGGTCGAATAGGCCAGCGAAACGCCTCTCCCGAATCAACCCTTGTGCATGGCGGCGATGGCACGCCGCATCAGCGCCAGGAATGCCTGGCGTTCGCCTTCGGAGAAATCGGCGAGCGCTGTCTCGTTCTGCGCGCGGGCGGCCTGGGTTGCGGGATCACGCAGCGCTTTCGCCGTCGGCGTCAGGTGGATGGCCTGCGAGCGTCCATCGTCGGGGTTGGCGCGCCGCTCGATCAGCCCATCGCGCTCCATCCTGGTCAACGTGTTGGCCATGGTGGCCTGTTCGACGTCGAGGCGCCGCACCAGTTCGCTCTGGGAAATCCCGTCCTCGTCCCACAACGCCAGCAGCGTCATGAACTGCGCCGGCGCCAGCCCGAGGGGCCGGATACGCTCGTGCAGGCCCTTGGCGAACAGGCGCGCCATCTGGTTTGCGAGATAGCCGGCCGAGCGTTCTTTCTGGAAAGCCATGGTTGAGAGATAGCTGTTGAATAGCATGCTATGCAATGATATATAGCTTGCTATCCAAATCGGAGGCTCGACGATGAAAGCGAAGCTCCATGCGGCGGCCGGTGCGGTCGCCTTGCTCACGATCACCTGCTTCTGGATTGCCACGGCCGCGGCCGAACTCACCGGCAGCGCCGAAACCATAGCCGCGGTCAAGGCGGCCATACTTGCCGGCATGGTGGTGTTGATCCCGGCCATGATGGTGGCCGGCGCCTCGGGCTTCTCGCTCGGCAGGGGCTGGAAGAGCCCGGTGGTGCAGCAGAAGAAGCGCCGGATGCGCATCGTCGCCGCCAACGGCCTTCTGGTACTCCTGCCGTCGGCCTATGTGCTCGCCGGCTGGGCCGAAACTGGCCGATTCGATGCGGCCTTCTTCGCCGTCCAGGCGCTCGAACTGGCGGCCGGCGCCGCCAACATAACGCTCCTGTCGCTCAACATGCGCGACGGCCTGGCGCTGCGGCGCAAGCCGGCCAGGGCGGTACGCGCAGGCTGAATTTAGAGCGTTTGACGCAATTCCGGACGGAAAACCGGTTCACACTCTTCCTGGAATTGCTCTAGCCCGCGATGTCGATGACGCCGCAGTCGCCGGCGGCACTGCCGAAGGCGAGGCGGCGTTCGTCGTTGTCCCAGGCCATCGCCGTGATCGCGCCCTTGCCGGGGCGGCGCAACAGCACCTCCTTGGCATCGGCGAAACGCACAGCCATCACCATGCCGTCGTCATAGCCGATGGCGACGATGTCCTCGCTCGGGTGGCAGCAGACCGTCGTCACCATGGTGTTGCCGCGCGTGCCGAGCTCCAGCGGCGCCTTGCCCATCGGGCCGTCCTTGCCGCTGAACGGCCAGACGATGGCCGCGGGCGCGCCGGAACTCGCCAGCCACTTGCCCTTGGCGCTCCACGACAGGCTTTTCACCTTGGCGGGATAGCCGGTCATGCGCATGTGCTTGGCGTCGACCAGCTTCCAGCCATGCAGGGCGTTTTCCTGCATCGTGGTGACTAGGAAGGCGCCGTCGGGCGAAAAGGTGATGCCGGTATGCGCGCCGTCCCATTGCAACTCGGTCGGGGTGCCGTCGGCGGCGGGGAAATGCAGCGTCGCGCCATTGTAGCGGGCGACGCCGATGCGCATGCCCTTCGGTGAAAACGCGATGCCTTCGACCGAGCGCGGATGGGCGAATTCCTTGGTCTTGCCGTCGGCGAAGCGCACCCAGGCATTGCGGCCGCTGGCATAAGCGACGGCGCCCTGCGGTCCCGAGGCGACAGAGGTCACCCATTTCTTGCCGGCGCTGGCGAGTTCTTCAGCGGTGCCTGACGAGCTTAGCGACATCACCTTGCCGTCCTCGCCGCCAGTGATCAGCTGATCTTTGCCGGCGTTGGTCGTCGCCGACAGCAGGCCATCATGCAGCTTGATCGACTTCTGGCCGTGGTCGAGCCAGTGCACCATGCCCTCGGCGAGCGCGAAAAACGGAATGTTGTCGAGGAAGGCGGCTGCGATGCAATGGCCATCGAGATCAAGCGGCGCGACTGTGGGCATAGAGACTATTCCATTCGAGATTTATGCTGCCGTCACCCTTACCCGCTCCCCGTAAACGGGGCGAGGGGGCGGCAGTGCCGCTTGTTCCTTCTCCCAGTTTGCGGGGAGAAGGTGCCGTCAGGCGGATGAGGGGCAGGGTATTCCGTGGACACGTTGGCGCTTAAGCCGCCTGGCAGGCCTCGAAGCTGCGCTTGAGGCGCTCGGCGTCGAGCTCGCGGCCGATGAACACCAGCCGGCTCTCGTGCTTCTCGTCGTCCTTCCAGGCGCGCTGGTGGTCGCCCTCGATGATCATGTGCACGCCCTGGATGACATAGCGGTCCGGGTCGTCCTTGATGGCGATGATGCCCTTCAGGCGCAGGATGTTGGGGCCTTCCATCTGGGTGATCTTCTCGATCCAGGGGAAGAATTTCTTGGAATCCATCTCGCCGCCGCGCAGCGACACCGACTGCACCGTCACGTCATGGATCGGCGACACCGCGCCATGGTCATGGTGGTCGTGATCATGGTGATGATGGTCATGGTCATGGTCGTGGTCGTGGTGGTGATGGTCGTGGCCGCAATCCGGGCCGCATTCGTGACCGTGGTCGTGGTCATGATCGTGGGCATCGAGGAAATGCGGGTCGTCGGCCAGCACGCGCTTGAGGTCGAAGGCGCCGCGGTCGAGCACCTGGTCGAGGGCCACGCCGGCGCGGGTGGTGCGATGGATCCTGGCCGACGGATTGATGGCGCGGATGGCGGCTTCGACCTGGCGCAGTTCGTCCTCGTTAACCAGATCGGTCTTGTTGAGCACGACGACGTCGGCGAAAGCGATCTGGTCCTCGGCCTCGCGAGAATCCTTGAGGCGGAGCGGCAGGTGCTTGGCGTCGACCAGGGCGACGACGGCGTCGAGCTTGGTCTTGGAACGAACGTCCTCGTCCATGAAGAAGGTCTGGGCGACGGGGACCGGGTCGGCAAGGCCGGTGGTCTCGACGACGATGGCGTCGAAGCGCCCGGGGCGGCGCATCAGGCCTTCGACGACGCGGATCAGGTCGCCGCGCACGGTGCAGCAGACGCAGCCATTGTTCATCTCGTAGATTTCCTCGTCGGATTCCACGATCAGGTCGTTGTCGATGCCGATCTCGCCGAATTCGTTGACGATGACCGCATAACGTTTGCCATGGTTTTCCGACAGGATGCGGTTGAGCAGGGTCGTCTTGCCCGAGCCGAGATAGCCGGTCAGTACGGTGACGGGGATTTGGGTCTGAGCTTCGGTCATGGTCGTCCTCGGGATCGAATAGAGGCTCCATATAGGATGCCGGAGACGCTTTTGCACGTCTCAAACGGCATCAAGGCAGCGCGTTGCGCACATTACGGAAGTTTCATTGGGACGGTGGCCGGGACGTGCCTAGATTGAGGGCTGGGCAAGGGCTTGCCGCCCCATTTTCGGAGACAGCATCGATGCCGAAAGCATCTTTTCCCAGCAGACTGAGCCGCCGCCGGGCGCTTGGCCTCATCGCAGTGACCGCGAGCGGCAGCGCGCTGGTGCCGGTCCAGCTGTTTGCGCAGCAAACTACGCCGGCATCCGGAGCCTCGTTACTGATGCCGGAGGCCGGCGTCTGCTCGATCACGCCGGAAACGACCGAAGGTCCCTATTATTTCGATCCGGCGCTGGAACGCACCGAGATCACCGAAGGCAGGAAGGGCGTTGCGCTCACCGTGCAACTGCAGGTCGTCGACGAGGCTTGCGTGCCGATCGAGGGCGCCCGCGTCGACCTCTGGCATTGCGACGCGACCGGCCACTATTCGGGCTATCCCGGCCAGGGCGACGGCCGCGACGTCGACACCACGGGCGAAAAATTCCTGCGCGGCTGGCAGCGCACCGGCAGGGACGGCATCGTCACCTTCAAGACCATCTATCCCGGCTGGTATCGCGGCCGCACCACGCATATCCATTTCAAGGCGTTTCCGAGCGAAGGCAGGGCGATGACCGGCCAGATGTTCTTTCCCGACGATCTCAGCGAGCACATCTTCACCGCCGTCGCGCCCTACAACCAGCGCAGCGGGGAGCGCGATACGATGAATGCCGACGACGGCATCCTGCGTCGCGCCGGCCAGGGCGTGCAAAGTGCGGTGCGCGAGGCTGCTGCCGCCTACGAGGCGCTGATGATCATCGCGGTGAAAAGAGCAGCGTAGGCTGCGTTGCCCGGAAATTTGCCGGCGAACGGTATCTGTCATCGAACTGTAACATCCGTCTGGCAATAGCGCTCATGCGGAAGGTCGGTTGCCGGCAAAGTGAGACGGCAACAATCTCCCGCACTGTCGATTGCCAAGGGCTACGCAGCAACTATTCTCGGCCAGTACGGCACGGGGGCGTGGCGCAGGAGAGGCGGATGTCCAAGTCCAACAAAGGCGCGGCGATGAGCCGGCTTCACCAAGTGGCCAGGCTGGCGCGCACCTCGCTTGCCGCACGGCTCCTTGCCCACGGATTCTATGCCGGCCAGGACCAGATCATGCTGTCGCTGCACGACGACGATGGCCAGACCCCCGGCCAGCTCGCCTCGCGGCTGGGCGTGCGTCCGCCGACGATCACCAAGACCATCAACCGGCTGCAGGCGCAGGGTTTTCTTGAAAAGCGCGCTTCGGACACCGACGCCCGCCAGGCCCACATTTTCCTCACAGAAACCGGCCAAGATGCCATCCGCGCCATCGAAAAGTCGGTCAAGAAGACCGAAAAGCAGGCGCTCAAGGGCTTCGACAAGAAGGATCTGAAGCAGCTGTCCAAGCTTCTCCTGCGCATCGAGGCCAATCTGTCGGACCTGACGATCATCGACGAAGAGGCGGCCGCCGATGTCGAGGGTACGGCCGAGGTGGAGCCAGAAGCGGAAGCCGAAGCGGCGGAATAGGCGCTTCGTCGCCTGCAGACACGAGTTTTGCCTTGCCGGGCGGCGCCTATTGGCGCAATAGCGAGTGATCCTCCGTCCCATCCGGCCTGCCAGCGTGACTCCTGAAAAACCAGCAGAAACTGCAACGCCGTCATCGGCGATCCTGCTGATATTCGCGTCGGGCCTGGTCTTTTCCTTCCTCGACACCAGCGCCAAGCACCTGGTGACGTCGGGCATGGCCGCGCCTTTCGTCACCTGGGTGCGTTTTGCGGTCCATGCAATGCTCGTCATGGTGCTGTTCAAGGCGTGGCGGCGGCCCGAGCGCCTGGTGCCGCAGAACATCTGGCTGCAGATACTGCGCGCCGTGTTCATGTTCGGCTCGACCATCTTCAACTTCATGGCGCTGCAGACACTGCAACTCGCCGAAACGGTGTCGATCAATTTCGCCAGCCCGATGGTCATCACCGCGCTTGCCGGGCCGCTGCTCGGCGAGTGGGCCGGCTGGCGGCGCTGGCTTGCCGTCTCGGTCGGGTTCATCGGCGTGATCGTCATCACCCGACCGGGTTTCGGCGGCTTCGGCATCGGCCACCTGTTCTCGATCTGCGCCATGCTGAGCTCGTCGCTCTACACCATCATGACCCGGCAGATGGGCAGCCGCGAAACGGCCGAGAGCCTGATCCTCTATTCGGCTGTCGTGCCCGCCATCTTCATGCTGCCGGCGCTGCCGCTGGCAGGTTCGATGCCCGCCCATCTCTATGACTGGCTGGTGCTGTTCGGGCTGGGAGTCTTCGGCGGGTTCGGCCACTGGCTGCTGATCAAGGCCTATCAGCGCGCCACAGCCACGGCGCTTGCGCCTTACCCCTATCTGCAAATGGTGTGGATGATCATCCTCGGCTGGCTGGTCTTCGACCAGTTGCCCGACCGCTACACCCTCGCGGGGGCTGCGATCATCGTTGCCAGTGGCCTCTACATCATCCACCGCGAGCACAAGTTGCGGGTCAAGAACCGTGCCGCGCCCAATGCCGAAGCCGAGGAGCTGGCAAAAAAGCTTTGATTTGCCGTTGAACAATGGCATACGGCTTTAAACGGTTTAAAAGACCGTCCGTTCACGCTTGCGGATGGAGGGCCCGCTGGCTCAGAAGATCAAGCTTTCGACGATTGCCGACGCGCTGGGTGTGTCGACCGCTACCGTGTCGCTTGCGCTGCGGGACAGCCCGCTCGTCGCCGACGCCACCCGCGACCGCATCAAGCAGCACGCCCGCGAGATCGGCTACATCTACAATCGCCGCGCTGCCAGCCTGCGCACCTCGCGTTCCGGCATCGTCGGCGTCGTCGTCCACGACATCATGAATCCGTTCTACGCCGAGATCCTGCGCTCCATCGAGAGCGAGCTCGACCGCAGCCGGCAGACCTTTATCCTTTCAAACCACTACGACGACCTCGAAAAGCAGCGCACCTTCGTCGACACGTTGCTGCAGCTCGGCGCCGACGGCGTGATCATGTCGCCAGCCATCGGCACGCCGGCCGAAGACATCATCATGGCCGAGGAAAACGGCCTGCCTGCCGTACTGATCGCGCGATCGGTCGAGGGCGCGGAAGTACCGGTGTTCCGGGGCGACGACGCCTATGGCACCGCGCTCGCCACCAACCACCTCATTTCGCTCGGGCACAAGCGCATCGCCATGATCGGCGGCACTGACCAGACATCGACCGGCCGTCACCGCTACCAGGGTTATGTCAACGCGATGGAGGCGGCTGGGCTCGAAGTGCTGCCGTCGTGGCGTATCGCCGGTCCGCGCACCAAGCAGGGCGGTTTCGAGGCGGCCGGGCAGTTCCTGGCGCTCAAGGACAAGCCGACCGCCGCCTGCTGCTGGAACGACCTCGTCGCCATCGGCCTGATGAACGGCATCGCCCGCGCCGGGCTCGTGCCGGGCATTGACGTCTCCGTCACCGGTTATGACGACCTCGAGGAAGCACAGATCGCAACGCCGGCGCTGACCACGGTGTGGAACGGCCAGCGCGAGGTCGGCCGCCGCGCCGCCAGTGCGCTGCTCGACAAGCTCAACGGCCAGTCGGTGCGGCCGTCGCAGGAACTGATCAAGCCGGAGTTGCACGTCCGGCAGTCGACTGGAAAGCCCAAAGAGCGGACTTGAAAACCGGCTGGGACAGTTGCCCCGGGGCGTAGAACTTACTCTGCCGCCGTCCTTGCCGCATGGCGTGCGACGGCATGCGCACGGACGGCATCGCCGAACGCCTTGAAGATGCGCTGCGAGACGTCGTCCGTACCAACCCAGTATTCCGGGTGCCACTGCACGCCGACGGCGAAGGCGCGCGAGTCGCGCACGGACACCGCCTCCACCGTGCCGTCCGGCGCCACCGCCTCGACCTGCAATTTCGGGCCGAGCCGCTCGACCGCCTGGCGGTGCACCGAATTGACCATGATGTCGCCGGGGCCGAACACGCCAGCCAGGCAGCTGCCGGGCTTGATGGTGACCGTCTGACGGATGGCGAAACGCTCGTCCTGGATGTCGCTCACCGGGGCGCGGTGATCCATCGAGCCTTCGCGTTCCTGGATCTCGGTGGCGAGGCTGCCGCCGAGAGCGACGTTGAGTTCCTGGATGCCACGGCAGATGGCGAGCAGCGGCACGCCGCGCTCGATCGCCCTGCGGATCAGCGGCATGGTGGTTGAGTCGCGCGCCGGGTCGTAGGGACCGTTGGCTTCGGTCGCTTCCTCGCCGTAGAGGCGCGGGTCGACGTTCGACTTGGAGCCGGTCAGCATGATGCCATCGACAGACGAAAGCAGTTCGTCGAAGTCGAGCCGGTCGCCGAACGACGGCACAAGAAGCGGCAGTACGCCGGCGCCCGATATCGCCGCCTCCAGATATTGCTGGGGCGCCGCATGCCAGGTGTAGTTATCGAACTGGCGGACATCGGTCGACACGGCGACAAGCGGCTGGTGCATGATGAGGTTCAGATCCTTGTGGGAAGCATGCGGTTTCCTTGCCCATAAAATAGGCGATCCGAAGGCTCTTTTCCAACACAAGTTTGCATGCCTGTCATGCGTCGCGAAATCGGGATTAGACTATAGTTTTAGATGCTTGGGTTGCCGCAGCGTTTTCCTAGGCCAAACTTCGAGCGCCCGGCCGGGCGCGCTTTACTCGCACCCTTCGCCGTGTATTGTCGCGGGCGCGTAGTGGGGGGAGGCCAACAATTTCCTCAGCGTCGCATAGGTTCTTTCGGTTCAGCATGGGAGGAATTTGATGGATCGCCGTTCATTTATCAGGAAGGCCGGCGCGACCGGCGTCGGGGCAGCGGCGGCTGCCGCGACGCTTGCAGCACCGGCAATTGCCCAGTCCAATCCCAAGGTTACGTGGCGCCTGGCCTCGTCGTTCCCGAAGTCGCTTTCGGACACGATCTTCGGCGGGGCACTGACGCTTTCAAAGTATGTGTCGGAAGTCACGGACGGCAATTTTCAGATTCAGGTTTTCGCTGCGGGCGAAATCGTTCCCGCGCTGCAGGTCGCAGACGCCGTGACGGCCGGCACGATCGAGGCCGCCCATACGGTCTGCTACTATTTCTGGGGCAAGGACCCGACCTGGGCGCTCGGCTCGGCGGTGCCCTTCTCGCTCAACGCGCGCGGCATCAACGCATGGCACTATCAGGGCGGCGGCATCGATCTCTTCAATGAGTTCCTGGGAACGCAGGGCATCGTCGGCTTCCCTAGCGGCAACACCGGCGTCCAGATGGGCGGCTGGTTCCGCAAGGAGATCAACACGGTCGCCGATCTCCAGGGCCTCAAGTTCCGCGTCGGCGGGTTTGCCGGCAAGGTGCTCGAACGCCTCGGCGTCGTTCCCCAGCAGCTCGCTGGCGGCGACATCTATCCCGCCCTGGAAAAGGGCACGATCGATGCCGCGGAGTTCGTCGGCCCGTTCGACGACGAAAAGCTCGGCTTCGTGAAGGTCGCGCCGTTCTACTACTACCCCGGCTGGTGGGAAGGCGGTCCGACCGTGCACTCCTTGTTCAACAAGGCCAAGTTCGAGGAACTGCCGAAGCAGTACCAGTCGGTGCTGAAGGTGGCCTGCCAGGCGGCGGACGCGAACATGCTTTCCGCCTACGACTGGCTCAATACGGCCGCTCTGAAACGCCTCGTTGCGGCCGGCGCCCAACTGCGTCCGTTCAGCCCCGAGATCATGTCGGCATCCTTCGACGCGGCAAACCAGACCTATGCCGAGATCGAGGCGGGCAACGCCACATTCAAGAAGACCTGGGAATCGATCAAGGCCTTCCGCAAGGATTACTACCTCAACATGCAGGTCGCCGAATACAACTACGACACCTTCATGATGGTACAGCAGCGCGGCGGCAAACTCTGAGCTGATCGCTACTCGCGAAGAGACCCCGGGGCGCCGCCCCGGGGTTTTTCTTTGCCAGCGGCCAAGGCCGGAACGAAAAAGGGCGCCCGTGGGCGCCCTTTTTGCTTGCCGACAGGTTCAGTTGAAGCTCGGCGGCTTGGACAGGTCGGGGGCCGGGGCTGCCGGTTGGGCAGGCGCGGTACCCGGCGCTGCCGGAGCGGCGCCGCCGGCAGGCGGAGCGCCGAGCGGCGGCAGCCCAAATCCGCCATCCAGGCTGGGCATGTCAGGCATCTTGATCTCGATGCTGCTCGGGTCGACCGTCGGACCCTTGTAGTGCATCACCATCTGCGGGAAGGCGATGGTCAGCCCGATCATGATGATCTGGATGCAGACGAAGGGAACGGCGCCCCAATAGATCTGCCCTGTGGTCACCGGCTCGATGTTCTTGCCGGTGATCCTGTCGAGATAGGGCACGCGCGCTGCCACCGAACGCAGATAGAACAGCGCGAAGCCGAAGGGCGGATGCATGAAGCTGGTCTGCATGTTGACGCCCAACAGGACGCCGAACCAGATCAGGTCGATGCCGAGCTTGTCGGCGGCAGGCGCCAGAAGCGGCACGACGATGAAGGCCAGTTCGAAGAAGTCGAGGAAGAAGGCGAGCAGGAAGACCAGTATGTTGACGGCGATAAGGAAGCCGACCTCGCCGCCGGGCAGCGACACCAGCAGGTGCTCGACCCAGAGATGGCCGTTGACGCCGTAGAAGGTGAGCGAGAAGACGCGCGCGCCGATCAGGATGAAGATGACGAAGGACGACAGCCTCGTGGTCGAGGCCAGCGCCTGCTTGATCACGTCGAAGGACAGCCTGCCCTTCGCCGCGGCCATGATCAGGGCTCCGACCGAGCCCATCGCGCCGCCTTCCGTCGGCGTCGCAATGCCAAGGAAGATGGTGCCGAGCACGAGGAAGATCAGGGCCAGCGGCGGGATCAGCACGATGATGACCTGCTGGGCCAGCCGCGACATCATGTTGGTCTTGAGGCTACGGTCGGCGATCGCCACGATGTAGATGACGATGATGCCGACACAGGCGCCGAGGATGTCGGCGTTGGCGCCGTGGGTCGGCGACAGATAGACATGAGCGGCATAGGCGATCACGGCGGCGAACAGCAGCGCCACGAACAGCGAGGTCACGCCATGACCGAGCGTGCGGGCCTCGAGCGGCAGTGCGGGCATCGCCTTCGGCCGGATGATCGACATCAGCAGGATGTAGCCCATGTAGAGGCTGGTCAGCACCAGTCCGGGGATCAGCGCACCCTTGTACATGTCGCCGACCGAGCGGCCGAGCTGGTCGGCGAGCACGATGAGCACGAGCGAGGGTGGGATGATCTGGGCCAGCGTGCCTGACGCGGCGATGACGCCAGAGGCAAGGCGGCGGTCATAGCCGTAGCGCAGCATGATCGGCAGCGAGATCAGGCCCATGGCGATGACCGAGGCGGCAACCACGCCGGTGGTGGCTGCAAGCAGGGCGCCGACGAAGATCACCGCATAGGCAAGGCCGCCGCGGATCGGCCCGAAAAGCTGGCCGATGGTGTCGAGCAGGTCTTCGGCCATGCCCGAACGTTCGAGCACGATACCCATGAAGGTGAAGAACGGGATCGCCAGCAGAGTCTCGTTCGCCATCACGCCCCAGAAGCGCTCCGGAAGGGCGTAGAGAAGCGGCCAGGACAGGTTGATGCTGCCGTTGGAGAAAGGCGCGAGTTCCACGCCGATCAGGAAGAACAGCAGCCCGTTGGCGGCGAGCGAGAAGGCGACCGGGTAGCCGACCAGCATGAAGATGATGAGCGAAAAGAACATGATCGGCGCCATGTTCTGGGCGATGAACTCGATCATGAGCGCACCTCGTCGGCGAGCGCCTTGCCTTCGAGTTCCGCCTGTTCGTGGGCAGAGATGAATGGGGTGGGATCATCCATGTCGCCGCGCATGATGGCGACCTTCTTGATGATTTCCGAAATGCCCTGGAAGCCGAGCTGAACGAAACCGATCAGCAGCAGCGCCTTGGCCGGCCACAGGATCAGGCCGCCGGCGCTCGACGACATTTCGCCCGAGCGGAACGACAGGCTCACATAGGGGATGAAATAGTAGATCATCAGGAGGACGAACGGCATCAGGAACAGCAGGTGTCCGAGCAGGTCGATCCAGTGCTGCACGCGGCGCGAGAACATGCCGTAGACGACGTCGATGCGGATGTGCTCGTTCTGCTTGAGCGTATAGGCGGCAGCCAGCATGAAGGCGGCGCCGAACAGGTACCATTGCAGCTCCAGCCAGGAGTTGGACGACATGTTGAACGCCTTGCGGACGATCGCGTTACCCGCACTGACGAGGATGGCAACAAGGATCGCCCAGGCGACCATCTTTCCGATTGCCTCGTTGATACGGTCAATGACCCTGGATAGAGCGAGCAGCCCTGCCATGCATTCCTCCCTGATTTGATGGGGCAGCCGTTGTTCCCCGACGTTCTTTTTCCGGCATTCCCCGATGTCCATGGGTATGCCGGTCATGGGTGCCGCGTCAACATAACAGCGCTATGGCGTCAACCGCTGCGAAGGTTGCAAATCCGGGGAAAAAGCTGCGCTGACGCTGCGACATTCAACCAAAGTCGCACGCCAGAAGCTGTGCTTCAGACAGCGCTGGGCGCGTCCTTGCGGTCGCCTGCCAGCACCAGCATTGCGGCGAGCAGCGCATACATCCAGGCATCGCGCCATTCGATCGGGAAGTAGCCGGCCCACAGGGCCTCGGCCATGCCGAAGGCGGCGGCGCCGAGCGCTGCCCTTCCAGGGGCATAGTAGCCGCCGACCGCGGTGATGAACAATATCTTGAGCCCGTAGACGAGGCCGGCACCGAAGCCGAGATTGCCGTAATAGAGCGCTGCCAAAACGCCGGCGAGGCCGGCACAGAGGCCGCCGTACAACAGCGCGCGATGAAACACGCGTGCGGTGTCGATGCCGCAGAGGCGCGCTGCGAACGGATCGTCGGCCGTTGCGCGCCAATGCCGGCCAAAATCGGAGCGGGCCAGGAAAGCCGCGCCGCCGACGATCATCAGCACGACGATCGCCGTATTGATCAGCTGGATGACCGTCAGCGTCGCGACGAAATTGCCGCCGGAGGCGAAGACCACCGGTGTCGCCAGCATCGGCGGCAGCCAATAGTCATGCGTGTCGGCGGCGATGCGGCTCAATTCCGACAGCACCATCAGCACGCCGAGCGTGGCGGCGACAATCGCATTGGGCGAGCGGGTGGCGAGCGGGGCGAAGACGGCGCGCGACAGCAGGCGGCTCAGCAATCCCGCATAGGCGAGCGCGATGAGGATGCCGAAGGCGACCGTCGCGGGCAGGGTCAGCCAAAGCACCTGCCAGCCATAGACCGCGGTGAGGATCATGGTCTGGCCGCAGAATGCGAAGATGCCGCCATAAGCAAGGTTGGTTCGACGGAGAAGGCCGTTGCCGAGCGCATAGCCGAAAGCCAGCAGTGCATAGATCGCCGCCGAATGCACGCCGTTGAGAAGCTGTTGCAGGAGATAGAGCATGCGCTTTCTGGCTGGTCGGTACGTTCCGCATCGCCGCAAAATTGCGCCCGCGAATCTAACTTGTCAAATTGGCTTTACCAGTTAGATTAAACCATGTCAGTTTCCTGGACCCGGCATCGCTTTTCCGGCGGCGCGCTTGCGCTCGACACCGCCAACACGGTCGTGCTGCGCGGCGACGCCGAGCGCGGCTTCGACCGCTTCGACGATCCCGCCGAGATCGCCCGCTTTGCGGTTGCGGCGACGACGTTTCGCGCCGATGAACTCAAGGGCCGGGCACTTGCCGCAGCCGACCCGCATGCCATCGCCGGCAAGGTCATCGCCCTTCGCGAGACCACGGACCGGCTTTTCCGCGGCGCAGTGGTTGCCGGCGGGCTGGCATCGGCCGACATGCCTGATTTCCTCGATGCCTGTGCCCGGGGGCTCGCCGGGTCGCGCGAAACGTTGACGGCGGCTGCGCCCTTCGGCGTGTCGGCGCAACCGCTGGCATTCGAGGCCGCGCTTGCCGTTTCGGCGCTGTCTCTGATGTCGACCGATGCTCTGTCCCGGCTCAGGAGCTGTCCGAACTGCAGATGGCTGTTCGTCGACCGCAGCCGCAACGGCAGCCGGCTGTGGTGCGACATGGCCGTCTGCGGCAACCGCCAGAAGGCCAGGCGTCATTACAGCAGGCGCAAGGAGGAGGTGGCGAATGCCTGAGCGGAGGTTCTTGCGCACTGCCATAGCACTTTCCGCACTGGCATTGATGGGGCTGGCCGGTTGCCGCGACAGCGGCGCCGAGGGCGAGCACTTCGAGCTGTCCGGCCGCCTGTTCGTGTTCAATTACCGCGTCGCCACCGTCCGCTATATGGTGACCTTGCGGCCGCTCAAGCCGGTCGGCGAAGGCGAAGTAGCCGTGGTGAATTTCGAGAACCCCGCAGGCGGCGAGGCGATTGCCGTGCGCCAGAAGATCTGGCCGCTGAGCGAGAAGGTGACGATCGAAAGCCCGCCGCTTGAATGCGTGGCCAAGGACCGGCCCTACAAGGTGTCGATCGTCATCGAAGGGGCGAAGGGCGAGGCAATGCAGGTGATCGAGACGACAATGGTCTCGTCGCAGGACCAGTCGGTGCTGCCCGACAAGCCGCTTGTCGCCGGGCCGTTCTACGACCTCAATCCTGAGCTCAAGGGATATCCGGACGGGCATTTGCCCGGCGGCCGCGGCGTGAACTGTCCACCTCCGGCCTGAGCATTGCGGTCAGCTTCAATATTCGTGCGCGCTGCGGCCCTCTGCGCTCGGATTATTTCGTGGCAAGCGGCCAAAAGCATCTTCGATTGTTCTTTTCCCCGTGCAAAGAAATTCGTTTGACGCGACAGCCGTGCCCGGAAAAGCTATCCCTAAGCTACCCAAGGTCAGCCGCCCGAATCGGGGGCCGGTTCGGGCACAGGAAATGCTGATGACGCTTCACGACGTCGCTCTCGATGACAAGTTCGATCTCGGCAAGGAGCGGATCTTCCTCTCCGGCGCCCAGGCCGTCATCCGGATGCTGTTGATGCAGCGCGAGCGCGACCGGCTCGCCGGCCTCGATACGGCGGGTTTCGTCTCCGGCTATCGCGGCTCGCCGCTCGGCGGCCTCGACCTGCAGCTGTGGAAGGCCAAGAAGCAGCTCGCCCAGTCCAGCATCGTCTTCCAGCCCGGCCTCAACGAGGAACTGGCGGCGACGGCCGTATGGGGCTCGCAGCAGACCGAGCTTCTGGGCGAGGGCAAACATGACGGCGTCTTTTCCGTCTGGTACGGCAAGGGCCCCGGCGTCGACCGTTCGGGCGACGTCTTTCGCCATGCCAACCTTGCGGGATCGTCGAAGAAGGGTGGCGTACTGGCGCTGATGGGCGACGACCATACCGCCGAATCCTCGACCAATGCGCATGCCACCGAGTTCTTGTTCGTCGACACGATGATCCCGATCCTCAATCCGGGCGGGGTGCAGGAACTCATCGACTACGGCCTGTACGGCTTTGCGCTGTCGCGTTTCGCCGGCACGTGGGCCGCGATCAAATGCGTCAAGGACAACATCGAATCGACCGCCTCCGTTGATGCCTCGCTCGATCGGCTCAACATCGTCATCCCCGAATTCGACATGCCGCCCGGTGGGCTCAACATCCGCCACGAGCTCGACCAGCTTGGCCAGGAAGCGCGGCTGCACGAATACAAGCGCGCTGCCGCTTCCGCCTTCATCCGCGCCAACGGCATCAACCGCATCGTCTATTCCGGCGGCCGCAAGCCGAAGATCGGCATCATCACCGTCGGCAAGAGCTTTCTCGACGTGCGCCAGGCGCTCGACGATCTCGGCATCGACGAGGCACGTGCCAACCAGCTCGGCATCCGCCTGTTCAAGGTCGGCTGTCCGTGGCCGCTCGACATCGAGCACATCAAAGACTTCGCCAGCGGCCTCGAGATGATCGTCGTCGTCGAGGAAAAGCGCTCGCTCCTCGAGACCCAGGTGCGAGAGGAGCTCTATGGCACCTCGATGCAGCCGAAGGTGGTCGGCAAGCGCGACGAGCGCGGCGACTGGCTGTTTCCGGCCAAGGGCGCGCTCGACCCTAACGACATCGCGATTGCGCTTGGCGAGCGTATCCTCAAGGTCATCGGGCCGTCGGAGGAGATCGCGGCCCGCGTCAGCCGGCTGCGCCAGTACCAGGCGATGCTTGCCGACACCAAGGACGTGGCCTCGCGGACGCCGTTCTTCTGCTCGGGCTGTCCGCACAACACCTCGACCAAGGTGCCCGAGGGATCGATCGCCGGCGCCGGCATCGGCTGTCACTTCATGTCCTTGTGGATGGATCGCAGCACCATCGGCTTCACCGCCATGGGCGGGGAGGGCGCGCAGTGGGTCGGCCAGGCGCCGTTCACCAAGCGCGAGCACATCTTCCAGAATCTCGGCGACGGCACCTACAACCATTCGGGCACGCTGGCGATCCGCTTCGCGCTCGCCTCGGATGCCAACATCACCTACAAGATCCTCTACAACGACGCCGTCGCCATGACCGGCGGCCAGCCGCATGAAGGCAGCCTGACCGTCGACATGATCGCCCGCCAGGTGCGTGCCGAGGGCGTCGAGCGCATCGCTGTCGTCACCGACGAGCCGGACAAATATGGCGGGCGTTCGCAGTTTCCTGTCGGCGCCACCTTCCATCACCGCGACGATCTCGACCTCGTCCAGCGCGAGTTGCGCGACATCAAGGGCGTTACCGTCCTGCTCTACGACCAGACCTGCGCTGCGGAAAAACGGCGCCGGCGCAAGCGCGGCACCTTCCCCGATCCCGACAAGCGCGTGTTCATCAACGAGCTGGTCTGCGAGGGCTGCGGCGACTGCGGCGTCAAGTCGAGCTGCGTCTCCATCCAGCCCGTCGAGACCGAGTTCGGCCGCAAGCGCAAGATCGATCAGTCGAGCTGCAACAAGGACTTTTCCTGCGTCAACGGCTTCTGCCCGTCCTTCGTCACGGTCCATGGTGCCAAGATCCGCAAGGCCGACGGCATTGCCGGCACCGGCGACCCGCTCGAGGGCGTGCCGGTGGCGAAGGAGTTTGCGCTCGACCGCGACGGCTGGGCGGCGATCATCGACGGCGTCGGCGGCACCGGCGTCGTCACCGTGGGGGCCGTGCTCGGCATGGCCGCCCATCTCGAAGGCAAGGGCTGCGGCATGATCGACATGGCCGGCCTCGCCCAGAAGGGCGGCTCGGTGTTCACCCATGTCCGCATCGCGCGCACGCCCGAAGACATCAACGCCATCCGCGTGTCGGCCGGCAAGGCCGACCTGATCCTGGGCTGCGACCTCGTCGTGTCGGGCGCCAAGAAGGTGCTGGCGGCGGTCCGCGAGAACCACACCATCTTCGTCGCCAACACCGCCGAGATCATGCCCGGCGAGTTCACCCGCTCAGCCGACTTCTCGCTGCCCACCGAGCGGCTCAAGAAGGCCATCCGCGAGGCGGCAGGGGATACGAACGCGCATTTCTTCGATGCCACCCGAACGGCCGCCGCCCTGTTCGGCAATTCGCTCGGCGCCAACATGTTCATGCTCGGCTTCGCCTTCCAGCATGGCGGCCTGCCGCTGTCGGCCGAGGCGATCGAAAAGGCGATCGGGCTCAACGGCGAGGCCGTGGCGATGAACGTCGCCGCCTTCCGCTGGGGCCGGCGCGCCGCACACGAGCCGGAGTTCGTCCGCGCGATGATCGACCGTTCCGGCCGTGGGGCGGAGCCTGCGGTGGCGCAAACGCTCGACGAGGTGATCGCGCGCCGCGCCGAGTTCCTGACTGCCTATCAGAACGCGGCCTACGCCGAACGCTATGTCAGGCGCATTGCTTCGCTTCGCGCGGCAGAGGAGAAGGCCAGGCCCGGATCGGCCGTGGTCGCGGATGCGGCTGCGCGCTCCCTGTTCAAGCTGATGGCGGTCAAGGACGAATACGAGGTTGCGCGGCTCTACACCGACGGCTCGTTCCAGCGCGAACTGGCGAAGCAGTTCCAGGACTACGACCGGCTGGAATTCCATCTCGCGCCGCCGATCCTTGGCCGCAAGGGGGCCGATGGCGTGCCGCGCAAGTCGAGTTTCGGTCCGTGGATGATGAAGGGCTTCAAGCTGCTTTCGGCGATGAAAGGGCTGCGCGGCAGCGCATTCGATATCTTCGGCTACACCGCCGAACGCCGCATGGAGCGCCAGTTGCTCGACAGCTACGAAGCCGATCTGGAACTGATCCGTAGCGCGCTGACCAGCGACAACATCGAGGCGGCAGCAGGCCTTGCGTCGGTGCCGCAACTGATCCGCGGCTATGGCCACATCAAGCATGCCAGCGTCGAAAAGGCTGCAGGCGAACGCGAGCGTCTCGTCCCAAGGTTGAAAGCGCCGCCGACAAGAACTGAGCTTCAGGCCGCCGAATAGTTGATACGACTTGTTTACCTGAACCTAAGGTAGCAGGCCTATTCGGAGCCCGATGGGCAAGCAGATGCTGGCAGCGCCCGGTTTCTAAGCCTTTCTTAAGGCGGATGTGGCAGTCCTTGGCCTCCTAGGCAGGCCTCGGATGCGCAGAAGAAACAACGAGATACCCGTCGACGTCTACATACCCTTCGTGGAAACGCTTTTCCGCGATGGCTCTACGTTGGCCGTCGGTATCATCGCGCAGACCTTCCTGATCGTCGTCGTCTGGTGGAAGACGGCTCATCCGCTCTATCTGGTTGTTGCGATCTGCATGCTGCTTGTCGGCACGCTGCGCATGCGAAATTTCCGCAAGTACAACAGCTTGCCGTCTCCGACGACGTGGGAAGAAGCGCACCAGCGCGAAAATGACTACATTCTCTACGGCTCGCTTCATGGCGCATCGCTGGGTGCATTTTGCCTTGCGGGTATCTACTTCGCGCACGATACGTTTGCCGAAATCGCCTCAGTTTGCGTGACGCTCGCCACGGCAACGTCGATCGCCGGCCGCAATTACGGCTCACCGCGTATGGTGATCATCCTGATCATCGCCTTGACCTGGCCAATCTCGCTCGGTTTCCTGCTGCGCGGCGACGCCTACCACGTCTTTTTGGGTCTGCTGTCGGCGCCATTCCTGTTTGCGATCCGAAAATTCGCCGACACGGTTCGCGACGTGCTGTTCACCGCCGTGTCGGAAGAGAAGAAAGCCAATCGTCTGGCCCAGCGGTTCAACCGTGCGCTCAACACCATGTCGCATGGCCTGGTCATGCTTGGCCCGGACGGGCGTGTGGCGGTCGCCAATGCCGAGGCTGCGCATCTGATGTCGGTCAAGTCGCCCGAGGCTTTGCTGGGGCGCTCGATCCATGGCTTGCTGATGCGCGGCGTGGCCGGCGGCCAGCTTGCGCTCAAGGACTGCCGCTATATCGAGGCTCAGCTGACGCGGGCGCTGCGCGAAGGCAAGGACCGCAAGGTCCTGGTTGCGCTTGCCAATGGCCAGTGCCTGGAATTTTCCGCACGAGAAGGCAGCCAGGAGCTTGGCGTCATCACCTTCGAGGACGTGACGTCCCGCGTCGCGGCGGAGGAGAAGATCCGTTTCATGGCGCGCTACGACAGCCTGACCGGGCTGCCCAACCGCGCCTATTTCCATGAGGTGGTCGCCGAATGCATCCATGCCGGCGACCGCGATCGACTCTGCGCCCTTGCCGTGCTCGACCTTGACGACTTCAAGAGCGTCAATGACACGCTCGGCCATCCCGTCGGCGATGGGCTGATCTATGCCGTGGCGGAGCGGCTTGCGGCGTTTGCCAGCGACAACGTCAAGGTCAGCCGCTTCGGCGGCGACGAATTCATGATCTATTTCGACAGGGTCGACGACGAAGCACATCTGACAGCGGAACTCGATCGCATCTTTGCCGAGATGCAAGGCGAGGTCGACGTCGCCGGTCACGTGCTGCGCATCCAGGCGAGCGGTGGCGCGGTCCTGGGACAGGTGCGCGACTCCGAGGTCGATGCGATGATCGTCAAGGCGGATCTCGCGCTCTACAAGGCCAAGGACCTTGGCAAGAACAGCTGGCATCTGTTCGAGGCGGTGATGGATGCGGCCTTCCGCAACCGCCAGCTGATGAAGGCCGATCTGCGCAATGCCGTCGAGGCAGGCGCCCTGCGCGTCGTCTACCAGCCAATCGTCTCCATGGCCACGATGCGGATCGCCAGTTGCGAGGCGTTGTGCCGTTGGGATCACCCTGAGCTCGGGCCGGTCTCGCCGGCCACCTTCATTCCGCTCGCCGAAGAGATGGGCATCATCTCCGAAATCAGCACGTTCGTGCTGCATGCGGCATGTGTGGAATGCGCCAAATGGCCGGCGAAGATCAGTGTCTCGGTCAATCTGTCGGCCAAGGATTTCCGCAACCGCGACGTCATCGACAAGGTGAGGGGGGCACTGGCGAGCTCCGGCCTTGCGCCGCACCGCCTGGAGATCGAGGTCACCGAAACCGCGCTGCTCGACGACAAGTCGCAGACGCGCAGCTATGTCGAGGAACTGAAGAGCATTGGCGTGCGCATCGCGCTGGACGATTTCGGCACCGGCTATTCCAGCCTGAGCTACCTGCACAAGCTGCCGCTCGACAAGGTCAAGATCGACCGAAGCTTCCTCGCCGACGTCGGTCAGAACCCGCGCTCGCTGCAATTGCTCAAGGGCATCGTCGACCTGTCGCGCCCGCTCGGGCTTGCGGTCACCGTGGAAGGGGTCGAAACCTTCGAACAGCTCAAGATCCTGGCCGTCGAGGTGCAACCCGACCTTGTCCAGGGGTTCCTGTTCGGCTCGGCGCTGTCTTCGTCCGGTATTGAAACGATGTCCAACACCGTCTGGCCTTTCGCCAAGGATATCGGCCTCGCCCGAATCTCGGCCACTCGTTGAGGCGGCCGCAGATACATTGCCGACAGTGTGAAAATGCTTAATTTTCCGTAAACTATTAACCTTAACGGAAGGTAAACAGGAACAGTTTGATTTTCATCTTTACATCACCCCGGCCTCCGCTACCCTTCAGTCGGGCGGAATTACGGGGACTACCATGACCATTCATCAAGCGACGTCCGGCGGCGACGCTGACGTCAAGAGTAGCAGTGCGTCCGAACCGGGGTCGTCATTTGCACGCCACGTTTCGAGCTTGCTTGAGCGTACCGAATACCGTCGTTGCGACAAGGGCGAGGATCTCGAAGACATCTACCGGCTGAGGTACAAATCGTACCGCTCCAACGATATGGTTCCAGACAACGAAAGCCATACGATCAATGACGAGTTGGACGAGGCCCCCAACGCGTATCGTTTTGGTGTCTATGTCGACCAGCATCTTGTGAGCACACTTCGTATCCACCACGTCACCCTGGCCACGCCACTGTCACCGTCGACCAAGGCATTCGGCGACATCGTGATGCCGATGTTGGCCAAGGGGCTGACGTTCATCTGCCCCAGCCGGTTCGCATCCGACCCCGAGTGGTCGCGCGTTTACCCCCAGATCCCCTACATCACGCTTCGCCTCGCCGGGATGGCGTGCTTCCACTTCAAGGCGCCTTACTGCCTGTCGACAGTTCGTGAAGACCACGCTGGCTTCTACAAGCGGATCTATTATTCCGAGCGGATCAGCGAGCCGCGCTCGTATCCGGGCGTATTCAACAAGGTGGTTCTCTATCGCGCCGATGTAAACGCCATTCGCGAGCGCTCCTTCCAGCGCTTTCCCTTCTTCAAGTCGACGCCGATGGAGCAGCGGCTGATGTTCGGCAAGCCACCGCTTGGCGAACTGGCGCCGCTGACCATCCTGCCGACGGCAAAATATTTTCGCGAAGCCGCCTGAGCTCGCGTAAGGTCGCCTTGGCGGCCAGTCCGCAACGGTTGGGAAGAATGAAGACGCCGAGCAAGATGTCCCTTCTTCCTGTCGTCTTGCTGTCGGGAGCGATGCTGTCGGCACCGGCTTTGGCCCAGGACGCGATCGGCATCGCAAATCTCGCCTTCCGTACCGGGCCGTTTGCCGCCGCGGGTACGCCGCTGGCCGATGGCCAGCGCGACTACATGCTGATGCTCAACGAGCGCGACGGCGGCGTCAACGGCATCAAGCTGACCTACAGCGAATGCGAGACCGGCTTCAGCACCGACAAGGCGGCCGAGTGCTACGACCGCACCAAGGCCACCAGTATCGTCACCCAGCCATGGTCGCCCGGCGCCACGCTCGCGATTTTGCCGAAGGCCGCCGCCGACAAGCGGCCGCTTCTCGCACCCGGCTACGGCTTTTCGGCGATGGCCGAGGGCAAGGTGTTTCCCTGGGCGTTCAACCCGCCGGTCACCTATTGGGACGGCACTTCGATGATGCTCAAGAGCATCTCCGGTGGAAATCTCGACAGCCTGCGCGGCAAGAAGATCGTGCTTCTTCACCTCGATGCCCCCTATGGCGAAGAACCCATCCCGCTGCTGCAGGAATATTCCGACACCTTCGGCTTCACGCTGCTGCCGATCCCGGTCGGCGTGAAGGAAATGCAGAGCCAGTCGACGCAATGGCAGAAGATTGCGAGCGAGCGCCCGGATTTCGTGCTGCTGTGGGGCTGGGGTGCGATGAATGCGGGGGCTTTCGCCGAGGCGATCAAGACCGGCTTTTCGATGGACAAGCTGGTCGGCATCTGGTGGTCCGGCCATGACGAGGACCTGAAGGCGGTCGGCGCTGCCGGCAAGGGTTATCGCACCCTGTCATGGAACTTGCCGGCGTCGAACGCCGGGGTAATGCAGGACATCCGCAAATATGTCGTCGACGCCGGCACGTCGCTGACTTCGGCAGAAGAACTCGACCAGCTGTTCTACCAGCGCGGCGTGCTGATCTCGATGTTGTCGGTCGAGGCGATCAAGGCCGCGCAGGAGCACTTCGACAAAAGGATCATCAATGCCGAGCAGCTGCGCTGGGGTCTCGAGAACCTGAAGATCGACGCCGACAGGCTCGTCTCGGTCGGCGCGGAGGGGATGATCGGAACGTTCTCGACCTCGTGCGACAACCATGCCGGTCATGCCGCCGCATGGATGCTCAGTTGGGACGGAGAAAAATTCGTCAAGGCTTCCGACGCGCTTACGGCCGATCGCGCGATGATCGCGCCACTGGCCGAACTGGAGGCGCGGAAATATGCCGAGACGCATGCGCCGTGGGCGATGAACGAAGATTGCAAGTTGTAGGGCCGAGCGCTCTTCCGGGGATGAGGCCGAGGTGCCGACGGCAGCACCGAATCGGCAGCCAGGCTTTCGCCACGTGGCCGCAGCGACATCACGCGGATCGAGCGGCAGCAGGCGATTTATCGCTTTTGATTGATTATCTTGTCGCAGCCTATGGGCAATCTTCCCATTGCCCTGCCGCGCGCATTTCGGTATGTGCGCTTGAACTTGTTTTCCGGAGGGACTCTCATGGCTGACAACACGCCGACCGGCCCGGTCGAACTTGGCGCGCAGATGGACTACGCCGAGCATGAAGGCACCTACAAACTCTTCATCAAACTTTCCAAATACGGCACGCTCTTTTGCGTCGCGTTGATGGTCGCCATGGCGTTCGGCTTCTTTGCCCCGGCCGGCTTCTTCTCCTCGGCTGTGCTGTTCCTGGTGCTCGTCGCCGTGGGTGGCTTCCTGCTCCGCGACCTGCCTACCCATATTAGCTGATCTCTATTTCTGCGGCCGCGAGGCCTTCGCGGTCGTCCACGTTCCAGCCTAGGGGGAGTTGGAACCGGTGATTTTCGCTTCGAATAGATCAGACGCGAACGCGCCGCACGCAGCAGTCTTGCCGGTCATTTGTCTGGCAAGGGCAGGTTTTGGCATGGCCAAAGGGACGGGTGCGTCGGCGGTTTCAACCTCCGTTAGTGTCCAGAATACTTTTCGTTGGTAAGGCGCCGACGCGTTTATCTGCGTCCGGCACCTTACGTTTGGTAAGGTTCCAGCCGAAAGGATTTAGCGGTGGGCCAGACGATATTCATACCGAGAGAGATTGATGCGATTGAGAGCCGGGTTGGTGCTTCGCCGGATACGGTGAAACGCCTTGTCGGGCTTGGTTTCGAGGTTGTGGTGGAGAGCGGGGCAGGGACCTTGTCGCGCATCCCCGATGCCGATTTCACTGCGGTCGGCGGCAAGATCGGCAAGGCCGCCGATGCCGGCAAGGCGGATGTCGTGCTCAAGGTGCGCCGTCCTTCCGAAGCCGAGCTCAAGGGCTACAAGCCAGGTGCCGCGGTGCTGGCCACCATGGATCCCTATGGCAACGACGCCGCGGTCGCGGCGATGGCCAAGGCAGGGGTCACGGCGTTTGCCATGGAGTTCATGCCGCGTATCACCCGCGCCCAGGTCATGGACGTGCTGTCGTCGCAGGCGAACCTTGCCGGTTACCAGGCGGTGATCGACGGTGCCGCCGAATATGACCGGGCGCTGCCGATGATGATGACGGCGGCCGGCACGGTGCCGGCAGCGAAAGTGTTCATCATGGGCGTCGGCGTCGCCGGCCTGCAGGCGATCGCCACCGCCCGCCGCATGGGTGCGATCGTGACCGCCACCGACGTGCGTCCGGCGGTCAAGGAGCAGGTCGCCTCGCTCGGCGCCAAGTTCCTGGCGGTCGAGGACGAGGAGTTCAAGGCAGCCGAGACCGCCGGCGGCTACGCCAAGGAGATGTCGAAGGAATACCAGGCCAAGCAGGCGGCACTCACCGCTGAGCACATCGCCAAGCAGGACATCGTGATCACCACGGCCCTGATCCCGGGCCGTCCGGCGCCGAAGCTGGTGTCGGCGGCCATGGTCGCCTCGATGAAGCCGGGTTCGGTGCTTGTCGACCTCGCCGTCGAGCGCGGCGGCAATGTCGAGGGTGCGGTGCCTGGCAAGGTCGTCACCACCGCCAACGGGGCCAAGATCGTCGGCCATCTCAACGTGCCGGGCCGTGTCGCGGCCTCGGCCTCGCTGCTTTATGCCAAGAACCTGTTCGCCTTCCTCGAGACCATGGTCGACAAGACGACCAAGCAGATCGCCATCAACCGCGACGACGAACTGGTCAAGGCAACGATGCTGACCGACGCAGGCAAGGTCGTTCACCCCAACTTCGCCAATGCCGCGGCAGCGGCTGCAGCGGACAAGCCCAAGCCGGTCGTTGCGGGCCAGAACCGCGGCGACGACCCGGCAAGCGACGGTGCGGCCAAGGCCGAAAAACCGGCCGCTGCCAAAAAGACCACTGCCCAGAAAACCACCGCCAAGAAGCCGGCCAAGCAGGGAGACGCGTGATGGAAGGTCTTCAAAAAGCCCTCGACCAGCTCGACCAGGCGGTTGGTGCCGTCCGGCTCGGCATCCAGGATCTCGCCACCAGCCAAGGTGCGGCGGACGCCGCGGGCGATGCCGCACATGCGCTGAGCGGCGGGGCGATCGACCCGTTCGTGTTCCGCTTCGCCATCTTCGTGCTGGCTATCTTCGTCGGCTACTACGTCGTCTGGTCGGTGACGCCGGCTTTGCACACGCCGCTGATGGCGGTCACCAACGCGATCTCCTCGGTGATCGTGGTCGGGGCGCTGCTCGCCGTCGGCATCGCAGCCTCCGGGCTTGCCACCGGCTTCGGCTTCATTGCCCTGGTGCTCGCCTCGGTCAACATCTTCGGCGGCTTCCTCGTCACCCAGCGCATGCTGGCGATGTACAAGAAGAAGGACAAGTGACGTGACCCTGAACCTCGCTTCCTTCCTCTACCTGGTCTCCGGCATCCTGTTCATCCTGGCGCTGCGCGGCCTGTCGCATCCGACCACCTCCCGCCAGGGCAACACCTACGGCATGATCGGCATGGGCATCGCCATCGCCACCACGCTGGCGCTGGCCAAGCCCACGCTGGCCGGCCTCGGCCTGATCGTGCTCGGCCTCGCCATCGGCGGCGGCGTCGGTGCGGTCACCGCGCGGCGCATCGCCATGACCTCGATGCCGCAGCTGGTCGCAGCCTTCCACAGCCTCGTCGGCATGGCCGCGGTGATGGTGGCGGCTGCCGCCGTCTATGCGCCGGAAAGTTTTGGCATCGGCTCGGTCGGCGCCATCCACGGCCAGGCGCTGGTCGAGATGAGCCTCGGCGTTGCCATCGGCGCCATCACCTTTACCGGCTCGGTCATCGCCTTCCTCAAGCTTGACGGCCGCATGTCGGGCAAGCCGATCATGCTGCCCGGCCGCCACTTCATCAACGCCGCGCTGGGCATCGCCCTTGTCGTGCTCATCGTCATGCTGGTGACGACGCAGTCGACGACGGTGTTCTGGCTGATCGTGGCGGTGTCGCTGGTGCTCGGCGTGCTGCTCATCGTGCCGATCGGCGGCGCCGACATGCCGGTGGTCGTCTCCATGCTCAACTCCTATTCGGGCTGGGCAGCGGCCGCCCTCGGCTTCACCCTCGGCAATCTGGCGCTGATCATCACCGGTGCGCTGGTCGGCTCGTCGGGTGCGATCCTGTCCTACATCATGTGCAAGGGCATGAACCGCTCGTTCATCTCGGTCATTCTCGGCGGCTTCGGCGGCGAGACGGCGGCGGTTGCCGACGACGGCATCGAGCGCACCGTCAAGCAGGGTTCGGCCGACGATGCCGCCTTCCTGATGATGAACGCCCAAAAGGTCATCATCGTGCCGGGCTACGGCATGGCGGTGGCGCAGGCCCAGCATGCGCTGCGCGAGATGACCGACAAGCTCAAGGCCAATGGCGTCGAGGTCAAATACGCCATCCACCCGGTCGCTGGCCGCATGCCCGGCCACATGAACGTGCTCTTGGCCGAGGCCAACGTGCCTTATGACGAGGTCTTCGAGCTCGAAGACATCAACTCAGAGTTCGCCCAGGCCGACGTCGCCTATGTCATCGGCGCCAACGACGTCACCAACCCGTCGGCACGCGATGACAAGAACAGCCCGATCTACGGCATGCCGATCCTCGACGTCGACAAGGCCCGCACCTGCCTGTTCGTCAAGCGCAGCCTCGGCTCCGGCTACGCCGGCATCGACAACACGCTGTTCTACAAGGACGGCACCATGATGCTGCTCGGCGACGCCAAGAAGATGACCGAAGAAATCGTCAAGGCCATGGACCACTGAGCCGAAGGATCGGCTGACAACGCCAAGGCAGGCAACAAAGAAAAGCCCGGCCAAAAGCCGGGCTTTTCTGCGTTTGGAGGCCGATACCCCCACCCCTAACCCCTCCCCACAAGAGGGGATTGTTATCGCTGCGCTTCCGTCGCCATCTTCACCGCTAGTCCCGCCAGCACCGTTCCCATCAGCCAGCGCTGGATCGCCAGCCAGCCGGGGCTGGCGGCGAGGAAGGTCGAGATCGAGCCTGCCGAAATGGCGATGATGGCGTTGACGGTGATGCTGATGGCGATCTGGATCGAACCGAGCACGAGCAGCTGGGTCAGCACGCTGCCGTCGGCGGGATCGATGAATTGGGGCAGCAGCGACAGATAGAGCACCGCGACCTTGGGATTGAGCAGGTTGGTGAGGAAGCCCATGGCAAACAGCTTGCGCGGCCTGTCCTTGGGCAGTTGCCGGACATGGAACGGCGAGCGTCCGCCGGGGCGGACGGCCTGCCAGGCGAGCCACAGCAGGTAGGCAGCACCAGCGAAGCGGATGACGTCATAGGCATAAGGCACGGCAAGGACGAGTGCGGTGATGCCGAAGGCGGCGCAGAGCATGTAGACGACGAAGCCGAGCGCCACGCCACCGAGCGAGATCAGCCCGGCCGTGGGACCCTGGCTGAGCGAGCGCGACACCAGGTAGATCATGTTCGGCCCCGGCGTCAGCACCATTCCGAGGGCGATCGCGGCGAAGGCAATGAGGTTTGCGGTCTCGGGCATGCTGGTCCCCTCGCATTTGCCGGACGGCGCCCATCGGGCGCAGGTCGGACATCGTGTCGAGGGAATTTCTAGCGGCTGCGGCTTGGCCGCGACAGGGGCAGGTCGGAGCAAGCCATTGCGACAGCTCCGACCCTAGCGGCCACCTACGTGCCGGCTATTTCAGCGGTGCCGTCAGCTGCAATGCGCCGATGGCGAGCGCGGCGTTCAGGCCGGTCTGGTTGGTCACGCTGAGCGGCTGCAGGGCGATGGAGCGCGCAGAGCCGCCGACCAGGACGTTGGCGCCAAGGCCGACCGCAATGGTGGCCTCCGCCGTCGCGCCGAGATAGTTGCCGGCGAGACCGCCCGGATCATAGACGTCGCGACTCGGCGCCAGCACCAGCCACTCCAGCGCACCGCCAGTCGTGGTGCCAATGTCGACACCGTATTTGTTGATCCGGCCGGAATAGATCTCCTGCGTGCGGCTGCCGAATGCCGGCGTGAACGTGCACTGCATGTCCTTGCTCGAGCCGACGACGAAGCCGGTGCCGCCGTTGACGGTGCAGCTCAGCATGCCGAGCTTGGCGCCGAACTGTGCGTGCGCGGGCACCGCAAACGGCACAAGGGCGAGGGCAAGAAGGACGAGTTTCTTCATCGGACGTTCCTTTCAGACATGAAGCAACATCAACCGCATGGCCGCCGAAAGGTTCCGTTTGCCGTTGTTGGCGGGAACCAGATCTGCCCTTGTCTTGGCAGCGCGGCGCGCATGTATCCAGGCGCAAGCCTGGCGTTTTTCCATCACGCTTGACGGATTTCATCTTATGATCATAAAATGTGATCACATCGCGTGATAGCACTGCGATGGATAATAGCTCTCGCTGAAAGAGGGCAGAACAAAAAACCTGGGGGTTAACAATGTTTGCTCGAATTTCGAAGACAACGATGTGCTTCTCGTTGGCTGCGTTCGCCTTCCTCGTCGTGTTCAACAACGTCACCGACTATGGTTCCAACTACAATTTCGTCCGTCATGTTCTGAGCATGGACACGACGTTTCCTGGCAACGCGCTGATGTACCGCGCCATTACCTCGGAAACACTTTGGCATCTTGGCTACTGGCTGATCATTGCTGGCGAAGCCTTGACCTGCGTGTTGTTTACGCTTGGCGCGTTGGCGCTGTTGCGGGCCCGGAGCGGCACCGCCACAAGCTTCAACAAGTCGAAAAACTGGGTGCATGCGGCTGCCTGTGTCGGCTTCTTGGTCTGGTTCTTCGGCTTCATGGTCGTTGGCGGCGAATGGTTCTCGATGTGGCAGTCATCAGACTGGAACGGCCAGGAAGGAGCCTTCCAGTTCTATATGACGATCCTCGCCGTGGTGATCTACATCGTGCTGCCGGATGGCGAACTGGAGTGATGGCACCAGTGTGCTGACTAGCCGCCGCGCGTCATCTGATGCGCGGTCGGCCGCGACCAGGTCTGGGGGGCTGGGCCTGGTCGCACATTTGGCCGAAGGCAGCGAAGGAACCGAGCCGCCAGTACAGCCTATTTGAACTTGCGCAGTTGCTTCCGGATGCTCTCTGCAAAACGCCCGACCCGTTCGGGCTGCGGCTTTTCTGCGGCATGGAACGACAGCATGGCGAAGCTGGCCTTCGGCGCGCAGGCCTTGAACACGCCCCATTTGAGGATGCGGCGGACCGGCCGGCGCATGACCAGGCGGTCGACCCACCAGGGGCTGCCGAGCGTGGTGACGGCGACGACGTGGCGGAGCTTGTAGAGCAGCGGCCTGATCGGGCCGAAATCGGCACCGTGGTCGAAGGCGATGCCGGGCGAAAACACCCGGTCGACCCAGCCCTTCAGCATCGCCGGCAGGCTAAACCACCATGTCGGGAAGACCAGCACCAGCACCTCCGCCTCGCGCAGGGCGGCGGCATGGCTCATCAGCGCACCGGCGTCGAAGCGCTCGCCATAATATGAGCCGCGTTCGGCCTCGCTCAGCCGCGGGTCGAAGCCGCTGGCGTAGAGGTCGAGCAGCGTCACCTTGTGGCCGGCGTCGGCGAGTTGCTTGATGGCGATGTCGGCGAAGTGCCGGTTCAGGCTTTCTGGCAGCGGGTGCGACAGGACAACGAGGCAGTTCAAGGCGAAGGCCTGTCTTTATGCTGCTGCGGTATCAGGCGCCGCGCGTGCGCGCCAGCCCGTCGACTGCCGGCTTGTAGTTCGGGTCGAGCCGAACCGCCTCGGCATATGCCTTGGCAGCCTTGGCCTTGTCGCCGCGGCGCTCGTAGATCAGCGCCTGGTTGGCCCAGCTCTCGGCGATCTTGCCGTCGAGCTTGATTGCCATGTTGATGTCGGTGAAGGCGTTCTCGTCGTCGCCGGTGGCGAGATAGGAGAGGCCGCGGCCATTGTAGGGCTCGGCCGAGTCGGGCGCGAGCGAGATCGCCTTGGAGAAATCCTCGATGGCGAAGGCATGCTGGCCCTGCTGCTGATAGATCAGGCCGCGATTGTGGTAGGCGCGGGGGTCGGTGGTGTCGAGCTCGATCGCCTTCTGGAAATCGTTGAAGGCGTCCTGCGTGCGGCCGGCCTTGCGATAGAGATTGCCGCGGCCGATATAGGCGGCGTCATAGGAGGCGTTGAGCTGGATGGCCTTGTTGTAGTCGGCCAGCGCCGCCGGCTGGTTGCCCATGAAGCGATGGATCAGCGCCCGGTTGGAATAGGCCTGGTAGAAGCTCGGGTTGAGCTGCAGCGCCCGGTCGAAATCCTGCAGCGCCTCGCGATACTTGCCGCCGCGGCCATAGGCCGAGCCGCGCACATTGTAGGCTTCGGGGTCGTTCGGGTTGCTGGAGACGACGGCGCTGAGCGAGGAGATGTTCTCGCTCGAACCCTGCATGGTGTCGATGCGGGTCAACTCGCCGGCAGGTCCCGCCGACTGGCAGCCGGCAACGGCCATCGCGACGAGCATGAGAGCGGTCATGGCGCCGCCGCGCAGGAGGGAGGTGCGGTTGCTCATGACTGCATTCATCGCGGTATCCCTCGCTTGCGCCCCGGGCAGGTGGCGCGGCGTCCGGCGGGCGGCCGAACAACAAAAAGGTGGCGGCGATGTTTAGTCGCCCCACCTCGTCGTTATCCTTCGAAAAGGACCAAAGATTGGCAGATCAACGTGCCGGACGTGCACCAGCGGCGCCAGCAGCAGCGGCCGGACGCGGGGTGCTGGGCAGCAGGCCTTCACGCTGGGCGCGCTTGCGGGCCAGCTTGCGGGCGCGGCGAACAGCTTCAGCCTTTTCGCGGGCGCGCTTTTCGGAAGGCTTCTCGTAGTGACCGCGCATCTTCATTTCACGGAAGATGCCTTCGCGCTGCATTTTCTTCTTCAGCGCGCGAAGCGCCTGGTCAACATTGTTATCGCGGACGAGTACCTGCACGTGTGATCCTGTCTTTCGGGTTCGATATCCTAAGGCTAGTGGCAATAGCCACGATGCCTCCGCGATGGTTCCACCGCGAATTGTGGGCGGCTGATAGCAGAATCAGGCCTGCTTGTCCACCGCAAAGGCCGCATTTCCTGCGCTGCTTGGGAAAACGGCGCCGGGACGTGCCCACTTCCGCCGCAATCCTTGTCGACCAAGCCTCTCCCATCTTCCGGTCCTACATGCAAGGCATTCCATGCGCTCCCTGATTCTCGCCCTGGCATTCGCCGCCGCCGTCCCGCAGGCACATGCTGCCGATCTCATCGGCTTCTGGGACAAGCCACAACACGGCGGCAACAGCTTCAACCGGCTGCCGCCCGACCAGGCCTATTTCGATGCGCTGCGCGGCTATGGCGCGACCTGGGTGCGGCTGTCCTACGACAAGTGGAAGCCGGAGAAGCGCGACTTCCTCATCGGCACCGCCGACAAATATGAAGGACTCGTCGCCGCCGACGTGAAGACGCTGAAGGAAGTGCTCGACCGCGCCGACAAGGCCGGGCTCAAGGTGGTGATCGCGCCGCTGTCGTTGCCGGGCATGCGCTGGGCCCAGAACAACGACAAGAAGTTCGATGGCCGGCTGTGGGCGGACAAGGCGTGGTGGACCGAGGCCGCCACCTTCTGGCGCGATCTTGCCGCCGAGTTGAAGGACCATCCGGCGGTCGCGGCCTACAACATCGTCAACGAGCCGGCGCCGGAAAAGGAGGGCGGGCTCGCCGAACACGCATCAATCGCAGAAATGCGCTCCTGGTACACCGGGAATGCCGGCAGTTCCCGCGATCTGCTGGCCTTCTACGAGACGGTGATCAAGGCGATCCGCGAGGTCGATCCGGTGACCCCCGTCATGACCGACGCCGGCTGGTATGCGGCGGCCGACGCTTTTTCCTATTGGCCGGCCAAGCTCACCGACCAGCGCGTGCTCTATTCCTTCCACATGTACGAGCCCTATGCCGCCACCAGTGCGCCCAACATGAAACGCGACAAGCCCTACGCCTATCCGGGCAACGTACCCTTTGGCGACGGCGAGCCGCAGAAGTGGGATGCCGAGCGGGTCAAGGCCTATCTCGCCCAGCCCGTCGAATGGGCCGACAGCCGAGGCGTCGCCCGCAACCGGATCGTCGCCGGCGAGTTCGGCTGCATGCGGCGGCTGCCGTTCTGCACGCAGTATCTCGAGGACGTGCTTGCCCCGCTCGACACCGACAAGCTGCACTGGGCCTTCTACAGCTTCCGCGAGGATGCCTGGGACGGCATGGACTACGAACTCGGCTCGGGCAAGGTGAACTGGAAATACTGGGAAGCGATGGAGAACAACGAGCCCGATCCGGTCAAGCGCAAGGCGACGCCGGAGTTCGAGCCGATCTCCAGGCGCCTGGCCGCGGGCAAATAGCCGCTTACAGGCGCGTCCGATACGGGAGGACGCCGCGGGGGGCTTTGCCACGCTCAATTGCGTTGGCGCCGGCCTGACAACTGGACCGCACAGTACCGCACCGTGCACCATGAAAGCCGCGTCCCGGGGGTCTATGTCAGCCCTGCCGCACCAGAAGACTGCCCGGAGATAACGCCGTTGACCGACACAGCCATGCCCAGCCGCCCATCGGGTGCCGATGCAACCGTGTTCGCGATCCTGCTTGCGGTGAGCTTCAGCCATTTCGTCAACGACGTCATGCAGTCGCTGCTGTCGTCGCTGTATCCGATGCTGAAGACCGACTACCAGCTCGACTTCTGGCAGATTGGGCTATTGACCCTGACTTTCCAGATTACCGCGTCGATGCTGCAGCCGCTCATCGGCATGTATGCCGACAAGAAGCCGCTGCCCTATTCGCTGCCGGTCGGCATGGCCTCGACGCTGGTCGGCCTGCTGATGCTGGCCTTCGCCCACAGCTACACCATGCTTCTGGTGGGGGCGGCCTTCATCGGTTTCGGCTCGGCGATCTTCCATCCTGAATCGTCGCGCGTCGCGCGCATGGCCTCGGGCGGGCGCTATGGGCTGGCGCAATCCTTGTTCCAGGTCGGCGGCAATTTCGGTTCGGCGATCGGGCCGCTGCTCGCCGCGCTCATCGTCGTGCCGCAGGGCCAGACCGGCATCGCCTGGTTCGCGCTCGGCGCCATCGTCGGCATCGTCGTGCTGATCCGCGTCAGCGCCTGGTACAGCCGCCATCTCGTCGCCACGGCGCGCCACGCTACATCGACGCTGTTTCCGCCGCTGCCGCGCCGTACGGTGATGGTCGCCCTGATCGTGCTGGCCCTGCTGGTCACGACCAAGAACATCTATACGGCCAGCCTTTCGAGCTTCTACACCTTCTATGTCATCGAGCGCTTCGGCGTTTCGGTGCAGGAATCGCAGTACCTGCTGTTCCTGTTCCTCGGCTCGGCCGCCCTCGGCACCTTCCTCGGCGGCCCGATCGGCGACCGTTTCGGCGCCAAGACAGTGATCTGGTTCTCGATCCTCGGGGTTCTGCCGTTCACGCTCCTGCTGCCTTATGCCGACCTGTTCTGGACCAAGGTGCTTACGGTGCTGATCGGCCTGATCCTGGCATCCGCCTTCTCGGCCATCGTCGTCTTCGCCCAGGAGCTGGTACCGGGCCGCGTCGGCATGATCGCCGGCGTCTTCTTCGGTTTCGCCTTTGGCGTCGGCGGCATCTCGGCGGCGGTGCTCGGCGTGGTTGCCGACGTTCGCGGCATCGAGTTCGTCTACAAGATCTGCTCCTACCTGCCGTTGCTCGGGCTGCTCACCGTCTTCCTGCCCAACATGAAGGCCGCGCGCGCCGGCGCGGCCTGACGCGGGGGCTTCTCAGACGCGGGTGATGGAGACGCCGCCGTCGGCGAGCAATGCAGCCCCCGTCGTGAAGCTCGACGCTTCCGAAGCGAGATAGAGCGCGGAGCGCGCGATCTCCTCGGGTTGTGCGACGCGCTTCAGCGCGTGCAGGCCTTCGACGAATGCGCGTTCGTCAGCAGTCTTGAAGGTGGCAGCCGGCGTGTCGGTGCCGCCGGGCAGAAGCGCGTTGACGCGGATGCCTTGCGGCCCGTATTCGGCCGCCAGCACCTGGGTCAGGCCGATCAGGCCGGCCTTGCTTGCGGCATAGGCGGTCATGCCGGGCATGCCGACGGTGTGGCCGACGAAGGTCGAGGTGAAGATCAGCGAGCCTGCGCCGCGCTTCAGCATCGCCGGAATCTGGTGCTTCGCGCCGAGATAGGCGCTGGTCAGGTTGGTTTCCAGCACTTCCGTCCAGCCTTCCAGTGCAAGCCCGGTGACCGGTCCCATCGCGCCGACCAGCCCGACATTGTTGAAGGCGATGTCGAGCCCGCCGAACGCATCTACCGCGAGGTCTACCAACGCGCGTGCATAGGCTTCGTCCCTGACGTTGCCGGCCAGTGTCCGCACCTCGCCGCCGGCGTCGGCGATCTCGCCTGCGACCGCCCCCAGCTCTGCCTGCCGGCGCGCCGCGAGCACGACCTTTGCTCCCTGGTCGGCGAACAGCTTGGCCGTCGCCCTGCCAATTCCCGAGCTGGCCCCGGTGACGATCGCGACTTTTCCGTTCAAATCAAACATCGTTGCTGCTCCTGTGCGAATTGCGGACGGCGTCTGCCGGCCTCGTTCGTACAGGTCGCAATTCGCAGGTCCTGCAGCCACCCGATACATGCGGCGCAAAACGGCAGGCCCCGTCGCAAACAGTGCAAGGCTGGTCGTGAGATTTCGCTAGTGCTACACCTCGCGCTCTTAAGCTTGCGGCATCTGCGAGGCCCTGAAAAATGCGGAAATATTCGGTTTTTGCCATAGCCCGGGAGGCGATGCGCGGCCACAAGGGCTGGGAGGAGCAGTGGTCCTCGCCCGAGCCGAAGAGCGAATACGACGTCATCATCGTCGGCGCCGGCGGCCATGGCCTTGCCACCGCCTATTATCTCGCCAAGGAACACGGCATCACCAATGTCGCGGTGCTGGAAAAGGGCTGGCTCGGCGGCGGCAACACCGGCCGCAACACCACCATCATCCGCTCCAACTATCTCTACGACGAATCGGCCGGCATCTACGACCACGCCCTGAAGCTGTGGGACGGGCTGTCTCAGGACCTCAACTACAACGTCATGTATTCGGCGCGCGGTGTCATGATGCTGGCGCACAACGTCCACGACGTGCAGGTGCTGAAGCGCCACGTCCACGCCAACCGGCTGAACGGCATCGACAATGAGTGGCTGACGCCGGAACAGGCGAGGGAGTTCTGCCCGCCGCTCAACATCTCGGCTTCGGCGCGCTATCCCGTTGTCGGCGCCTCGCTACAGCGCCGCGGCGGCACCGCTCGTCACGACGCCGTCGCCTGGGGGTATGCCCGCGGTGCCTCCGACCGCGGCGTCCACATCATCCAGAATTGTGAAGTCACCGGCGTGCGCCGTACGCCAGACGGCCGCGTCTCCGGCGTCGAGACGTCGAAGGGCTTCATCGGCGCCAAGAAGGTCGGCGTCGTTGCCGCCGGCCACACCTCGGTGATCATGAACATGGCCGGCGTGCGCATGCCGCTCGAAAGCTATCCGCTGCAGGCGCTGGTGTCGGAACCGGTCAAGCCGATCTTCCCCTGCGTGGTCATGTCCAACACCGTGCATGCCTACATTTCGCAGTCCGACAAGGGCGAACTGGTCATCGGTGCCGGTACCGACCAGTACATCTCCTATTCGCAGACCGGCGGCCTGCACATCATCAACCACACGCTCGACGCCATCTGCGAGATGTTCCCGATGTTCACGCGCATGAAGATGCTGCGCTCATGGGGCGGTATCGTCGACGTCACGCCGGATCGCTCGCCGATCCTGGCCAAGACGCCGGTGCCGGGGCTCTACGTCAATTGCGGCTGGGGCACGGGTGGCTTCAAGGCGACGCCGGGTTCGGGCAACGTCTTTGCCCACACTATCGCCCGTGACGAGCCGCACCCGATCAACGCGCCCTTCACCATCGAGCGCTTCCGCACCGGCCGCCTCATCGACGAAGCGGCAGCGGCGGCGGTGGCGCACTGAGCGACGGGGGCGATATGTCCGAGAAGCCGATCAACCTCGCCGAGAAGCTTGCGCTGTTCTCCGAGCACTGGACGCCCAAGATCGTTGCCGGCTTCAACGGCAACGACATCATGGTCGTCAAGGTCCAGGGCGAGTTCAACTGGCATTCGCACCCTGATACCGACGACTTCTTCATGGTGCTGAGCGGCCGGTTGCGCATCCAGATGAGGGACGGCGACGTCGTTCTCGGACCTGGCGAACTTTATGTCGTGCCCAAGGGCGTCGAGCATTGCCCGCTGGCCGAGGAAGAGACCCACCTGCTGCTGATAGAGCCCGCCGGCGTGCCCAACACGGGCGATCCGGCGACCGCCGTGACCAAGAACCGGATCTGAGCCCGCATGGTGCCGACGCATTGCCATCCCAGCGATCTGCGCGCCGTAGGCGCAGCGGTCGCCTGCGCCATGGTGCGCCGATGACGATGCTCGCGACCACATTGGCCGCTGTCGCAGCGCCCTTCGTACTCGCCGACGAAAAGGGCATGTTCCACATGCCCGACGCCAGCGAGGTCCGGCTGCAGGCGATCAGCCGCACCGGCAACGAGGACGAATGGCCGTTTTCGGTCCCTTCGGGCATTCTCGCCTGCGTCTGGAGCGGCGGGCGCAGGGTCGTCTCCTTCATCGAACAGCCCGAAGACCCCGACGACGAGCACGATGCCCCGCCCGGACGCCACGTCATCGTCTCGGCCAATCCGTTCGAACTCACCTTCCTCAATATCTCAAGCCGCGACCTGTTCTTGCCTGCGGACACGGTGGAGGCGCTGATCAAGCGTGTCGCGCCGTTCGAGGCATTGGGGCAAAGGCTCTGCGATCAGCCGCAAGGCTCCAACATCGGCCCCGGCGAACTCTAGGGATCATCCAGATGCTTCTCATTCACTGCCCCTATTGCGAGGAAGAGCGCCCCGAGCTCGAGTTCCGCAACGCCGGCGAGGCGCATATCGCGCGCTCCACCAATATCGCCGCCGAAAGCGACGAGGATTTCGAGAAGTTCTTCTTCATCCGCTCGAACCCCAAGGGCGTGATCTTCGAACGCTGGCGCCACATCCATGGCTGCGCGCGCTTCTTCAACGCCGCGCGCGACACCATCACCGACAGGTTCCTGCTCACCTACAAGGCCGGCGAGCCAAAGCCTGATATCTCGACCTTGTCGAGCGAAGGCGGCCCCGCCGCCTGGGCCAACCGGCCGCCGGACCAGCTCAACGAGAAGCCCAAGGCAAAACGCTCCACCAAGGGAGAGGCATGATGGCCGGTTCGTACCGCATTTCCGGCCAGGGCCGCCTGACGCCTGCCAAGACCGCGCGCTTCACCTTCGACGGCAAGCCGATGACCGGCCTTGCGGGCGACACGGTGGCGTCCGCACTGCTTGCCAACGGTGTCCATCTCGTCGGCCGCTCGTTCAAGTATCACCGTCCGCGCGGCATCCTGTCGGCCGGCGCCGAGGAGCCGAACGCGCTGGTGACGGTGACCCGCGACGCCGCGCGCAAGACGCCCAACGTCCGCGCCACCGTGCAGGAGCTTTATGACGGGCTCAACGTCGCCTCGCAGAACCGCTGGCCGTCGCTGTCCTTCGACGTCGGCGCCGTCAACGATCTGGCGTCGCCGTTCTTCTCGGCCGGCTTCTACTACAAGACCTTCATGTGGCCGAAGGCCGCCTGGAAGAAGTTCTACGAGCCCAACATCCGCGCGGCGGCCGGCCTCGGTGTCGCGCCCGACCAGCCAGATCCCGACCATTATTCGGCCCGTTACGCCCATTGCGAAGTGCTTGTACTCGGCGGCGGCGCAGCCGGCCTTGCCGCGGCGCTGGCCGCGGCCGAAACGGGCGTTCGCGTCATCATCTGCGACGAGCAGGCCGAGTTCGGCGGCGCGCTGCGCTTCGAAAAGGGCGCCGTCATCGACGGCCAGGACGGCTGGAACTGGGCCCAGGCGACGGCGGCCAGGCTTGCCGCGATGGACAATGTCCAGGTGCTGCCGCGCACGACGGCCTTCGGCTACTATGCGCAGAACTTCGTCGGCTTGGTCGAACGCGTCACCGACCATATCGCGCGCCCCGGCCGCGACGAGCCGCGCGAGCGGCTGTGGCAGGTCCGCGCCAGGCGCGTGGTGATCGCCACCGGCGCCATCGAGCGTCACATGGTGTTCGCCAACAATGACCGGCCCGGCGTCATGCTGGCGTCGGCTGCGCGCACCTTCCTCAACCATTACGGTGTCGTCGTCGGCAAGACTGTCGGCGTCTACACCGCCAATGACAGCGCCTATGCAGCAGCCATCGACCTCAAGAAGGCCGGCGTCGGCGTGGCGGCAATCGTCGACCTGCGTGACAACCCGGCAGGCCCACTGGTCGACGAGGCGCGCGCGCTGGGCATCGAGGTCAATCATGGTCGCGCCGTCACCAGCGCCAATGGCAGCCAGCGCATCAAGTCGATGACTGTGCAGGCCAAGGCCGGCGGCGCCGAGCGCACCATCGCCGTCGATGCGCTGCTGATGTCTGCCGGCTGGACGCCGTCGGTGCACATGTTCTCGCAGTCGCGCGGCAAGGTCGCCTTCGACGACGCCACCAAGCGCTTCCTGCCCGGCACCTATGCCCAGGATTGCGTCTCGGTCGGTGCCTGCAACGGTTCCGACTCGCTTGAGGACACCGTCGCGCAGTCGCTCGAGGCTGGTGCCAATGCTGCCCGCGGCGCCGGCGCCAGGCCGTCCAGGGGGGTGGCGCTGAAGGTCGAGGCCTCAGAAGGTTGGGGCGGCGGCATGCTGGGTTCCGGCCCGGGCGCCGGTGCCGACACCAAGGTCAAGGCGTTCGTCGATTTCCAGAACGACGTCACCGCCAAGGACATCCGCCAGGCGGTGAAGGAAGGCATGCGCTCGATCGAGCACGTCAAGCGCTTCACCACCAACGGCATGGCCACCGACCAGGGCAAGACCTCCAACATGCATGGCCTGGCCATCGCCGCCGAGGCGCTGGACAAGGACATCCCGCAGGTCGGCCTCACCACCTTCCGTGCGCCCTATACGCCGGTCACCTTCGGCGCCATCGTCAACCACGCCCGCCATGGCCTGTTCGATCCGACGCGCAAGACCGCGACCCACGCTTGGGCGGAAGCGCACGGCGCCGTGTTCGAGGATGTCGGCCAGTGGAAGCGCGCCTGGTATTTCCCGCGCGCCGGCGAGGACATGCATGCCGCGGTCGACCGCGAATGCGTGACGGTGCGCAAGTCGGCCGGCCTGTTCGACGCCTCAACGCTCGGCAAGATCGAGGTCGTTGGCCCGGATGCGGCGAAATTCATGGAGCTGCTCTACACCAACCCGTGGGAGAAGCTCGAAGTCGGCCGCTGCCGCTATGGCATCATGCTGCGCGAAGACGGTTTCATCTATGACGACGGCGTGGTCGGCCGCCTGGCGCAGGACCGCTTCCACGTCACCACGACGACGGGCGGTGCCGCCCGCGTCATGCACCACATGGAGGACTACCTCCAGACCGAGTTCCCCAATCTCGATGTCTGGCTGACCTCTGTTTCCGAACAGTGGGCGGTCATCGCCGTGCAAGGACCCAACTCGCGCGACATCATCGCGCCGCTGGTCGAGGGCATCGACATGTCCGATGCGGCGATGCCGCACATGTCGGTGCGCGAGGGCAAGATCTGCGGCGTGCCGACCCGGCTGTTCCGCATGTCGTTCACCGGCGACCGCGGTTTCGAGGTCAACGTGCCGGCCGATTATGGCCGCGCCGTCTGGGAAGCGCTGTGGGCCGAGGGCCAGAAGCACGGTGCCTGCGCCTACGGCACCGAGGCGATGCACGTGCTGCGCGCGGAAAAGGGCTACATCATCGTCGGCCAGGACACCGACGGCACCGTGACGCCCAACGATGCCGGCCTCGACTGGGCTGTCGGCAAGAAGAAGACCGACTTCGTCGGCATTCGCGGCCTGATGCGCCCCGACCTGGTCGCCAAGGGGCGCCGCCAGCTCGTCGGCCTCAAGACCAGGGATCCGCGCACCGTGCTCGAAGAGGGCGCCCAGATCGTCGAGAACCCCAAGCAGGCGATCCCGATGAAGATGATCGGCCACGTCACCTCGAGCTACTGGTCGGCGAATTGCGATCGCTCGATCGCCATGGGTGTCGTTGCCGGCGGCCGCGATCGCATCGGCGAAACGCTCTATGTGCCGATGCCCGACGGCGTCATCGAGGTGGAAGTCACCGGCACCGTGTTCTTCGACGAGAAGGGAGACCGCCTCAATGGCTAAGCTCGCAACCGCCACCCGCAACTCTGCACTCGCTGGCCACAGCGTCGGCGGTCACGGCGTTTCGCTCAAGGTGCTGGAGCCGGCCAGCCGCATGTCACTGCGCGCCCGCCCGGCCGCCATTGCCGCGCTCTCCAAGGCGCTCGGCATGACGCTTCCGGACAAGGCCAAGACCTCCTCCAACAAGAGCGGCCGCACCGCGCTCTGGCTCGGCCCGGACGAATGGCTGGTCATCGACGAGGCCGGCGGCGATCCCGTCGCCAACTGCGCGTCGGTCAAGGGCCTGCACTCGGCGGTCGACGTCTCGCATCGCAACGTCGCCATCGCGGTGACCGGCCCCAATGCGGCTGCCACCATCAATGCCGGCTGCCCGCAGGACCTGTCGCTTGCGGCTTTTCCGGTCGGTGCCGCCTCGCGCACGGTGCTCGGCAAGGTCGAGATGGTCCTGCTCAGGACTGGCGAGGAAGCCTTCCGCGTCGAGTGCTGGCGCTCGTTCTCCGACTACGTCTACGGCTTCCTGTCGGAGGCCGCCCGCGACGGCTAGTAACGGAAGATGCCGTGCCCAGACTCGACGAGGGTCTGGAAGACAGTTTTCGGGCCAGCGATCCGGTGTCGGTGACCTCGACGACCATTTCCTCGATGGCGATGCGAAGGGCAAGGAAGCACTAGGTCGTCCGCAACTTGCGCAATACTGGACAGCTTTTGTGATGGCTCGTCCGCGGCATGGATCCTAGGGTCTGCGCAGTTCGCTGCGCTCCTGCTCCGCCCTAGGATGACGAATGTGCGAGGGCGGCGGCAACAGCTAAGTGGAAGACCTTGGAGGACTGCAGTTCATTTGCAAACGTTCGTGACTGGCGGAATCGAAGATCGAATTCGTCATCCTAGAGCGGAGCAGGAGCGTAGCGACGTTGCGCAGACCCTAGGATCCATGCCGTGACGTTCGAGCTGTGGCACCGTTCCAAGCATAGCGGGCGACCCTCCAGCAACGAACGGAATGACTCCTGTACCTGCCCGACAAAGCACACGCACCGAAACAAAAAGCCGCCCTTTTGGGCGGCTTTTTCACTGAAATTGCACAAGAAAATCAGTTAAAGCTGGGCACGATCCAGGGGTTGATGTCGATGCCGACCCTGGGCTTGTCGCTGGTCCGGATGCTGTTGGTCGTCAGCGGCCCCCGGTCGTCCCTGACCGAGCCGGTTGCGCTGCAGTCGAGCTTGCCCGAGGCCATCTCGCTGCATGCGGCGGGGGTGTGCGGCTTCGTCGTGTGCGTGTCTTTTGCCATTGCAAGGCCACTCGTCGCGAGCACCGCCGCGAGCGCCAGTATAGTCCGTTGCATTGTCCATCTCCGTAGAGTTTTACCGTACTTGTACGGAACGCCTTACAGATACGACCGCACCTCGCGTGCTGCAAGAGGTATTCCGTACGCGTACGGAGTTTTTTGTTGAGGCACTGAAAGCACTGAATGCTGCCCGGCTGGAGCTAGCAATTGCCGGGTTCGTCGGTGAGCGGGTCGGTCTCGCCTGCTGCCAGTCCGGCAAGGGCGAGGTCGCCGATCCGCATCACATAGGCCTTCGGGTCGCCGAACGGATAGAAGGGAAACGTGATCAGCAGCGAGATCGCACCATGGGCCACGGTCCACAGGGAGGTGGCGATGGCGCGCGCGTCGCCCTTCATCTTGCCGGCCGCGATGCAGGCTTCGACCCGTTCCATGATCACCTGGAAGGCCGGGTTTCCACGTTCCATCTCGGCAAAGGTTTTGTCGATCGGCGGCTTCTGCTTCTCGGTCATGAACACGGTCCGGTATTCGTTCGGATTGCCAAGGCCGAACTCGGCATACTCAGCAAGCGCTGCGCGGACCGCTTCGAGTGGATCGCGAGGCCGGTTTTGCCGCATCCTTCGCGCCAGGTCGATGAAGGCATCCTCGGCAAGCGCCATCAGGATCTCTTGCTTGTCGGCAAAGTAGGAATAGACCGACATCGGCGCATAGCCGACCCTGGTGGCGAGTTTGCGGATGGTCAGGCCCTCATAGCCTTCTTCCCGCACCAGCGCGTGAGCGGCTGCCACCAGGTCGGCCCTGAGTTCGGCCTTCTGGAGCTCACGTCGGTTTGCGGCAAAACTGGTCAAGGATACGCCCTGCTGACTTCACGTACTCGAAGCGTGGGACTCTATACGCCGCTCCCGAGGGCAGCAAGTTAACCGCCCATAGCTCATCAGGACTAGGGCCACGATGCGGCTGCAGGGCCAGTGATGCCGGTGTCAGGCGGTTTCGCGCTTCGGCTCGACGAAAGTCAGCGTCAGCCAGCGCGCGGTCAGCGCCGGCTTCTTCTGGTCCTCGATCTCGATGGTCACGTCGTGCGTCGCCTGGATCCAGCCCGACGGACGGATCTTGAGGTCGGCCAGCACGAAGCGGGTGCGGATGCGGGATCCGGTTTTCACGGGTGCCGCGAACTTCAGCGATTCGAAGCCCTGGTTGATGCCCATGTCACCGCCTTCGACGGGCGGAACGGTCTCGAAGGTCATCGCCGAAAGCAGCGACAGCGTCAGGAAGCCGTGCGCGATGGTGCCGCCAAAGGGCGTTTCGCGGGCTGCCCGCTCGGGGTCGCAATGGATGAATTGATGGTCGTCGGTGGCGTCGGCGAACTTGTCGATCATCTCCTGGGTAACGGTGCGCCAGGGCGACACGCCAATCTCCTTGCCCACGGTGGCCTGAAGTTGCTCGAGATTGATCGGTTTCAGGCTCATCGCATCCCGTCCTGCATAAGAAAAAGTCATGCACCGCGCACCAGCGACAGACTGATACAGAAACAGACAGGCGCTGTCATCGCTTGCGGCGGCAAATCCGTCGCGGATTGGCCAACCAAGTAACCGAAAACTATTCCGCAGGTTCCACGCCGGTATAGGCGGCTTCCTCGAGCTCGCGCTTGAGGCGGCTTTCCTCAGCGACCTTCGGGGTGATGAAGCGGCCGAGCAGCAGGTAGGCCACCGGGGTCAGGAACAGCGTCGAGACGGTCGCAAGGCCAAGGCCGCCGACGATCACCCAGCCGAGCGCGATACGGGCCTCGGCTCCGGCGCCCTGCGCCAGCACCAGCGGCAGGCCGCCGAGCACGGTACAGATCATCGTCATCAACACCGGCCGCAGGCGGATGCTCGCCGCATCCTCGATCGCCTGGCGCACGCCCATTCCGCGGTCGCGCAGCTGGTTGGCGAACTCGACGACGAGGATGCCGTTCTTGGCCATGACGCCGACAAGCAGCACCAAGCCAATCTGGCTGTAGGCGTTGAGCGAGGTGCCGGTCAGGATCAGCGCGAAGACGGCACAGGCGAGGCCCAGCGGCACGGTCGCCATGATGATGATCGCAGAAACGAAGCTCTCGAACTGTGCCGCCAGCACCAAAAGGATGATGACGATGGCAAAGCCGAAGATCGTCAGCATGCTGCCGCTGGTCTCGTTCAGCGTGGCGGCCTCGGCGAGCGGCAGCAGCCGGCTGCCGGCAGGCAGCACGGGGGCTGCGATCTCCTCGACACGCGTCAGCGCGTCGCCGAGCGCGAAATCGTCGGCCAGGCTCGCGGTGATGGCGATCGAGCGCTGCTGCTGTTCGCGCGACAGCGACGGCGCCACGGCGCGTTCGCTGAGCGAGGCGATGGTTGACACCGGCACGAAGCGTCCGTCGCTTGCCCGGATGAAGATGTTTTCGAGATCGGTCGAATCGTTGATCGGGTTTGTGGTCGAGACCAGCTTCACGTCGTAGCTGCGGTCCTCGATGAAGACGCTGGCGATCTTGCGGCCGTCGAGCATCGCCTGCAGCGCCGGCGACAGCCCGTTGATGTCGATGCCCAGGTCGGAGGCACGGTCGCGGTCGACGGTGACGAAGAGCTGCGGCTGGTTGGCGTCGGTGGAGAGGCGTGGCTGGCGGAAGCGCGGGTCCTTTTCCATCTCGGCCAGCACCTTGGCGGCGGCCACGCCGAGATCGGCATAGCTTTTGCCGACAAGGGCGAATTGCAGGCCGTTGCCGGCGCCGCGGATGCCCAGGCTGTTGGGCTGGCCGACGGTGGTGCGCACGCCCGGCACATCGCGGGTCCGCGCCAGGATGTCGGCGGCGATCTGCTGCTGGTTGCGCTCGCGCTCGCTCCACGGCGCCAGCGACAGCACCATGAATCCGCTGTTGTTGTTGTTGCCCATGCCGGCGCTGACGAAGGTGCTCTCGATCTCGCCCGACTTGCGCAGCGGCTCGATCAGCGCCTCGATGCGGCGTAGCTGCGAGGCGGTGTAGTCGAGGCTGACGCCCTGCGGGGCGGATACACGCAGCATCACCATCGAGCGGTCTTCGGTGGGCGTCAGTTCCTGGCGCACATTGCCGAAGGCTAGGTAGGCGGCACCTGCAAACAGCACCGAAGCCAGGATGACCAGCCACGGTGCGTTGAGGCAGGCGCGCAGGCAGCGGGCGTAGATGGCGGCGAGCTTGGTGCCGAGCTTGCCGAGCGCGCCGCCATGGCTGTGCTCGATGCTCTTTTCGGTCAGCATGCGCGAGGCCAGCATCGGGCACAGCGACAGGGCCACCACCGACGACAGCAGCACCGCGATCGCCAGCACGAAGCCGAATTCGCGAAACAGGCCGCCGGTCTGGCCGGGCAGGAACGAGATCGGGATGAACACGGCGGCAAGCGTGGCCGTCGTCGCCACAACGGCGAAGAACACTTCCTGCGTGCCGAGCACGGCTGCGGCGCGCGGGCCCATGCCCTCGTTGCGGCGGCGGACGATGTTTTCGAGCACGACGATGGCGTCGTCGACGACAAGGCCGGTCGCCAGCACCAGCGCCAGCAGCGTCAGGATGTTGACCGAGAAGCCGGCGAGATAGATGCCGGCGATGGTGCCGATCATCGCCACCGGCATGGCGAAGCCGGGGATCAGCGTCGCGCGCCAGTCCTGCAGGAAGACGTAGATGACCAGGAGCACGATGGTCACCGCAAGGATCAGCGCGATCTCGACTTCTTCGATGGCGCCCTTGACGAAGGTGGCGTCGTCGGAGGTGACGCGGATGGTCATGCCTTCGGGCAGAGTGGCCTGGATCTTTTCCGCTGCGGCGCGCACGCCCTGGGAGATGTCGAGCGTGCTCGACTGCGCCTGGCGCACGATGCCGATGCCGATGCCGGTCTTGCCGTCGGAGCGCAGCGAGGTCGAGCCGGGATCGCCGCCGAGCGTCACCGTCGCGACGTCGCCGAGCTTGGTCTTGCCGTTGATGATGATGCTTTCGAAGGCTTCGGGCGTGGTCACCGCAGCGCTTGCGCGCACGATGATGTCCTGGTTGCCTACGGTCAGCGAGCCGGCCGGCGCGTCGAAGGACACGCTCGCCAGCGCGTTGGAGATGTCGGCCAGGGTCAGGCCGAGGCTTGCCACCCTGGCCTGGTCGATGTCGACGCGGAACACCTTGGCGCGGTCGCCATAGGTCTGCACGTCGGCGACGCCGTCGACGGCGGCGAGTGCGTCGACGATCTGGTCCTCGACCAGGATCGTCATGTCCTCGACCGGCATGGTGTCGGAGGTCACGGCCAGGCGCATCACCGCGTCGGCATTGGCGTCGGCCTTGACGATGCGCGGCGCATCCGCGTCGTCGGGCAGCGAATTGGTCACTCGGCCGACCGCGTCGCGCATGTCGGAGGCGGCGACGTTGAGGTCGACGCCGTCGTTGAATTCAACGGTGACGCGGCTGTTGCCGTAGGACGAGCTCGACGAGATCGACTTGACGCCGGTGACGCGCGCCACCGCGCCTTCGACCACCGCCGTCACCTCGCGGTCGACGATTTCGGCTGCGGCATCGGAGTAGGAGGTCGAGACGGTGATGACCGGGCGGTCGACGTCGGGCAGTTCGCGCACTTCGACGCCGTAGAAGGCGGCAAGGCCGGCCACCACGATCAGCGTGTTGATGACGAAGGCCAAAACCGGCCGGCGCACGAACAGCGCGGTGATGCCTTTCTCGGCGTTCTCATTGTGGACGGTGCTCATCGGCCGCGCTCCGCTCAGGAGCCGCTGCGCGTGGCAGCTTCGCTGCCGGCGATGAGAAGTTCGGCGCCCTCGCGGACGGTGTGGATGCCTTCGGTGACGACCTGGTCGCCCGGCACCAGCGCTGCCTCGACCAGCACGCTGTCGGTGTTGCGCTGGATGATGCGCACCGGCACGCGCTTGGCCTTGCCGCCGGCCAGCGCCCAGACGAAGGCGCCGTCGCCGCCCCACTGGATCGCCAGCGGATCGACGGAGGGGAAGGTGTCGCCGGGAAACTGCATGACGACCTGGAACGACATGCCGGCCCGCAGCAGGTCGCCGTCATTGTCGAGACGGGCCTGGATGCGCAGCGTCCGGCTCTGCTCTTCGAGCCTGTTGTCCACGGCGCTGACCACGCCGTTGAAGACCTGGCCCGGGCGCGCGACCGAATTGGCGGTCAGTGGCGCGCCGACCGCGATCAGCCCGGTGAAGCGCTCAGGCACCCAGAAGTCGACAATGATGCGCGAGCGGTCGTCGATGGTGGCGATCGTCGTCTGGCTGGTGACGTAGTTGCCGGCCTCGACCGGCAGGATTCCGACAATGCCGGCGATGGGAGCCGTGATGGTGCGGCGGTCGAGTGCAAGGGCCGCGTCGCGTACGGCGAGGCGGGCGTTCTCGACGGCGAGTTCAGCCTCCTTGAGCTGGACGGTCGTCGCAGTGTTGGTGGCGCGCAATGCCTTGATGCGCTCCAGCGAGGCCTCGGCGTCGCCCTGTGCGATGCGGGCGCGCTCGAGCGCGATTTCTTCGGAATCGGCATCGAGCCTGGCCACGACCCCGCCGGCCTCGATCTTCTCGCCGGCCTCGACCGCGATCTCGGTCAGGCGGCCGGAGGCGTAAGGATTGATCACCACGGAGTTCAGCGCGCGGCCGGTGCCGATCGCCGACAGCCGGTCGTTGATGGTGCCTGTGGTTACCGGCTGTGTGACGACGGGAGTCTGCGCCTGCCCGCCACGGCCGCCGCCCTGGCGGCCATTGCCGCCGCTCGCCTGCTCGGCCTTTTCCGTCGCGGCCCGCGCCCAGTCGATGCCCCAGCTGGCCAGCACGTCGCGCGAACCCGGGACGAACAGCACCCAGCCGGCGGCTGCGGCGAGCACAATGACGGTTGCCAAGACAATCTGCTTCCAGGCGGCCATGCGTACTCCGGTCTGCTGCGTTTCGTTCCGCTTTGGGAACACGTGGCGTTTCGATCGTCGCGCTCGGCGCAGCCTTCGCTGCGCGGCGCATACAAAATCGCTCTTCGGCGTCAGGCCTGTTCAGCCGCGTATTATAGCCTAGTTCGATAGCGGAGACTTATGGCAATTCTCCAACTGCCGCACATTAAATCTGCGTAATCTTTGCAGGATTGGCGCTCGGCCTCAGCGCAGATCCTCGATCGCGCGGATGCGCTTGGCACCCTCGGTTTCGAGCTTTCGCGTCAGGGCGCCGATCAGTGTCTCGGCGGCGACGAACAGGGCCGCAGACGAGTCCCAGGCCGAAGGCACGGCGGTGCGGCCGGCGACGACATGGCGGGCAAAGCGCGCGATCGGCGACAGCCACTGGTCGGTGAACAGGATGATGGTCGTGCCCCTGTTGTGCGCCTTCTCGGCCAGGCGGATCAGGCTGTCCTGGTAGCGGCGGATGTCGAAGATCAGCAGCGTGTCGCGCTTGCCCATGTCGATCAGCCGGTCGCGCCACAGGCTTTCCTGGCCGACGAGATGGCTGACGTTGGGCCGGATCAGGTTGAGGTGGGCGGCCATGTAGCGCGCCAAGGGATCGGTGAAGCGACCGCCGACCAGGTAGACATGCGCCTTCGGATTGGCGAGCTGGGCGACGATATCGGTCAGTTGCCGATCCGAAATATGCCGGAAGGTCTCGCGGATGTTTTCGAGCACGGCTTCGAGGATCGGTGCGGTCGAGGCGGGCAGGGGCGACTGCGTCGCCGTCGTGCGCGATGCCGGCGACTGCAGCTGCGCTGCCAGCTCGTCCTGCAGCGCCGACTGGAACTCGGAGTAGTTCTGGAAGCCGAGCCGGCCGACGAACCGCAGGATCGTCGGCGACGAGACGCCCGCCTGCTGGGAAAACTCCGCCACCGTCTTGAGCCCGATCAGCGGGTAGGAGGCGATCAGGGTCTGCGCCGCGCGGCGCTCGCCGGCGGGCATGGTGTCGATCCTTTCAGTGATCAGTTCGGCAACGCTCGAAACCATTCGTCTCCCCGTCTCGGTCCTGCAACGCTCGCCCTGTTCTGGCACAGCGCTCAGTCCGGTGCATGCCTTCAAATGGCATTTGACAAACTCTTATGATGTGTATGAAATCATCCATACGGGCGCAATGAACAAAAATACGTAACATACGATACGCCCTGGGGATGAAAGAATGGGAACAGCGAAGGTAGCCGCGCGCGCCATTTCGAATGCTGTCCGGGTGACAAACCGGGACGGGCGCAGCCCCTACGTCATCCTTTGCGACCACGCCTCCAACCATTTGCCCGCGAGCGTCGGCCCGCTCGGCCTCGATGCATCGGAAATGCTGCGCCACATCGCCTGGGATCCGGGCGCGCTGCCGGTGTCGCAGCGCATGGCCGAGGGCCTCGACGCGACTTTGGTCGAGTCCTGCGTTTCGCGCCTCGCCATCGACTGCAACCGCCCGATCGGCGCCCACGACCTGATCCCCGAGATCAGCGAGACCACCGTCATCCCCGGCAACGCAGGGCTTTCGGCCACTCAGCGCGAGGCGCGAATCGCGCTATCATGGCAGCCGTTCCACGAAGCGATCGACGAGATCGTTTCGGAGCGGCGCCGCGAAGGGCGGGAGACGAGACTGGTGTCTGTCCATTCCTTCACTCCGGTCTACAAGGGCGTTTCGCGCCCCTGGCACATTGGCATCATCCATGACGAGGACGCGCGGCTCGCCGCGCCGCTGGTCGCGGCGCTGCAGCAACTCGCCGGCGTCACCGTCGGCGTCAACGAGCCATACTCGCCGGCCGACCGCGTTTACTTCACCCTGGAACACCACGGCAGGTCGCGCGGCCTGGCGTGCGCGATGATCGAAATCCGCAACGACGAAATTTCGGCGCAGGCCGGGCAGCGGAAATGGGCGGATCTGCTCACGGGCATCTTTGCCGAACTCGAACCCGAAGCGGGCGAAGCTGCCCCATTCGGGTCGGGCAACGGTCGCGCAGCGCAGACAAAGGCATAACAACAAGGGGACATTCAAAATGACATCGCCTGGTTATTCCGATCACGACAAGAGCGAGGACGTCAAAGTCCTGCACAGCATGGGCTATGCCCAGGAACTCGAACGGAGAATGAGCCAGTTCTCCAATTTCGCCGTTTCCTTCTCCATCATCTGCATCCTGTCCGGCGGCATCAACTCGCTGGCGCAGGCCACCTCCGGTGCCGGCGGCGCGGCGATCGGCATCGGCTGGCCGCTGGGCTGCTTCGTGTCGCTGGTCTTCGCCGTCGCCATGGCCCAGATCAGCTCGGCCTATCCGACGGCCGGCGGCCTCTATCACTGGGGTTCGATCCTCGGCAACCGCTTCACCGGCTGGCTGACCGCCTGGTTCAACCTGCTCGGCCTCGTCACCGTGCTCGGCGCCATCAATGTCGGCACCTACTACTTCTTTATGGGCGCCTTCGGCACGACCTATCTCGGGCTCGAAGACACCACCACCACGCGCATCATCTTTCTGGCCATCATCACCGGCCTGCAGGCGCTGGTGAACCACATGGGCATCGGCCTCACGGCCAGGCTGACCGACTTCTCCGGCTACCTGATCTTCGCAACCGCGATTGCCCTGGCACTGGTCTGCCTGGCAGCCGCCGACAGCTACGAGATCTCCAGGCTGTTCACCTTCGCCAACTATTCGGGCGAAGCGGGTGGCAATGTCTGGCCTGCCAACTCGTCGATGTGGGTGTTCATGCTCGGCCTGCTGCTGCCGATCTACACCATCACCGGCTACGACGCCTCGGCGCATACTTCGGAGGAAACGCTGAAGGCCGCGCATTCGGTGCCGCGCGCCATGGTCGGCTCGGTGCTGTGGTCGGCCCTGTTCGGCTACATCATGCTGTGCTCGTTCGTGCTGATGCTGCCGAGCATGGACGAAGCCGCCAAGCAGGGCTGGAACGTGTTCTTCTGGGGCATGGAACAGCAGGTCAATCCGGTGGTGAAGGACATCCTGTACCTCGCCATCTTCGTCGCCCAGTGGCTGTGCGGCCTGGCGACGGTGACGTCGGTGTCGCGCATGATCTTTGCCTTCTCGCGTGACGGCGGCCTGCCGGGCTCGAAGGCACTGGCCAAGGTCAGCCCGACCTACCGCACCCCCGTCGCGGCGATCTGGACCGGCTCGATCCTGGCCGTCCTGTTCGTCTGGGGTTCGTCGCTGGTCTCCATCGGCGAGACGCCGGTCTACACCATCGTCGTCGCCTGCACCGTCATCTTCCTGTTCTTCTCCTTCACCATTCCGATCGCGCTTGGCCTGATGGCCTGGGGCACTTCGAAGTGGGACAAGATGGGCCCGTGGGATCTCGGCGAAGGCACCTTCAAGCTGTTTGCGGTGCTGTCGATCATCGCCATGGTGCTGATCTTCGTGCTCGGCATCCAGCCGCCGAACGACTGGGCGCTCTACATCACCGTCGGCTTCCTGGTCGTCACCGGCATCGTCTGGTTCGTGTTCGAGCGCGGCCGCTTCCAGGGCCCGCCGATCGGTGACGAGGTGGCCAAGCGTGCCGCCGAGATCGCTGCGGCCGAGCGCGCCGTTGGCGAAACCGGACACTGACAGTCCTCGACATGGCCGTGGCCGGCCAAGCGCCGGCCACGTCTCGTTTCACCATCTCGATCATCCCGAAAACCTGAAGCGGCATCGCCCGGAGCGGAACAAAAATGGCTGGAAATCTTACTTTCGATCAGTTGAAGAAGGCTGTTGCCTCGGGCGAGATCGACACGGTCCTCGCCTGTGCCGTCGACATGCAGGGCCGTCTGGTCGGCAAGCGCTTCCTGGCCAAATACTTCGTCGAATCCGCCTATGACGAGACGCATGGCTGCAATTACCTGCTGGCCAACGACATCGATATGGAGCCGGTGCCCGGCTACAAGGCGGCAAGCTGGTCGAAAGGCTATGGCGACTTCGTCATGAAGCCCGACCTCAACACGATCCGAAACGTGCCTTGGCTCGAAAAGACGGCGCTGCTGCTCTGCGACCTGCAGGATCACCACACACATGAGGACCTGCCGCATTCGCCGCGCGGCATCCTGCGCAAGCAGGTCAAGCGGCTGCAGGAGCGCGGCTATCTCGCCTACTTCGCATCCGAGCTCGAATTCTACCTGTTCTCCGAAACCTATGATTCCGCCCGCGCCAAGCACTGGCAGAACCTCGACACCGCATCGCCCTATATCGGCGACTACCTGATCGGCATCACCACCAAGGAAGAGGGCGTCATGCGCCGGCTTCGCAACGAGATGGAAGCCGCCGGCATTCCGATCGAGAATTCCAAGGGCGAGTGGGGTCCGGGCCAGGAAGAGATCAACGTCCGCTACGCCGAAGTGCTGGAAATGGCCGACCGGCACGTCATCCTGAAGAACGGCGCCAAGGAGATCGCTGCTAGCGAAGGCAAGTCGATCAGCTTCATGTCCAAGTACAATTACGGCCTCGCCGGCAATTCCAGCCACATCCACAATTCGCTGTGGAGCGCCGACGGCAAGACGCCGCTGTTCTTCGACAAGGGTGCGGAGTGGACGCTGTCCAAGCTCGGCCAGCAGTGGGCCGCAGGCCAGCTCAAATACGCCAAGGAGTTCACCTGGTTCCTGGCGCCCTACATCAACTCCTACAAGCGCTTCCAGGCCGGCACGTTCGCGCCGACCAAAATCATGTGGAGCGAGGACAACCGCACCGCCGGCTTCCGCCTGTGCGGCGAGGGCACCAAGGGCATCCGCATGGAGTGCCGCATCGGCGGCGCCGACCTGAACCCGTATCTCGCCTTTGCCGCTCTGATTGCCGCCGGCCTCGCCGGCATCGACGAGAAGCTCGAGCTGCAGAAGCCGTTTGTCGGCGATGCCTATCAGGCGGCCAGCCTGCCCGAAATTCCGAAGACCCTGCGCGATGCCACCGAGACCTTGGCATCGTCGAAGATGCTGATCGAGGCGCTGGGGGAGGACGTCGTCGAGCACTACGTCCACACCGCGCGCTGGGAGCAGTTCGAATACGACCGCCGCATCACCGACTGGGAATTGCACCGCGGTTTCGAGCGGTACTAAAGTCATCACCACCCACTGACACCCTCCGGCCGATGGCCAGAGGGACTTGAATACTGGAAGGACCAAAAAATGACCGAAACGGTCAAGCTCAAATCCCCCATCGACGGTTCGATCTATGTCGAGCGCCCGTTTGCCGAGGACAAGGCGGTCGGCGCCGCCGTCGAGCGCGCTCGCGCCGCCCAGGTCGCCTGGGCCCAGACCTCGATCGCCGAACGCGGCAAGTACATGCTCGCCATGCTCGAAAACCTCGTGGCGATGAGCGACGAGATCGTGCCCGAGATCGCCTGGCAGATGGGCCGGCCGACCCGCTATGGCGGCGAGTTCGGCGGCGTCAAGGAACGCACCAACTACATGGTCCAGATCGCCGAACAGGCGCTTCGGCCGGTGCCCGCCTCCAATCCCAGGGATGGCTTCCGCCGTTATGTCCGCAAGGACCCGCTCGGCGTCGTCATGGTGGTTGCGCCGTGGAACTATCCGTACCTGACTGCGGTCAACACCATCGTGCCTGCGCTGATGGCCGGCTCCACCGTCATCCTCAAGCACGCCGCCCAGACGCTGCTCGTCGGCGAGCGCTTCCAGCAGGCCTTCGACAAGGCCGGCCTGCCGAAGGGCGTGTTCCAGAACGTCGTGCTCAACCATGCCCAGACCGAGAAGCTGCTCGCCTCGGGCAAGATCGACCACGTCAACTTCACCGGCTCGGTCGCCGGCGGCCGCGCCATCGAGAAGGCCGCGGCAGGCACCTTCATGACGCTCGGCCTCGAACTCGGCGGCAAGGACCCGGCCTATGTGCTGCCCGACGCCAAGCTCGACCATGCCGTCGCCAACCTCGTCGAGGGCGCCTTCTTCAATTCGGGCCAGTGCTGCTGTGGCATCGAGCGCGTCTACGTCCACGAGAAGGTCTACGACCAGTTCGTCGAGGGCTTCATCGCCGAGACCAGGAGCTATGTGCTCGGCAATCCGCTGGAGCAGGCGACGACCATGGGGCCGATGGCGCAGGCGCGATTTGCCGACTTCATCCGCGAGCAGAAGGCGGAAGCCCTGCGCAAGGGTGCCGTCGCCCACATGAACACCAAAGACGCCCAGGACAAGGCCGGCTCGCCCTACCTGCCGGCCGAGGTGCTGACCAATGTCGACCATCAGATGTCGGTCATGCGCGAGGAAAGCTTCGGCCCCATCGTCGGCATCATGAAGGTGCGCAACGACGAAGAGGCGATCGCGCTGATGAACGACAGCCCCTATGGCCTCACCGCCTCGATCTGGACCGCCGACACCGAGCACGCCATCGCCATCGGCGACCGCGTCGAGACAGGCACCGTGTTCATGAACCGCTGCGACTATCTCGATCCGGCACTCGTGTGGACCGGCGTCAAGGACACCGGCAAGGGCGCTGCTCTGTCACAGATCGGCTACGACAACCTGACCCGGCCGAAGTCGTATCACCTGCGCGAAACCATCTGATTTCCCAAAAGCTCATCTGATTTTCTGAAAGCGAAGACATGTCCAAACTCGTTTCCAAGTGGAACTACCCGACCACCGTGCGTTTCGGTGCCGGCCGCATTTCCGAACTGCCCGACGCGCTTGCCGCCACCGGCATCAAGAAGCCGCTGTTCGTCACCGATCCGGGCCTCGCCAAGCTTCCGGTCGTAGCCAGCACGCTGAAGATCCTCGATGACGCCAAGGTGCCGTACGGCGTCTTCTCCGACGTCAAGCCGAACCCGGTCGAATCGAACCTCACCGCCGGCATCGCGGTGTTCAAGAAGGGCAAGCATGACGGCGTCATCGCCTTCGGCGGCGGCTCGGCGCTGGACTTGGGCAAGCTGATCGCCTTCCAGGCCGGGCAGACTTTGCCTGTCTGGGATTTCGAGGATGTCGGCGATTGGTGGACGCGCGCCAATTCCGACGCCATCGCCCCGATCATCGCCGTGCCCACCACCGCCGGCACCGGCTCGGAAGTCGGCCGCGCCGGCGTCATCACCAATGAAGAGACCCACACCAAGAAGGTCATCTTCCATCCCAAGCTCCTGCCGGCCATCGTCATCGCCGATCCCGAGCTTTCGGTCGGCATGCCGTCCTTCATCACCGCCGGCACCGGCATGGACGCGCTTGCCCACTGCCTCGAGGCCTATTGCGCGCCGGGCTACCATCCGATGGCCGACGGCATCGCCGTCGAGGGCATCCGCCTGGTGTTCGAGAACCTGCCCAAGGCATTCGCCAACGGCAAGGACCTGACCGCCCGCGCCCACATGATGAGCGCCGCCGCCATGGGGGCAGCCGCCTTCCAGAAGGGCCTCGGCGCGATCCACTCGCTGTCGCACCCGATCGGCGCGCTCTACGACACCCACCACGGCATGACCAATGCCGTGTTCATGCCCTACGTGCTCGCCTTCAACCGCGACGCCATCGAGGAGCGCATCGCGCGCCTGTCCGCCTATTGCGGCATCAAGGGCGGCTTCGACGGTTTCGCCAAGGCGGTGATCAAGCTGCGCAAGGAACTCAAGGTGCCGCATGCGCTGCCGGGCCTGATCAAGGGCCTCGACATGGACAAGAAGCGCAAGGGCCTGATCGCCGACATGGCCGTGGTCGATCCAACCGCTGGCGGCAACCCGGTCAAGCTCACCAAGAAGGCCGCGCTCGGCTTGCTTGAAAACGCCATCGAAGGGACGGTTTGAGACTAGTGCAGGGAGGTATTCCTGATTTCTATAGTCGGCAAAATAGAGGGAGGGGCTTGGGAAGGCATGCGGAATTTAATTAGCCGGTAAACAACGGCGACGATTGCGACAACCGATTAAAAGTAGTTAACTTTTTTCCACTGCGGGCGGTGGCTTCATGGAACTTTCATGTGACTGTCACATGAAGCCATTACCGCATCGCAGGCGTCTCATGGCGTCAGTTCAACGGAGAGAACACATGTTCAAGTTTGCAGGGAAAGTGCTTTCCCTAAGCGCGGCGTCGCTGATGGTGACGACGGCAATCGTGTCGGCCCAGGATATGGCCGCGCTCGAAGCCGCCGCGAAGGCGGAGGGCCAGCTGACCACGATTGCGCTGCCACATGACTGGTGCGGTTACGGCGCCGTCATCGATGGTTTCAAGAAGAAGTATCCCGAGATCACCGTCAACGAGCTGAACCCCGACGCGGGCTCCAGCGACGAGATCGAGGCGATCAAGGCCAACAAGGACAACAAGGGCCCGCAGGCGCCTGACGTCATCGACGTCGGCCTCTCCTACGGCCCGCAGGCCAAGGCCGACGGCCTGATCCAGCCCTACAAGGTCGCGACCTGGGACTCGATCCCCGACACCGCCAAGGACGCTGACGGCTTCTGGTACGGCGACTATTACGGCGTGCTGTCGTTTGAAGTGAACAAGGACCTCGTCAAGAACGCACCGGCCGACTGGGCCGACCTGCTCAAGGACGAATATAAGAACTCGGTTGCGCTCGCCGGCGATCCGCGTGCGTCCAACCAGGCGATCCAGGGCGTCTACGCCGCCGGCCTGGGCTCGGGTGCCACCGACGCCGCTTCGGCCGCCGAGAAGGGCCTCGCCTTCTTCAAGGAACTGAACGCCAAGGGCAACTTCGTGCCGGTCATCGGCAAGTCGGCGACGCTGGCCCAGGGCCAGACCCCGATCCTGATCACCTGGGACTACAACGCCCTTGCTGGTCGCGACACCCTCAACGGCAACCCGCCGGTCGAGGTCGTCGTTCCGAAGTCGGGCGTCGTCGCCGGCGTCTACGTCCAGGCGATCAGCGCCTATGCACCGCATCCGAACGCTGCCAAGCTATGGATGGAGTATCTCTATTCCGACGAAGGTCAGCTCGGCTGGCTGAAGGGCTACTGCCACCCGATCCGCTTCAACGATCTCGCCAAGAACGGCAAGATCCCGCAGGAGATGCTCGACAAGCTGCCGCCGGCCGCTGCCTATGAACAGGCCGTGTTCCCGACGCTCGACGATCAGGCCAAGGGCAAGGAAGCGATCACTAAGCAGTGGGATGCCGTGGTCGGCGCCAACGTTCAGTAATTGAGCAATTGCCATCGCGGGCGGCTTTGCGGCCGCCCGCATTTTCTCTCGATACGGCGGCCCGATGACCCAAGCCAGCATATCCACCACGGCTGATGCCGCGCGCTCCGCGCCGCCGGAGGCGAAGAGCGGCTTCCGCCTGCCGACCCATTGGCTCGGTGTCGCGCCGTTCTTCATCTTCGCCCTGATGTTCCTGATCCTGCCGACGCTCTATCTCGTCGTCGGCGCCTTCCAGAACGATCAGGGCCAATACACGCTCGACAACATTCGCCAGCTTTTCACCGACCAGTCGATCCGCGACTCCTACTGGGTGTCGATCAAGATCAGCTTCTGGTCGGCCACCATCGGCGCCTTCGTCGGCCTCGCCATGGCGATTGCCATCGTGCGCGGCGGCCTGCCCAGGTGGGTGCGCTCGTCGACCATGACGTTTTCCGGCGTCGCCTCCAATTTCGCCGGCGTGCCGCTGGCCTTCGCCTTCCTCGCGACGCTCGGCCGCCTCGGCCTCGTCACCGTCATCCTGCGCGACGTGTTCGGCATCAACATCTACGCGATGGGCTTCAACGTGCTCACGTCGTGGGGCCTGATCATCGTCTATCTGTTCTTCCAGATCCCGCTGATGATCGTCATCATCACGCCGGCGATCGACGGCCTCAAGCGCGAGTGGGGCGAGGCGGCAGCCACGCTCGGCGCCACCACCTGGCAATACTGGCGCATGGTCGTCATTCCGGTGCTGTGGCCGAGCTTCCTCGGCACCGTCATCCTTTTGTTCGCCAACGCCTTCGGGGCGATTGCCACGGCCTATGCCTTCACCGGTTCGTCGCTCAACATCGTGCCGATCAAGCTCTATGCGCAGATCCGCGGCGACGTGCTGCACAACCCGCATCTCGGCTATGCCCTGGCTTTCGGCATGATCGTCGTCACCGGCCTCGCCAACATCTTCTACATCTGGTTCCGCACCCGCAGCGAGAGGTGGCTCAAATGAAGACCGGTCGCTTCTGGGCCTGGCTCGTCTTTGCCATCGGCACCGCCTATTTCTTCATTCCGCTGATCGCCACTTTCGAGTTCTCGCTGCGCATGCGGCGCGGCGTCTATTCCTTCGACGCCTATCGCGTCGTGCTCGGCGACAGCCGCTTCCAGGAGACCTTCGCCTATTCGGTGACGGTGGCCGTGTTCACGATCCTGCTCGGCGTCCTGCTCGTGGTGCCGACAGCCTACTGGATCCGGCTGCGCATGCCGCATCTCAGGCCGGTCGTCGAGTTCATCACGCTGCTGCCGCTGGTCATCCCGGCGATCGTCATCGTCTTCGGCTATATCAGGATGTACGGCTCCAACTCGCCGCTGCCGTTCCTCGGCACGGCGCGCGGCACCGATGCGCTGCTGGTCATCGGCTACGCCACGCTGGCGCTGCCCTACATGTACCGCGCCGTCGACACCGGCCTGCGCACCATCGACGTGCGCACGCTGACCGAGGCGGCCCAGATCCTCGGCGCCGGGTGGACGACGATCATCGCCCGCGTCATCCTGCCCAATGTGCTGATCGCCGTTCTGTCGGGCGCCTTCCTGACCTTCGCCATCGTCATCGGCGAGTTCACGCTGGCGAGCCTGCTCAACCGCCCGGCCTTCGGTCCGTACCTGCAGAACATCGGCGCCAACCGCGCCTATGAGCCGGCGGCGCTTGCGGTCATCGCCTTCGCCATCACCTGGGGCTGCATGTCGGTGATCCAGATCCTCGCCCGTTTCGCGCCGAAGTCGGCAAATCGCCCGAATTGAACAAGAAGAGCAAAAGCCAATGGCCGATCCCTTCCTCTCCATCCAGAACGTCAAGAAGTCGTTCGGCAACGTCGCCGTCGTCAAGGACTTCAATCTCGACGTCGGCGCCGGCGAGTTCGTTTCCTTCCTCGGGCCGTCGGGCTGCGGCAAGACCACCATGCTGCGCATCGTCGCCGGCTTCGAGGAGCCTTCGGCTGGCAAGGTCTTCGTTGGGGGCAAGGACGTCACCGGCCTCAAGCCGAACCAGCGCCACATCGGCATGGTGTTCCAGGCCTATGCGCTGTTTCCCAATTTGACGGTTGCCCAGAATATCGGCTTCGGCCTCAAGGTGGCCGGCATGCCGAGGGCCGAGGCGGATGCCCGCATCGCCGAGATGCTCAACATCATCAAGCTGCCCGATTTCGGCGACCGCTATCCCTACCAGCTCTCCGGCGGCCAGCAGCAGCGCATTGCACTTGCGCGCGCGCTGGCGCCCAAGCCCAAGCTGCTCCTGCTCGACGAGCCGCTGTCGGCGCTCGACGCCAAGGTGCGTCTGTCGCTGCGCGAGGAAATCCGCGCCATCCAGAAAAAGCTCGGCATCACCACCATCTTCGTCACGCATGACCAGGAAGAGGCGCTGTCGATGTCCGACCGCATCGTGGTGATGAACGAAGGCCGCGCCGACCAGACCGGCACGCCGTTCGAGATCTACAACCGGCCCTCGACCAAGTTCGTCGCCAATTTCGTCGGCACGCTCAACGTGCTCGAAGGCACGATCAGCGACGCAGCGTCCGGCACGGTCACGATCAATGCCGAGGAGATCGGGCTGAAGGGCAAGCTCAACGGCTCCAAGGCCGGCGACACGCTGTCGCTGGCGCTGCGGCCCGAGGCGATCTCGCTCGGCCGCAAGGCGGGCAACGATTCGAACCTCACCGGCCAGATCGCCGACGTGCATTTCCTCGGCTCGGTCATCCGCGTCCGCGTTGGCGTCGGCCAGAACGTCGTGTCGCTCGACACCTTCAACAGCCCCAACAGCCCGCCGCCGGTCGTCGGCGAAAAGACCGAGATCAGCTTCTCCTCCGGCGACGTGCTGGTGCTGCATTAATCTGTCTCAGCCGGATCATCGATTGTGCGAGGCGGGATTTTCCCGCCTGCTGCTTTTGGTGGCTGATGCTGTTTCGCAGTCCCGCGAGGAGACGTTTTCCACGGTCACCGCGATTTTTCGCCGTCGCGCCCGACAGGGAGGGAGAATAGCCGCGTCGCCTGCAGGGCATATCCTGCAACACCGCAAGGACAAGTCTTGCGATCTTGGCGATTGGCTGCGGTGCCGATGACGGCGTAATCTCCCTCCTTGTGGAGGAGATGGCCGGCAGGCCAGAGGGGGGCGAAGGATCGCGGCGGCTTTTTTCTGCACGGTCAGCTAGACGGGACGGTCACGGCATGGATCCCCGGGTCTCCGCAGTTCGCTTCGCTCCCGCTCCGCCCGAGGATGACGAAGGCATGGTGGCTTTCGGCTAGTCTCCAAGGTTGGCCCTTGGCAGGGAGTCTTCGCAATTGAGAGCTACGCAAGAACAAGAGCCGGAGCTCTCTGCAGTCACCGACGTTGACGATTGGCCGCGAGCCCCAATGCCTTCGTCATCCTCGGGCGGAGCAGGAGCGAAGCGACGTGCGGAGACCCGGGGATCCATGCCGTGAAGTGGCAATTGCTGCTGCGGTGCAGAACCGGCTTGCTTGTCAGGAGCTCTGTCACCATCCCGCGTGGATCAAACTATCGGCAGGCAGGGCCTCGCGCCCCGCTGCCCGAACCTTTTCATCACGATGGCCAGACCGGAAACGGGGCGTGGCAAGGCGAGAACCTGACCTTCTCTCCTTGTGGGAGAAGGTGGATTGGCGGGCAGCACCAAGACGGATGAGGGGTGTTGGAAGCAATGAGAAGCTGGAGAAGAGATAATAGCGCACAATCTGAACGCCTCACTCCGTCCAACACCCCTCATCCGTCCCTTCGGGGCACCTTCTCCCACAAGGGGAGAAGGGAACGCCGGCCTCTTCCCAAATTCCCCGCCGCCCTGTCTACTCCCGCCATGGCCTTCACGCTTCGTCAGCTTCAGTTCTTCGTCGCCGTCGCCGAGCAGGGCACGATCTCACGCGCGGCGCAGAACCTGTCGATCTCGCAGTCGTCGGTCACCGAGGCGATCAAGGAGCTGGAGGGCGATCTCGGCGTCGAGCTGTTCGAGCGCCATCCGCGCGGGCTCAACATTACCCATAAGGGCCACCAGTTCCTGCGCCACGCCACCAAGATCCTGGCCGACGTGTCGGACGCGCGCCGCACCTTCTTCGGCGGGCAGGCGACAGCCACCGGCCAGCTCAAGCTCGGTGTCACCTCGTTGGTCGCCGGCTATGTTCTGTCTGACCTGCTCGCCCGCTACCGCCGTGCCCATCCGGCGGTCGAGATTTCGGCGATCGAGGACAATGGCGATTATCTCGAGCACCTTCTGGTCGGCGGCAAGCTCGACCTCGCCGTCATGGTCACCTCCAACCTGCGCGACCGCATGGCGCTGCAATCGGAGATTCTCGAGGTCTCGGCCTACCGGCTGTGGCTGCCGCTCGGCCATCCGCTGGCCTCCGCCGAGATCATCAGCGTGGGCGACATCGCATCGGAGCCACTGATCATGCTGTCGGTTGACGAGATCGAGGAGAACACCGGCAAGCTGCTTTCGGCCATCGGCGCCAAGCCGCATGTCGCCTTCCGCACGCGTTCGGTCGAGGCGGTGCGCTCGCTGGTGGCGACCGGGGCAGGGGTGGCGCTGCTGCCAGACCTCGTCTACCGGCCGTGGTCGCTCGAAGGCGACCGCATCGAGTCGCGCGACGTCTCCGGCTCGCTGCCGGTGGTGCAGGTCGGCATGGTGTGGCGGCGCGGCTCGTCGCTGCCGGCGGCAGCGCGCGATTTCATCGGCATCGCCCAGGCGCAGCGGACCGTCCGCCAGAAGCTTTGACGTGCCGGCGCGAAAATCGGGCTCGATCTTCGCAAAGCACGATGCGTAGCTTCAAAGTGCCAGAGCGTCCTTTGCGCGTCCGAACGGACGCGCGGCGCTCTGGGTATCGGAAAAACCGATATCACCCATCTTTCGAATGAATTTGCGAAACCTGCGCTTTCGCCGCACCTTTCGTTTCAGGGCAACACCGCCGATGAGAGAGCGGTTCCTGCACATGGGAGGATCGTGATGAAGGCATTTCTGAAATCCTGCACGGCAATCGCCTTGGCTTGCAGCTTTTCCGGCCAGGCGGTGGCGCAGGTCAAGGAGATCGGCAAGGCCGAGGGCCAGGTCAACATCATCGCCTGGCCGGGCTACATCGAGCGCGGCGAGACCGACAAGAATTACGACTGGGTCAGTGATTTCGAGAAGGCGTCGGGCTGCAAGGTCAACGTCAAGACCGCCGCCACTTCCGACGAAATGGTCGCGCTGATGAACGAGGGCGGCTTCGACCTCGTCACCGCTTCGGGCGACGCCTCGCTCCGCCTCGTCGCCGGCAAGCGTGTCCAGCCGATCAACACCGACCTCGTCAAGAGCTGGTCGACCGTCGACGAGCGCCTCAAGGATGCGCCGTGGTTCACCGTCGACGGCCAGCATTACGGCGTGCCCTACCAGTGGGGCCCGAACGTCTTGATGTACAACACCGACGTGTTCAAGGAAGCGCCGAAGAGCTGGAGCGTCGTGTTCGAGCCGATGGACCTACCCGACGGCAAGCCCAACAAGGGCCGCGTCCAGGCCTATGACGGCCCGATCCATATTGCGGACGCCGCCAACTACCTGATGGCGCACAAACCCGATCTCGGCATCAAGGATCCCTACGAGCTCAACGAGGACCAGTACAAGGCAGCGCTTGATCTGCTGCGCGTGCAACGCACGCTGGCCGGCCGCTACTGGCACGATGCCATGATCCAGATCGACGACTTCAAGAACGAAGGCGTCGTCGCTTCCGGTTCGTGGCCGTTCCAGGTCAACCTGCTCAAGTCGGAGAAGCAGCCGATCGCCTCGACCATCCCGGAAGAGGGTGCCACGGGCTGGGCCGATACGACGATGATGCATGTCGAAGCCGCCAACCCCAACTGCGCCTATATGTGGCTCGAGCATTCGCTGAACCCCAAGCTGCAGGGCGATCTTGCCTCCTGGTTCGGCTCTAACCCGGCAGTACCAGCCGCCTGCAAGGGCAACGCGCTGCTCACCGACGAGGGTTGCAAGACCAACGGCTTCGAGGACTTCGCCAGGATCAAGTTCTGGAAGACGCCGGTGTCGAAATGCGCCAGCCAGAACGACCAGTGCGTACCCTATTATCGCTGGGTCTCGGACTATATCGGCGTGATCGGCGGCCGCTGAGGCCAGCAACGAACGATGTCCCCTCGCCAGGCCGCGTTGCGGCCAACCCTCTCCCCGTGGGGAGAGGGGGCGGAGGGCACCAACCGACCTGAAATGACCGCCTGACGGCGGCGGCAGACAAGCATCGGCGGCCGTGGGTCGGCCGGATGCGCAGCCATGGCCAGGGCATATCGCCCGGGCTTGCATGGCCCAGACATCGAAAGCCTGAGACGATGACCCCAGCAGTCGCCTTTCAAAAGACCTCCCGCCATTTCGGCGCGGTGCGCGCGGTCGATGCTGTCGACCTCGAGATCAAGCCTGGCGAGTTCTTCGCCATGCTGGGACCGTCTGGCTCGGGCAAGACCACTTGCTTGCGTTTGATCGCCGGCTTCGAGCAGCCGACATCGGGCAGTATCTCGATCTTCGGCGAGCGCGCCGAGGGCGTGCCGCCTTACCGGCGTAACGTCAACACGGTGTTCCAGGACTACGCGCTGTTTCCGCATCTCAACGTGCTCGACAACGTCGCCTACGGGTTGATGGTCAAGGGCATGGGAAAGGACGAACGCCACCGCGCCGCCGAGGACGCACTCAAGCTGGTGCAACTGCCGGGCTATGGCAGCCGTAAGCCGGGCCAGCTGTCCGGCGGTCAGCGGCAGCGCGTGGCGCTGGCGCGTGCGCTGGTCAACAAGCCCAAGGTGCTGCTGCTCGACGAGCCGCTCGGCGCGCTCGACCTCAAGCTGCGCGAGAGCATGCAGGAAGAGCTCAAGCAATTGCAAAAGGCGCTCGGCATCACCTTCGTCTTCGTCACGCACGACCAGGGCGAGGCGCTGTCCATGGCCGACCGGGTCGCGGTCTTCAACGACGGCCGCATCATGCAGGTCGGCGCGCCCGAGGACATCTACCAGCGCCCGGCGTCGCGCTTCGTCGCCGATTTCGTCGGCTCGTCCAACGTGCTGCCGCCCGATTTCGTGCAGCGTTATGCCGGCCAGCGCCGCTGGGGCAGCCTCAGGCCGGAACAGATCCGCGTCGGTCGCGACAAGAGCGGCGACGGCGTCGCTGCCCGCGTCCTGTCGCGTCACTATCTGGGTGCGGCCACCAAGCTGGCGCTTGATGCCGATGGCCTCCGGCTGCACGCCACGGTGCCGGCCGGCGCTTCGCTGCCCGACGATGGCGAGCATGTCATGCTCAGCTTCAACCGCGACCAGCTCCACCTGATGGAGGAGCAGGCATGAGCGTCCAGGCTGTCACCGGGGCGACCGGCGTGGCTGCCGCGATCCTGCCCAAGCGTGGCGGTTTCGCCGGTTCGCTGTCTGACCTGCTGTGGCGCCGGCCGGGCCTGCTGCTGTTCCTGATGCTGGCGCCGCCGCTGCTCTGGCTCGGCGTCGTCTATATCGGCTCGCTGATCGCACTCTTGGCGCAGAGCTTCTTTTCGATCGACGAGTTCTCCGGGCTGATCAGCCGAGAGCTGACGCTCAAGACTTATGGCGACCTGTTCCAGGCGGCCAATCTCGACATCATCGTGCGCACGGTAACCATGGCGGCACTGGTCACGCTGGCCTCTGCCGTCGTCGCGTTCCCCATCGCCTATTACGCGGCGCGCTATGCCCGCGGCAAATGGAAGGCGCTGTTCTATCTTGGCGTCATGCTGCCCTTGTGGTCGAGCTACCTGGTCAAGATCTACGCGTGGAAGCTTATCCTCGCCAAGGAAGGCATCCTGACCTGGCTGTTCGCCAAGCTGCACCTGTCCTGGCTGCTCGACAGCTGGCTGTCACTGCCTGTGGTCGGCGGCAACTCGCTGTCGGTCTCGTTCACCGGCACCTTCATCGTCTTCGTCTATGTCTGGCTGCCGTTCATGATCCTGCCGATTCAGGCCGCCCTCGAACGCGTGCCCGGCAACCTTGTCGAGGCCTCGTCCGATCTCGGGGCGTCGCCGGGCCAGACCTTCCGCAACGTGCTGTTCCCGCTGGCGCTACCGGGCATCGTCGCCGGCTCGATCTTCACCTTCTCGCTGACGCTCGGCGACTACATCATTCCGCAGATCATCGGCACGTCCAGGCTGTTCATCGGCCAGGCGGTCTATGCCCAGCAGGGAACCGCCGGAAACATCCCGCTCGCCGCCGCCTTCACCGTGGTGCCCATCGTCATCATGGGTTTCTACCTCTGGGGCGCCAAACGCATGGGAGCCTTCGATGCGCTCTGACCGTTCGCAATCGGCCCCGCGCGGCCTCAAGATCGCGGCTGCCGCAGGTCTCGCCTTCCTGCACCTGCCGATCCTGCTGATCTTCGTCTATGCCTTCACGACGGAGGAGAAGAGCTACCAGTGGCCGCCGCCCGGGCTGACGACGCAATGGTTCGCAGCCACCTGGGCACGGCCCGATGTCTGGCAGGCGCTCGGCCTGTCGGTGCAGGTCGCGGCGATCTCGACGGCGATTGCGCTGGTGCTAGGCACGCTCTGCGCCGCAGCCGTCAGCCAGACAAGGTTCTTCGGCCGCGAGGCGATCTCGCTGTTGGTCATCCTGCCCATCGCGCTGCCCGGCATCATCACCGGCATCGCGCTGCGCTCGGCCTTCAGCCTGGCGGAGATCCCGTTCTCGTTCTGGACGATCGTGCTCGGCCACGCGACCTTCTGCGTGGTGGTCGTCTACAACAACGCGGTGGCGCGGTTCCGCCGCACCTCGGGCTCGCTGATCGAGGCGTCGATGGACCTCGGCGCCGACGGGTTCCAGACCTTCAGGCACGTGATCCTGCCCAATATAGGGACCGCACTTCTGGCAGGCGGCATGCTGGCGTTCGCGCTGTCCTTCGACGAGGTCATCGTCACCACCTTCACCGCCGGGCAGCAGCAGACGCTGCCGATCTGGATGCTCGAGGAACTGGTGCGGCCGCGCCAGCGCCCGGTCACCAATGTCGTCGCCATGGTCGTGGTGCTGGCGACCCTGCTGCCGATCCTCGCCGCCTATTACCTGACCCGCGAAGGCGACCAGATCGCCGGGGCGGGAAAATGACAACAGCGAATAGGGAGTAGCGAATAGCGAATAGCGAATAGGATCTGTTCGATCGCTTGTTTCTACTCGCTATTCGCTACTCCCTATTCGCCCTCCAAAGACACTGATCCAGGGAGAACTTACATGGACACCCAAATGCTGATCGGCTCGAAGTTCGAGCGCGGAACCGAGACGGAAGAAGCGATCCTCAACCCGCGTACCGGCGAGACGATCCTCAGCCTGCCGGAGGCCTCGCCGGCGCAGATCGAGGCGGCAGTCGCGGCTGCACAGAAGGCGTTCGTGACGTGGTCCAAGACCACCCCGGCGCAACGCTCGGGTTATCTGCTCAAGATCGCCGACCGGATCGAGGCCGAGGCGGAAGGCTTTGCCAAGCTTGAAGCGCTCAATTGCGGCAAGCCGATCAATGCCGTGCTCAATGACGAGATTCCGGCCATTGTCGACTGCTACCGCTTCTTTGCCGGTGCGGTGCGCTCGATGCCGGGGCTGGTGGCCGGCGAATACCTGCCCGGCCATACCTCGATGATCCGCCGCGACCCTGTGGGTATCGTCGCCTCGATCGCGCCGTGGAACTATCCGCTGATGATGATGGCGTGGAAGCTGGCACCGGCAATCGCCGGCGGCAACACGGTCGTCTTCAAGCCTTCCGAGCAGACGCCGCTGACGGCGCTGAAGCTGGCGAAAATCCTTGCCGACGTGCTGCCCGAGGGCGTGGTCAATGTCGTGCTTGGCCGCGGCGAAAGCGTCGGCAACACACTGATCAACCATGCTGCCGTCAGCATGATCTCGATCACCGGCGACGTCGCCACCGGCAAGAAGGTGCTGCAGGCGGCGGCCAAGTCGGTCAAGCGCACGCATCTGGAACTCGGCGGCAAGGCGCCGGTGATCGTCTTCGACGATGCCGATATCGACGCCGTGGTCAGCGGCCTGCGTGCCTTCGGCTACTACAATGCCGGCCAGGACTGCACGGCGGCCTGCCGCATCTACGCCGGCAGTAAGGTCTACGACAAGCTCGTCGCCGACTTGTCTTCGGCGGTATCGACCATCCGCTTCGGCCAGGCCGACGACACCGAAAACGAGATCGGGCCGCTCATCTCCAGGCGCCAGCGCGACCGCGTCGCTTCCTTCGTCGAGCGCGCTTCCGAACTCAAGCACATCGAGATCACCACCGGCGGCAAACCGGGCGAGGGCGGCGGGTTCTACTATCAGCCAACCGTCGTTGCCGGCGCGCTGCAGGAAGACGAGATCGTGCGCCGCGAGGTGTTCGGGCCGGTGGTGTCGGTGACGCGCTTCTCCGACGTCGACGAGGCAGTCAACTGGGCCAATGACAGCGACTACGGCCTGGCGTCGTCGGTTTGGACCAAGGACATCTCGCGCGGCATGTCGACGGCGGCACGGCTGCAATATGGCTGCACCTGGATCAACACGCATTTCATGCTGACCAACGAGATGCCGCATGGCGGCCTCAAGCAGTCCGGCTACGGCAAGGACATGTCGGTCTATGCGCTGGAGGACTACACCGCCGTGCGCCATGTCATGATCGCGCATGGGTAACTTTTTGACCTCTCCCCTTGTGGGAGAGGTCGGATTGCCCCGCAGCCGCGCCGCGGCAAGGTTGGCAGGGTGAGGGGTCGCTCCGGCCAACACCCCTCATCCGACCTCGCTTCGCTCGGCCACCTTCTCCCGCAAGGGGAGAAGATGAGGTCGTTCAACTTGGGAGGAAAAGACATGCATCGCCGTCAGTTTCTCGCATCCGCAGCAGTAGCAGCGCTCCTCGCAGCGGTTCCTTCAGTCGCGCTGGCGCAGGATACGCCGCAGGCCGTGGTCGAAGCCTATCTCGCCGCCTGGAACGCGCATGACTCCGCCAAGGCAGCCGAGCATCTCGCCGACAACGTCATCTACTATGATGCCTCGGTCGGCAAGCCGGTCGAAGGCAAGGAGGCTGCCAAGACCGGCGTCATCGACAATTTCCTCAAGGCCGTGCCCGATGCCGTCTGGCAGATGAAGGGCGCGCCGGTGGTGCAGGATGACCGCGTGTCGTTCGAATGGGAGTTCTCCGGCACCAATAGCGGTGACTGGGCCGACGGCACCAAGGCCACTGGCAAGAAGTTCTCCTTCACCGGTGCCTCGATGTTCTCGGTCAAGGACGGCAAGATCGCCAGCCAGAGCGACTATTACGACGCGCTCGGCTTCTACAAGCAACTGGGGCTGATGTAGCCGGTCAGGCGATGCCGTACTGGGTCATGAAGGCTGTCATCCGCTCAACGGCGAGGTCTGGCTTGTCGAGCACATTGGCCTGGTCGGCCAGGCGGAAGATGTCAGCGTAGTGCACCGCACCTCGCGCGGACTGCATGCCGGCAGGCATGGTGAAATGGCTCTGGTGGCCATTGAGCCAGGCGAGGAAGACGACGCCGGCCTTGTAGTATTGCGTCGGCGCCTCGAAGATTTTCCGCGACAGCGGCACCGTCGGCTCGATGGTGCCGCGGAAGGTGGCGAGGTCGCCTTTGGCCAGTGCAGCCAAAGCCTTCGATGCCTGCGGCGCGACCGCGTCGAAGATGCCGAGCAAAGCGTGGCTATGCCTCTCGCCATCGCCTTCAATCAGGCCGGCATAGTTGAAATCGTCGCCGGTGAAGCAGATCACGCCTTCGGGCAGGCGGCGGCGCAGTTCGACCTCACAGGACTGGTCGAGCAGCGAGATCTTGATGCCTTCGACCTTGTCTTTGTGGTCGCGGATGATGGCGAGCACCGTGTCGAGTGCGTCCTCGAACCGCGTGCTGCCCCAATAGCCCGCGAGTTCGGCGTCGAACATGTCGCCCAGCCAGTGCAGCACCACCTTGTCCTTGGCCTGGCCAAGGATACGGCCATAAACCTTGTGGTAGTCGTCGGGCAAAGTGGTGACATGGGCAAGCGCGCGGCTGGCCATCATGATCGCGCGGCCACCATGCTTTTCGATGAAGTCGAGCTGTTCCTCATAGGCAGCGATCACGTTGTCGAGCGATCGCGCATCGCGCTTGTCGAGCTGGTCGGTGCCGGCGCCGCAGGCGAGGTCGGCGCCCGGAACCGTGCGTGCCTCAGCTAGCGAGCGCCGGATCAGCTCCTGCGCACCGGCCCAGTCGAGCCCCATGCCGCGCTGCGAGGTGTCCATCGCCTCGGCGATCCTGAAGCCGAGCGACCAGAGATGATGGCGGAAGGCCATCGTCGCATCCCAGTCGATGGCCGGGCTGGTCCAAGGGGTGGCGTCGGCCCACGGGTCGGAGACGACATGGGCCGCCGCATAGGCGATGCGGTTGAAAACAGGTGCGGCTTCAGGCCGTTCTGTCGGCGTGCCGACAAGGGCGTAGGTCTCGATGGAGCGGTCCGCCCGCGGAAGTTTCACTGCCTTGGCCATGGGTTCCTCCCCTGATCGGCTGAATCTCGTAATTTAGATCGTTCCAAATTTCAAGTTGGAATTTTGGGACCCCGAGCGGTTGTGCGGATCGACTTGCCGGTGATGCGGGGCGTCGAAGCGGTTGAACGCTATTCAAGTGTAGTAAATCGTTTGAAATGTCGAATTGTGTACGATTTTGGCGTTTCGGTGGCCGTGCACCTGTCGTGCGCTCTTTGTGAAAACGGCAGCGTCCGGGTTCTTCAATGCTTGACAGTTTGGAACGTTCCAATTATTGGACTCGGAAATGGGAGCCAAAAAACGCTCCCCCGGGAGGATCGGTTTGAAGCAGGCGAAGGTGACAGTTGTCGATGTTGCGCGCGCCGCCGGCGTGTCGAAGTCGACCGTCTCGCTCGTCCTCCAGGGCAGCTCCCTGGTGAACGAGGTGACGCGCGCCAGGGTCGGCGCCGTCATTCGCGAACTCGGCTACGTCTACAACCGCGGTGCCGCCAATCTCAGGCAGTCGAAATCGAAGATCGTCGGCATCGTCGTCAACGATCTGACCAACAGCTTCTTTGCCGAGCTGGCCGTCGGCATGGATATGGTGGTGCAGTCGGCCGGCTATATCCAGTTCATGGCCAACACGTCGGAAAATGCCGACCGCCAGGGCGAGGTGATCGCCTCGATGCGCGAACACGGCATGGCCGGGCTGATCCTGTCGCCGGCGCGCGGCACGACCGCCGCCGACCTCCGGCCGCTTGTCGACAGCGGTATCCCGGTGGTGCTGGTGGCGCGCAACGTGCCGGGCCTCAAGGTTTCCTCCGTCGTATCCGACGGTCATGCAGGTGCTGCAGCTGCCGTGCGGCATCTGATCGAACTCGGCCACCGCCGCATCGCCTTCCTCGGTGGGTTCAGTGACACGGCTGTCTTCGACGAACGCATGCGCGGGTTCCGCGATGCGCTGCTGGAAGCCGGTCTCGATGCCTCGGACGAATTGGTGATCAGCTCGGCGCCGTCGCGCGCGGGCGGCGTGGCGGCGGTCGAGCGGCTGCTGTCGATGGCCGAACGGCCGACGGCGGCATTGTGCTTCAACGATGCGGTAGCGTTTGGCGCCTGCGACGGGCTGCGCAGCGCCCGCATCGAGCCGGGCGTCGACTTCGGCGTGATCGGCTTCGACGACGTGATCGAGGCAAAGACGGCGGTGCCGGCGCTGACTACCGTTTCGGTCGATCCGCAAGGCATGGGCCGGCGGGCAGCACAATTGCTGCTGAAACAGATCAATGCCGGCGATTTCGACGCCGAGGCGCTTGTGGCGACGGTGCGGCTGGTGGTGCGCGAGAGCTGCGGTGCGCCGCAACGGGTTAGGGAGCTTACAGCATGACACGCTGGGGTCTGATCGGGGCGAGCACCATCGCCAAGGAATGGGTCGTCGGCGCCATCCGCGCGACCGGCGGCGAGGTCGTCTCGGTGATGAGCACCAACGCCGAACGCGGTCGCGCCTATGCCGAAGCGAATGGTATCGCCAAGTCGGTGACCTCGCTCGACGGCATCGTCGGCGATCCTGGCATCGACGCGGTCTATATCTCGACCACCAACGAACTGCACCTGGAACAGGCAATTGCTGCGGCAAAGGCCGGCAAGCACGTGCTGTGCGAGAAGCCGCTGGCGCTGACGCTCAACGACGCGTTGGCGATGGTGAAGGCCGCGCGCGAGGCCGGCGTGGTGATGGGCACCAACCACCACCTGCGCAACGCGGCGAGCCATCGTGCGATGCGCGATGCGATTGCTGCGGGCCGTATCGGCAAGCCGCTCGCCGCACGCGTTTTCCACGCTGTCTACCTGCCGCCGCACCTGCAGGGCTGGCGCCTCGACAAGCCGCAGGCCGGCGGTGGCGTTATCCTCGACATCACCGTGCACGATGCCGATACGCTGCGCTTCGTGCTGAACGACGATCCGGTCGAGGCAACCGCCTTCAGCCAGACGGGCGGCATGGGGCAGGCGGGGCTGGAGGACGCCGTGATGGGCGTGCTGCGCTTCAAGTCGGGTCTGGTCGCCCAGTTCCATGACGCCTTCACCACCAAGTTCGCCGAAACCGGTTTCGAGGTACACGGCACCGAGGGATCGCTGATCGCGCGCAACGTGATGACGCAGAAGCCGGTCGGCTCGGTCGTGCTGCGCCATGCCGAGGGCGAACACGAGCTCAAGCTCGACCAGTACAATCTCTACGAGGCGGGACTGCAGGCGTTCCACGACGCTGTCGCCGGCAAGGGCACGCCCTCGGCGACGGGCGAGGACGGCGTGTGGTCGCTGGCGACCGGACTTGCGGTGGTCAAGTCGGCTGCGACCGGCAAGGCGGTCGCCATCGAGGCGGGGCTCTGACCATGGGCAAGCACATCACCCCAGTTCAGGCCGCAGCACTTATTCCGGACGGCGCTGTTGTCTCGGTATCGTCGTCGAGCGGGCTCGGCTGCCCCGATTTGATGCTGAAGGCGATCGGCGAGCGCTTCGAGGCGACGGGCCATCCGCGCGACCTGACGACGCTGCACCCGATCGCCGCCGGCGACATGAGCGGCATCAAGGGCGTCGACCATATCGCCAAAAAAGGCCTGCTGAAGAAGATCATCGGCGGCTCCTATCCGTCTGGTCCGTCGAGCGCCGAACCGCCGCTGATCTGGCAAATGATCGGCAACGAGGAGGTGGCGGCCTACAACGTTCCCTCGGGCATCATGTTCGACATGCATCGGGAGGCCGCGGCCAAGCGGCCGGGCGTGATGACCAAGGTCGGGCTCGACACCTTCGTCGATCCGGAGCGCCAGGGCTGCGCCATGAATGCGCGCGCCGCGGCCGAACCGCTGGTCAAGAAGATCAGCTTCGAGGGCGAGGACTGGCTGTTCTTCCCGGCGATCAAGCCGCAAGTGGCGATCATCCGCGCGACGACGTCAGACGAGCGCGGCAACCTGACCTACGAGCACGAGGGTGCTTATCTCGGTGGTCTCGACCAGGCGCTCGCCGCGCGCAACAATGGCGGCATCGTCATCGCCCAGGTCAAGCGCATCACCAAGGACGGGTCGCTCAGGCCGCACGATGTGCGCGTGCCCGGCATGCTTGTCGACTACATCGTCGTAGACCCCGAGCAGAAGCAGACGACGCAGACGGCCTACGATCCGGCGATTTCGGGCGAGATCATGCGCCCGCTCGACAGTTTTCGCGTGCCCGAATTCAACATCCAGAAGGTCATCGCGCGCCGCGTGGCGCAGGAGCTGGAAGCCGGCAGCGCCGTCAATCTCGGCTTCGGCATCTCGGCCAACGTGCCGCGCATCCTGCTCGAAGAGGGGCTGCATGGCGAGGTCACCTGGGTGATCGAGCAGGGGGCTGTCGGCGGCGTGCCGCTGCTCGACTTCGCCTTTGGTTGTTCCTCCAATGCCGACGCCTTCATGCCATCGCCCTATCAGTTCACCTATTTCCAGGGTGCGGGCTTCGATGCCTCGCTCTTGTCCTTCCTCGAGATCGACCGCAGCGGCTCGGTCAACGTCTCCAAGCTCAGTTTCCGGCCGCATGTGACGGCCGGTGCCGGCGGCTTCGTGGACATCACGGCGCGGGCGAAAAAGATCGTCTTTTCCGGCATGTTCAATGCCGGTGCCAAGCTCGATATCGCTGGCGGCAAACTGGTGGTGGAGAAGGAAGGTAAGCTCAAGAAGCTGGTCAACGAAGTCGAGCACGTCACCTTCTCCGGTCGTCGCGCTGTCGAGCAGGGCCAGGACATTACTTACGTCACCGAGCGCTGTGTAATGAAGCTGACGCCCGAGGGCGTCGTGCTGACCGAGATCGCGCCGGGCGTCGATCTGCAGGCGCATATCCTCGATCAGTCGGAGTTCCCGCTGATCGTCTCGGACAAGCTCAAGCAGATGGATTCTTCCCTGTTTGCCGAGGCGCCAATCGGGCTGACCCTGCCGCGCAAGGCCGAACGCAGGCTGGAGGGAGTCCATGGCTGACCAGCGCATCAAGGTGGCGTTCGACGGCCCCGTTGCCGTCATCACGGCGGCCCGGCCCGACAAGCTCAATGCCTTCGACATCGACATGCTGAAGGCACTGTCGGCTGCCTGCGACGAGGTCGAGGCCAATGCGGAGATTCGTGTCGCGATCCTCACCGGTGAGGGCAAGGCATTTTCGGCCGGTGGCGACATCAAGGCCTGGGGCGGCATGTCGCCCAACGAGTTCGGCCACGCCTGGGTGCGCTTCGGCCACCGCGTGTTCGAGCGGCTGGCCACGCTGCGCGTTCCATTGATCGCTGCCATCAACGGCCATGCGCTGGGCGGCGGGCTGGAGCTGGCGATAGCCGCCGACATCCGCATCGCCGAACGCCACGTCAAGATCGGCCTGCCGGAGACCGGGCTCGGCATGGTGCCGGGCTGGTCGGGCACGCAGCGGCTGGTGCGGCGCGCCGGCGCGCAGGTGGTGCGGCGCATGGCGCTGGGCGGCGAGGTTTTTTCCGCCGACGAGGCGGCAGTGCTCGGGCTGGTAGACCATGTGGTCGAGACCGGTGAAGCGGTGGCTGCCGCGCGCGACTATGCGGTGCGTATCGCGGCACGCGGCCCGGCGGCAGTCGAGGTCGCAAAACTGATGATCGCGACCGCGAACGACGAAGACAATGGCACCGCCGTCGAGGCGCTGGGCTCGATTCTCGTGGCCAAGACCGGCGACCTCAAGGAGGGGCTCGCGGCCTTCAGCGAGAAACGCGCCGCCAAATTTGCAGGAGAATGGTGATGACGGTCCTGATGCGCCCCAAGCCGCTCGACGGCTTCAAGGTCCGCGAGTTCAAGATGCTGATCGACGGCAAGTGGACCGCCGGCGCCGAAGGCAAGATTCTTGAGCGTTCCAGCCCCGGCCACGGCACCGTTGTTAGCCGCTACGAGGCTGCGACGGCGGTCGACGCGAACCGCGCCATTGCTTCCGCACGGAAAGCTTTCGACGACGGCCATTGGCCGCGCATGACCGGTGCCGAGCGCTCGCGCATCCTGCTCAGGGCCGCCGACATCATTGACGAGCGTGCCGATGAACTGGCCTTCCTCGACTGCATTGAGTCAGGCAAGCCGATCTCGCAGGCCAAGGGCGAACTCGGCGGCGCTGCCGACATCTGGCGCTACGCCGCTGCCCTTGCCCGTGACCTGCATGGCGAAACCTACAACACACTGGGCGACGGCACGCTGGGCGTGGTTCTGCGCGAGGCGATCGGCGTGGTGTCGATCATCACGCCATGGAATTTCCCATTCCTGATCGTCAGCCAGAAGTTGCCCTTCGCGTTGGCGGCCGGCTGTACGGCGGTCGTCAAGCCATCGGAGCTGACGTCTGCTTCGACGCTGGTGCTGGGCGAGATCCTGGGGGCCGCCGGCGTACCCGATGGCGTGGTCAACATCATCGTCGGCACCGGCCCGGAAGCCGGCGCGCCGCTGACCAGCCATCCCGACATCGACATGGTGTCGTTCACCGGCTCGACCGGCATCGGCCGGCTAACCATGGCGAACGCCGCACAAACGCTGAAGAAGGTGTCGCTGGAACTTGGCGGCAAGAACCCGCAGATCGTGTTCCCCGACGCTAATCTCGACGACTTCATCGATGCGGCCGTTTTCGGCGCCTATTTCAACGCCGGCGAATGCTGCAATGCCGGCTCGCGCCTGATCGTCCATCGCGACATCGTCGACGAGGTGACTAGCCGCGTGGCGGCGCTGTCGGCGAAGGTCAAGGTTGGCGATCCGCTGGACCCTTCGACACAGGTTGGTGCTATCATCACGCCGCAACATCTTGCGAAGATCGTCACTTACGTGAAAAGTGCGAGCGACAATGGCGCTGATGTCGCCATCGGCGGTTCTGCCGCCGATCTCGGCCTTGGCCAGTTCATGGAACCGACGATCCTGTCGTCGGTCGCCCCCGACATGGCGGTGGCGCGCGAGGAGGTGTTCGGACCGGTGCTTTCGGTGCTTGCCTTCGAGACCACTGACGAGGCGATCCGCATCGCCAATTCCATCGACTATGGCCTGTCGGCCGGCGTGTGGAGCCGCGACTTCGACACCTGCCTGACGGTCGGCCGCCGTGTGCGGGCCGGCACCGTCTGGATGAACACCTTCATGGATGGCGCTTCGGAACTGCCCTTCGGCGGCTATCGCCAGTCGGGCATCGGCCGCGAGCTCGGCCGCCATGCGGTGGAGGACTACACCGAGACCAAGACGCTCAACATGCATATCGGACCGCGCACCGGCCACTGGATGCCGAAGGAGGCGCGGACCTGAGGAGGAATTCCCCGAGGCGGGGCCAAGGGGAACTTATGTCACGCAATGATGCGTGAGGAACTTGCAACCCGGGAGGAACTGGAATGCGTAAGTTTTTGATGAGTACGGCAGCTGTGGCGGCCCTGTTTGCCGCGCCGATGCCGATGGCACATGCCGAGGAAAGCGTCGAAGTGCTGCATTGGTGGACTTCGGGCGGCGAAGCTGCGGCACTCGACGTGCTGAAGAAAAACCTCGAGGCCCAGGGCGTGACCTGGAAGGACATGCCGGTTGCCGGCGGCGGCGGCGAAGCGGCGATGACCGCGCTGCGTGCTCGCGTCACCGCGGGCGATCCGCCCACCGCCGTGCAGGCGCTTGGCTTCGACATCACCGACTGGGCCAACCAGGGCGTGGTCGGCGATCTCGGCGAAGTGGCCGACAAGGAAGGCTGGGACAAGGTCGTCCCGGCAGCGCTGCAGAACTTCGCCAAGCATGACGGCAAGTGGATCGCAGCACCCGTCAACGTGCACTCGACCAACTGGGTCTGGATCTCCAAGAAGGCGCTCGACGCCGCCGGCGGCAAGGCGCCCGAGACCTGGGACGAACTCATCGCGGTGCTCGACAAGATGCAGGCCAACGGCATCACCCCGCTCGGCCATGGCGGCCAGGCCTGGCAGGATGCCACCATCTTCGACGCCGTCGTGCTGTCGCTCGGCACCGATTTCTACAAGTCGTCGATGATCGACCTCGACCCGGCGGCGCTCGGCGGCGACAAGATGGTCGAAGCCTTCGACCGCATGACCAAGCTCAAGGGCTATGTCGACAAGGACTTCTCTGGCCGCGACTGGAATCTTGCCTCGGCGATGGTCATCGAGGGCAAGGCCGGCATGCAGATGATGGGCGACTGGGCCAAGGGCGAGTTCCTGAAGGCTAACCAGAAGCCGGGCACCGACTTCGTCTGCATCCGCTTCCCCGGCACGCAGGGCGCCGTCACCTTCAACTCGGACATGTTCATGATGTTCAAGGTCGGCGACGACAAGAAGAAGGCGCAGCTTCAGATGGCCGCCGACATCGAGGACCCGGCTTTCCAGTCGTCGTTCAACGTGGTCAAGGGTTCGGTGCCGGCACGCACCGACGTGCCTGACACCGCTTTCGACGATTGCGGCAAGAAAGGCATCAAGGATCTGGCGGAAGCCAGCTCCGCCGGCAAGCTGTTCGGCTCCATGGCCCATGGCTACGCCGCACCTGCAGCGGTCAAGAACGCGCTCTATGACGTCGTCACTCGCCACTTCAACGGCGAGCTCGACTCCAAGGCTGCCGCCAAGGCGCTGGCCGAAGCGGTTGCCGCTGCAAAAGGCTGATCGCCTGCTTTCGTGCCCCGGCTTCGGCCGGGGCACATCCTGACCTGACAACCCAGAGGCTGGACCCATGGCCGATCTCACCACGACCGCACCCCGCGCGGTAACGAACCCGCGCGCGACGTTGCAGGACCTGCTGCCGAAGATCGTGCTGGCGCCGAGCTTCGCGTTGATCCTGATCTTCGTCTACGGTTTCATTGTCTTCACGGGCTTCCTGTCGTTTTCCGGCTCGAAGCTTTTGCCCGATTTTTCGACCTGGGTCGGCCTGAACAACTATGTCAGGCTGTTCAACCATCCCAACTGGATCACGGCGCTGAAGAACCTCGCCATCTTCTCGGTGCTGTACATCGTCGTCTGCAGCTTCATCGGGCTGGCGCTGGCGATCTTCCTCGACCAGAAGATCCGGGGCGAAGGCTTCCTGCGGCCGATCTATCTCTACCCGATGGCGCTTTCCTTCATCGTCACCGGCGTCGCCTGGAAGTGGTTCCTCGATCCCGGCATCGGCCTTGAGCACGTGATGCAGTCATGGGGCTGGGAGAGCTTCTCGTTCCGCTGGATCAAGGAAGGCCAGATGGCGATCTACACCATCGTCATCGCTGCGGTCTGGCAGTCGTCCGGCTTCGTCATGGCAATGTTCCTCGCCGGCCTGCGCGGCGTCGACAACGAGATCATCAAGGCGGCCCAGATCGACGGCGCCTCGACGCTGACGATCTATCGCCGAATCATCATTCCACTGATGCGGCCGGTGTTCCTGTCGGCCTTTGTCGTGCTCGCCCACCTTGCCATCAAGTCTTACGACCTTGTGGTGGCGATGACCGACGGCGGGCCAGGCACCGCGACGTGGACGCCTGCGCTGTTCATGCAGAAGTTCACCTTCGGCCGCAACGAAATGGGCATGGGCGCGGCGTCCGCGATCATCATGATGATGATGATCTTCGCCATCATCGTGCCCTATCTGTACTCCGAGCTCGGGGGGAAGAAGAAATGAGCGCCGCTTCCCAGGACGTCGCCACGCGCAACAGCATCTTCGTCCGCGCCATCATCTATGTCGTGCTGATCCTTTTTGCGATCTACTACCTCTTGCCGCTCTACGTCATGGTGGTGAACTCGCTGAAGCCGCTGGACGAAATCCGCCAGGGCAACATGCTGGCGCTGCCCAAGCAATGGACCATCGCGCCATGGCTGTCGGCCTGGTCGACCGCGCAGATCGGCGTTCAGCCGGTTGGACTGAAGCCCTACTTCATCAATTCTGTGCTGATGGTCGTGCCGGCGGTTGCGCTCTCGACCATCCTCGGCGCGCTCAACGGCTATGTGCTGACCAAGTGGCGCTTCAAGGGCGACAACATCGTCTTCGGCCTGATGCTGCTAGCCTGCTTCATCCCGTTCCAGATCGTGCTGATCCCCTCGGCCCGCATCCTCGGCCTGACAGGCCTTGCCGGCACCATCACCGGGCTGGTGCTGATCCACGCCATCTATGGCCTCGGCTTCACCACGCTGTTCTTCCGCAACTATTACGAGGCGTTCCCGACCGAGCTGGTCAGGGCGGCGCAGATCGACGGCGCCAGCTTCTTCCAGATATTCCGGCGCATCCTTTTGCCGTCGTCGGGTCCGATCATCGTCGTCACCGTCATCTGGCAGTTCACCAACATCTGGAACGACTTCCTGTTCGGCTCGTCGTTCTCGGGCTTCAATTCCATCCCGCTGACAGTGGCGCTGAACAATCTGGTCAACTCGTCGACCGGCGTGAAGGAATACAACGTGCATTTCGCCGGCGCGATCCTCGCCGCCCTGCCCACCCTCATCGTCTACATCGTCTCCGGACGCTACTTCGTGCGCGGCCTGATGGCCGGCGCGGTCAAGGGGTAAGCCCATGTCGTTTCTCAAGATCAGCAATCTCTACAAGAACTACGGCCAGGTAGAGATCCTCAAGGACATCAATATCGAGATCGACAAGGGCGGTTTCCTGGTGCTCGTCGGGCCGTCGGGCTGCGGCAAGTCCACGCTGCTCAACACCATCGCCGGGCTCGAGCCGATCACCTCGGGCGAGATCGCTATCAACGGCAAGTCGGTGGCCGGTCTGCATCCGTCCAAGCGCGACATCGCCATGGTGTTCCAGTCCTATGCGCTCTACCCGAACATGACGGTGGCAGGGAACATCGCGTTCGGCATGGAAATCCGCGGCGTGCCCAAGGACGAGCGCGACAAGGCAATCAAGCAGGTGTCCGACATCCTGCAGATCGGCCACCTGCTCGACCGCAAGCCGAGCCAGCTTTCCGGCGGCCAGCGCCAGCGTGTGGCCATGGGCCGGGCGCTGGTGCGCGATCCGCAGGTGTTCCTGTTCGACGAACCGCTGTCGAACCTCGACGCCAAGCTGCGCGTCGACATGCGCACCGAGATCAAGCGCCTGCACCAGCGCATGAAGACGACCATCGTCTATGTCACCCACGACCAGATCGAGGCGATGACGCTTGCCTCCAAGATCGCGGTGCTGAAGGACGGTATCCTGCAGCAGTTCGGCACGCCGGCCGAAATCTACAACAGCCCGGCCAACATGTTCGTCGCCGACTTCATGGGCTCGCCGGCGATGAACCTGCTCAATTGCCGTCTCGAAGGTGGGGCGGGCAGCAGCCTTAGCGTCATCCTCGATCGCCCTGGCGACCAGCCGCTGGCGCTGCCGATCAAGCTGGCCAATGGCGCGCTCGGCGCTTACGCGGGCAAGGAGATCATCTTCGGTGTGCGCCCGGAAGCGCTGACCGACCCCGACGGTGCCGACCGAAACGCCAAGTCGATCGCCGAGGGCGAATGCCTGATCGAGGTGGTCGAGCCGGCAGGCTCCGACACCTTTGCCGTCACCAAGCTCGGCGGCAAGGAAGTGGTGGCGCGCCTGCGTGCCGATGCGGCGATCCATGCCGGCCAGAAGACCAAGCTTGCCTTCAATCTCGACAAGGCGGTGTTCTTCGACCCCAAGAGCCAGCTGCGCATCGCCTGACATGTCCGGACAGCCTGACATCGTCATCATCGGTTCGGGGGTCGGAGGGGCGACGGTTGCCGCCGGGCTCGCCGCGACCGGGGCCGAAATCCTGATACTCGAAGCCGGCGGCCATATCGAGGACCGGCCGGAGAACCGCGACCAGCGCGCCATCTTCCAGCGCGGGCACTTCCGGCCCGACGAGACCTGGTACGAGGCCGACGGCACCGGCTTCAACCCCGGCAACTACTACAATGTCGGCGGCAATTCGAAATTCTACGGCGCCGTGCTGACGCGCTATCGCCGCGAGGACTTTGCCGAGATGCAGCATCTCGACGGTGTGTCGCCGGCATGGCCGATTGCCTATGAGGAGCTGGAGCCGTGGTACGGCCTGGCCGAAGAGCTCTACCAGGTGCGCGGCGCGCTAGGCGAAGACCCGACCGAGCCGGTGCATTCGAAGCCCTATGGGTTGAAGCCGGTCGCCGACGAGCCGGCGATCTCCAAGGTGCGGGCGCGCCTCAAGGCCAAGGGCGTGCATCCCTTCTCGCTGCCGCTCGGTGTCGACATCGAGCGCTGGTTGGCCAAGGGCAAGACGCCGTGGGACGCGCACCCCAACAGTTTTGACGGAAAGATGGACGCCGAGACGACGGCGCTGGCGGCGGCACTGAAGCATGACAACGTCAAGCTCCAAACCGGGTCGCGGGTGACGCGGCTGGAGAGCGGCCCGGACGGCCGGATCGTCGCTGTTCACTATGTCAGCAACGGTGAGGCCGCCGTACTGAAGCCCAAGCTGGTGATCCTGTCTGCGGGTGCGGTGCAGTCGGCGGTGCTGCTGCTGCGCTCGGCCAACGACAGCAATCCGACCGGGCTCGCCAACCGCTCCGACCAGGTCGGCCGCAACTTCATGAACCACAATTCGACGGCGGTGATCGCCATGAGCCCGTGGTTCCGCAACGACTCGATCTACCAGAAGACCTTCGGCTTCAACGATTTCTACCTCTCCGACGGCGAGGGCGGGCCGCCGTTGGGCAATGTGCAACTGCTCGGACGCATCTCGGGAACGATCCTGAAGGGTGCGATGCCTTCGGTGCCGGAGTGGCTGCTCGACCGGGTGACCGCGCATTCGATCGACTTCTACGCCATGAGCGAGGACCTGCCGTCGCCCGAAAGCCGCATCATGGTCGATGGCGACCGCATCGTGCTGAAATGGGTGCGCAGCAACTGGGAGGCGCATGAGCGGCTGGTGGCCAAGCTCAAGCAGGTGCTGCGCAGTGCCGGATTTCCAATCGTGGTCTCTCGCGCCTTCGACAAGCGCACGCCGTCGCACCAGTGCGGCACGGTGCGCATCGGCAACGACTCTGCGCAGGCGCCGCTCGACGTCTTTTGCCGTGCCTTCGATCATCCGAACCTGTTTGTCGTCGACGCCGGCTTCCTGCCGACCTCGGCGGCGGTCAATCCGGCGCTGACGATCGCGGCGCAGGCGCTGCGCGTCGCCGACCATATTGCCAGGAAGGATCTCGCGGCATGAGGATCCAGGCGAAACCCGTGGCGCTGGTGACCGGCGCGCGCCGCGGCATCGGGTTGGCGGTGGCCAAGGCGCTGGCCGAAGCCGGTTTCGATCTTGCCATCACCGACCGGGAAGAGGATCAGGCCGCGGTGGAGGCCGTATCCGGCCTTGAAAAGCACGGCGCCAAGGTTCTGTTCGCCGTCTCCGATCTCGCTGCGATCGACGGCCATGCAGCGACGGTCGAAAAGATCGCCGATCATTTCGGGCGGCTCGACTGCCTGGTCAACAATGCCGGCATCGCGTCCAAGGTGCGCGGCGATTTCCTCGAGCTTTCGCCCGAGAATTTCGATGCCATCATGGCGGTCAATTTGCGCGGCACGGTGTTCTTCACGCAAGCGGTACTGCGCGCCATGCTGGCCATGTCGCAGCCGAGCCAGCGGCGATCGATCATCAACATCACCTCGATCTCGGCCGAGATGACCTCGCCGGAAAGGCTCGACTACTGCATGTCGAAAGCCGGGCTCTCCGCCTTTACGCAAGGGCTGACGCTCCGGCTGGCGAGCTCCGGCATCGACGTGTTCGAGATCCGGCCCGGCATCATACGCTCCGACATGACGGCCAAGGTCCAGGAAAAATACGACCGGCTGATCGGCGACGGGCTTGTGCCGATCAAACGCTGGGGCGAGCCGGACGATATCGGCCGCATCGCGGCAGCCCTTGCCAGCGGCAGCTTCGGCTTCGCCACGGGCACCATCATCAAGGCCGACGGCGCATTGTCCGTCGCGCGTCTCTGAGAGTTTTCGGGATGAGCTACGACTACATCATCACTGGTGCCGGCCCGGCCGGCTGCGTGCTCGCCAATCGGCTGAGCGAGGACCCTGAAGTGCGTGTGCTGCTGCTGGAAGCCGGCGGCGGCGACTGGAACCCGCTGTTCCACATGCCGGCAGGCTTTGCCAAGATGACCAAGGGCGTGGCGAGCTGGGGCTGGGAGACAGTGCCGCAGAAGCACATGAAGAACCGCGTGCTGCGCTATACCCAGGCCAAGGTGATCGGCGGCGGCTCCAGCATCAACGCCCAACTCTACACGCGCGGCAACGCCGTCGACTACGATCTCTGGGCGAGCGAGGACGGCTGCACCGGCTGGGACTATCGCTCGGTGCTGCCCTATTTCAAGCGCTGCGAGGACAACCAGCGCTTTGCCGACGACTACCATTCCTATGGCGGGCCGCTGGGCGTGTCGATGCCGTCGGCGGCGCTGCCGATCTGCGACGCCTATATCCGCGCCGGGCAGGAATTGGGCATTCCCTACAACCACGACTTCAACGGCCGCCAGCAAGCCGGCGTCGGCTTCTACCAGCTGACCCAGCGCAACAAGCGCCGCTCTTCGGCCTCCATGGCCTATCTCGCGCCGATCAAGGATCGGCGCAACCTGACCGTTCGGATGAGTGCCCAGGTCAGCCGCATCGTGGTGGAGAAGGGCAGGGCGGTTGGCGTCGAGATCGCCAACGGCAGCAGCACCGAAATCATCCGCGCCGAGCGCGAGGTCCTGGTGTCCTCGGGCGCCATCGGCTCGCCCAAACTGCTTCTGCAGTCGGGCATCGGCCCCGCCGATCATTTGAAGAGCGTCGGCGTGCCGGTCATGCACGACCTCAAGGGCGTCGGCGAGAACATGCAGGATCACCTCGACCTGTTCGTGATCTCCGAATGCACCGGCGATCACACCTACGACAACGTCGCCAAGCTGCACCGCACGCTGTGGGCGGGGCTGCAATATGTGCTGTTCCGTACCGGGCCGGTGACATCAAGCCTCTTCGAGACGGGCGGGTTCTGGTATGCCGATCCCGATGCGCGCTCGCCCGATATCCAGTTCCACCTTGGGCTCGGCTCGGGCATCGAGGCGGGCGTGGCGCGTCTCAAGAATGCGGGGGTGACGCTGAATTCAGCCTATCTGCATCCGCGTTCACGCGGCACGGTGAGGCTGGCTTCGAACGATCCGGCGGCCGCTCCCCTGATCGACCCGAACTACTGGGCCGATCCGCACGACCGCAAGATGTCGATCGAAGGCCTCAGGGTCGCGCGTGAGATCATGCAGCAGGCCGCACTCAAGCCCTTCGTGCTGGCCGAGCGGTTGCCGGGGCCGAGTGTCGTGACTGAGGAACAGTTGTTCAACTATGGTTGCGCCAATGCCAAGACCGATCATCACCCTGTCGGCACCTGCAAGATGGGCACCGATGACATGGCCGTGGTCGACCTCGAGCTCAAGGTGCGGGGCATCGAGGGCCTTCGCGTCTGTGACAGCTCGGTGATGCCGCGCGTGCCGTCCTGCAACACCAACGGGCCGACGATCATGGTGGGTGAGAAGGGTGCGGACATCATCCGCAACCGCGAGCCCTTGCCGGCCGCGATCTTCACCCACGAGCGCAACGATGCGCGGCCGCGGGCGCGGGCCGAGGTGAGATAGCCGGCTCCACGGCGCACGATGAGTACCGGACCGCTGCGCTACCTGGAAGCGCGGACGCAGCAAGGGCCGGCGGGCAACAATTGCGCCCGTTTGCCTATCGACATATTGACATAAAGATGTCTTTATGTGACCTGACGGCTTTGTCGCCGAAAGGACGTAAAATGTCGCAAAACGCCTCCTCCCTCGACGCCCTGTTTGGGGCCGTGTCCGCCAGGCCGGACGGTTCGGAGGTGATGGCCGCGCTCAAGGCTGCGGCGCGCGAACGAATTCTCGTCCTTGATGGCGCGATGGGCACCCAGATCCAGGGATTGGGCTTCGATGAGGACCATTTCCGCGGCGACAAGTTCACCGGCTGCGCCTGCCACCAGCAGGGCAACAACGACCTTTTGATCCTGACCCAGCCCAAGGCGATCGAGGAAATCCACTACAAATACGCCAAGGCCGGCGCCGACATCATCGAGACCAACACGTTTTCATCGACCTCGATCGCCCAGGCCGACTACGGCATGGAAGACATGGTCTACGAGCTCAACCGCGACGGCGCGCGGCTGGTGCGTCGTGCCGCGATCCGCGCCCAACAGGAGGATGGCAAGCGCCGCTTCGTTGCCGGCGCGCTCGGGCCGACCAACCGCACCGCCTCGATCTCGCCCGACGTCAACAATCCCGGTTATCGCGCCGTCAGCTTCGACGACCTGCGCATCGCCTATGGCGAGCAGCTGCGCGGCCTGATCGACGGCGGTTCCGACATCATCCTGATCGAGACGATCTTCGACACGCTGAACGCCAAGGCTGCGATCTTTGCCTGCGAAGAGATCTTCATCGAAAAGGGCGTGCGCCTGCCGGTGATGATCTCCGGTACGATCACCGACCTGTCCGGCCGCACGCTTTCGGGCCAGACGCCGACCGCCTTCTGGAACTCGATCCGCCACGCCAACCCCTTCACCGTCGGCCTCAACTGTGCGCTTGGCGCCAATGCCATGCGGCCGCATCTCTCCGAATTGTCCGACGTCGCCGAGACTTTCATCTGCGCCTATCCCAATGCCGGCCTGCCCAATGCCTTCGGCCAGTATGACGAGAGCCCGGAATTCATGGCCGCCCAGGTCGAGGAATTCGCGCGCGAGGGCCTGATCAACGTCGCCGGCGGCTGCTGCGGTTCGACGCCGGAGCATATCCGGGCCATCGCCGAAGCCGTAGCCAAGCATCCGCCGCGCCAGATACCGGAACTGAAGCCGCAGATGCGGCTGTCGGGCCTCGAGCCGTTCACGCTCACCGACGAGATCCCGTTCGTCAATGTCGGCGAGCGCACCAACGTCACCGGCTCGGCCAAGTTCCGCAAGCTGATCACGGCGGGAGACTATGTGGCCGCTCTCGAGGTAGCGCGCGACCAGGTCGCCAATGGCGCCCAGATCATCGACATCAACATGGACGAGGGCCTGATCGATTCGAAGAAGGCGATGGTCGAGTATCTCAACCTGATCGCCGCCGAGCCCGACATCGCGCGCGTGCCGGTGATGATCGACAGCTCCAAATGGGAGATCATCGAGGCCGGCCTGAAATGCGTGCAGGGCAAGGCGATCGTCAACTCGATCTCGATGAAGGAGGGCGAGGAAGCCTTCCTGCATCATGCCCGGCTCTGCCACGCTTATGGTGCTGCCGTTGTCGTCATGGCCTTCGACGAGCGGGGCCAGGCCGACACCAAGGCGCGCAAGGTCGAGATCTGCACCCGCGCCTACAAGCTGCTCACCGAGCAGGCCGGCTTCGCGCCTGAAGACATCATCTTCGATCCCAACATCTTTGCGGTCGCCACTGGCATCGAGGAGCACGACAATTATGGCGTCGACTTCATCGAGGCGACGCGAGAGATCACCCGCACCCTGCCGCACGTCCACATCTCGGGCGGCGTGTCCAACCTGTCCTTCTCGTTCCGCGGCAACGAGCCGGTGCGCGAGGCCATGCATGCCGTGTTCCTCTACCACGCCATCCAGGCGGGCATGGACATGGGCATCGTCAATGCCGGGCAGTTGGCGGTCTATGAATCGATCGATCCGGAGCTGCGCGAAGCCTGCGAGGACGTCGTTCTCAACCGCCTGCCCAAGGCCGGCGGCACCGCGACCGAACGCCTTCTCGAGCTGGCCGAGCGCTACAAGGGCACGGCCGGCAAGGAAGCCAAGGAGCGCGATCTCGCCTGGCGCGACTGGCCGGTCGAGCAGCGCATCAGCCACGCGCTGGTCAACGGCATCACTGAGTTCATCGACGCCGACACCGACGAGGCGCGGCTGAAGGCGGAACGTCCGCTGCATGTCATCGAAGGGCCGCTGATGGCCGGCATGAACGTCGTCGGCGACCTGTTCGGCGCCGGCAAGATGTTCCTGCCGCAGGTGGTGAAATCTGCCCGCGTCATGAAGCAGGCGGTTGCCGGGCTTCTGCCGCACATGGAGGCGGAGAAGGCTGCCAACGCCGCCAAGGGCATCGACAATGGCGAGCGCCAGACCGCCGGCAAGATATTGATGGCGACGGTCAAGGGCGACGTCCACGACATCGGCAAGAACATCGTCGGCGTCGTGCTCGCCTGCAACAACTATGAGATCATCGATCTCGGCGTCATGGTGCCGGCAACCAAGATCCTGCAGACCGCGCGGGAGCAGAATGTCGACATCATCGGCCTGTCCGGCCTGATCACGCCGTCGCTCGACGAGATGGCCCATGTCGCGGCCGAAATGGAGCGCGAGGGTTTTGACATCCCGCTGCTGATCGGCGGTGCCACCACCAGCCGCGTCCATACGGCGGTCAAGATTCACCCGCGCTACGAGCGCGGCCAAGCCGTCTATGTCACCGACGCCAGCCGCGCGGTCGGCGTGGTTTCCAACCTGTTGTCGGCCGAGGCGAAGCAGGGCTACGTCGAAACCGTGCAGGCGGAATACAAGAAGGTCGCCGATGCGCACGCCCGCTCGGAGGCCGACAAGCAGCGGCTGCCGCTGGCAAAGGCCCGCGCCAATGCGCACAAGTCCGACTGGACCGGCTACACGCCGCCGAAGCCGAGCTTCCTCGGCACGAAGGTGTTCGAAAACTGGGATCTCGCCGAGCTCGCCCGCTACATCGACTGGACGCCGTTTTTCCAGACCTGGGAGCTCAAGGGCCGCTACCCCAAGATCCTCGAGGACGAGAACCAGGGTGCGGCTGCGCGCCAGCTGTTCGAAGACGCTCAAGCGATGCTGAAGAAGATCATCGACGAGAAGTGGTTCGCGCCGAAGGCGGTGATCGGCTTCTGGCCGGCCAATACTGTCGGTGACGACATCAGGCTGTTCGCCGACGACAGCCGCTCGAAGGAACTCGCGAGCTTCTTCACCCTGCGCCAGCAATTGACCAAGCGCGACGGCAGGCCGAATGTCGCGCTGTCGGACTTCGTAGCTCCTCTCGACAGCGGCAAGGCCGACTATGTCGGCGGCTTCGTGGTGACCGCCGGCATCGAGGAAGTGGCGATCGCCGAGCGCTTCGAGCGCGCCAACGACGACTATTCCTCGATCATGGTCAAGGCGCTGGCCGACCGCTTCGCCGAGGCTTTCGCCGAGCGCATGCACGAGTGCGTCCGCAAGGAGTTCTGGGGTTATGCGACGGACGAAAGCCTGTCGGGCGACGAGCTGATCGGCGAGGCCTATCACGGCATCCGCCCGGCGCCCGGCTATCCGGCGCAGCCCGACCACACCGAAAAGACGACCTTGTTCCGCCTGCTCGACGCCGAGAACAATGCCGGCGTGACTTTGACGGAGAGCATGGCGATGTGGCCGGGCTCGTCGGTCTCGGGCCTCTATCTCTCGCATCCGGAAAGCTATTATTTCGGTGTCGCCAAGGTCGAGCGCGACCAGGTCGAGGACTATGCCAAGCGCAAGGGCATGTCGGTTGCAGAGACGGAGCGCTGGCTGGCACCGATCCTCAACTATGTGCCTGCCGCCTTCGCCGAGGCGGCGGAATAGTCGGAGCAGCTTTAGGCGCTTGACTTGTCAATGCGCGCCTATAGCTTGCCGCGTGGTTATGGTTCTCCCGCCTCTCGGCGGGAGCTAAGAGGGAATTCGGTAGAAGCCGAAGCTGCCCCGCAACTGTGAGCGGTCAGGGCATGGTCCCGAAAAGTGGTTTCCGCTTTTCGGAAACGATCATGCCCAATGGTGAATAGCCACATTGCCCACCACGTCACTGGCATGGAGCCGGGAAGACGGGCGATGAAGCAACGACCCGCGAGCCAGGAGACCTGCCTGACCAAGTGAGGTTCCGTGGGCGGGGTGTACCACAGGAGCGCGGATTGAAACGGTAGCCATCCGGCACCGGCTTTGGCCTGCGTTGCTGCAATCCCGCTACGGCTGGTCAGGGATTGCAGGTGTCGAACTCAAGCGAAAACAACTCCGCGCCGCAAAGGCATGTGCTGCTGGTCGCCAAGTCGGCCTTTGCCGCTGCGCCCTACAGGCAGATGCAGCGCCTTGCCGAGCTTGCGGCCACGCTGCCAGGTGTCGCCGGCGCCAGCTTCGGCTTCACCGAGCAGGGCACGCCGTCGCTGCGAGAGGCGCTCGGAGCCCTGCGTGAGGCCAGCGCCTCCGACATTCTCATCCTGCCGCTGATGCTGCCGATCGAGCCGAGCTTCACCGCCTGGCTCACCAAGTCGCTGCGTCGATGGCAGGCCGAGGATGGTGCGCAATGGCCCAATGTCCGCATCGCACAGGGCCTCGCCGAAAGCCCGCTCTTGGCAGCCCTCATGGCCGGGCTTGTCGAAACAGCAGAAGTCGCAGCCCCTGTTCCGCCTGCCGAAAAGCTGGCGCCGGAGGGGTCGCTGATCCCGGCCCAGAAGCGCCGCGTGCTGGTCTGCCAGGGCGGCCCGTGCAACGCCGCCGGCGCCGATCTCATCTGGGGCCACCTGCGCAACCAGCAGGACCGCCAGAAGCTGCGCACGACAGGCGACGGCACCATGAGCTGCAAGTCGACCTGCCTCGGCCCCTGCAACCTCGCCCCCGTCATCCAGGTCTTTCCCGAGGGGACCTATTACGGCGGCGTCACCGAGGCCGCCATCGACCGCATCGTTGCCGAGCACCTGCTCGGCGGCCGTGTGGTCGATGAGTTTGCCTACGAGCCAACCGGTCGCAAGCAGACGCTGCGCGCTGCCGCTCCTGTCAAACCCTCGCTGGCCAAATCCTAGCGGGACGTTCGTCAGGCCATTTCGTGCGTGGCGCGGCCCAAGCCGTGGCGCGCCTGTCGCGTCTCGCGCGGAAGCTCGCCGAATTCATGCCTGTATTCGGCGGCGAAGCGGCCGAAGTGGGTGAAGCCCCATTTCAGAGCGACATCGGTGACGGTGGCTTCGCTCGCCACCAGGTCGAAGCGGGCGCGGCGCATGCGTTCTCGCGTCAGCGCGCGCAGCGGCGAGATGCCGAAGGCATTCCTGTAGGCAAGTTGCAGCGTCCGGGGCGCGACACCGGCGGCGCCGGCGATCTCGTGCAGCCCGATGGGCAAGGCGGCATGGGCGCGGATGAACTCCTCGGCGCGCTTGAGATGGCGAGGTGCCGCACCTTGCCTCCGGTCGTCGAAGAACAGGCTCATGTTGCTGGGCTGGCTGCGCAGGAACAGTTCCAGGAGGTGCTGCTCGTACAGAACGTTCTGGATGCCCGATCCCGCTGAAGCCGTCTTCCTCTCTGCGGCCTGGAACAGTGAGTTGGCGAGGCGCCGCCACGCCTGCATCTCGGGCCTCGAAAAATCCACCAGAGGATCGAAGATCAGCGGCCCCGGTATGTCGCGGTCGAGCAAGCGCATGGCAAAGGCATGCAGCGGCGCCTTGCGCACCTGGATGAGCAGTTGCGCGCAGCCCTGCCACCACTTCATCCTCGTCGCCAGGTCGGCGTTGAGCACGGAGGCGATGCTGCGGTTTGTGATGAATTCGCGCGAGCCGTTGCGGACGGTCGCCGTGCCCGAAACCGGCATCTGGATCAGATAGAAGTCGCCAAGTTCGCCGGGGTCGATCAGCACGTCGGCGCCATAGCTGATGTAATTCAGCGAGATCATCTCGCCGGGGGCATGATTGTGCGTGACACGAAAAGATTTTCGATCACCGATGATGTCCAGTCGGTGATTGCAGAACTTCTGGGCGACCCGCTCCCTGGCGCAGTCGAGATCGTTCGACTGAAACAAGACATGATCGGAAAGCGGTACCCTTCGAACGGACGCCTCTTCCATCAGCATCCGGCCAGACTAGCACCGATCCTCCTGCTGCCAACGAAAATGAACGGCAATGCATCCACCCTGCTGCATTTTTTGCGTTTTCTGGATAGTCGCCGCGCATTCCGGCTAGTTCATTGACGATGTCTGCAGCACTCTTCGGGGTGGAACAAATGAAAGGGCCGCCATGGGCAGGTCCTTCGAACAGAGGGAGCTTATGATGAGCAAGGAACTCGCCAAGGGCATTACGCGCAAGGGCGACGGCTATGCCGGCAAGACCTGGAATATCCTTGGACAGGTCTATTTTCCGAAGGCGGTTTGCGATGCAACCTTCGCCTTCGAGACCAACAGCGAGCCGGGCCAGTTCGTGCCCGTGCACATCCATCCGACCCAGGAAGAGTTCATCCTCGTGCAGGAAGGCGAACTCGATCTCAAGCTCGACGGCGAATGGGTCAAGGCCAAGGCAGGCGACCTGGTGCGCATGCCCAGAGGCATCCCGCACGGCTACTTCAACAAGTCGGACAAGCCGACCAAGGCACTGTTCTGGGTGTCGCCGGCGGGCATGCTGGAAGAGCTGTTCAACAAGCTCGACAATCTCGCCGACCCGGCCGAGGTGGTGAAGGTCTCGGCCCAGCACGAGGTCAACTTCCTGCCGCCGGAAGCCAACGACTAAGCCGCCGGATCACACGCCGCTGACCGTCCTGGCGCACGCGACATCCGTCGCGTGCGAAGGCGAGCCTGCGTCCTGGCTGACAAGGAAAAGCAAATGGTCGACAAGAAGAAAGTCTGCGTCATCGGCGCGGGCGTGAGCGGGCTCGCGGCTGCTCATGCCTTCAGGCAACGCGGTCACGAGGTGCACATCGTCGAGCGCGGCAATGATCTGGGCGGGGTCTGGGAGCCGTCGCGCTCCTATCCCGAGGTGCAGACGCAAAGCCCGAAGGATCTCTATCGCTACACCTCGATGGCGATGCCAGACGACTATCCGGAATGGCCCAAGGGCACGCAGGTTCACGCCTATCTCAGGACCTATGCCGAGCGGAACGGGCTGGTGCCGCTCATCCGCTACGCCACCAAGGTCGTTTCCATGCAGCGACGGGAAGGGGCCAAAGGCTGGAGCGTCGAGCTTGCTAGCGACGGCAACGCGGTCAGCGAGGATTTTGACTTCGTTGCGGTCTGCACCGGAAACTTCAGCGAAAAGCGCGAGCTTGTGCATCCGGGCCAGGAAGATTTTACCGCAGCCGGCGGCCAGGTGCTTCATTCCTCGGAATACACCGATTCCGCAACCGTGAAGGGCAAGCGCGTCGTCGTGCTCGGCTTCTCGAAATCGGCCACCGACATCGCCGTCAATGCGGTCAATTCAGGCGCTGCCGACGTCAGCATCGTCTATCTCGAGCCGGTCTGGCGCATACCGTACTTCATTGGCGGGCTGATCAATTTCAAGCGCATCCTCTATGTCCGCGCCCAGGAGGTGATGTTCCCGAACTGGGACCAGCCGCTGCTGGCGCGGCTCGCGCACACTGTCGCCAAGCCGTTCGTCTGGGCCAACTGGCGGGCGCTGGAAAGCCTGCTCTCGATCCAGCTCAAGTTGAAGAAGACAGGGCTCAGGCCGACGAAGCCGATCGAAACCACGATCAACTGTTCGGTCCCGATCGTCACGCCGGGTTTCTTCGACATGGTGGCGGACGGGCGCATCAAGGCGATCCAGGGCACCATCTCCGGCTACCAGCAGGGCACGGTGATTCTGTCGGGCGGCGAGCGGGTGGCGGCCGACATGGCTATCCTTGCGGTCGGCTGGAAATCCGGCGTGCCTTTCCTGCCGCAGGAATACCAGCGCAAGCTGGTCGAGCCGGACGGGCAGTACAGGCTCTACCGGGTCATCGCCAATCCCGACCTGCCCGACATGGGCTTCGTCGGTTTCAATTCGTCATTCTGCACGGTGCTGAGCGCCGAGTTGGCCGGTAACTGGCTGGTGCGCTATGCCGACGGCAAGCTGGGACGCCAGCCTTCGAAGCAGGAGATGAACGACAACATCGAGATGATGCTGCACTGGAAGCGCAACGAGCGCCCGGCGGCGGGCGTCTATGGTGGCCTGTGCGTGGCGCCGTATCATTTCAAGCATTTCGACGAGTTGCTGGCCGACATCGGCGCCAAGAAACGGCGACGCAATGCGCTGGCCGAAAACTTCGCGCCACCGAATGCCGATGCCTATGCGGGCTACCTGGCAAGCGCACCGGACTATCGCGCGGCGTAGACCAGGAAAGGACCGCGCGGCTGCCGTAGTCGTATGGCCACTGGCGTCGTACTGCGGTCCGAATTTATCTCACGATATCAGGGAGTTCGGATGGTGGGCGTGACAGGGATTGAACCTGTGACCCCTGCAATGTCAATGCAGTGCTCTCCCGCTGAGCTACACGCCCATCCGATGGGGGCGGATACACCATTTTTGATCCGGCGCGTCAATAGCGTGTTTGGCGGAAAAATGCGCCGGATCATCAATTCCCTAGACGACGCTAGGGAAACGCCTCAGGCGGCGTGCAGCATCTTCTCGACCTCGTTGACGAGATCGCGCAGATGGAAGGGTTTCGACAGCACCTTGGCGTCGCGCGGTGCCTTCGAATCAGGGTTGAGCGCCACCGCGGCAAAGCCGGTGATGAACATCACCTTGAGATCGGGATCGATCTCGGTGGCGCGGCGCGCCAGCTCGATGCCGTCCATCTCCGGCATGACGATGTCGGTCAGCAGCAGCGAAAAGGGTTCCTCGCGCAGCCGCTCGTAAGCGCTCGCGCCATTGTCGAAGTCGCTCACCTGGTAGCCGGCGCGTTCCAGCGCCTTGACCAGGAAGCGGCGCATATCGTCGTCGTCTTCTGCCAGAAGAATGCGTGCCATCAGTTTCCCGTCCGAATTAGCGGTCGAAGCCGCCCCCCATCAGGGGCTTCGTTAACCATCTTGTATATGAGTTCGGGACGGTAAACATCAAGTGAATGCGCTGCCGGATTGGTGACGCAAAGGCACGATCGGGGCGGCTTTTCCACATTTCGAATGCTGGACACCAGCGGCCGCAGGTGGCACCTTCGAACAATGAGTGAGTGCATTTCGCAGGTCCGTCAACAAAGATGACGCCAGCCGAAGATTTCTCGGTGCTGCCGCCGTTCGAAGTCCGGACGAGCGCAGAGCAGCGCGTGCCGTTCGTATTCAACTCGCCGCATAGCGGGCGGTGCTATCCCGAACGCTTCCTCGCCATGACCCGGCTCGATTCGACGTCCATACGGCGCTCCGAGGATTGCTACGTCGACGAGTTGTTCGGTGCTGCCGTCGCACTCGGCGCACCAATGCTGACGGCACATTTTCCGCGCGCCTATCTCGATGTGAACCGCGAGCCGTGGGAGCTCGACCCCAGGATGTTTGCGGAGCCGGTGCCGCCCTTCGCCAACGTCCGCTCGGCCCGTGTCGCTGGCGGGCTCGGCACCGTGCCGAAGCTGGTGGGCGAGGGGCTGGACATCTATCCGGGCCGGTTGCCGCTGTCGGAGGCGGTCGACCGCATCGAATGCGTCTACAAACCCTACCACGAGACGCTGAAGCGGCTGGTCACGCGCACCCATGCGCGCTTCGGCTATGCGGTCCTGGTCGATTGCCATTCGATGCCGGCCTCCGTCCGCATCGGCGACAGCGGCATGCGACCGGACTTCATCGTCGGCGACCGTTTCGGCACCTCGGCCGCGTCGGAGCTTTCCGAACGGGCCATCGGGCTGCTGGCGGCGATGGGTTATACCGTGGCGCACAATAAACCTTATGCCGGCGGTTTCATCACCGAGCACTATGGCCGCCCGGCGCGCAAGCTGCATGCGCTGCAGATCGAGATCAATCGCGGGCTCTACATGGATGAGCGCACGTTCCAGAAATCGGCGGGATTTTATGCGCTGGCCGACGATCTGGCGCGGTTTTCCGCCGATCTGATGGCGGTTCCGGATCATCATTTCCTCGACCTGCCGCTGGCTGCGGAGTAGCACCGCAGGCCGAGCAGGTTAAAAAAAGACCGCTCCGGAGAGCGGTCGAAGTCTAGGGAGGAAACGCCCAAGGAGGGCATGGACAGGAAACCCTGTCCGAAGTCGAGATTATTGTGCGCTGCACAAAAGTCAAGGCGCCTTGGGATTCTTTAAATCAAGTTGATGTGGTTATTGCCGGCGAGGGCCGCGGCGTGTCATCCACGCAACAGTCAGAGATGGGGTGAATGATGGTCGACGCCGAATTCATGCGACGGATCGCACGTGCTGCCGCAGCCGAAACGCTGCCGCGCTTCCGCCGGCAGGGTGCAGTGGCAAACAAGCTTGCCGGCGGTTTCGATCCCGTCACCGAGGCCGACCAGGAGGCCGAACGCGCCATCCGCGCGCTGATCAACGCCGAGTTCCCCGGCCACGGCATCCTCGGCGAGGAGCATGGCAGCGAAAACATCTCCAACAGCCATGTCTGGGTGATCGATCCGATCGACGGCACGCGCGCCTTCATCTCCGGACTGCCTGTGTGGGGCACGCTGGTGGGCCTGACCGTCGATGGCGACGCGGTGGCCGGGCTGATGTCGCAGCCCTTCACCGGCGAGTTGTTCTATGCCGACGGCAACGGCTCGCATTACGAAGGGCCGGGCGGTCCGCGCAAACTTTCGGTGCGCAAGACGACCAGCCTGTCGGACGCGACGATGTTCACCACCACGCCGGCGCTGTTCAAGGGCGAGATGCGCAAGCGCTACGACGAGCTCGAAAGCAAGGTGCAACTCGCCCGCTACGGCACCGACTGCTACGCCTTTGCCATGGTCGCGGCTGGGCAGGTCGACATTGTCGTCGATCCCGGCCTCAAGCCCTATGACATCGTGGCGCTGATCCCTGTCATCGAGCAGGCTGGCGGCATCGTCACCACCTTCGATGGCGGCCCGGCGGAGAATGGCGGCGACGTCATCGCGGCGGCGACGCCGGAACTGCACAAGGCGGCGATGGCCGTGCTGGCGGGATAGTCCTGCCTATGCGTCGGCGGTTGCCGGCGTTCCGGGCACGAAGGCGGTGAAGGCTGCGAGCAACTGCTCGCGGTAGATGTCCGCTTCCTGCAGGATTTCGTGGCGCGCGCCGTCGATGGTCAAAAGCGATGCCACGCGGCATTGGCTGGCAAACTGCTCGACGTCGCGCGACGACACCACTTCGTCGGCACCGGCGTTGACGATCAGCATCGGCACCTTGAGCGCTGCCATGAATTGTGGCTCGCGCACGGCCTCGGACGCCTGCGCTGCGGCGCGCATCCAGGCGATGGTCGGCCCGCCGACGGACAGCTCGGGATAGGTCTCGTAGAGCAGCATGTTGCGGCGATAGCGGCGCTCGTCGCTGGTCAGCTTGTTGATTTCGAAAGGCGTGCCTTCGCGCGGCCGCGGGCCCCATGCGGCGTACAGCCGGCCGAGGCCGAGCCAGCAGAGCAGGGTGCCGATGCGGCTGATCGCCTTCATCGACAGCGGTGCGCCGATGACCGACAGGAACGGCGCTACCAGCACCATGCGCTGGACGCGGTTGACCATCGAGGGTGCGGCGAGAAGGGCGATCAGCGCCCCGCTCGAATGGGCGAGCAGGAAGAAGGGGCCGCGGCAGTCGGGCAGCACGATCTGCTCGAAGAAGGCTTCGAGGTCGCGGACATAGTGGTCGAAACTCCTGACGTAGCCGCGATGGCCGTCACGCAGCAGCCGCTCGGACGCGCCTTGGCCGCGCCAGTCGAAGGTGGCCACCGCATGGCCACGCACGGTCAGGTCGCGGATGGTCTCGAAATACTTCTCGATGCACTCGTTGCGGCCGTTGAGCAGGATCACCGTGCCCTTGAAGGGATGGGAGGTCGCCGGAAACAGCGCATAGCGCAGGCGCTTGCCGTCATGGGCGACAAAGTCGCCGGAGGTGGCCCTCTCAGGAACCGGATTGCCGGGGATTTCGTGGAACAGGTCCGTCATCAGGCGCTTCGGCTTGGCACTCGCTGCCGTGGGATCAGGCGATACGAGGGTGATAGAAAGGCGGGCCGAGAAAATCAAAGGAATTTCGTGGGCGAGGCGGAATCGAATGAGGCCGGAGGCAGCTTGCGGGATGCCTCCGGCCTCTGTCGCTCCGGGAGGAAGGGACGTTACAACCCGGCTCGGCCTCGTCGGCGGCATTCTGTGGTGCCGCCTGTTCTTCAACTTGGGTGCACTCTAGACGGGGCGACCTGAACGGATGCCGAAGGCCCGGTTCATCTTCGGTTCATCGACGGGCCGGTGAAAAGCTATTGGGAAAACGTCTTGAAATGGCTTCGGGTGGCACCCAAATGTCTCCTTGCGGCGCCCAATATCGGGGCCGCTGATCACCGCCGGGGCGCCAGAATGGGCTTCGGCACAGATCATGCGCAAAACCTTGTTGCTCACTGGAGAACACCCATGCGTCACGTTGATTTTTCCTCGCTCCACCGCTCGACCGTCGGCTTCGACCGGCTGTTCAGCATGCTTGACGGCCTTGGCCAGCCCGAAGGCGGGCAGACGACCTATCCGCCCTACAACATCGAGCGCACCGGCGAGGACGCCTATCGCATCAGCATGGCGGTTGCCGGCTTCTCGGAAACCGAGATTTCGATCGAAGCCCATCGCAATGTGCTGACGGTCAAGGGCGAACGCGGCAATGAAGGCACCGGCGAAGGTTCGGAGCTGCTCTATCGCGGCATCGCTTCGCGCGCTTTCGAGCGCCGATTCCAGCTCGCCGACCATGTCGAGGTCGTGGGCGCGGCCCTCAAGAACGGCCTGTTGCACATCGATCTGAAGCGCAACATTCCCGAAGAGCACAAGCCGCGCAAGATCGAGATCTCCGCTGCGCCCGCCAAGGCCAAGCAGATCGAAGCCAACACCGTCAACTAAGACAACTCCTCCCAAGGAGAAAAGGCGGCGCCCTCGGGTGCCGCCTTTTTCATGTTCAGCTGCCGGCTTCAGCGCTTGATCGCCGGGATCAGGTCGGCAAGCGAGATACTGCGGTAGCTCGACATCACCCTTGTCTCGGCGTCATCGAGAATCGTGCCGAGCGCAGCATTTACCGAGCGTTCAACCGGACAGTCGGGGTGATCCACTGCCAGGCCCACCGCGAAAAGCGACGGACTGCCCAGCGCCCGGTGCACGTCCAGGACGGTGATGTCCTCCAGCCGGCGCGCCAGTTTCCAGCCGCCGTTCGGTCCGCGAGCGGCTTCCACATAGCCCTGTTTTCTCAGACCGGCCATCATGCGCCGAACCACGACCGGGTTGGTGCCGAGCATCTGCGCGATGGTTTCGGACGTCGCCCTTCCGTCGTGCAGATCGATGTGGATCAGCATGTGGAGCATGCGGGATAGACGGCTGTCTTGCGTCATTGGCGGACCCGACCGAGCGTTTCAGGGGAAATCATAACAAGAGGGGTTACAATCTCTTGCCTTCTGATAGAATGTAACTTGATGAGTTACCTTCTGCAAGCCAAGGCCATAAGCAGGCGAACCTTCGCCCGGCGTGTCGTTGCGCTGGCAGCGGCGACCATGTTCCCGCAGCGATCCCTTGCCGGATCACCAGGACCTGAGAAGGAGACTGCAATGCCGCAATTGCCCTATCGATTCCTCGACGTGAATGGCCTTCGCATGCGCATCGCCGATCAGGGCCAGGGCCCGCTGGTGCTGCTTTGTCACGGCTTCCCGGAAACCGCCTATTCCTGGCGCCACCAGATCGCCGCGCTGGCGGCTGCGAACCATCGTGTCGTCGCCCCCGATCTCCGCGGGTTCGGCGGCACCGACGGGCCCGCAGATGTAAGCCAGTATTCGATCATGCATCTGGTCGCGGACATGGTCGGCCTGCTCGATGCGCTTGGCGAAGAGAGAGCGGTGATCGTCGGCAATGACTGGGGAGCGACCCTGGCCTGGCAAGCAGCCCTTCTGCGCCCCGACCGGTTTCATGCGGTTGCCGCCATCGGCGTTCCGATGATGGGACAGCCTCCCGTGCCGCCAACGCGCATCTTCCCGCAAACCGACGATGCCATCTTCTATACGCTCTATTTTCAGCAGCCCGGCGTGGCAGAAGCCGAGTTCGAGCGGGACATCGGCCTGACGCTGCGCAAGATCCTGTATGCGGCTTCGGGCGATGCGGGCCCGAGGCTTGAAGGCGATGGAACGCCAAATCCCTTCGCCATGGTGAGCCGTGAACAGGGGCTGCTGGCGCCGCTGCCAACACCCGATGCCCTGCCGTCCTGGCTGAGCGCGGCCGATCTCGAGGTCTACGTCGCCGCCTTTCAGGCCAGCGGGTTCCGGGGCGGGTTGAACCTCTACCGCAATCTAGACCGCAACTGGGAAATGCAGCATGCCTTTTCGGGGCTCAAGGTTGCGGTTCCGGCGCTCTTTCTCGTCGGGGACCGCGACGTCGGGCTGCAGATTCCTGGTATGCGCGACATCATTGCGGCAATGCCCAGCCTCGTGCCACTGCTACGTCAGCCGATCTACCTGCAGGGCAGCGGTCATTGGGCTCCGCAAGAGCGGCCGGACCTCGTATCGGAGGCGCTGCTGTCGTTTCTCAAGACCCTGTGACACAGGCCATGCTTGCGAAGGCTGTAGAAGCGAACGGCGCACCTCGGCAAGCCGTCCGGTCACACGTCAACTCCGCAACAATTCACCGAAGCGACCGATCTCGTCGGCCGTCGTGGCAAAGCTGGTGACGAAGCGGTAGAGCGTTTCGTCCTCGCCCAACTGTCCGTCGAAGCCGGCCGGCGCGTGCCAGTCGTAGAAGGCAGCGCCCGCAGCCAGCGCCTTTTTCGCCACATCGGTCTTGATCACCGCAAAGACCTCATTGGCCTGCGGCTGCCAGGCGAGGCGAGCGACCGGCGAGCTTGCGATGGTCGCGGCCAACTCGGCCGTCATTTCATTGGCGTGGCGTGCCGTATCCAGCCACAGGCCGCCGTCGAAATAGGCGTCGAACTGGGCGGAGATGAAGCGCGACTTGGAAAACAGCTGGGCCGCGCGCTTGCGCAGGAAGGCCATTTCCTTGGCACGGTCGAGATCGAACAGCACAACCGCCTCGGCGCACCAGCAGCCATTCTTGGTGCCACCGAACGAGACGATGTCGACGCCGCGCTTCCAGGTCATCTCGGCCGGCGTGGTGTCGAGTGATACCAGCGCATTGGCGAAGCGGGCACCATCCATATGCAGTGGTAGCGAATATTGCCTTGCGATGGCGGAAATGGCCTTGATCTCGTCTAGGCCGTAGATGGTGCCGACCTCGGTCGACTGGGTCATCGAGATCGCCATCGGCCGGCCGGCATGGACGAATTCGGGCGCGAAACGGGCGACCGCCCGTTCGAGGGTCCTGACGTCCATGCGACCGAGCGCCCCGTCGATGGCATGCAGCCTGGAGCCGCCGGTAAAATATTCGGGCGCGCCGCATTCGTCTTCGATGATGTGAGACTCGCGATGGCCGAAGGAAATGCCGCCGGGGCGATTGTAGGCGGCCAGCGCCAGCGAGTTCGCGGCAGTGCCGGTGGCGACGAAGAACACCGCCACCTCGCGTTCGAATATCTCGCTGAAGCGCGCGTAGACAGCCTGGTCGAGGTCGCCGTCGCCATAGGCCCGGCTGAAGCCTGCCGCGCTGGCGTGCAGCCGTTCAGCGATCCTGGGGTGCGCGCCGGCCCAGTTGTCTGATGCGAAGAACATGTTGTCCGTCCGTGATATGGCTGTCGGAGACTGCGTTGCAGAATTGGGCCCGAGCTAGAGCGGGTTTTGCCGTTTTCGGCAAGTCCGGGACCTGGAAATCGATTGAGGCAGGCGGGATGAGCGCTTTTGACCGGTTGTTCAAAAGTTACGCCAAGCATGAGTTCGACGAAACTTTCTGTCTTTGACGATGCGGAAAATTGGTGAATCGGTCTTGTGCGTATTCAAGAATTCTGTCATACGAAATTTAGGACAGCAGTGCTGTCTTATTTATCTGCCCAAAGCGGACCGGATATGGCGTATGATAATGCCACGTCCGTCTACCGCCGCGAGCTAGGGTCAGAGGTCGTGCCGGAGTGCATTCGGCCTTGTCTGCCCCGACTGGCGGTTCGGTGCCGGCCAACGGCACTGTGCCGCACGCATATCGAAAGCATATCTGATCGTGAGCGGACCGGCACGTTGCCGTCCAAAATTGAACTGCCCGGATCGGGCCGTAGTGGAGAGAGAGACGATGACGGAGTTGACGCCATCTGTGACGACGGGTTTTGTGCCGGCCGCGCAGACGAAAGCGGCCAACACAAAAACCGATCATCTCCGAACCACCACCGGCTATGCAGCGCATGGCCTCTACGATCCGCGCAACGAGCACGACGGCTGCGGCGTCGGCTTCATCGCCCAGATGAAGGGCATCAAGTCGCACCAGATCGTCAAGGACGGGCTGTTCATGCTCGAGAACCTGACGCATCGCGGTGCTGTCGGCGCGGACCCGCTGGTCGGCGACGGCGCCGGCGTGCTGGTGCAGATCCCCGATAGCTTTTTCCGCGAGGAACTGGCCAAGCAGGGCATCGAGCTGCCGGCGGCAGGCCAGTACGGTGTCGGCCACTGGTTCATGCCGCAGGACGCGGCGATGCGCGACCACATCGACGACATCATCCGCGAATCGGCGCAGTCGGAAGGGCTGCCGCTGATCGGTTTCCGCGACGTGCCGGTCGACAATTCGTCGCTGTCGAAGGCGCCCGAGATCGTCGCCGCCGAACCTCATCACCGCCAGGTGTTCATCGGGCGCACGCCCGACATCGACGATGACGAGGAATACGAGGCCCGCCTTTATCTGCTGCGCAAGGTCATTTCCGGCCGCATCTATGCCGAGAACGCCAACAAGGACATTGGCGCCTACTGCGTGTCGCTGTCGGCGCGCACTGTCGTCTACAAGGGCATGTTCCTGGCCAACCAGGTTGGCGTCTATTACAAGGACCTCAACGATCCGCGCTTCGAGACGGCGCTGATCCTCGTCCACCAGCGCTTTTCGACCAACACCTTCCCGTCGTGGAAGCTGGCGCATCCGTACCGCATGGTCGCCCACAACGGCGAGATCAACACGGTGCGCGGCAACAACAACTGGATGGCGGCGCGCCAGGCTTCGGTCGACAGCGAACTGTTCGGCAACAACATCTCCAAGCTCTGGCCGATCTCCTATGAGGGGCAGTCGGACACGGCCTGCTTCGACAATGCGCTCGAGTTCCTGTTCCAGGGCGGCTACAAGCTGGCGCACGCCATGATGATGCTGATCCCGGAAGCCTGGGCCGGCAACAAGTCGATGGATGCCGACCGCAAGGCGTTTTACGAATACCACGCCGCACTGATGGAACCGTGGGACGGCCCGGCAGCGGTGTGCTTCACCGACGGTCGCCAGATCGGCGCCACGCTCGACCGCAACGGCCTGCGTCCGGCCCGCTACATCGTCACTGACGATGACCGGGTGATCCTGGCCTCGGAGGCCGGCGTGCTGCCGGTCGCCGAAAAGCACATCGTCAAGAAGTGGCGCCTGCAGCCCGGCAAGATGCTGCTGATCGATCTGGTCGAGGGCCGCATTATCTCGGACGAGGAGATCAAGTCCGAGATCGCCACCAAGCACCCCTACAAGAAGTGGCTGGCCAACACCCAGCTGATCCTCGAAGAGCTGAAGCCGGTCGAGCCGCGCGAGCTGCGCAAGGACGTCTCGCTGCTCGATCGCCAGCAGGCCTTCGGCTACACCCAGGAAGACACCAAGCTGCTGATGTCGCCGATGGCGACGACCGGCCAAGAAGCCGTGGGATCCATGGGCACCGACACGCCGATCTCGGCGATGTCCGACAAGGCCAAGCTGCTCTACACCTATTTCAAGCAGAACTTCGCCCAGGTCACCAACCCGCCGATCGATCCGATCCGCGAGGAGCTGGTGATGAGCCTGGTGTCGTTCATCGGGCCGCGCCCGAACATATTCGACCTGGTCGGATCCTCGCGCCGCAAGCGGCTTGAGGTGCGCCAGCCGATCCTGACCAATGCCGATCTGGAGAAGATCCGCTCCATCGGCCACACCGAGGACCGGTTCGACACCAAGACGATCGACATCACCTATTCGGCGGCCGAAGGGGCTGCCGGCATGGCGGGTGCCATCGAGCGGCTGTGCGAGCGCGCGGAAGCTGCGGTCGCCGGCGGGTACAACATCATCATCCTGTCCGACCGGCAGATCGGGCCTGATCGCATCGACATCCCGACGCTGCTGGCAACCGCTGCCGTCCACCACCACCTGATCCGCAAGGGCCTGCGCACCTCGGTCGGCCTCGTGGTGGAATCGGGCGAGCCGCGCGAGGTGCATCACTTCTGCTGCCTGGCCGGCTACGGCGCCGAGGCGATCAACCCGTATCTGGCCTTCGACACGCTGACCGACATGCACAAGCGCGGCGAGTTCCCGCCTGAGGTCGACGGCTCGGAAGTCGTCGGCCGCTATATCAAGTCGATCGGCAAGGGCATCCTCAAGGTCATGTCCAAGATGGGCATCTCGACCTACCAGTCCTATTGCGGCGCTCAGATCTTCGACGCCATCGGCCTGAAGACCGACTTTGTCGAGAAGTACTTCACCGGCACCGCGACCAACATCGAGGGTGTCGGCCTGGAGGAAATCGCGGCCGAGACCGTCAGCCGCCACGAGGCCGCCTTCGGTCCCGACCCGGTGCTGCGCAATGCGCTGGAAGTCGGCGGGGAGTACATGTACCGCATGCGCGGCGAGGCCCACATGTGGTCGCCAGACGCGGTTGCATCGCTCCAGCATGCCGTTCGCTCAGGTTCGTGGTCGACCTTCAAGGAGTTCTCGGCGCAGATCGACAGCGAAACGGCGCGTGCCCAGGCCATCCGCGGCATGTTCCACATCAAGCCCGCGGAAGAGAGCGGGCGCAAGCCGGTTTCCATCGACGACGTCATGCCGGCAGCCGAGATCGTCAAGCGCTTCTCGACCGGGGCGATGTCCTTCGGCTCGATCAGCCGCGAGGCGCATTCGACGCTCGCCATCGCCATGAACCGGATCGGCGGCAAGTCGAACACCGGCGAAGGCGGCGAGGAGCCGGATCGTTATCTGCCGCTGCCCGACGGTTCGGTGAACCCGGAGCGTTCGGCGATCAAGCAGGTGGCCTCGGGCCGCTTCGGCGTGACGACCGAATATCTGGTCAACTCCGACATGATGCAGATCAAGGTCGCCCAGGGCGCCAAGCCCGGCGAGGGCGGCCAGCTGCCTGGCCACAAGGTCGACGCGACGATCGCCAAGACCCGCCATTCGACGCAAGGGGTCGGCCTGATCTCGCCGCCGCCGCACCACGACATCTATTCGATCGAAGATCTGGCGCAGCTGATCTACGACCTGAAGAACGTCAACCCGGCGGCCGACGTTTCGGTCAAGCTGGTGTCGGAAGTGGGCGTCGGAACGGTGGCGGCAGGTGTCGCCAAGGCGCGCGCCGACCACATCACGATCTCCGGCTATGACGGCGGCACGGGCGCTTCGCCGCTCACCTCGCTCAAGCATGCCGGCAGCCCGTGGGAAATGGGCCTTGCCGAGACGCACCAGACGCTGGTGCTGAACGGCCTGCGTTCGCGCGTCGCGCTCCAGGTCGACGGCGGCCTGCGTACCGGCCGCGACGTCGTCATCGGCGCGCTTCTGGGCGCCGACGAATTCGGCTTCTCGACCGCACCGCTGATCGCGGCTGGCTGCATCATGATGCGCAAGTGCCATCTCAACACCTGCCCGGTTGGCGTCGCCACCCAGGACCCGGTGCTGCGCAAGCGCTTCAAGGGCACGCCCGAGCACGTCATCAACTACTTCTTCTACGTGGCGGAAGAGGTGCGCGAGCTGCTGGCCAAGATGGGCTTCACCCATCTCGACCAGATCATCGGCGACGCCGACCTGCTTGAGAAGCGCGAGTTGATCAACCACTGGAAGTCGCGCGGGCTGGACTTCTCCAAGGTGTTCTACAAGCCGGACGCGTCTCGCGAGGCGTCGCACTGGACCGAACGCCAGAAGCACCCGATCGACGACGTGCTCGACCGCAGGCTGATCGCAGAAGCCAAGCCGGCGCTCGAAGCGCGTCAGCCGGTGAAGATCGAAGCCACGATCCGCAACGTCGACCGTTCGACCGGTGCGATGCTGTCGGGCGAGGTCGCCAAGCGCTTCAAGCACAAGGGCCTGCGCGAGGACACGATCTCGGTCAAGCTGACAGGCACCGCCGGCCAGTCCTTCGGCGCGTTCCTGGCACGCGGCATCTCTTTCGAACTCGTCGGTGACGGCAACGACTATGTCGGCAAGGGCCTGTCGGGTGGCCGCATCGTCATCCGGCCGTCCGAGGATTCCAAAATACTCGCCGAGGAGTCGATCATCGTTGGCAACACCGTGCTCTACGGTGCGACCGAGGGCGAGTGCTACTTCCGCGGCGTCGCCGGCGAACGTTTCGCCGTGCGCAACTCGGGCGCGGTCACCGTCGTCGAGGGCGTCGGCGACCATGGCTGCGAATACATGACCGGCGGCGTCGTCGTCGTCATCGGCAAGACCGGGCGCAACTTCGCGGCCGGCATGTCCGGTGGCGTGGCCTATGTGCTCGACGAGGACGGCGATTTCGCCGAACGCTGCAACATGGCGATGGTCGAGCTCGAACCGGTCCCCGAAGAGGACGACATGCTCGAAAAGCTCCACCATCATGGCGGCGACATCGCCCATATGGGCCGTGTCGACGTCTCGGGCGACATGACCCGCCATGACGAAGAGCGGCTGGTTCAGCTGATTTCGAACCACATGCACTACACCGGTTCGACCCGTGCCAAGCAGATCCTGGACGACTGGGCGAGCTACCGACCCAAATTCCGCAAGGTCATGCCGGTGGAGTACCGCCGCGCGCTGATCGAGATGGAGCGCATGAGGATGAACGTCGCGGCGGAGTGACCGCGACCGTCCGGCCGGCGCGGCGCCCGCAACGGGTGCTGCGCCATCGCATGCTTCATTTGAAGTGGTGGAATGAGACGCCCGCGCCGAGACGCTGGGCATGACTGACGAGAGTTACGATGGGCAAGGTTACAGGTTTTCTCGAGATCGACCGGCAGGTGCACAAGTACCAGCCGGCTTCCGACCGCATTCGGCATTTCCGTGAATTCACGCTGCCGATGTCGGACAAGGAAGTCGAAAAGCAGGCCGCGCGCTGCATGGATTGCGGCATCCCGTTCTGTCACGGCCCGACGGGCTGTCCAGTGCACAACCAGATCCCCGACTGGAACGATCTGGTCTACAATGGCGACTGGGACAATGCGATCCGCAACCTGCATTCGACCAACAACTTCCCCGAATTCACCGGCCGCATCTGCCCCGCGCCTTGCGAGGAAGCCTGCACGCTGAACCTCGAGGACATTCCGGTCGCCATCAAGACGGTCGAGCAGGCGATTGCCGACAAGGCCTACGAGACCGGCTACATCAGGCCCTATCCGCCGGAAAAGAAGACCGGAAAGAAGGTGGCTGTCATCGGCTCCGGTCCCGCCGGCATGGCGGCGGCCCAGCAACTCGGCCGCGCCGGCCATGACGTCCACGTCTATGAGCGCGAGAGCCGTCCCGGCGGCCTGCTGCGCTTCGGCATCCCGGACTTCAAGATGGAGAAGCATTATATCGACCGCCGCGTCGAGCAGATGGCAGGCGAGGGCGTGACCTTCCATTGCGGCGTCAATGTCGGCGTCGACAAGAAAGTCGGCGAACTGCTCGCCGAATTCGACGCCGTGCTCTATTGCGGCGGCTCCGAGACGCCGCGTCCGGCGGGAATCCCCGGCGACGATCTCCTGGGCGTGCATGACGCGATGCCTTATCTCGTCCAGCAGAACAAGCGCGTCGGCGGCGAGGACATCCAGTCGGTTGCCTGGCCGTCCGAGCCGATTGTCGCTGGCGGCCAGCACGTCGTCGTCGTCGGTGGCGGCGACACCGCATCCGACTGCGTCGGCACGGCGTTCCGCCAGGGCGCGGTCCGCGTCACCCAGCTCGACATCCGGCCGCAGCCGCCGGAAAAGGAAAACAAGCTCGCCGTGTGGCCCTATTGGGCGACCAAGATGCGCACCTCGTCGTCGCAGGCCGAAGGCGCGCAGCGCGAGTTTCAGGTGGCGACGCTGGAGTTCATCGGCGAGGAAGGCCAGCTGACCGGCGTCAAGTGCTGCGAAGTCGACGACAAGCGCAAGCCGATCCCCGGTACCGAGTTCGTCATCCGCGCCGATCTCGCCTTCATCGCCATCGGCTTTGCCGGTCCGATTTCCGGCGGCCTGGTCAAGGAACTCGAAGGCAAGCTCGACATCGCCACCGACAGCCGCCGTTCGACCAACGTTTCGGCCAACGAGCAGGACTACAAGACCAATGTCGACAAGCTCTATGTCGCCGGCGACGTGCGCCGCGGCCAGTCGCTGGTCGTCTGGGCGATCCGCGAAGGTCGCCAGGCCGCTCAGTCGATCGACATGGCGCTGATGGGCTCGAGCGTCCTGCCACGCTGACGACGGTTAGATCGAAACAAAAAGGCGCCGCGAGGCGCCTTTTTCATATCTGGGGATTTGCAAGCCTACCGCTTGATCGCGGTCGTCGTTTCAGTGCCCTGCGCTGTCGGCAGCGGCTTGGGCGGCCAGGAGAAATCATCGGCGCGTCCAGGCGGAGCCGCAGGCGCTATTCCCTGCACGGCGAGCTTCTCGCCGGGCGAGCGCGGATCGCCTTTGGGTGCCGCCTGCGCGCCCATCAACTCGGTGCCGCCATCGAGCTCGGGATCGGAAAGCGAGACCGGCACGGTGCGGTCGATGTTGACCGGCACGTTGAGCTCGCCGGGGGTTGCCTGCGGCAGGCTCGCCGGAACGACGGTCTCCGTCCCTTGCGGTGTGATGCCGAGCAGCTTGTTGAGCGGCTTTTCGGCAAAGAAGGCGAGCTTGCGCTTGCCGGCGCGGGTGACGTTGATGCCGTCGTCGGAACGCAGCCGCACCGGCTGGCCGTTGATGTCGGGTCCCGAGGTGACGAAAGCGCCGTTCTCATCGACGAAACCGTCCCAGACATCGACGAACTCGCTGCCGGCGGCCTCGGTCGCGGCACGGTAGATATCGTTGAAGGCCAGCATGTCGGTGCTCATCTTCGACGATTTGAACGCCGGCATGCCGACCCACAGGAACGGAACCTTGGTCTCGGCGATGGCCTTGGCGAGCTTTTCGGTGCGCGCGGTGTATTCCTTGGTCCAGCCCGGGCTCATCGGAGGCTCGCGATTGTCGGCGACCCGCATCTGCTGGCGGTCGTTGGAACCCATCATGACGATGACAGCGGCCGGCTTTTCCTGTTCGATCAGTGCCTTGGCCTGCTCGGGCCAGTTGTAGTGGTCCTCGCGCACGAAGCCCGACGACCCATTGGTCCTGTCGATAACGCGGATCTTGGCGTTCTCGGCAAAGACGGTGCCCAGTCCTTCGGCAAGACCGCCCCCGAGGAAGTCGCCGATGACCAGCACGACACGTGCGTCGGCTGCCTTCTCGATCACAGGCACGGCGGGCTCGGCAGGACGGCTCACATTGCCGACAGTTGCCTTCGGCTTGCGTGGCGTCTTGCGGATCTTCTTGCGCGGCTGGCCCTGCGGCTGCTCAAGGATGTACGGGTCAACGCGCGGCTCGCGGCGCGGCATGAACAGGTCGCGCAGCGACCAGCGCCGCAATATGCCTTCCTGGGCAACGGCCGGGGAGGGCATTGTGCTCGCAATGGCAGTCAACGCGACCGCCACCGCGACCAGCGGCATCGTCAGGCGCAGAGCGAGTTTTCTCGAAAGACGCGACGATGCCAACAGCAACCTCCGATTGCTAATTCCGCCTCAGCCATTTGAGCACTTCCATGCTCGGATGGCCGTCCTGCGTCAAGCCCAGCTGTGCCTGGAAAGACTTGATCGCCGAGCGCGAACCCTCGCCGATCTTGCCGTCTGCCTTGCCGTCGTAATAGCCATGCGCCGACAGCCGCTTCTGCAACTCCTGCTTCTCTTCGAAGCTGAGCTTGGTGAAGGGGCGCTTCCAGTCCTGGACCAGACCGCCATAGCCGGCGATTTCGTCGGCAAGAAGGCCTACGGCCAAAGCATATTTGTCGGCGTTGTTGTAGCGCTTGATGACTGAAAAATTCTTGGTCATCAGGAAGGCTGGACCGCCGCGGCCGTCCGGCACTTTGAGGGTTGCCACATCCGAGCCGCGCTTGAAGGCCTTGCCATTGGCGCGTTCGACGCCGAGCGAGGCCCATTTGTCGAGCGTCAGCGAGCCGGACGGGAACTTGCGGCCCTCAGGCAGCACGACCTCGTAGCCCCAGGTCTTGCCACCCTGCCAGCCGTTCTTCTTCAACAGGTTGGCAGCGGTGGCGAGCGCGTCGGGTATCGAGTTCCAGATGTCGCGCTTGCCGTTGCCGTCGGCGTCGACGGCATAGGCCTGGTAACTGGTCGGGATGAACTGGGTGTGGCCCATGGCGCCGGCCCACGAGCCCACCAGGTGGCTTTCGTCGATGTCGCCGCGCTGAAGGATCTTGAGCGCCGCGATCAGCTGGGTCCGGGCGAACTTCGCGCGCCGCTGGTCGCCATAGGCGAGCGTCGAGAGCGAGCGCACGACATTGCGCATCACCTTGTCGTTCTTGAGAATCTCGCCGTAGTTCGATTCCATCGACCAGATGGCAAGCAGGATGTAGCGGTCGACGCCATAACTGGCCTCGATACGGTCGAGCCACGGCTTCCACTTGCGGGCCATCTCGCGGCCGACCGTAATCGATTGGTCATGGACGCGATTGTCGAAATAATCCCAGACGGGCGCGGTGAATTCGGGCTGGAAGCGGGCCTTTTCCAGCACTTCGGGGTCGGCCGAGGTCACGCCGCGAAAGGCGCGGTCGTAGGTCGAGCCGGAAATCCCGTTGTCTGCGGCGACGGAGCGGAAGCTCGCCACCCAGCGCTGGAAGCCGGCTTCGGCCGCCGCCGGGCCGGCAGGCAGCATCAACGCCAGCGAAAGGCCGGCGATTGCAGCGGCGCTGGCGAGGCCTTTGGCGGTCTTGCGAAGGGGCATTCTTTCCTCCTTGGAGAGATCAGAAATACGATTCATCGCCGATGCCGGTTATCAATCAGTTTACCATAGCCCCCTTGGGGAACGAAAAGCGGCTTTGGCGATTGTTTCCCGACTGGCTAGGACAATCAAGATCGCGTGATCGCTGCTCTTGTCCGCTGCCGGCGAATATGTGAACGCATTCAGTATTCATCAATTCGGGTGTGGCAGTATCCCTGCCCGATACTCGCAATCTTCCATCGGATGACCAAGCAATGAAAAGAGTTCGCAAGGCAGTTTTTCCGGTCGCGGGCCTCGGCACGCGTTTTCTGCCTGCCACCAAGTCGATTCCCAAGGAAATGCTGACGGTCGTCGATCGTCCAGTGATCCAATACGTGGTCGATGAGGCACGCGAGGCGGGAATTGAACACTTCATCTTCGTCACCGGCCGCAACAAGGCAGTTATCGAAGATCATTTCGACGTCCAGTTCGAACTTTATGACACGCTGGTACAGCGCGGCAAGAACGAGCAGCTGGAGCGCCTGCAGCGCCTGCAGCCAGGCCCTGGCCAGACCTCGTTCACCCGCCAGCAGGTGCCGCTCGGGCTTGGCCATGCGGTGTGGTGCGCGCGCGAGCTGGTCGGCGACGAGCCCTTCGCATTGCTTCTGCCCGACATGATCATGCAGTCGGAAAAGAGCTGCATGCGCGAGATGGTCGAGCTCTATGCCGAGACCGGCAACAACATCATCGCCGTGCAGGAATGCGACCCTGCCGAGGCGCACAAATATGGCATCGTCGGCAAGGGCAAGGCTGTCCACACCGGCTTCGAGATCGAAGGCATGGTGGAAAAGCCGAAGCAGGGGACGGCGCCTTCGAACCTCTTCATCAACGGCCGTTACATCCTGCAGCCGGAGATCTTCGACATCCTGGCCAAGCAGGAGCGCGGCGCCGGCGACGAGATCCAGCTTACCGATGCGATGCTCAAGCTCGAGAAGCAGCAGTCTTTCTACGGCTACCACTATCGTGGCCGCACCTTCGATTGCGGCTCACCGGAAGGATTCGTCGAGGCCAACGTCGCCTTTGCGCTGTCGCGCACGGATATCAACGAGCGCATGGCGGGTGTCATCGAGGGCCTGCTCAACGAGATGAAGCCGGGTCGCTGACTTCGCTTCAGATGTCGCCCGTGCGCCAGGTTTGGACGCGCGGGGCGATGGCCATCGGCGTCAGTGCCGTGTAGACATCTCCTGCCAGGTGCCCGCAGCGATGCGGGAGAATCGGGAACACGGTGAAAATCCGTGGCGTGCCCAACGCTGTAAGAGGGACCGCATCGGCAAAAGCCACTGTTCGTTGAACGGGAAGGCGCCGAAGGCGGGTTGAACTCGAGCCAGAAGACCGGCCCGGCAGAAATCGTCCACCGCATGGTCAAGCGGCGGAAACCGATTGCTCGCCAGGGGACACGCGATGCCGGCCGACCATACCCATGCCAGTTCAGGCTGTTTCGACACGGCAGCGCAGGATGCCGTCTACCGCGCCATCTTCACGAGGCGCGACGTGCGCAGCCATTTCCTGCCCGACCCGCTCGACGACGAAGTACTGGCGCGCCTGCTGATGGCAGCCCATCACGCGCCGTCGGTGGGTTTCATGCAGCCGTGGAACTTCATTGTCATCCGCGATCTTCAGCGCAGGCAGAAGGTCCGCGACCTGTTCCTGGCCGCACGCCAGCAGGAACTGCCCCATATCGCCGAGGAGCGGAAGGCGCTGTACCGCAAGCTCAAGCTCGATGGCATCTGCGAGAGCCCGCTCAATCTCGTGGTCACCTGCGACCGCAGCCGCTCGCAGAACTCGCCGCTGGGGCGATGGCACAATCCCGAGATGGACCTCTACAGCACCGTCTGCGCGGTGCAGAATTTCTGGCTGGCGGCGCGAGCCGAAGGCGTCGGTGTCGGCTGGGTCAGCATCATCGACCGCGAGGCGCTGAAGCAGGTGCTAGCCATTCCCGAACATGTCGTGCCCGTCGCCTATCTCTGTGTTGGCCGGGTCAGCGAGTTTGCGCTGCGGCCCGATCTCGAACGGCATGGCTGGGGCAGCCGGCTGCCGCTTGCCGATCTCGTGATGAGCGAGCTTTTTGGCGGCGATGGCGAGGACGGATTGAAAGAAGCCGTCACTGGCCTGTGCGCTGGTCGAACCGCGGCTTGACGTTGCTGGTGACGGAGGACTTCGGTGCCCCCTCTCAACCGCTTCTGGCTTCTTTCGCGTCGCGGCATGGATTGCCGACACACTCTGCTCGTTCCTGGCTGGCGAGGTCGGAATGTCGGATTGCAGGAAGTGCTTTCGCAAGAGTCCGCATGGGATTCCCTTTGGCGAGTGCGCGTAGAGTGACCGCCCGCTTCAACGCACCGTCGGTTCAAGCTATTCTAAAAGAGCTGGGGCGGAGGATTTGCATCATGGCGAAGCTCGTTTTTGGAATGAACCAGTCCTTGGACGGCTACGTCGACTACATGGCGTTTGGGCCAAGCCCAACGCTTTTCCATCACTTCATCGAGCAGGCGCGCGACCAGGTGGGTAGCGTGTACGGTCGCCATTTGTACGAGGTCATGCGCTATTGGGACGAGGATCATCCCGAGTGGGACGCGGCGAGGCGCGACTTTGCGGCTGCCTGGCGGCGCCAGCCGAAGTGGGTCGTGTCGCGCTCTTTGAAGTCAGTCGGCCCCAACGCCACGCTTGTCGACAATGACATCGAGGCGACGATACGCGGGCTCAAGGCTCAACTCGACGGGGAGATTCAAGTTGGCGGACCAGACTTGGCACGAAGCCTAACCGACCTTGGTCTTGTTGATGAGTATCGCATCTACCTCCACCCCGTTGTGCTCGGTCGCGGCAAGCCATTCTTCGCCGGCCCGCGGCCCCGGCTCCGCCTTGTGGCCAGCGATCCAATTGGCGAGGACGTGATCAGGTTGACGTACGTTCCTGCTTGACCTCGAGACGGACTGCGCCGATGCGTCAGGTCCGCTTTGGGTCGACGCACGTCATATCGCTGTTGGCTACCCAAACCTGTTGTTCGACAGGCTCACCATGAGGATTTTGGGTTGCATCCCGCCAGAGACGCGCAGCTCCTATCGCTGCACCCTCAGCCCGACGAAGACGCTGTTGGTCTTGCTGTCGCGGCCGGACAAGGTGCTGTCGAAGGTTTCGTGGCGTAGCCTACCGGTGAGGCCGGCATAGCGGTTGAGCCACCAGGTCAGGCCCGCCTCGGCGCTCAGCCTCAGTTCATGGTCGTCCCTGCCGGCATAGTCTCGCCAGCCCATGCCGGCTGCGGCAAAGCCGGTGAGGTTGGCGCGGATCTGGCGTTCGACGCTGAGGCGACCGGAATAGAGCACCGAGCCGCTTTCGCCCGGTGTCGTCGAGCCTTCGACCAGGGTGGTTCCGTTGAGCGCGACGATGGTGCCGCGCATCGGCGACCAGCGGAGATCCGCGGCGATCGTCGCCGCCGAGATGGTTTCCAGCCGGTCATCGTCGAAATCCTCGGAGAGCCAGCCAGCGGAAATCTCGCCGCCGAATTTTTCGCCCATGTCGAGTTCGACGCCGGCACGGGCGCCGATCCGGTTCGAGGAGCGCTCGAAGCCGGCGGTGTCGAACCGGAGGTCGTGGACGCGGCGGCCATATTCGATTTCGCCGAAGGGCGTCAGCGCCGGCGATATCTCATAACCGGCGCGGAAGCGGCCGGCATAGAGCGTGGAGTTCCTGTCTTCCTGCGAAAGCGTGGTGCCGTCCGACAATTCGGCGTCGCCGTAGCTTTCCCTGGTGGCTTCGCCTGTCACGGCGAAGCGGAATTTGCCGACGTCCTTCTCCAGGCCGACGCTGCCGTCGATGGTGTGGCGCACCGGGCGCGAGGCGGTGTCGACGATCACTATCGGCGAACTCGCAGATTCCGGGCGGATGTCGTAGCCGAGGGAGGCTATGGCGCGGATGTCGTCGGCGAAGTCGAGCTGCAGGCGGCCGTCGATGCCGGCTTCGGTGTCCTTGACCTCCTGGCCCGAAATCGACCTGCGGAAAATGCCGTAGGCGTCGATGGTCGCCGAGTGGTTGTCCCAGTCCGAGGCCGCGTTCAGGCGCAGCGTGGTTTCCGACAGCACTGCCGACTTGCCGTCCGAACTCGAATCGGCATTGGAGGTGGCGGTGACGCCCTGTTCGAGACTCGGCTTGAGCACGAAGGTGCCGAAGCGGATGCCGGTCGGCTCGAACGGATTTTCGTCCGGCACCGGCCTGCGGCCCTCGATCGCTCCCTGGCGTTCCGATTCCGGGCCGTTTTCTTCCTCGGTCAGCGAATCGACGGTTCCCTGCCGCACCGCGCCGGTGGTCAGTTCCTCTTCCTGCTCGGGCGCGGCCGCCGTCGCAGCAGCTGCCCTTGAGGGAGTGCCACGTCTTTCCCGCGCTTCCCTGGCGCGCTGGAGCGCGGTCGTCGGCGGACGAATGGAAGATCTTGCGCCGGTAGCGGCCGCATCTGCGTTTGGCGGCTCGCTGAACAGTTCGTCCGAGATCGTCGGATCGTTCTGCTCGGGCAAGGCGCCCGGACTGATGGGCTGGTAGGTGGCGGCCTGGTCCTGGACTTCGGGCATGGCCTGCTGGGCCGGTCGCGTGCGCAACAGGCCGGCGGTGTCGCCCTCGCTGATGGCGCCCCGCAGACCTGCTTCCTGGGCATGCACCGGCAGGGCGCAAAGCAGGGTTGCCGCGCTTGCCGTTGCCAGCAAGAAACGCAATCCCGCACCGCTCATCCGCCTGTTTTGCCCTGGCCTGACCTGCGCCATCTTCACCACTGCTTCGCCGACGCATGAGCGCCGCACTTACCAACTGGTAAATCGCCATGGTTAACGGAGCGTTTCCGGCTGCCGCCGCAGGACGCCCCGCAGGGCGGATAATCGTGGACAGGGGCCGTGCGACGCGCTAACGCATGCGCCATGCACGCTGGATCGCTGAAAAAAGAGCCGGACCGGCAGGCGTCGATCGCCTCCGCGCTCCGCACCGTCGCCACCGAGCAGGTCGGCATCGCCGCGCTTGCGGCCGCGCTCGAAGGGCCGCTGGCGGAGCCCTTCGCCCGGGCCGTGTCGATCCTCGGCCAGTTGAACGGCCGCGCCATCATCACCGGCGTCGGCAAGAGCGGCCATATCGGCTCCAAGGTGGCCGCAACCTTGGCATCCACCGGAACTCCAGCCTATTTCGTCCATCCTTCCGAAGCCATCCATGGCGATCTCGGCATGATCACCAAGGACGACGCCATCGTCGCCATCTCCTGGTCGGGCGAGACGGCGGAACTCAAGGGCATCGTCGGCTATTCCCGGCGGTTCTCGATCCCGCTGATTGCTATCACTGCCGGCGACACGTCGGCACTGGCGCGCCAGGCGGATGTGGTGCTGTCGCTGCCGCGCACGCCGGAAGCCTGCCCCCACGGGCTTGCGCCCACCACCTCGACGCTGCTCCAGCTCGTCGTCGGCGATGCGCTGGCAGTGGCACTGCTTGAGGCACGCGGCTTCACCGCCGACCATTTCCGCACCTTCCATCCCGGTGGCCAGCTCGGTGCGAGCCTGATGCCGGTCGGCGACTTGATGCATAAGGGTGACGAAATGCCGATCGTCGCGATCGGCACCAAGATGCCCGAGGCGGTGAAGACGCTGTCCAAGAAGCGTTTCGGCTGCGTCGTCGTCGTCGACGAGCAGGGCAGGCTTGCCGGTATCGTCACCGATGGCGACCTGGCGCGCAATCTCGACCGCAATCTCGCCGAGACCAATGTAGAGGACATCATGACCCGGCAGCCGAAGACGGTGCCGCCACAGATGCTGGCGGGCACGGCGACGGCGATGCTCAACGAGCACAACATCAGCGCCATCCCCGTGGTCGAAGGCGACAAGCCTGTCGGCATCGTCCACTTCCACGATCTTCTGAGGATCGGCGCGGCCTGAGCCGCGCCAGCGCTCACACAGGCTCGACGACAAGCTCCAGGTCGGTGTCGGCGGCAGCGGTGACGCGCACCTGCGTGCCCACGGGCAGGTCGGGGCCTGACACTCGCCACATCGTGTCGCCGAGCTTGATGCGGCCGCGCCCTTCCTTGATCGGCTCGGTCAATGTCGCGGTGCGGCCGATCATCTGGGCGCCGCGCCGATTGAGCAGCGGCTGGTCGGAGGGGTCTTCGCGGTCGCGGACGATCTTCTTGCCGATGTAGGCAGAGGCGAGGGCGAGCACGAGGAAGACCAGGACCTGGACCTGCCAGCTCCAGAACGCCACATCCCAGAGCAGCAGCGAGGCCGATCCGACGATCAGCGCGGCAATGCCGATCCACAGCAGGAACACGCCCGGCGCGAAAATCTCCAGGCACAGCAGGATGAAGCCGAGCAGCATCCAGTTCCAGGGACCGAGTTCGGCAACGATGCTTGCGATCATGTGCGGTTCCTCAATTCACCCAGGCCCGGCTTGCCGGCTCAGTTCTGCTCGGGCGGAATCCTGGGCGTGCGCGAGGCCTGGCGTTGCGCCCCGGCAGTGCCGCCGTCGCGGAACACCTCCTTGGCGATCTCGCCGATGCCGCCGAGCGTGCCGATCAGCGACGATGCCTCCATAGGCATCAACACCACCTTGCTGTTCGATGCCGAACCGATCTTGGCCAGCGCCTCGGTGTATTTCTGGGCGACGAAGTAGTTGATCGCCTGGACGTCGCCCTTGGCAATGGCTTCCGACACCACCTGGGTGGCGCGGGCTTCGGCTTCCGCGGCGCGCTCGCGGGCCTCGGCGTCGCGGAAGGCGGCTTCCTTGCGGCCCTCGGCTTCCAGCACCTGCGCCTGCTTCATGCCCTCGGCTTCGAGGATCTGGGCGCGCTTGTTGCGTTCCGCCATCATCTGTCGGCCCATCGACTCGATGAGGTTCGCCGGTGGGTTGATGTCCTTGATCTCGACGCGGGTGATCTTGATGCCCCAGGGGTGCGCCGCTTCGTCGACGACACGCAGCAGCCGCTCGTTGATGGCGTCGCGGTTCGACAAAAGCTCGTCGAGGTCCATCGAGCCCATCACGGTGCGGATGTTGGTCATCGTCAGGTTGAGGATGGCGTTCTGCAGGCCGGCCACCTGATAGGCGGCCTGCGGAGCGCTGAGCACCTGATAGAAGGCGACCCCGTCGACGGCGACCATCGCGTTGTCCTTGGTGATGATCTCTTGCGTCGGCACGTCGAGAACCTGCTCCATCATGTTCATCTTGGCGCCGATGCGGTCGATGAAGGGGATGATCAGGTTGAGGCCGGGCGTCAGCGTCTTGGTGTAGCGGCCGAAGCGCTCGACCGTGTAATTGTAACCTTGCGGGACGGTCTTGATGCCGGCAAACAGCAGCAACAGAACCAGTACGACAAGGACCGGAATGACCACGTCGAAGCCGCTGAAGTCCATTCGAAACACCCCCGCAAGTTGAGCGCGCGATTCACAAGTCGCGCCGCATGCGCAAAAAGACTTAAGGGCGTTTCGGCGGCGTTACAACAAGGGAACAGCTAAATGCTGCCCGGCTCAGCGCCGGAAGCCGAACAGGCCGGCGTCGGTATCTTCGTTGCCGCACAGGGCGGCGCTGACGATCTCGGCGGCAATGCGCGAATAGGTGATGCCATTGCCGCCATAGCCCATCACGGCGTGGATGCGCGGCTGCCGGGGAAGTGTCCCGATATAGGGTAGACCTGTCGCGGTGGTGCCGAACGAACCGGTCCAGGTGAATTCCGGCGAGGTGTCGAGTTGGGGCAGGAGCCGCTTCAATTTGGCGGCGATGCGATCCGATTTCTCGGCGATCAGCGCATCGCGACGCGCCTCGTCGGTGAACTCCTCGTCCTCGCCGCCGCAGATGACCCGGCCGTCGGACGTCGCGCGCAGATAGAGGTACGGATCGGACGCTTCCCAGATGAAGGCGGCGCCCGGCCAGAGCGCGCGTTTCTGTGGCCGCGTGGCGATGGCCCAGGTCGAGATGATCTGGTGATCGGTCCCCGCCTGGAAGCCAGCGACGAGTTCGTAGCCAGTGGCGAGTACCGCATGGTTTGCGGTGATCGTCGGGCCGTCTCCGGTGGTGACCGTCACCTCGTCGCGGCTGGTGGCAATGCCGGTGGCCTCGGCCGGTGCGTAGAAGCGCGCCTTGCGCTGGCGTGCCGTCAACAGCAGGCCTGCGGTCAACTTGCGCGGGTCGAGCGCCAGATTGCCATGGCTCAGGATCGCGCCGTCGCGCGCGATGCCGAACCGTTCGCGCAGTTCAGCCTTGGGCAGATAGGTCGCATGGATGCCGGCAAGCCGGCGCGCAGCCGCCTCGATGCGCAAGCTGTCCGCATCGAGCACGTCGCCGGCAAGGTAGAGCGATTGCCTGGTCTCGACGTTGCAGTTGATGCCGAGTTCGTCGATGCGCGCCTTGAGGTTCATCACCGCTAGCCGGGATCGCCGCCAGGCGCGCTCGGCGCGGTCCTTGCCGATGCGTTGCGCAAGCTTGGAGAGCGGCTGGTCGATCTCATATTGCACCAGCGCCGTGGTTGCCGAGGTCGAGCCCAGCAGCGGGCCGCGGCGGTCGATGCAGACCACGGACATGCCGGCATCCGTCAGCGCTTCCGCCACCATGGCGCCGCTGATGCCCATGCCGACAATGGCGACGTCCGCCTTGATGTCGCGGACGAGCCTGCCGGTCGCAACCGTCGGCGCGCGGTAGGCGTACCAGACGGGCCGTCCGGTCCTGAGGTCGAGCTTGCGGGTCACGAGTGGCGGGTCTCCCCTGGCCCGCGTTCAACGCCGCGCGCCGGTGGAGGTTCCGCCCTTTGCTGTCAGACCCAGCCCGACAGTTCGCGCCGGGTGATCGCCTCGATCACCGCCATGCCTTCGGCGCTGTCGTTGAGGCAGGGGATGTGGGAGAAGTTCTTGCCGCCGGTATGGTGGAAGATCTCGGCGTTTTCGCCGGCGATCTCCTCCAGCGTCTCGATGCAATCGGACGAGAAGCCTGGATTGACGATGGCGATCGACTTCACGCCTTCCTTGGCCAGCCGCTCGACCGTCTTGTCGGTGTAAGGCTGCAGCCATTCCTGCGCGCCGAAGCGCGACTGGAAGGTGGTCATCAGCTTCTTGTCGCTCATGCCGAGGCGTTCGCGCAGCAGCCGCGTCGTCTTCACGCAATGGCAGTGATAGGGGTCGCCGCGCTCGAAATACGGCTTCGGGATGCCGTGGTAGGAGGCGAGGATCACCTCCGGCTCGAAGTCGAGCGAAGCAAGATGCTGTTCGATCGAGCGCGCCAGCGCCTCGATATAGACCGGCTCGTCGTAGTAGGCAGGTACGGTGCGCACCGACGGCATGGCGCGGATTTTCATCAGCGCTCGGAACAACTGGTCGCTGGCGGTCGCGGTCGTCGTCGCCGAGAATTGCGGATAGAGCGGGAACATGACGATGCGGTCGCAGCCCTGGGCGATCAGCTTGTTGACCGCGCTCTCCGTCGAGGGGCTGCCGTAGCGCATGCCCCAGTCGACGACGACGTCGGGCAGGTCGCGCAGGGCTTCGGAGAGCTTTTCCGCCTGGGCGCGGGTGTAGGTGCGCAGCGGAGATTCGTCGCGTTCGGTGTTCCAGATTTTCTTGTAGTTCTCGCCCGATTTCTTCGGCCTCGTGTTGAGCACGATGCCGTAGAGGATCGGGTACCACAGAACCTTGGGCATCTCGATGACGCGCGGATCGGACAGGAACTCGCGGAGATAGCGCCACATCGACTTCTTGTCGGTGCCGTCGGGGGTACCGAGGTTGACCAGGAGGACGCCGACCTTGCGCTTGAGCACCGACGGGTGGCCGTTGGGGAACGGGCCGGGCGCCTTGGCTGATTTTTCGTCGATGGTCGTGGTCAGGTTCATTCGGTGTCTCCGTTATGCGGGATACCTAGTTGAATGGTGCCGCTGTTCAATGTCGCGTCTGGCCGCACCCGGCAAAGGAGCGATTAGAGAATAGTGAGTAGGGAATAGAGGGGGGGGTGAGCCAACAGGCTCGTGCGCGCCCAAGGGTACTGCCCGACTATTCGCTACTCACTATTCCCTATTCGCCAATCTCCAAAAGCGAAGCCCGCCCGGTTTGCCGGGCGGGCTTGTTGGGACAGGTCAGCCCTATCAGTTCGTCGACGGGATCGAAAGCGTTCCGCCGATGTGCAGATCCTTGGCCCGGGTATCGGGATTGGCGTCGGCGATCGCCTGCCACTTGGTGGGGTCGCCGAGATAGGTCTTGGCGAGATCCCAGAAAGTGTCGCCGGCGGCGATGGTGTGCGTCTTGCCACCTGCGGCGCCGGCTGCCGGTTCCGCCGCTGCGGGTGCTGTCGCCGCCGGTGCCGCTGCGGCGTCGGCGGGCTTGGCCGGCTCGGCTGCCGCAGGGGCAGGTTCGGCCGGCTTTGCCGGTTCGGCGGGGGCGGGTGCTGCGGCGACCGTCGCCGCGATCTCGGTGATGCGGCCGTCGAGCTTGGGCGTGAAGGGCCGGTTCTTGGCGAGATAGTCGGCGACTACCTGCTCCAGGCTCGGACCGTAGTCATAGGCGTTGGCGCCGTTGTCGGCGAACAGCTTGTAGCCGTCGCCGCCCTGGCGGACGTAGTTGTTGGTGGCAACCATGTAGACCTTGGCTTCGTCGATCGGCTTCCAGGCGCCCCCGTCCATCACCTCGACCGACTTGATGCGGCCGGCATTGGCCGCAACCGACTTGTCGAAGGAGTATTTCAGGCCGGCGACCTGCGGGAACTTGCCCTTGCCTTCCTCGATTTCGCTGACGCCGGCCTCGAGCGAGGCGACGATGTCCTTGCCGGAGAGCTGGAAGGTGGCGAGCGTGTTCTGGAACGGCAGCACGGTCAGCACTTCGCCCATGGTGACAACGCCCTGGTCGATGGAGGCGCGGATGCCGCCGCCGTTCTGGAAGACGATGGTGACGCCCTGGTCCTTGACCCGGTCGAGGATGGCGTCGGAGATCAGGTTGCCCATCTCGCATTCGCGGGCGCGGCAGCTTTCGCGGCTGCCGTCGATCATCGCGGTGGTCTCGGCGACCTCCTTGTTCTTGAGCTCCTCGATAGGTGCGCCGAGCTCCTTGATGCGGGCAAGCACGGCCTCGTCGGGCTTGATCGAGTTGTCGAGATAGATCGGGTCGCCCTTGGCTTCCTTGACGACACCGTTGTCGTCGAAGGTGACGGTGAACTCGCCGAGGTATTTCGAGTAGGAGGCGGCCTGGGTGACCGGAACCTTGTAGCCCTCGGGGTTGTCGATCATCGTCGGGTAGGGCCCTTCGGCCTTGGCGTCGGTGTTCGACAGCAGCGAGTGCGAGTGGCCGCCGACGACCACGTCGACGCCGGGAATCTTGGCGATCATCCCCTTGTCACGGGGATAGCCGACATGGGTCAGCGCGATGATCTTGTTGACGCCCTCGGCCTTCAATTTCTCGACTTCGGCGGTGATGTTCTTGACGTCGTCCTCGATGGCGATGTTGGGGCCGGGAGAGGCGACTTCGGGCGTATCGTTAGTGACGGCGCCGACGATGCCGATCTTCTGGCCGCCGACTTCGAGCACCAGCGACGGCTTGATGCGATCACCGACCTTGGACTGCGCATTGGGATGCACGTTGGCGGAGAGCACCGGGAACTGGATCTTTTCCAGGAACGGCACCAGCGCCTCTTCGCCGTCGTCGAACTCGTGGTTGCCGACGGTCATGGCGTCGAACTTCATCTGGTTCAGGAATTCGGCCTCTGCCGCACCCTTGTAGGTGGTGTAGAATAGCGAGCCCTGGAAATTGTCGCCGCCGTTGAGCAGCAGGACGTTCTGGCCTTCGAGCTTCTTGCGCTGGTCGGCAATCGCCGTCACCAGGCGCGCTGCGCCGCCGATGCACTCGCCCTTACCCTCTTCCTCGGTCGAGCAGGTCGATTCAAACTTGTTGTTGCTCTCAATGCGGCTGTGCCAGTCATTGATGTGCAGAATGGTCAACGTGTAGTCGGCAAATGACGGTGCGGCGGAATAACCGAACGCCGAAGCCGACAAAGCCGCAATGGCAGCCAATCTCTTCATGTTGAAATCTCCCGAATGACCCCCGCGAGACGTTTAGCGTCTTCGCTTGACCGGAATGTTACACATTCCTTGGCGCCATGTTCACATTCCGATTTTTCGGATGCAAGGGAGAATCGAAGGCTGCAAGCCGGCTCAACTGACTTGCCAATTGACATCGCTAGCCGATGAACTGCCGCGGGGCTTTGGTGAGCCGGAGCTTCGGGAAAAGCGTTGCGCCCACCTTGGCGGGCGCAACGTCTGAATCAGGCCGAGCGCCTGGTCAGGGTGAACTGCTGGCCGGCAGAGCTGGTGCAGTTGAGCTGGTTGGCCGAGATCAGCAGGCAGTTGAAGCTGATCGGCGACTGGCGGATCAGCGAGGTGCCGTTGATCTGCACCGAGTTGGCGCCGGTCAGGATGTAGGTGCCATCGGAAAGCTTCTGGCCGGTGTCGGTGGCGACCGTCTGGAATGCGCCGCTGGCGAAGGTCGAAAGACCGGTGCCCTTGGCGTCCAGCCATGCGCCTTCCACGCCGGACGGCGCTGGCCTGGAGCCCCCGCCCGAACCGCCGCCGCTGGTCGAACAGCCGGCAATCGCGGCCGCAAGCAGGGCAAGCACTCCGGCCGAAGCAATTTTGCGCGAAGTCGTCATCAAGTAATCCTCTCCTCAGTCCGCCTGACTTCAATCGCCCGATTTGGCGATGAAGGCAAGGGCAGGGCGGTAGCGAGTAAGGCAGTAGGAGAATATGCCAGCAGGTTCCTTGGTGCCCTACTGCCTTATTCCCTTACCGCCCTATTCCCGTATTCCTTACCGGACCAGCACGTTGCGGAACTGCCAGGGATCGTCCTTGTCGAGATCCTCCTCGAACAGGCCGGGGCGGCCTTCGAGCGGCGTCCAGTCGGTGTAGTAGCCCTTGACCGGTCCGAGATAGGGCAGCTGCACTTCAAGGCAGCGCCTGTAGTCGGTTTCGTCGGCCTCGACGATGCCGGCTTCGGGGTTCTCGAACGCCCAGACCATGCCGGCGAGCACCGCCGACGAGACCTGCAGGCCGGTCGCGTTCTGGTAGGGCGCGAGCTTGCGTGCCTGCTCCAGCGACAGCTGCGAGCCGAACCAGTAGGCATTCTTGTCGTGGCCGTAGAGCAGCACGCCGAGCTCGTCGATGCCGTCGACCAGTTCGTCCTCGTCGAGGACGTGGTGGACAGGCTGCGGCTTGCCGGCGGCGCCGAACATCTCGTGCATCGACAACACCGCGTCGTTGCAGGGATGATAGGCGTAGTGGCAGGTCGGCCGGTAGGTCACCTTGCCCTTCTTCGAACGCACGGTGAAGAAGTCGGAGATCGAGATCGCCTCGTTGTGGGTGACAAGGAAGCCGTATTGCGCGCCCGGCGTCGGGCACCAGGTGCGGACGCGAGTGTTGGCGCCTGGCTGTTCGAGATAGATCGCGCCCTTGTTGCCATGCTTGAACTTCTTGGCATTCTTGGGCTTCCACTTCTCGTGCGTGCCCCAGCCGAGTTCGGACGGCTGCAGGCCTTCGGAGATGAAGCCCTCGACCGACCAGGTGTTCCAGAACACGTTCATCGGCTTGGGGTCCTTGGTGCGCTGGGTGTCGCGCTCGGCGATGTGGATGCCCTTGACGCCGGCCTTCTTCATCAGCGCGGCCCATCCTTCGCGGTCGTGCTGCGCCGGCTCCTCGAATTCGATGCCGAGGTCCTTGGAGAGGTTGACCAGCGCCTGCTTGACGAACCACGAGACCATGCCCGGGTTGGCGCCGCAGGTAGAGACCGCAGTCGTGCCGCCGGGATGCTTGCGCCGTTCTGCCAGAAGCGTCTCGCGTAGCGCATAGTTGGTGCGTTCGTCATTGCCGGCGTTGTTGTCGAAGTAGAAGCCGAGCCATGGCTCGATGACGGTGTCGACATAGAGCACGCCAAGCTTGCGGCAGAGATGCATGAGGTCCACCGAGCCGGTGTCGACCGACAGGTTGACGCAGAAGCCCTGGCCGCCGCCATTGGTCAGCAGGGGCGTCAAAAGCTCCTTGTAATTGTCCTTGGTTACCGCCTCCTGGATGAATTTGATGCCGCGCTCATCCGCGAGCTTACGGTTTTCGTCGCTGGGATCGATGATCACCATGCGCGACTTGTCGAACTTGAAATGGCGTTCGATGAGGGGGAGCGTTCCGCGACCGATCGAGCCGAAGCCGATCATCACAACAGGGCCAGTAATCTCACCATAAACGGGCCATTTTTCATTCGCCATTTTTTATGGCACTCCTTCTCACACTAAAAGAGCCGGGCCCCGATTGACCCGGCTTCAACGGCTAAACCATACATGCTTGTCACAATAAAGCGAATCCCCCGGCCCCAGATGCTGTAGGAGCCGGACGTTATGCCGCTATTAGCCGGCTTTTTTCATCTCGGAGAGAAAGCCGACGAGCCTGTCGCGGTCGGCGGCCAAGCCCTTGTAGTCGAGCTGTTGGCGGTCGAGGTTCATCAGCTGATCGGCGAATGAGGCGGCCAGCCGGGGGCTGTCCTCGTGGCGGGCAAGCACTGCCAGCGGGTCGAGATGGATGCGGATGGTGAACAGGATGTCGCCCGAGACCGACAGCTTGCGCAAGGTCTGCCGCTCGACGCGGATGAAGGCGTGAGCGGCGACATCGGCGCCGGGAAACGTCGATTCCGTCTCGGCCGAGCGGGCGAGACGCTGGCGGTCGGAAAGCGGGTGATAGAGCGAGCCATCTGCCTGGATCGACCAGTTGAAACGTTCCACCAGCACGGCAAGCTTGTCGAACATGCGCGCGATCAGCTCGGCCATGCGTGTGCCCGGCCCGAAATCGGGCACGGGGCCATGTATCTTGTCGATCGGCTGGCCGAATTTTTCCGTCAGCCTCCACGACGAGGGAAAGCACAGAGAACCCGCGGCGAGCCGCCAGCCATCGTCGCCGCGCCGCATCAGGATCAGGTCTTCCTGGATGAGCTTCGAGGCGGCGACCAGCGGGCTGTCACCAGGGTTTTCGACCTCGACGCTTCGGCCCGTGCCGGCGATGGTACAGAGGCCGCCCTCAAGACTGTAGGTCTCGGGAAAGCGCTCGGTCAGATGCGCAACCAGGAGGTCCAGCACTTCCCTTTGAGACTGCTTCGTGCCGGGCTCGGCGACGAACACCTTGTCCGGGATCTCGGCGTAGAGCCGGTCCTTCTCGGCCAGATAAGCTTCGAGATGGCCGTCGAGCTCGATCCAGTCGCGCGGCTCCGCCTGCTTGAGACCGATGGCGAAGGGTTTCGAGCTGCCGTCATAGGGCGTGTGGGTGGGGTCGGTCATGGCGATTTGTCGGACTGGGCTGATGTGCTGTGACTTAGCCTGCGCCCGGTTTGCCGATAATGTCGCGTCATTGGACTAGCCTTGCCGCAATCAGCCCACGCAACGAGTTGCCGACCCAGATTTGCGCTGCGTGGCGAAGGTCTTCAGCCGTCAGCGCCGCCTCCACAGCCTTGCCCTTGTCGATCAACTCCCCGCGCAGCACGCCCGCGAGCAGGCCGCAGGCGAGGGGTGGCGTCTTCACCGGGCCGCCGTCGCCCATGTCGACGAAGATGTTGGTGATGGTGCCTTCGCAGACCTCGCTTGCCTCGTTGAGCAGGATCACCTCGTCGGCAGCCTCGCGCGGCAATTCGGCGCGGGCGCGGTCGTAAGCCTCGCGGCGCGTCGTCTTGTGGCGAAGCAAGTTGTTCGAGGAATCGAGCCTCGTGGCCGCGATACGCAGCGTCCAGACGGCATCCGATGCCAGCGGCACGAACGATTGGCTTGTTACTTCGGGGCTACCGTCCGGAGCGAGAGCAAGCCGGACCCTGAGCGGCATGTCGCCGCCTGCAGCCTGCGCCAAAGCCTGCTCGATCGCCGCCCTGTCGAACCCGAACCCGAGCGCCTCGGCTGACGCCTTGAGCCGTGCCAGATGTCGGCCGCCGCGCAGCAAACCGCTTTGCGGCTCCCAGCGCATGGTCTCGATCAGCTCGAAGCCGGCACCGTGCCCGTGGCGAAACGCGCTTTCAGAAGACATTCGGCATACTCCGCTTCCGCAGTCGAATCGAAGACGACGCCGCCGCCGACATTGTAGACTGCCTCGCCGTCGGGAAAGAGCGTGATGGTGCGGATCGCGACGTTGAAGCGCATGGTGCCGCCCGGGGCGATCCAGCCGATGGCGCCGCAATAGACGTCGCGCGGGGTGCCTTCGAGGTCACGCAGGATCTCCATCGCCCGGATCTTGGGGGCGCCGGTGATCGAGCCGCAGGGGAAGAGGGCGGCAAAGACCTGCTCGATGGTCAGTCCGGGCAACAGCCTGGCGCGCACGCGGCTGACCATCTGGTGCACCGTCGGATAGCTCTCGATGCGGAAAAGCTCGGGCACGTCGAGCGTGCCGACCTCGCTGATCAGCGAGATGTCGTTGCGCAGCAGATCGACGATCATGCGGTTTTCCGCCTGGTTCTTTTCGTCGTTGCGCAGGAATTCCCTGAGGGCTGCGTCCTCCTCCGGCGTCTTGCCGCGCGGAGCGGTGCCCTTCATCGGGTGTGTCTCGATCCAGCCCACGCTGTCGATGTCGAAGAACAGTTCGGGCGAACGCGACAGCACGACCGGGCCGCCGAGCGACACCAGCGAACCGTATTTCACCGGCTGACGGGCGATCAGCGCGTCGAAGGCGTCGAGCGCTTCGCCGGACCATTGGGCATGCACGGGAAAGGTCAGGTTGGCCTGGTAGCAGTCGCCCTGGCGCAAATGCTGGTGCAGCGTCTTGAACCGGCGCTCGTAGTCGGCCTGCGACCACGTCGCCCGCGCATCGAAGATCGGCCCGTTGGTTGCGGGCTCGCGCGATGGGGGGCGGTCCCGGTCCGACGGCTGGTCGAACACGCCGAGGCAGACCAGCGGCGTGCGCCGTCCCTCGGGAAGCAGCGGCCTGAGCTTCGGCTCGAGCAGATAACCGGCCTCGTAGGAGAAATAGCCGGCAAGCCATTTGCCCTGTTCATGTGCCTTCTGGGCTGCCTGCAAGGCCGGGAAGAAATCCGTCGCATCATGCGCGACGATGATCTCGCGGGGTGCTTCAAACAGCACCTCGCGACCGGCGGGGTCGTCCCTGAACAGGACGAATGGGGATGTGGGACCAGTCATGATGTCAGCGTGCTTGCGATAGAACCGGGCTCAGTCCAGCGCTTCCAGTTCGTCGATGAGGTTGCTGATCACGGCAAGCCCCTTCTGCCAGAAGGCGGGATCGGTGGCGTCGAGCCCGAACGGCTTCAGGAGTTCGGAATGATGCTTGGTGCCGCCGGCGCGCAGCATCTCGAAATACTTGTCCTGAAAGCCGCGTTCGGCATTCTGGTAGACCGCGTAGAGCGAGTTCACCAGGCAATCGCCGAAGGCGTAGGCATAAACGTAGAAGGGCGAATGGATGAAGTGCGGGATGTAGGACCAGAACACCTCGTAGCCCTCGCGCAGCTTGATCGCGGGGCCCAGGCTTTCAGCCTGCACCTCGAGCCAGAACTGGCCGAGCTGGTCGGATGTCAGTTCGCCGTTCTTGCGCTCGGAGTGCACCTTGCGTTCGAACTCGTAGAAGGCGATCTGGCGCACGACCGTGTTGATCATGTCCTCGACCTTCTGGGCCAGCATCGCCTTGCGCTCGCGCTTGTCGGTGGTGCGGTCGAGCAGCGAGCGGAAGGTCAGCATCTCGCCGAACACGCTTGCCGTCTCGGCCAGCGTCAGCGGCGTCGAGGCCATCAGCGCGCCCTGGCCGCCGGCCAGCACCTGGTGCACGCCATGGCCGAGCTCGTGGGCGAGGGTCATGACGTCGCGCGGCTTGCCCATGTAGTTGAGCAGCACGTAAGGATGCGCCGAGGGTACCGTCGGATGGGCAAACGCTCCCGGCGCCTTGCCGGGACGCACCGGCGCGTCGATCCAGCGGCGGTCGAAGAAGTCGCGAGCGATCTCGGCCATTTCAGGCGAGAAGCTCTGATAGGCGGTCAGCACCGTGTCCTTGGCCTCGTCCCAGCCAATCGTCGCCTGGGGCGTCTCGGGCAGCGGCGCGTTGCGATCCCAGTGGTTCATCACCTCCATGCCGAGCCATTTGGCCTTCATCGCGTAATAGCGGTGCGACAGGCGCGGATAGGCTTCGCGCACGGCGGCGGCCAGCGCGTCGACGACCTCGCGCTCGACCCGGTTGGCGAGGTGGCGGGAATCGGCGATGTCCTCGAAGCCGCGCCAGCGGTCGGAAATCTCCTTGTCCTTGGAGAGCGTATTGGTGATCAGCGTGAAGACCCGCAGGTTCTTGCGGAAGGTCGCGGCCAGCGCCTCGGAGGCTGCCTTGCGCACTTCGCCGTCGGGGTCCTGCAGCTTGTTCAGCGCCGGCTCCAGCGTCAGTTCCTCGCCGCCGATGTCGAAGCGCAGGTCGGTCATCGTTTCGTCGAACAGCCGGTTCCAGGCGCCGCGCCCGGTGATCGACTTTTCGTGGAACAGCTGCTCGACGCGGTCCTCGAGCTGGTAGGGCTTGTCCTTCCTGAGGTCGAGCACCCAGGGGCGGTAGTGGCCGAATTCAGGATCGGCATCGAGCGCCTTGAGGATCAGCGCATCGTCGACGAGGTTGAGCTCGAGCGCGAAGAACAGAAGATGCGCGCTGGCATCGGTCATCTTTTCCTGGACGTCGCCGTAAAGCTTGGCGCGCTTGGGGTCCGAGGTGTCGCCGGCATAGACAAGCCCGGCATAGGAGACAACGCGCCCGACCAGTTCCTCCAGCGCCTCATAGGTCTGCATGGCCTGGCCGAGCTTGCCGGCCGCGCCGCGCTCGGCCTCGATGGCAAGGGTGCCTTTCCAGCGGGCCTCAAAAGCCACCGCATCGACCGAGGCCTTTTCGAGATCGCGCGCCAGCTCGGGCGCGTCCATGGCGGCATACAGGTCGGCGAGATCCCATTCGGGCAACTCGCCAAACCCTGCCGCGCCCCTGGCGGAGGCGGTGGCTGACATCTCTTGCCCGGAATTCCAACGCATTGCGTCTTCCTTTTCACTTCCCTCGGCCAGTCGATTCAAATCCTAAGGGATTCGTTCACCGGCTTTTTTGAAACCTTATTTAGAACCCTGTGCCAGGATGATCCACATCCAATAAGCAACTACGGGCATATTCCGGACATTCATGGCAGGTTCGATTCTCATAGTCGATGACGATCCCGTCCAACGTCGCCTCGTCGACGCTGCGGTGACGAAATTCGGCCACACCGCGATCGCCGTCGACGGCGGCGAGGCGGCCCTGCGCATGCTCGACGGGCCGCGCGGCGGCGAGATCGGTGTGCTCATCCTCGACCTGTCCATGCCCGGGCTGGACGGAATCGGCGTGCTCAAGGCGATGCGCGAGCGCGGCATCACGCTTCCGGTCATCGTGCAGACCGCGCAAGGCGGCATCGACACGGTGGTGTCGGCGATGCGCAACGGTGCCTTCGACTTCGTGGTCAAGCCGGCGTCCCCGGAAAAGCTCCTGGCGGCCATCGCCAACGCGCTCAAGGTGGAAGCGGTCGAGAATACGGTCCGGCGCACGGCGCGCCGCAGCGGCGGGCTGCTTACCTTCCGCGACATGATCACCAGAAGCCCGGCCATGGATCGGGTCATCCGGCTGGGGCAGAAGGCGTCGGCGTCGAACATCCCGATCCTGATCGAGGGCGAATCCGGCGTCGGCAAGGAACTCGTCGCCCGCGCCATCCAGGGATCGGGCGACCGGCGCTCGAAACCCTTCGTCACCGTCAATTGCGGCGCCATTCCCGATAATCTCGTCGAGAGCATCCTGTTCGGCCACGAGAAGGGCTCGTTCACCGGCGCCACGGAAAAGCACCCAGGCAAGTTCGTCGAGGCCAACAACGGCACGCTTTTCCTCGACGAGATCGGCGACCTGCCGCTCGACGTACAGGTCAAGCTTTTGCGTGCCGTGCAGGAAGGCGAGGTCGACCCGGTCGGCGGCCGCTCCACCGTCAAGGTCGACATCCGGCTGATCTCGGCGACGCACCGCAACCTCCTGCAGCAGGTCAAGGACGGCAAGTTCCGCGAGGATCTGTTTTATCGCCTCAACGTCTATCCCATCTTCGTGCCGCCGCTGCGCGACCGCCGCGAAGACATTCCGCTGCTGGTCAGCCACTTCATTTCCCGTGTCGCGCCTGCAAGCGCGCATGGCCGGATCCCGATGATTTCGGAAAATGCGCTGGCGTTGCTTCAGGCCCATGACTGGCCGGGCAACATCCGCCAGCTCGAAAACGCCGTCTTCCGCGCCTGCGTGCTTTGCGAAGGCGACGTACTGACCGAAGACGAGTTCCCGCAGATCCGCGCCCAGGTGGAAGGGGTGGTCGACCTCGGCGGCGAGGCGAAGCAGGAGCTTGCGGACACATCCGCTGAAAAGGCGGTTGCGGCTGCGCCGTTGTCATCCGCGCCGGAACGGACCCGTCCCGGCATGCTGCGGGCGCTCGACGAGCGTGGCAATGTGCGCCCGCTGGCCGACGTCGAATTCGAGATGATCCGGCTCGCCATCGAGCACTACAACGGCCAGATGAGCGAAGTGGCGCGACGGCTGGGGATCGGCCGCTCGACGCTCTACCGCAAGCTCAAGGAATACGGAATCGATCCGGAAACCGGGCGCGTCGAGCGACTCGCGTCCTGATATTTTCTCCGCCGATCTGGAATTAAAGCTTGCGTGTCGCTTGCGGGACGCATCCAATTGTGGCCGCAGGCTCAATTGTTCAGCGCCATTTTTGTCGTATAAACCAGCGGTTTACCATGAAATTCTGAGATTCCCTTTTGCTGGGATATCGCCATGGTGTTACCGCATTTGGCCTTCAATAAGCAGTGATTAACCATTAGGATCGATATTCGGACACGAATCCGTAACAGTGTCCGGGCTTCAAATCCGGGGACAGATGGCAGCCTAACAGGGCCTTTTGATTTGAACAGGATCGAGAACACCGAAGGGCGTCGCTCGAAATCGAATGTTTGGCAAAAGTGGCTTACCGCCGCGATGCTGACTTTTGGTTTCCTGACAGCTTCTCAGGCGACAGCCTCCGCCGAAACGCGGACCCTCAAGCTTTATTACACCCACACGGGTGAAAGGGCTGAGATCACGTTCAAGCGCAACGGCAGATACGATGCTGCCGGACTCAAGAAACTCAATCAGTTCCTGCGCGACTGGCGCCGCAACGAGCCGACCAAAATGGACCCGCGTCTGTTCGACGTGGTCTGGGAGGCTTATCGTTCTGCTGGCGGCCGCGACTATATCCATGTCGTGTCGGCCTATCGTTCGCCGGCGACCAATTCGCTGCTGCGCAGCCGTTCGAGCGGCGTTGCCGAAAAAAGCCAGCATATGCTCGGCAAGGCGATGGATTTCTTCATTCCCGGCGTGCCGCTGAAGAAGCTGCGTGACTCGGGCCTGCGCGTCCAGGCCGGCGGCGTCGGCTACTATCCGCGCTCCGGTTCGCCCTTCATTCACATGGACGTCGGCAATGTCCGCCACTGGCCGCGCATGAGCCGCCGCGAACTCGTCGCCGTGTTCCCGTCCGGCAAGACGCTGCACGTGCCGAGCGACGGCAAGCCGTTGCCCGGCTTCGAGCAGGCGCTGGCCTCCTATCAGTCGCGCAAGAAGAGCGGCGAGATGGTCCTTGCCAGCGCTGGGGCGCCGGCAAAGCGGAGCGGTGGCCTGTTTGCAGCACTGTTTGGTGGCGGCGGTGCAGACGAGGAAGAGGATACAGGCGAAATCGCAGTGGCAGCCGTTGCGCCCAAGAGGGCGCCGGCCAAGGCAATTGCCGAGGCGCCTGCCGCCAAGTCGCTGCCCGGCATCCAGATCGTAGCGCCCGAGAATGCGCAGCGGGCCGAACTGCCGCAGGTCGCCGACGAGGCTCCTGCCGAAGAGGCACCGGAGACCATTCTCGCGGCACTTCCCGCGCGCAGCGTGCCGCTTCCGGGCATTGCGCCGCGGCCGCAGGCCGAGATCGGCGTGGCGACCGCAGAGACCGTGCCGTTCGGCGCGGCATCGGCGCCGCTGGCCGAAGGCGAGCAGCCGACCGCAGTTGAACAGCAGATCGCAGCCAATGTTCCGCTGCCGACCCGGCGTCCGAACTACAACCCGCCAGCCGAACTCACGCCCGAGAACCAGAATGTCCTGATGGCGCTGGCCTCCAGCGATGACATGCCGGCTGTAGCAGGCAATGCACCGGTGCCTTCGTCGCGTCCGCAGGACATGACGGTGGAAGCAGCGCTCGCAGCGGCGGACGACATTCCAGCCGAAGAAGCGGCCGACGACGAGTTCGAGGTTGCGGCTCTCGCGCCGGTGCCGGAGCAGCGCTCCGTGTTCGACCAGCCCGAGGCCGTGGCCACTGCCGCGCCCAAGGCTGCGACGCCGAAGAACGCCATTGCCTCGCTTTCGGCGGGCCAGGACCCGGCCGCTGCGATCGGCGGCAGCGTCAAGACCACCCGCAAATCGGCCCGTCCGGTTGCCGAGGAAGCCAAGCCCGAGCCCAAGGCCGTCGTGGTTGCCGCAGCGCCCGACGCCGCGCGCTGGGCCCTGCGCAGCGGCGAGCAGGTGACGACGGTCACGACCAATACCAAGGCGCCGGGCTTTGCCTACAACATCGTCCGCACCGCGCCGAAGGAGGTCTACACGGCCGGTTTCCAGCAGGGCAGCCAGGCGGCAGATGCCAATCGCTTCTCCGGCAGTGCCGTGAAGTTCCTGTCGGTAGCTCGTTTCGAGAACAACTGATCGACGAACAAGACAACAAAAAAGCCGCGCTGGCTGCCAGCGCGGCTTTTTTTGTTGGGGTGGCCAGATATTGCCGTCTCCGACAAGGGCAGAAGGCAAGACCTCAGTTCTTGCGCAGCTTGTTTGCTTCGGTGGCCAGCGCCTCGATGCCGGCCCAGTCGCCTGCCTTGACCATGTCGTCGGGGGCGACCCACGAGCCGCCGACGCAGACGACGTTCGGCAGGCTGAGATAATCCCTGGCGTTCTTGGCCGAGATGCCCCCGGTGGGGCAGAACTTGACGTCGGCGATGGGCGAGGCGAGGGCCTTGAGGAAAGGCGCGCCGCCGGCCTGCTCGGCGGGGAAAAATTTCAGGAAGTCGAGACCGGCTTCGCGCGCGGCCATGATTTCGCCGGGAGTGATGGTGCCCGGCAAGAGCGGCACATCGCTGGTCGCGGCATGCACGATCAGTTCGCGGGTCAGGCCGGGGCTGACGATGAACTTCGAGCCGGCGGCCACCGCCTCGTCGAACTGGCGGGCGTTGAGGATCGTGCCGGCGCCGACGATGCAGTCCTCGACCTCGGCGGCAACGCGGCGGATGCATTCCAGCGCTTCGTCTGTCCGCAGGGTGATTTCGATCGCCCTGAGGCCACCGCGAGCGAGGGCACGGGCCAGCGGCACCGCATCGACCGCACGTTCGATCTTCAGTACCGGAATGACCGGCTGGCCATCCAGCAGCGCAAGCAGTTTCTGGGTTTTGCTGGTCATGGCACTCGCTCCATCGTTACTTTTCAACCGATTTAACAGACCGTGCAGAACGAGTCCACGAAGCCTGCAGCGACATGGTGATGCGGCCCGCATGTCAGCTGGAAAACCGGACCGCCTTGCGTGCCTGCATAGCGCTCCGGCGCGTTAAGATCGACCGAAAACACCCGCGAGCCAGGACTTCAATGCCGACCACAGCCCGCTTGCTCCAGGCTGTAACGCCCGGCGTATCGCGGCTTGGGTTCGTTCACCGGCGATGCCATCAACGGCAAGGCCTTGCTCGGCCTGGAATTTCTTGACCGCGGACGCCGTGCCCGGGCCATAGATACCATCTGTATCGACCGGATAGCCAAGTGCCACGAGCGCTTCCTGCAGTTCGGTGACCAGCTCGCCGCGCGAGCCGACCTGCATCGTCCGGTCGCCGGGGGCTGGGCCGTCGATCTGCCTTCGATAGGCATCGGCCAGCTTGGTATGGTAGCTGTTCTTGCGGAAGCCCGGGCCGTTATAGCCGTGTCCGACCGCTTCCCAGTCATGACCGTTGAGTGCCTCCTTGAGGCCGGCCTTGTCGATGTAGCGTGCCATCAGCCGTGCCTGGCCGGCAGCGCCGGAGCGCGCCTCGGCGACGAGCCCGTCGACATTGTCGAAACCGAGCCACAGCCAGTGCGACCCCATCACCTGCCCGAGGCCCCACGACGTCGATTCATAGGCGGCCTGGTGGTCGATGTCAGCCGCCTGTTCGAGCATCTGCCAGCGCGCCGCCTGGCCGCGCGGGTTGGCGACGGCACCCGTCGTCGGCGAGGCAAGGCCTGCCGCGCGCGCCCTTGCCTGTTTGTCGCCCGAAAGCCTGCGGTCGAAATAGTGCCCTTCGAAGCGGATCAACGGTTCGTTGCGCCCGTCGACCCTGGCGAAGACCTGGCCGGCGCTCTCGATCTCGGCAATGGCGAGCAGGGCGGCCGGCTCCAGCCCGAATTCGCGCGCCGCCTTCTCGATTTCATCGGCCGTTTGCTTGCTGAACATGCGCGACACTCTCCGTTTCGTCGCAACCATTGTCGCCGGAATTCCGCAGGCGTGGAGAAGATACCCCGGGAAATCGGCCGTCTTTCTCCGGTGCGACACCCGACCCGAATCAGGAACTGCCTGTAATCGCTCCACTTTCAGCTGCACGTTGAAAAAAATGAGGCGAAGCGCTAGTGGCTCACGCCATGAATCTTTCCACACCCGCATCCCAGTTCCGCGTCGCCGCCCTCTATCGCTTCTGCCGGCTGGAGCGCTTCGAGGACCTGCACGCGCCGCTTGCCGCCTTCTGCTGCGGCCGCGGCATCAAGGGCACGCTGCTGCTTGCCCGCGAGGGCATCAACGGCACGGTCGCCGGCACCGGAGAGGCGATCGCCGAACTGATCGCGCATCTTGAAGCCATGCCGGAACTCGCCGGCCTTGAAGTCAAGTACAGCGCGGCAACCGAGATGCCGTTCCACCGCATGAAGGTGCGGCTGAAGAGCGAGATCGTCACCATGGGCGTCGAGGGCATCGACCCGCTCGCCAGCGTCGGCGCCTATGTCGAGCCTCACGACTGGAATGCGCTGATTTCCGATCCCGACACGATCGTCGTCGACACGCGCAACGACTATGAGGTTTCGATCGGCACGTTCTCCGGGGCGGTCGATCCGCAGACCAAGAGCTTCCGCGAATTCCCCGGCTGGGTCGAGGGCCATCGCAGCGAGCTCGAGGGCCGCAAGGTCGCGATGTTCTGCACCGGCGGCATCCGCTGCGAAAAGGCGACGGCTTATGTGAAGTCGCTCGGCATCGACGAGGTGTTCCACCTCAAGGGCGGCATCCTCAAATACCTCGAAGAGGTGTCTGCGGAGCAGAGCCTGTGGCAAGGAGAGTGCTTTGTCTTCGACGAGCGCGTTTCGGTGTCGCATGGCCTTGCGGTCGGCGAGGCCGAGCTTTGCCGCGCCTGCCGGCATCCGCTCATGCCGGAAGAGTTGCTGTCGCCCAAGTTCGAGGCTGGCGTGTCCTGTCCGCACTGCCATGATACCCGCACTACCGAGGACCGTGCCCGCTACGCGGAGCGCCATCGCCAAGTAGAGCTGGCAGAACAACGCGGCGACGCCCCCCACATCGGCAGTTGACCTGCTGTATCGGGTTTGCCTCGCCAAATTGACCGGCGTCATTGTAATGTCGCGATCGTCCGCCTACCTCACGGCGACCGACATTCCCAACCGGAGGCATCCATGTTCGACCCCAAGAAGCTGCTCGACGATCTCCTCGGCTCCAAGATCCCAGGCACCGGCTCCACCGTGCGGGACAAGGCCGGGCAGGCGACGCAACTCGCCAAGGACAATCCGCTCGCCGCAGGCGCGCTGGTCGCCGTGCTGCTCGGAACCGGTGCCGGTCGTCAGGTCACGGGCACGGCGCTGAAGGTCGGCGGCCTCGCGGCCATTGGCGGCCTCGCCTACAAGGCCTACCAGAACTACAAGGCCGGCAATGCCCCCGAGCAGACTGCTGCCGCCCCACAAGCCGAGCCGCAGCTTCTGCCGCCGCCGGCCGACAATTCCTTCCATCCTTCGCAGGCGCCCCAGGGCGAGACCGAATTCGCGCTGACCCTGATCCGCGCCATGATCGCTGCCGCCAAGGCTGATGGCCATATCGACGACGACGAGCGCAAGAAGATCGGCGACAAGCTCAGCCTGTCCGGCATTGGTTCCGAGGCTGAGCAGTTCCTGATGGCCGAGCTCGATGCGCCGCTGGATCTCGATTCGATCGTCGCCGCGGCCCAGACCGACGCACAGAAGGTCGAACTCTATACGGCCTCGCGCCTTGCGATCGATCCCGACACGCGCGCCGAGCGCGGTTATCTCGACCTTCTCGCCGGCCGGCTGAAGCTGCCGGACGCGCTGGTCGACCATGTCGAGGCGACGGTGTCGAGCGTCAAGGTACCGATCGAGGCTTCGGCCAATCCGCAGGTCAACCCACGCTGGTAGGCCTCTTGCGGGAGGCTCGTGAAAAGCAGCTAAAAGGCCGGTTTTCGCGTTAAGGATTTGTTAACCGAGCAGGCGCATCCTTTTCTTACTCGGATCGGCTCTCCTCCTCCCAAGCACGGTTCGATGAAAAACTGGGCGGTCGCCAATGACCGCCCTTTTTCTGTGGCCGATTCCCTTCGCTCCATCGCTACAATCAAGGCAGCCGATCTGGTTTTGCTTGGGTCGGCGCTCTAGATTGTTGACGCTACAATGATCGTCCGCCGGCGATTGGTCATGCGCATGGAGGAGCTTCATCATGGCGAGCAACAGGGTCGCAGTGGTTACCGGTGCCGGCAAGGGCATCGGCAAGGCGGTGGCGACTGCGCTGCTGAGGGATGGCTGGAACACCGTGTTTTGCGGCCGCAGCAAGATGTCGCTCGATGCGGCGATAGCAGATGCCGGCAAGACCGACGCCAGGGCCCTGGCCGTCGTGTGCGACGTCACCAGGCCCGATCAGGTCGATGACATGTTCGAGACCATCACCGAGGCGTTCGGGCGGGTCGACCTGCTCTTCAACAATGCCGGCATGGGCTACAAGGCCTCCACCATCGACGAGGTTCCCGTCGAGGCCTGGAACGATGTCGTGGCGGTCAACCTGACCGGCACGTTCTTGTGCTCGCGCGCGGCCTTTGCGGCGATGCGCAGGCAGGAGCCGATGGGCGGCCGCATCATCAACAACGGCTCGGTGTCGGCCCATGCGCCGCGCCCCGGCTCGGTGCCCTACACCGCGACCAAGCACGCCATCACCGGCCTGACCAAGACGCTGGCGCTGGACGGGCGTCCCTTCGACATCGCCTGCGGCCAGATCGACATCGGCAATGCACTGACCGAGATGGCGGTGCCCATGACGGTCGGCGTGCAACAGGCGGACGGCTCGATTGCCGCGGAAGCGGTGATGGATGTCGAGCGCGTCGCCGAGGCGGTGGTCTACATGGCCGGCCTGCCGCTCGACGCCAACGTGCTGTTCATGACCGTGATGGCGACCAAGATGCCCTATGTCGGGCGGGGGTGATGTCGGTCAGACGTTTCGGCTGCGCCAGTGGGTCAGGCGCCGGACGAAGTGGCGGTAGGATGAGCGCCGTAGCGGATAGGTCAGTTGCCCGATGAGGCCATTGCCCATCGTCTGCGGAACGCCCAGGGCAGTGTCGCATGCGCCGGGGACCCTGAACGTCCCGAAGGCCCAGTCGAACACCGAGAACACAGACGCGAAGTTGGTGTTGTAGGCGATCGGTTCGGCTGAGTGATGCCAACGGTGCATTGCCGGCGAAACGAAGATGCGACCGAACGGACCGTAAGTCCAAGGCAGGTCGGCGTGGATGAAAGCGCCGTAGTAGTGCCTCACGAGCCAGTTCACGAGGATAGCGTAGGCTGGCAGTCCCATCGACAGGATGAAGGCGAAATCGATCGCGACTGTCGTCAGGCGATTGATCGGATGGAACCTGAAGATCGCCAGCCAGGTCATCTCCGTGTCGCTGTGGTGGACGGCGTGCGACGGCCAAAGCAAGGCCGAATGCTCGATCCGATGACGCCAATAGCCGATGAAATCGCCGAGGAAGACGGCTGCGAGGCCGACCAATGCCGGGTGCAGTCCCTCCCACATGGTGGCGGGGACGAGGGCGAGGTCGTAGGTCTCGAACGCCTGCTTCATGAACAGTGCCAGGGCGACCAGTATCGGTGCGACCAGCAGCACGTCGATAAAGTGGATCAGCAGGTTGATCTTGGCCTGGGGAACGGCCTTCAAGATGTCGCCGACGAACCGCTCTCGCTTGACGACAAGCGCCAGCAGCACGAAGAACGGCAATGGCAGATAGATCGCTCGCCAGAAATCGTGCGCAGCGTTCGCCAGGTGCTCGAACGGTAGGTCAGGCAAGCAACATCCCCCAATGCCACTGTTGGTACCATTGTGGGATGTGAATAAATCGAAATGGTTAACTTTGCGCGGCCCTGCTGCTACTTCGCCAGGAACGCCTCGATCCGCTCCAGCGCGCGCAGGATGTTTTCTTCCGAGTTGGCATAGGACAGCCTGATGTAGCCTTCGCCGAGGATGCCGAAGTCCGGGCCGCCGATCAGGGCTACGCCGGCTTCCTCGAGCAGTGCCGAGGCGAGCTTCTTGGCCTTCCAGCCGGTCTTTTCGACATTGGCGAAGGCGTAGAAAGCACCCTTCGGCGAGATGCATGAAATGCCGGGGATGGCGTTCAGCCCTTCGACGACAATGCGGCGGCGGCTGTCGAAGGCGCGCATCATCCTGTCGACGTCGTCCTGCGGGCCGTCGATTGCGGCGATGCCGGCATACTGGCTCGGCGCGTTGACGCAGGACCAGCAGTTGACCGCCAGCTTGCGTACCTTGTCGTAGAGTTGGCCGCTGCCCGCTCCGTTCGGCCAGATCGACCAGCCCATGCGCCACCCGGTCATCGCCCAGGTCTTGGACCAGCCGTTGAGGATGATCAGCCGGTCGCGGATCTCCGGGAAGGCGAGCAGCGAGCTGTGGCGCTCGCCGTCATAGGTCATGACGTCGTAGATCTCATCGGACATGATGGCGACGTGCGGATGAGCCTCCAGACCCTTGACCAGCTTGGCGATCTCGGTGCGAGGTGTCACGCCGCCCGTCGGGTTGGCCGGCGAATTGAGGATCAAAAGCCGCGTCTTCGGGGTGATCAGCGACAGCGTCTCCTCGGCGGAGAAGGCAAAGCCATTGGCCTCGCGCATCGGCACCGGCACTGGGGTCGCTCCGGTGAACTCGATCATCGAGCGGTAGATCGGGAAGCCGGGGTCGGGGTAGAGGATTTCTGTGCCCGGCTCGCCGAACATCAGGATCGCCGCGAACATCGTCGGCTTGCCGCCGGGCATGATCATGACGTTTTCGGGGGAGACTTCGACGCCCGTGGTTGCCAGAGTACGCCGCACCACCGCCTCGCGCGTGGCCAGCAGGCCGTTGGCCGGGGTGTAGCCGTGATGGCCGTCGCGCAGCGCCTTGATGGCGGCTTCGACGATATGCTCGGGCGTGCGGAAATCGGGCTGGCCGATACCGAGATTGACGATGTCGCGACCCTCGTGCAGCAGCGCCGTGGCGCGCGCGAGCACGGCGAAGGCATTTTCCTCGCCAAGGCGTTCAAAGGCGGAAATCGTGTGGAGCATTGCGGGCACTCGTCTGGTGCTGTCGATGTCCCTGGATTTTTGCGAGACTCCTGGCAGCCATGTCAAACGAATTGGAGAGATCGTTGACCGAGAACCTGCGGGACTGGAAGCCGAGGCCGCGCCCCGAGCGCATCGTGCTCGAGGGAAATTATGTCCGGCTGGAGCCGCTCGACGCGGCAATGCATGGCGAACGGCTGTTCGATATGGCGACCGCCGAGGATGCCGAAGGCCGCTTCCGCTGGCTTTTCGACACCAAGCCGCAGACCCGCGCCGACTTCCAGCCCTGGCTCGACAAGTCGGCGGCAAGCAACGATCCGCTGTTCTTCGTCGTCATCGACAAGGCAAGCGGCAAGATGGCCGGCCGCCAGACGCTGATGCGCATCGATCCGGCTCATGGCGTCATCGAGATCGGCAACATCTACTGGAGCGACATCGTCTCCCGGCGACCGGCGGCGACCGAAGCGCAGTTCCTGTTTACGCGCTACATCTTCGAACTCGGCTACCGCCGCTACGAATGGAAGTGCAACAACCACAACGAGCCCTCCAAGCGCGCCGCCGAACGGTTCGGCTTCAAGTTCGAGGGCATCTTCCGCCAGCACATGGTCGCCAAGGGCGAGAACCGCGACACCGCCTGGTATTCGATCATCGACACCGAATGGCCGGCGCTGCGACGGGCCTATGAGGCCTGGCTCGACCCGGCCAATTTCGATGCCGCGGGCCAGCAGAAGCGGCGCCTCGAGGATTTCCGCACCGAATTCGGCGCCTGAGACGACCCGCGCCAACGATCCGCGGGCTTGCCATGCGACAATGGAACCGGCCATGGCGCGTTGGCTGATGCGCCGGCGGGCGCTATGAGGTTGAGTCACGCCGGGTACCGCACCCGGCAACATCCGGAACCCTGGGGCCGATAGCCGATGGATACCAAGACGCGCAATTCCGCCATCGCCGCCGCCATTTTCCTGGGCGGCTTCGGCCTGTTTGCATATTTCCTGCCCAAGATCATGCTCGCTGTCGGCGACTATTCGACCGTGGCTGCCGGCGTGATCGCGGTCATTTTCGTGCTGGCCTTCTTCGGCGTGTTCTGGCTGCGCGGGCGCAGCCAGCGCAACAAGGGCCTCTAGCTGAGGTCAGGCGCTCAGGCTGGCTGCCAGCAGCATGATGCCGATCAGCATGACGAGGGCGGCGCCGCCGATCTCGATTGTATTGTGAACGCGGTTGCCGGCGCGCCCGTCGCCGGCGATGGCGACGGCCCAGTTCTTCGCCGTCACCGCAAGCACGGCGAGCGCTGACACGGTGATTGCCGTTCCCAATGCCATGGCAAAGACCGAAAGGATGCCGCCGGCCCAAAGGCCGTTGAGGAAGGCGAAGCTGAGCACGATCAGGGCGCCGGAGCAGGGGCGGATGCCGACGGCGGCGACCGCAGACCACGCCGTCCGCCAGTCGAAATGCTTGCCTTCCAGCATCTTCGGATCGGGCGCGTGCGAATGGCCGCAGGTCGAGCAGACCTCACCCTCGGCGTGATGGTGCGCATGGCCGTGGTGATCGTGATGCGCGTGGCTATGAGCGTCGTGCGCATGATCGTGGCCGCAATCGGCATGGTCATGGTCGTGACCGTGTGCTTGGCCGGCATGTGCTGCCGACAGGCTGTGGCCCGCGGTCGCGCCGGCCAGGCCGAAGGCCATCGGCCTGAGCTTCTTCCACAAAAGCCAGGCGCCGAAAGCGGCGATCAGCGCGTAGCTTATGGTTTCCAGGAACCAGGTCGCGTTGGTCATCGACACCGAGGTGCCGCGCAGCACGAGGAACACCAGCGTCATCAGCACGATTGCCGTCAGGCCCTGAAGGAACGCCGAGACGAAGGACAGCATGATGCCGCGCTTCAGCGCCACCTCGTTGGCCAGCATGTAGGACGAGATCACCGCCTTGCCATGGCCGGGGCCGGCGGCGTGGAAGATGCCGTAGGCGAAGGACAGGCCGACGAGCAGCCAGATGCCGCTGCCTTCGCCGTCGCGCATCGCCTTCAGCGAGCCGGTCAGCGAGCGGTAGAATTGCTGCTGGTGGACATTGATCCAGTTGAGCAGGCCCGCAAACAGCCCGGTCGACGGAACGATGGCCTCATTGGTGCCGATGCCGAGCGAGCTCTGGGCATGGGCGTGGCCGGTGAAAAAATGGCTGAGCACGTAGCTGATCAACAGAAGGGCGAAGATCGCGCGGATGGTCATCTTCTTCACGGGGTCACCCCTTGGCCTGGCAGTTCAGTTCGAGGCGGGTGGCGAAGATCTTGCTCATGTCGGTGCCGGTCGGGTCGTTGAAGAAGGCGTCGGTCAGGTTGGCCTGGTTCTGCGCGATCACTTCGTCGGGATCGGGCCGGATCACCTGCCGCGTGCAGATCGAGGGCAGGTCGGCGACGTTGAGGTTGGTGTCTTCGGTGAAATCGATCGCCGTATAGAAGGTCGGATCGTAGACGCCGAAATCGATTTTTCCGGAGAGCTTCAGCGGCTCCTTCGGCTCAGCCTCGAACAGGATGATGAGCTGCTGGTCCTCCAAATCGGCGATCAGACCGGCCGGCGGCTTCATCGCCACATCCTTGCCGTCCAGGGTGACGACCTGGAAGTAATTGTACTCGCCGATGGATTCGAACACCGTCTTGGAAACCTCGGCCAGTTCGGCCTCGTCGAGCTTGAGGTCGGAATTCTTGTCGAACTCCATCAGCACGGTGCTGGAAAACAGGTCGTCGAAGCGCCAGAGGTGGCGCAGCGACTTCACCGTGTTGTCGGTGTTGAGCAGGACATCGAGCCGGGCTTCGGCGAAGACGTGCGGATGAACGCTGGCCGGCACTGTCGTTGCCAGCAGGGCTGCCCCGGCCGCGGCCAGTATCGACGTTCGCATTTTCAGAATCATGGCACTGGTGGTCCGGCGGTTCGAATGTAGCCGACCATTATCAGAAACAGGGCGAAAGTGGGACGTTCAGCCTTTCAATTCTGCGGGATGGTCGCAAGGATTGATCTTGAACCACTGCACCAGGAAATCGACGAAGACGCGTATCTTGGCCGGCAGATAACGCCTGTGAGGGTAGACGGCGAAGATGCCGCCGCCCGAAAGGCGGTTGTCGTCGAGCACGGCCACGAGCCGGCCGGCATCGATGTCCGGCGCGGCGATGAAATCAGGCAGGATGGCGAAGCCGAGGCCGGCGACTGCCGCAGCCCGTGCCGCCAGCGGGCTGTTGACCTCCATCGGTCCAGAGACCGAAACGGTTACTGTATCGCCGGTTTCGCCGACGAAGGGCCAGTTGGACAGCCAACGCCCGTTGGTGTCGATGATGCAGGGCACCTTGGCGAGGTCGGCCGGGCGTTGCGGCTTGCCGTGCTTGGCGATCGCCTCCGGCGAGGCGCAAAGCCTGATGCCGAAGGGCGCCAGCCGGCGTGCGATCAGCGAGGAATTCTCGAGCCGGGAGATGCGGATGGCAAGGTCGAAGCCTTCCTCGACGAGGTCGACGAAACGGTCGTCGAGATGGATTTCGAGCACGATGTCGGGGTGCTCCTTGGCGAAGTCGATCAGCGACTGGCCGATCGGGGCGTCGGCGAAGGTGCGGGGCGCCGACAGCTTGATGCGGCCGCGCACGTCGCCGGAGGATTCTCGCACCGCATCGGCCAGGCTGTCGACCTCGCGGACGATCTCGGAAGCGCGGCGATAGTAGGTGTGACCCGCTTCCGTCAGCGAGAACTGGCGGGTGGTGCGATTGAGCAGCAGGGCGCCGAGCTCGTCTTCCAGCTCGCGGACATATTTGGACAGCAGCGCCTTGGAGCGGCCGATCTTGCGTGCCGCCGCCGAAAAGCCTTCGGCCTCGACGACGTCGATGAAGGCGCGCATCCGGGTGAGTGTGTCCATGGTGCCTGCGGTCTCGTTCAAAAATTAGCTACGACGACGCTAGGATTGTTCACACCTGGGGGTCAAGTGCTCTGGCACGGAGCTTGTCGTGCCATGCGCGTCGGCGCGGGTGGCGATCAGTTCGAGACTTGAACCTCGACAGCGTCGAACCTGCCCGCCGCGAGGTCTTGCTTCCTGATCGTCAGCACCAGGTTGTCGACGTCGCCGAACATCCAGCCCATCAGGTTGCTGGTGGGAAGTTCGAGCAGGGTCACGTCCTTGTCGAGGTCGAACTGGTGCACATACTCAAAGGGCACGTGACCCATGCCCGCCATTTCATGTGCGGCCTGATCCTTCCAGATTGCCTCGAAATAGCTGCGCATTGCTGGAGGCAAAGCCTCGGGCGATCTTGAGTAGGCATGTCGCGCCCGGTCGAGCCGGAGGCACTCGAAATCCCAGACCCACAATGATCCTTCCCCATTTTGGGCGGTCAGCGGCAGTTGTTGGACTCGCGGATAGATGATCTCGCACTTGCCGAGTTCGGCCGTGATCGCGGCGATTTCATCCTCCGAAAGTTGCGTCTGGTCCGATGCCGCATTGGTCCGCTCGGCCACTGTCCGCACCTGGGCCAGGGCTGCTTCGAGCATCGGACGCCCTTTCGTCCTCGCTTCGATCAGTGCGGGCAAGGTGGCGGCACGTTCGCGCAGTTCGGCAAGATTTCTGGGCGGTACCGGCGCGGCTTCCGCGACCGCGAGCCAGTCAAGTACCTGTTCGAGCTGCTGTCGGAGCGGCGTGATCAGATCCTCGGCCAGATATTCGACGAGGCGCGCCTCCGCGATATCGAGCATTCCGAGGGTGGTGGAGCGATCGAACGGGCGATGCTCCGGCGACGCCAGGTCGAAACCCTGTTTGTAGACTTCGTGGCTGGCCTCGCTATATCCTTCCCGCCGAGGGTCGGGGTCACCCGGCCGCAGCGCTACCAGATCGACCGGCCAGCGCGGCCAGGCGTCGATCGGCTTCAGCCGCGACTTCGCGTAAGGCAAGCTGATGGACCAGCCATCTATGCTCAGGTCCTCGGGTCCTTGCCGCCACGGCCCCATCTCACTCAGATGCAGCACATGCACCGCGTAGTCGGTCGGGTGGATGAAGAAGGCCAGCCAGCCGTCACGCGGACCGAGGCCGTCCCACAGATCGGCGGGAAGATCGGCGCAGCAGATCTGCACGAGGAAATTGGCGTTGCGGCCGTCTATCACCGGCCAGGGGATATACTCGGCCATGGCAGGCGCGCCGCCGAGCCAGCTTCTGGGGTGATCGACGTCGCGCAGCGGAATCTGCGGCACCAGCCGTACGACCACAGGCTCGGTAGCCTGCGCATCCATGAGCTTCTGTTCGTGCACGAGCTGGCCGGCCAGATCCTCCCGAATCTTGACCAGGAACTGGTGCTCAGCGCCGGTCAATGGCCGGTCTGCCGCTTGGGGAGGGGGCCTTCCGACCGCCTTGGCGATACGTTCCGGGGAGGGGGCTTGCATGGTTGGCATCGTAGCCTTGGCGGCACGCCGCCTGACGACAGGCTTTCCAGTCAGCTCCTGCTCGCTGTGTTGCCTGCGATAGGCCAGCACCGTGAAGACGACGGTCAGCAGGGCGAGCACGGCAGCAGAGGGAACTACGCCGATCCAGGACACGAGCACGAAGTCGAGGAAGGCATTGATGCCCTGGACGCCGTTGGAGACGCCACTACCCGGCAGGCCGTCGAGGAAACGCGTGAGCGTCTGGGCCACCAGCATGGCCATGAAGACGAAAACCAGTATCGGGCGGGTATATGGGCTCATGCGCGCAAGCTAGCGACGGATTCCTAAACAATCGTGATTGATCAGAACTGTCGCTACCTGCGCCGATTGCTAAAGTTGCTGCTGCAGTACTTGGCGTCCCAACTGGATGAGCGCCAGATCGCTGCCGGCAGGTCCCAGCAGCGACAGGCCGAATGGTGCGCCGTCCACCGTGCCAATGGGCAGGGTGATCTGAGGGAAGCCGGAAAGCCCCGACAGGCAGAGCAGCATCAGCGCGCGCTCGCGATAGGCCAGCAATTCGGCGTCGGTGGCGCTTGCCAGCGGGGCTGCGCCGGGTACCGTTGGCAGGATCAGGATGCCGTCGTCGCCCAGCAATGCGCCCAGCGCGCGGCGGAAAGCGTCGCGCCTGGCGATCTCTGCCTGATAGGCCGCGGCGTCGATGGTCGCGCCAAAGGCGAAGCGCTCCTTGACACCCGGGCCGAGGCCGCGGTCTCCGGACGATATCCACGCGCCATGCTGCTGCCAGGCCTCAAAGGCCTGAACCTTGCGGAAGCACCAGTAGAGTTCGTCGGGCGAAAAGGTGAGGGGTGACGCCTTGGTTATGGGGCCAAGGGCGTTTTCGGCGATGCCGCGCATGCGCCGGTATTCGGCTGCCTCGGCCGGGCCGGAGGGCAGCGCGTCGAGCCAGTCGAGCGCAAGCGGCCGGACCAGTTCGCCGCGATGGGCATCCTCGCCGATGAGCAGCCTGGCCACTTTCTCATAGGTGTCGATGTCCCGGGCGAACCAGCCGAACGTGTCGAGGCTGGGGGCGAGCTTCATTGCGCCGTCGAGCGAGATGAGATCATGGGTCGTGCGCAGGCCGATCAGCCCGCAGAAACTGGCCGGTGCCCGGATCGAGCCACCGGTGTCCGAGCCCACTGCGATGTCGGCAAGCGCGCCGGCGACTGCGGCGGCCGAACCAGATGATGAGCCGCCGGTAACGCGGTCGGGTGCCGCGGGATTGATCGGGTGCGGAAAATGCGCGTTCTGGCCCATCAACGAAAAGGCGAGTTCGTCGGTCTGGGTCTTGCCGACGTATCGCGCGCCCGCATCGAGAATCACCTGCACTGACGCGGCAGTTTTGTCGGCCGGAAGGCTGCTGGCAGCCTTGCCGGGATTGCCGCAGCCGGTGACGAGGCCGGCAACATCGTAGATGTCCTTGACAGCCAGCCGCAGCCCCGCAAGCGGGCCATTTTCCGCATTGGAAACAGGCACTTGTGGCATGTCGAGGAACGAGTTGAAAGGGTCGGGCATGCTATTCATCGTTCGAAGCCTGTTTACGATATCGCCAGCATTGTTCGACGTTTGAATTTTTTCAACCCGCCATCCGATTTTAATTGATTGTGACGGCAGTGGTGCATATATCCCGGCTTGCCCAAAGTCGCACGTGCCTGTGGGTGTCCGCCGATCCCTCGAATGGCGAGGAAATCGGTAAGGTAACTGGAGCTAACCCCTCCAGTCGGTTTAGCGGCCAACCGCGAAATCGAGGACACCTTGAAGCAACGACGGTGCGGGCCTTTCTGGTTCTCTTCCGGCTGTCCAAAAGCCGGGGTTACTGAAGAGGCACACCTTCATTGCCGGCAGTGCGGAACGGGTCTTCCCATTTCCAAGCCAAGGCAGACAAAGCGAACCGAAGCCGGGCTGGCTCAGGTTCACCGCCGCGTGAAGCGCATTTATGGATCCAGGGTCTCCACAGGCTGGTTCCATCAAATAGCGATCATGTCTTTGTCCACCGCGGGATACCACGGCCGGGAACGGCCGTCCCGCAGCTTGATGATCTTGCGCGGCAGGACCGCGCGATGGAGAGACCTATGGCCACTCAGCGCATCCTCGACTTCCTCGCCACCCGACGTCCATCGGGCCCCTGCCTCGTCGTCGACCTCGACGTCGTGCGCGACAATTTCCGCGCCTTCGAAAAGGCCATGCCGGAGTCCAAGATCTACTACGCCGTGAAGGCAAACCCGGCGCCCGAGATCCTGCGCCTGCTTGCTTCGATGGGCTCGTCCTTCGACACCGCTTCGGTCGCCGAAGTCGAGATGGCCATGGATGCCGGCGCGCCGGCCGAGCGCATCTCCTTTGGCAACACCATCAAGAAGGAGCGTGACATCGCGCGTGCCTTCGCACTCGGCATCCGTCTGTTTGCCGTCGACAGCGTCGAAGAGGTGGAGAAGATCGCGCGTGCCGCCCCCGGCGCCCGCGTGTTCTGCCGCGTTCTGACCGATGGCGAAGGTGCGGAATGGCCGCTGTCGCGGAAGTTCGGCTGCGTGCCTGCCATGGCCGTCGACGTGCTGCGCCAGGCCAAGGCGCTCGGCCTCGATGCCTATGGCGTGTCGTTCCACGTCGGTTCCCAGCAGGTCGATCTCTCCGCCTGGGACCGCGCGCTGGCCGACGCCAAGATGGTGTTCGCCAAGCTTGCCGAAGAAGGCATCACGCTCGGCATGGTCAACATGGGCGGCGGCTTCCCGACGCGCTACCTGCGCGACGTGCCGGCTGCCCAGGCCTACGGCCAGGCCATCTTCGAGGCGCTGTCCAAGCACTTCGGCAACAACATCCCGGAGACGATCATCGAGCCGGGCCGCGGCATGGTCGGCAATGCCGGCGTCATCAAGTCGGAAGTCGTGCTGATCTCCAAGAAGGCCGACAACGACAATCTGCGCTGGGTGTTCCTTGACATCGGCAAGTTCGGCGGCCTCGCCGAGACGATGGACGAGGCGATCCGCTATCCGATCGTGACCGAACGCGATGCCGACGAAAAGTCGCCATGCGTGCTCGCCGGCCCGACCTGCGATTCGGCTGACGTGATGTACGAAAAGACGCCGTACCCGCTGCCCCTGTCGCTGACCATCGGCGACGAGGTGCTGATCGAGGGTACCGGCGCCTACACGACGACCTACTCGTCGGTCGCCTTCAACGGCTTCGAGCCTCTCCGATCCTACGTGATCTGACGGCTCGCAAGAGTTGATCAGATCACCCGGCGCGGGCGCAATCGGCGCCCGCACGGGTTCGCTTGTGGAACAGTTATCCGCTCGTGAAGGATCGCGGACATGCATATTGAAATCGAAAAAACCAAAACCTCGCCCGACATCGTGATCGTGGCCGAAACCCTCGCCGACGTTCCGGCGCGCGAAGCTCTGCTCGACCGCGCCATGGGCCTGAAGCGGCGCAAGAAGTCGTCGGAGAAGCTGCGCCGCGGGCGCCGCCCGTCCGAGGGCCTGGTGCTGATCGCCCGCAATGCCGAAGGCTCGGTGGTCGGCACCGTGCGGCTGTGGGACGTGCGCCTGGGCGAGGGTGGCCCGGCTGCGCTGCTGCTCGGCCCGCTTGCTGTCGACCAGTCGATGAAAAGCGCTGGCGTCGGCTCGGCGCTGATGCGCCACGCTCTCGCAGAGGCTGCGCGCCTCGGCCACCGCGCCATCCTGCTGGTCGGCGATGCGCCCTATTATGCGCGGTTCGGCTTCACCGCTGAGAAGACCGGGCAGCTTTCAATGCCGGGCCCTTACGAGCGCGAACGCTTTCTCGCGCTGGAACTTGTTTCGGGCGCCCTGGACGGTACCAAGGGCGTCCTGAAGGCCGCCGGCCGCAAGCTCAAGACCGAGCGCGCGCGGCTGGCTGCCTGATCGTGACCTTCCCGTGCCTGGCGGTAACGGGAAGGTCCATTAGGCCTGTTGAACCGAGGCCTTAGCCGAGCAGGCTGCTGAGGCCCATGGCCACCGACATGTCGCCTTCGACCTTGATCTTGCCGGTCATGAAAGCCATCGTCGGGTTGAGGTCGCCGGCGATGAGCGACTCCAGATCGTCGAGCGACAGCTTGATGGTGCAATCGGCCGGGGCGTCGGTGGTCGACAGGGTTGCGCCGTCGATGACGATGACGCCATCGGCGCCGGTGTCGAACTTGACCGAACGGTCGAAGCCGGAGCTCTCGACCTTCGACTTGATCTTGTCTGCGACTGTCTGAATGCTCATGGCTCTCTCCTGATCTTTCCTGAAAAGGCGCTTTGCGCCCGGCCTCCCCGGACCAATCCGGACAAGCCGGCCCGCGTCACAGGACTGCAAAGCCTATAGCGGCCAATTGACGTTTACGTCAACGTAGATTTGAGGAATGGCTCGTTCCGGCTGGCTCGCATCGAGTTCAGTGAGCGGCGGCCGGTGCCTCTCCGGCGGCTTCGGCCTCGGCCGATTTGGCCGCCGCTGTCGCCGCTGCAGAACGGCGACGCACCGCATTGTCGCGTACGTCGTCCGGCGTCAGGAAGTCGATCTGCTCGACCATCACCTCATGCACCAGCTTCTCGCCGATACGGGCGTTGATGCTGTCGCGCAGGCCATTGCGAAAGGCGTCGAGGTCGAGCTTGTCGTATTGGGTGAAATCGATCTGCGGGTTGCCGTAGAGATAGGAATAGACCTGGTCGACGAGCAGTGCGTCCATCGGCACCGACATCTTGGCGACCTGCTTGGGCTCGACCGTGTAGACCAGGCGCGTCAGGAAATAGCCCTCGACGCGCTCGCCCTTGAGCAGCGGCACCGAGATGACGTCGGTCTTGACGTAGTCCAGACCGCCGAGCAGCGGCTTCTTGTCGTCGGCCGCTGGCAAGTTGGCCGCAGCCTGGAACGAATAGAAGACCGCGCCGAGCGTCACGGCGACAATCCACAAGGCCGCCGCGATGAACTTGATCACCGCGCCCATCCGAATTCGTTGGCCGAGTAGGTGCCGTCGGTCTCGGAACGCTGGATGGCGTCCTTGAGCAGGTTGGCGACTTCGCTGACCGCGCTGAGATGGGCGAGGATGGCGCGTTCGTTGGCAGCGAGCTTGTCGCGCAAGCGCTCGACGCCGACCTTGAGATCGCCTGGGAAGTCCCCCTCGACCAGGCCCTTGGTGGCGCGCGTCAATTCGTAGAGATAGCGGCTCTTGCGCGCATTCGACGCCTTGATGTCGAACCGGGTGTCGGTGCGGATCGAGGCGGTTTCTTCTTCGACCGCCTCTTCGATGCGGCTGATGATGGCACCGATGTTGCCCGGCTGCGCCGACTGAACGAGTTCGATTGGCTCGGCCTTGGCCGGGAGGTTCGGCCTGTATTCGGAGAGATCCGACATATCTTACCCTCTAGGATTTCGTGTCAGTGACGGAGGAGGCGGCGTCGCGTCCCAGCGACTGGACCATCTTCCGTTGTATTTCCTGGATGACCGCAGTCGCCTGGCTTGCCTGCTCATCGAGCGCAGCCCGATCCGGGCCGCCGGACACCGGTCCGACCGGCAGCGCCTGCTCGTCCTTGATGTAGTGGTCGCGCATGAGAGCCTTGGCGATGCCGATGCCACCGGCTTCGGCGGTCTGGTCGGCCAGATGTTCGGCCATCATCGACTTCCACATGTCGCCGGCCATGCCCTTGCCATAGACGCTGTCGGTGTTCTTGGGCAGCATGTTCTCGATGAAGGTCTGCAGCACCATGGCCTCGAAGCGCTTCATGCTGGCGTCGGGGCTCGCCGCGTCGGGCTGGCGCGAGAGGCCGCCGGTGACCGCAGCCTCGGTGAGCGAGAAGGCGGCGCCGGTGCTGGCCGTCCGGTTGGCGAGCGCGGCACGCGCGGCCTGGATGCCGGCCGGCTCGACGGCCTTGGCAACGTCCAGAACGATGTCGCTGGGTGGGGAGATCGCCAAAGCTGGCTCGCCTTTCCGGGGTTTACGTTACTGCTGATTGTGGAGGGTCAAGCTTGCGGCAACCTTACTTGTCGTCACTGGGCTTTCTTTCGATGATTTCGAGACGCTCGCGGTCGGCACTGTCGCGCTCGTCGCGGCGCCTGACGTCGCGATAGGCGCGCTCGACCATGTTGGTGCGGGCGGTGGCGGTTGCGATCTTTCCGACCTCAAATCTGGCGAGGCCGAGGTTGAGCTGCTGCCTGTTGATCGCCGCCGAGATTCGCCGGTGATAGAGTTCCGGAAAGAGCTGGGGCATGCCGTCGGTGCTGTCGAAGCTTTCCGCCAGGGATTGCGCCTCGCTCTCAGCCGCGATGGCCTGGGCGACGAAACCGGCGTGACGCGTCTCGTGCAGCGCCTTGAGCTGCTCCTGCACCACGACCAGCTTCTTCAGCCGTTCCCTGCGCGAGGCCATGTCTACCTCCCCACCGTGATGTCGGCGAAGCCGTCGGCAAACAGGCTGAGCATGGTGGCGATACCGAAGTACATCAGGATCAAGCCGCCGGCGACGACGAAGGGCAGCGAGATGAAGTAGACCGGGATCTGCGGCGTCAGCTTGTTGACGAAGCCGATCGTCAGGTTGACCAGGATGGCGTAGGCGACGAACGGGCTGCCCAGCCTGAGCACGACCATGAAACTTTCCGACAGCGTGTCGGCGATGTCCACCAGCGCCGCCTGCGGGTTGAAGAACAGGTTGACCGGGGCAACCTGATAGGAGGCGACCAGCGCGCGGACGATCTCATGGTGGAAATTGAAGGCGAAGAGCAGGATCAGCGCCGAAATCGAGATGATCGATGCGAGCGGGGCCTGCGGCTCGTTTTCCTCGATGGCGTGGCCGCCGACGCCGCCATAGCCGATCAGCATGGCGATGGCCGAGCCCATGAACATCAGCGCCAGTATGTAGAGGCGCGCCATCAGGCCGATGAGGCCGCCGATGAGCAACTCCGAGGCGATCATCGGCATCAGCACGCCCGGGCGCGCATCGACATAGGGAAAGATCTGGTCCCAGAGGTGGACCAGAAGCCCGCCGGTGGCGGCGACGGCGACGAACAGCCGGACATGCATGGGCACGCGTACGCTCGAAATGCCGGGCATCAGCATGAAGCAGCTGCCGATGCGGCAAAAGGCGAGGAACGCCGCAAGGACGAACCCTTGCGCGGCAACATTCATGAGATGGTTCCAAGCACGCGCAGCTCGACGCCCTTGGCGATCTCGACATGGCTGAGCACCGGCAGGGTCGGGAACAGCCGTTCGATGATCATGCGGACATAGGGCCGGGCGTCGGGGGCGGTGACGAGCACGAAGCGCTCGCCGGCCTCGAGGTGGATGCGGATCGCCTTCGAGGCGTCCTGGCCGAATTCCTCGAGCTGGCGCGGGTCGATGTCGAATTCGCGTACTTCGCCCTTGGCGTCGCGTTTGAGGCTCTGGTGAAAGGCGAGGTCCCAGCGGTTGCCGAGACGCAGCACCTTGAGCACGCCGCTCTCGCCAAGGTCGCCGCAGATCTGCTGGGCCATGCGGATGCGGACATGTTCGACGATCTGCTCGGTGCGGCGGACATGGGGGGATATCTCAGCGATGGCCTCGATGATGAGGTGGAGATTGCGGATCGACACGCGCTCGGCGAGCAACAGCTTCAGCACGGCCTGCAGGCCGGGATAGGTGATGTGCGACGTGCAGATCTCGTCGGCGAGCTTGCGGTATTCCGGATCCTGGCGTTCGAGCAGCGCCTTCATGTCCTTGTAGGACAGCAATTGCGGCAGGTTGTTGCGGATCACCTCGGAGAGATGGGTGAGCAGCACCGACATGTTGTCGGCGAAGGTGAACTGCTCGCGCTTGAGGTCCTCGGCGAAGGAATCGAGCACCGAGAACGCGCGCATGCCGAAGGCGGGTTCGCGAACTTCCTCGCCCGGAATGTCGGGCAGTTCGCGCGAGCCGAGCAGCACCATGATCTCGCCGACGCGCATCTGGTATTCGGCGACGACCGTGCCGTGGATCTTGATCTGGTAGCTCTTGGGCGGGATCGAGTAGTCGTCGGTCATTCTGACTTCAGGCACGACGAAACCGTACTGGGTTGCGAACTTCTTGCGCATCTTCGACATGCGGAAGGCGAGTTCCTGATGCGTGGCAAGCAGGCGCGTCGACAACTGCTTGCCGATCAGGAGTTCGATCTCGGCGGTGGCGAGCGATGCCTTGACCGAGTTCTTTTCCTCTTCGACTTTGTCGACTTCCGCCTGCTTCTTCTCGGCATCGGCCTCGGCGACGCGGCGGTTGTGGCGCATCGGGATGACATAACCGAGTGCGGCCATGCCGGCAGCGAGCGTGACGAACGGGAACATCGGCAGGCCGGGCATCAAGCCGAGCAACAGCAGCAGGCCGGCGGCGACGTAGAGCGCGCGCGGATAGGCGCCGAGCTGGCCGAACACTGCCTGGTCGGTCGAGCCGCGCGTGCCGCCCTTGGAGACCAGCAGGCCGGCGGCGAGCGAGACGATGAGGGCCGGGATCTGGGTCACCAGACCGTCACCGACCGACAGCTTGATGAACACGTCGGCGGCTTCGCCCATGCCCATGTCGTGGCGGAAATAGCCGATGGCGATGCCGCCGACGATGTTGATGGCGGTGATCATCAGGCCGGCGATGGCGTCGCCGCGGACGAATTTCGAGGCACCGTCCATCGAGCCGAAAAACGAGCTTTCCTCTTCCAGTTCGCGGCGGCGCAATTGAGCGGTCTTGTCGTCGATCATGCCGGCGGCGAGATCGGCGTCGATCGACATCTGCTTGCCGGGGATGGCGTCGAGGGTGAAACGCGCCCCGACTTCAGCGATACGCGTCGCGCCCTTGGTGATGACGATGAAGTTCACCACGATCAGGATCAGGAAGACGATCAGGCCGATGACGAAATCGCCGGACATGACGAGGCTGGAGAAGCCCGAGATGACGTAGCCGGCGGCGTGCGTGCCCTCGTTGCCGTGCGAAAGGATCATGCGCGTGGTGGCGATGTTGAGCGACAGGCGCAGCATCGTGGCGATCAGCAGGATCGTCGGGAACGACGAGAAGTCCAGCGGCCGCTGGATCCACAGGGCGACCATGAGGATCAGCACTGAAATGGCGATGGAGAAGGCGAGGCCGACGTCGATCAGGAAAGCCGGGATCGGCAGGAACAGGACGACCAGGATAACCACGATGCCGAGCGCGAAGAAGACGTCGCGTCCGCTCTTGTTTGGCGCGCCTATGCCCGAAATGGTTTCACTGATCGCCATGGCTCATCCGATCGAATTCTGCCGCGAACCCATGCCACGGCCCGTTGACCCTATTGCTTCAAGCTTGCGCGAGGGTGGGAGCTTTCCCTCGAAGGGCCAAGCTTGCTCACCGCCACGCCCCGTTTCCGGTCTGGCTATTGTCTGGAGAATTCGGGAAGCGGGGCGCGGGGCCGTGCCTGCCGAATGCTAAATGGTGGCGCGAACCCGCGCACCGCCGGCGATTTCCGTTCCCGTCCGTTCCGCTTCCGGGGCATCGGGCATTTTCGCCCATGCCCCCACTAGCGCATCGTCCAGCGCACCCGGGCCGTAGTGCCCGAGGGGGAACCCTTGGACGGAACCTCCCCGGACCATGAGCCACGTTAGCCCACAATCGGAGGCGCCGGTTCCTCCCCGCATGCCACCGTCGCGACCGGCGTTCCCGCGGGAGAAACTGGCATGGATTGTACGGGAGGTTTTCAGGGCGTGGAAAAGAGGGATGGGTCTATCCACGCGGATTGCTGACAGATGGTGACACATCGGGATGTGTCGGGCATTGGTTCTGGACCAGATCGGCAATTGCCACTTCACGCATGGATCCTCGGGTCTCCGCAGGTCGCTTTGCTTCTGCTCCGCCCGAGGATGACGAGCTTCGTTAGACGTCGCCGCCAATCTTCAACGTATGCGATTGGCGAGGAAGGGAGGATCGCGATGTGGAGGGAAGGCTGCTCGCGAGGACATCCACGAAGCCGGTTTCGCTCACAGCCATCGCCGCACGCGTCGCCTGTAGTCGAGATACGCATCGCCGAAGCGACGTTCGAGGTAGGCCTCCTCGCGGGCAACGACGCCGTAGCGGATCACGATGGCAAGAGGAACAGTGAGGACAAGGATCCACGGGCTCAGTGCGGCGACGCCGATGCCGCCATAGAGCAGGAACATGCCGAGGTAGATAGGATTGCGCGTCCACCCGTGAATGCCTGAGGTGACGAGCACGCGGGTCGGCTCATAGGTGGGCACCGGTGTCGCCGCTCGCGAGAAGTTGCGAATACCCGCGATCGCGAGCGCAAAGCCGGTGAGGATCAGGCAACCGCCGACCAGACGGACCAGATCGCTCGCCGCGACAGGGGCCATCAAAGGCAGCAGGCGATCCGCGGCCAGTCCAAGCAGAAGAGCGCCAAGAAACAGCAGAGGCGGCCGCGCGATGACGCCTGCCGTTCCAGTGTCGTTCACTTGTTGGCCAGATGGTTCACGCATGAATGCTCCCGCAGATGCTGGAGGACGAAATTCAATGCAAAACGACAACCAAGGTGTCATTCTACAAATTGACAACCATGGTGTCAATGACGGAGGCTGTGCAGCTTGTTTTGCGCAATTCCGGACGGAAAACCGCTGCACACTTTTCCTGGAATTGCTCTCACGGGACGAAGGCGATGACGTCGGCACGACAGGAGACCGGGATGGCGGCTGAGACGGGGGCGGGCCCAACCGCCGACAACAAGGCAGAGGCGATCGCCGAGCTGATGCTCGAAGTGGCCCAGTGCTTCTTCAGGATACGGGCAATCGGCCAGAAGACCGGGTTAATCACCAGCTGGGGCGGCGGTGCGTTCGGCTTCATGCGAAGCCTGGCGGTGCTTGGTCCGCTGACGGTGCCGCAGGTCGCCCAGATGCGCCCCACAAGCCGCCAGCGCATGCAGCGGCTGGCGGACGAACTTGCGGCCGAGGGGCTGGTGGCATTCATCGAAAATCCGAAGCACCAGCGCTCGAAGTTGGTGCAGCTGACGGCGAAAGGCGAGGCGCGCTATCGCGAGATGAACGCCCAGCTCCTGGCGATCGCCTCGAGCATGGGCGTCGCCCTCAGCGAAGCCGATATCCTCAGGACCACCGAGATCGTGCGGCAGCTGAGCGATGATGTGAAAGCGCGGTCGGAGCGGCTGCCGTAGCAGGCACCGCCACGCTGTTCAGGCGCTCTTGGGTTTCTTCTGCGAGCGGACGGATCGGGCGGCGAGCACCGAGGTGTTCAGGGCCACGGCGGCGCGGATGAGCGCCTTCAACGCCTCTTCATCGATGGTGTCGCCCTCGTGGAAATCGATGGCACGCCTGGTGTTGCCTTCGAGGCTGGAGTTGAACAGGCCCTTCGGGTCTTCCACCGAGGCGCCCTTGGCGAAGGTCATCTTCACGGCGTTCTTGTAGGTCTCGCCGGTGCAGATGATGCCGGCATGCGACCAGACCGGAACGCCGCGCCACTTCACCTCCTCGACCACCTCGGGGTCGGCCTGCCTGATGAGGGCGCGGATCCGGGCAAGTGTCTGGCCGCGCCAATCGTCGAGCGCAGTGATCTTCTCATCGATCTGCCGGGAAGCTGCGACTCCGCTGCCCGCTTCATTCGAGGCCGTTTTCTTTTCCATTCTTTCCTCCTCGATGGGCAGATTGCGCTTGACCTTCAATGCAGGTCGATCGGGCCCTTCGGTGTGACGATGGCGGCGGCGAGGCTGGTGGGGCGCTCGATCAGACGATGGACGCGTGGCGGCTGGGCGCCGCTGTGCAGCGACCTGAGCTTCTCGCCGATCTCGGCGTCGGCATGGGTGGCGCGCTGGTTGTGGCGGACATATTCGAGCCAGGTCGGCGTGTGGTAGCTCTCGACCCAGATCTCGGGGTTTTCCAGGTCGCGTGCCAGCGTCCAGTTGCGGGCGCCGTCGCGGCGGCGGATGCGGCGACGCTCGGCCATGGCATCGAGGAAGGCGGGTACGTCTTCCTCGCGGATGATGAACTCGATGATGATGGCGATGGGACCGCTGCGCGGCTGGACGTCGAGCGCCAGATGCGGTTCGCGGAAGCGGTTCAGCGGGTCGAGGTTGAGCGCCGTATGCTCGGGCAGAGGCAGAAGGAAACCGATCGCGGCGCCGGCCAGCATGACGATGCCGGCGACGATGAGGGCGGTGGCCGGGCCATGGCCTTCGGCGATCAGGCCCCAGACCCAGCTGCCGAGCGCCATGCCGCCGAAGGTCGCCATCTGGTAGATCGAGAGCGCGCGACCGACGACCCAGCGCGGCGTCGACATCTGCACGGTGATGTTGAAGTGCGACAGCGCCAGCACCCAGCACGCGCCGCCGATGAGCAGGCCGGCGCTGGTGACCCAGGCGTTCGAGCTCCAGGCGGCGATCCAGCTGCACAGGGCAAAGCCGAGAAAGGACGAGCGCACGATCGCCTCGCTCGACATGCTGCTGCGGATGCGGCCGCTGATCAGCGCACCGCCGACGGCGCCGACGCCGAAAGCGCCGAGCATGATGCCGTAGGTCAGCGGGCCGCCGGCGACGAGGTCGCGCGCGACGAGCGGCAGCAGCGCCTGGAGGACGACGGCGGTGAAGCCGAAGGCGAAGCTGCGCAGCAGGACCTTGCCGATGTTGGGCGACATGGCGATGTAGCGCAGCCCCGCGCCCATGGCGTGGCCGAGCGTTTCGCGCGGCAGCGGGTTCGCCGGATACTGCGGACGCCAGCGAAACAGGACGAAGATGATGGCGAAATAGCTCAGCGTGTTGACGGCGAAGGCGGCAGCCGCTCCGGCGGCGGCGACGATGATGCCGCCGATGGCCGGGCCGACGCTGCGCGTCATGTTGAAGCCCATCGAATTGAGCGCCACCGCCGCCGGCATGACCGGGCGGGGAACCATGTCGCCGACGGAGGCCTGCCAGGACGGGTTGTTAAGCGCCGTGCCGCAGCCGATGAGGAAGGTGAAGGCGAGCAGCAGCCACGGCGTGATAAGGCCGAGATAGGCAACGAGCGTCAGCAGCGCCGAGACCGCCAGCATGAAGCACTGGGCCGTCAACATGACGCGGCGGCGGTCGAAGCTGTCGGCAAGGGCGCCCGAGACCAGCGAAAACAGCATGATCGGCAGCGTGATCGAGGCCTGGACCAGCGCCACCATGTCCGACGAGGTGGCGATCGAGGTCATCAGCCAGGCGGCGCCGACCGACTGGATCAGGCTGCCGAAATTCGATGCCAGGCTGGCGAGCCAGACGGAACGGAAAATGCCGTGCTTGAACGGCTCGAGTGCAGAACCTCGCTCGTACTGGTGGTCGTCGTCCATGCGCCAAGCCGGCCGAGCCGGATGCCCTCGTGTGAATCGTCGTCGTGCGACTAGACCATGATCGGCGAGCGGGGTGAACCCATTTGTCGAAGGCCGGCATAGGCCAAGGCCGGTTCGCCGGCGGTCCAGTGGGCGCAGGCCCGCGGCTTGCTCAGAAACCGGTTTCGATGCGCTCGAAGATGACGTTGGTGAAGGCTGAGATCTGGGCGCCGATGAACGGGCCGGTCAGCGCCACGACCAGGAAGATGGCGACGATCTTGGGCACGAAGGTGAGGGTGATTTCCTGGATCTGGGTCAGCGCCTGGATGAGGGCGATGCCGACGCCGACCAGCATGGCTGCGGCCACGGCGGGCGCCGAGGCGGTCAGCACGGTCCAGATGGCGAACTGGACAAGGTCGAGGGCATCGGCCTCGTTCACGCCGGCGTGGCCTTGATCGAAACGCCGGGATTGATGACGACCTGCTTGCCGTCGGTCAGGACGGCGACGACGCCGTCCTTGAACAGGCGGACTTCGGCGACGACGCCGGAAGTCTTGCCGTCGGGCGAGGTGACGGTCCGGCCGATCAGCGCGTCGGCCTGGGCGAGCGCCGAGCCCTGCAGGATCTGGTCGAGGCGCGTGTTCATCTGCACCGACTGTTCGACCTGCGAGAAGGTGGCGAGCTGCGCCACATACTGGGTCGAGTCCATCGGCTTGGTCGGGTCCTGGTTCTTCATCTGCGCGACGAGCAGCTTGAGGAACGAATTGTAGTCGACCTGGGTCTTGGACGGCGCCGGCGTGCCGGTGGCCGTCTTGTTGGTGCTGGTGGAGCCCGGCACCGAGGCGGTGTAGTCGATGGCCATCAGAATGTACCTCCGGCTGCGATGGCGTGCTCGGCCAGCTGTGGCTGGTCGTTGCTGGCCATGGCGCGCTTTTCCAGGGGATAGAGCGAGCGGATGGTCTTCAGCGCCTCGTAGACATGGTCCTCGGCGACGAGGCGGTCGATATGCTTGAGGCTCGACAGGATCTCGGGATTGTCGAAGGTGGCGAGCAGCAGCGGCAGAGACCGGCGGAACATATCGCGAGCCTCGACGGCGCCGACGGGATCGACCAGCATGACCTGCAGGATGAAGTAGAGCTGGCGCAGCGGCGTCGATGCCTGCTCGGGCTGCAGCACATGGCTTTCGAGCAGGAACTGCACGTCGTTGAGCAATTCGAGCGAGACCTTGCGGTCGACGCGGACGACCGCGCCGTTGATGTAGATCTTCTCGTTGGCCTTCAGCGAAATCTTCAGGGTGTTTTTCATTGGATGCCGTCGCGGATGATCTGCGAGACCTCGATCAGGCCTTCGAAGCTGTCGGTGCGGCCCTGGCGGATGTCTTCGGCTTCACGCAGCAGCCACAGGCCGATGGAGATGAGATTGGCGCGGAGTTCCTTCGGCAGCTCGTTCTCGGGGCTGCCGAGGTCGTCGAGCAGCGATGTCCACACCCGGTTGGTGAAGTTCAGCGCCTGGATGGCCTCGTTGGAATTGGCTCCGACCTCGCTGGCCGTGGTCAGCATGTCGATCGAGCGCGTGAGAAGCTGACGTTCGCGATCCCGCGCATCGGCGACGGAGTCGGTCTGGATGTCGGCATAGGAGAATTGATACATATGCGTCCCGTTTGTTGCCGGTCAGGTCAGAGATACTTCATCAGGCTGAGCTGCTGGATGCGCGCGGTCAGCGCGTAGGATCTGTCTATCTGCGATACCAGGTCGGCGACGCGCGCCGAAGCCACGTAGTAGTCGACACCCTCGGTGTCGAGGATGTAGCGCTCGTACAGGTCCACCTGCACGTTGATGCGGTCGGTGGCGCTCTTGACGCGCTGTTCGATGATGCCGGTCTGCGCTTCCAGCTGGCCGATGTCGCTGATGGCCTCGCCGATGCTCGACACGGCATGGGTGACGAGCGCGCCACGTGCGGCGTTGCCGACATTGCTGTCGAGCAGGTCGCTGATGATGGCGGCCGACATGGCGATCTTGCGAATGCCCTCGTTGTTGGCGCTGACCGAGGTCTCGGTGGTCTCGTTGAGCGTGATGCGGCTGGTGATGCCTTGATTGGTGGCATTCGACCACGGGCTGCCGGCCGCCTGCCAGCCCGTACCGAGGAACATCGGCTCGACGACGGTGGTCATGAAATTGTTCATGTCGGCCGCGGTGATGTCCTGGGCGTCGGCATGGTTCTGATTGAAGCCGAAATAGCCGGCGAAGGCGGCGTCGAAGGCCACCTTGGTCGCCGAGCCCGGCTTGAAGTCGTTGATCGGCTTGACGTCGGTGTTGGTGCCGGAGAACAGATATTCGCCGTTGAGGCTGGTGTTGAGCACCGAGGTCAGCGTGTCGAGCGTGGCACGCCCGCTCTTCTGGGTCAGCGCGTAGGCGGCATCGCCCGAGGCACTGCTGGTCAGGCTCGACAGGAAGGACTGGGCGGCGGCGCCAACCTGGGTCAAGGCTTTCTGCGTCGCCGATAGCCGGGCCGAAACCAGCCCGTTGGAATCGACGATGCCGCCGAGCCTTTCGAGGTCGCGATGGAGCGTGACCGACTGGGCGGTGCGGGCGCCAAGCGCCAGTCCGGTGTCGGCGACGAATCCAGACGAGGCTTCCTTCTGTGCCTTGGCCAATTCCGACTGCTGGCGCAGCAGCGAGTAGCGCAGTGCGCTGGTGACGGCGGCGGAAGAGACGAAGGTGGTTTTCATCGCTACCTCACCGCCGCAAGCAGCGCCGACAGCATCTCGTCGACCGCCTTAATGAGGCGCGCCGAGGCCTGGTAGGATTGTTCGAGTTCGAGCAGCAGCGACATTTCGACGTCGACATTGACCGACGTCTCGTTGGACAGCGCCTCGGCCGTGCGCACGGCCAGCGCTTCCTTGGTCTCGGACGCGCTGGAAGCCTGCTTGCGCATGCCCTCGAGCCAGCCGATCGAGTTGGTGGTGAAGGTGCTGAGGCTCGACGAGGCGCTGATGCCCGCGGCCGGATCGAAGCTCATGGTCTGGTCGATGCGGTCGCCGTAGGAGATCAGCAGGTCGGCGTAGGAGGCGTTCGCTGCCGGGTTCTTGATGTAGCCAGCACCATTGATGCCGCCGTCGCGCAGCAGCTTGGGGTTGCCACCGGCAGCCGGATCAACGGCCGGATTGAGGCGGATCGAGCGGGCGAGGCCGTTGACCAGTCCGCCGGGGACCGCCGGTCCGCCCGACCAGGTGAACAGGCCGGCCTGGTCGGCAAGCGCGGGCGCGGTTTCGGAAAAAGCCGTGATCAGGCCGCGCGCCGTCTCGTCGAGCTGGGCCTGCATGGTGACGGCGACGCTGTCGCGCAACTGGACGAGGCCGGCGAGCTTGCCCGCCGCATCGGTGTTGGCGCCGGTGCCGGGCTGAACCGGCACGCCGTCGATGTAGATCTTGTTGCCGGCGGCACCTGGGGCATAGCCGGCCGATGGGGAGAAGCTGACAGCACGCGGGACGGTTTCGAACAATGTCGAACCGTCGGCCGTGGTGATGACCATGTCGTTGTCGGAGCGCTTGAAGGTCGAGATCGGCACGATCTCGGAGATCTTCTTCAGGATGGCGTCGCGCTGGTCTAGCGAATCGTTGACGTCGCGGCCGGTGCGGGTGCCCGCGATGATGGTCTTGTTGGCCTGCTCGAAATCGGCCAGAAGCCGGTTCAGATCGTCGACCGTGGTGGCGATTTCGCTGTCGGTCTCGGTGCGGAAACGCTGGATCGCGCTGGACCCGTCGTTGAGCGTGCGGACCACCTGGCGGGCGGCGTCGATCGCGGCTACGCCGAGGTTCTGGTTGGACGGGGAGGCGGCGTAGAACTGCAGCGCCTGCTGGAACTTGCCGAGCGCCGTTGCCGGCGAGCCCGCATTGTCGCTGCCGTTCACGTCGAGGGTGAGTTTCTGCAGGCCCTCGAAGAGCGTGCTCTGGCCGGAGAAGGAGGCGAGCGCGGACAGGTTCTGACGGAACAGAAGTTCGTTGGTCGCCCGCTGTATCTCGACGACGCGCGCGCCAGGGCCGGTGCTTGCCAGCATGGCCGAGCGGCGCGCGTAGTCGGGGTTCTGCGCCTCCGAGACGTTGCGGGAAACGTTGCTGGTCTGGCGCGACGTGTGGAGAAGCGCGGATTGGGCGATGTTGAGGGCAGACGTCAGGGACATGCGGGATCTTTCGCGGGCTGAGGCCCGTCAGTCCTATCTCTTCAGGTTGACGAGGACATCCATGAGGTCGGCGCCGGTTTGGAAGACCTTGGAATTGGCGGTGTAGTTGCGCTGGGACTCGATCATGGCGGTGAGTTCTTCGGCGATGTCGACGTTGGAATTCTCCACCGCGCCGGAGACGACCTTGCCGTTCTTGCCTTCGGTCGGCCAGCCGATGGTGACTGCGCCCGATTCCGCGCCCTGGCTGAAGACGTTGCCGGAGATGACGGTCAGCTTGTCGGGGCTGGGGACGTTGGCCATGGGGATCGAGAACAGCGCCTTCATCGAGCCGTTGGCATATTGGGCGTAGACGGTGCCGTCCTTGTCGATCTCGATGCGCTCGATCTTGCTGGGCGGGCTGCCGTCGATGACGGCCTTGGCGACACTGTAGTCGGCATCGGCCTGCGTCATCTTCGAGAGGTCGATGGTCAGCGCGGCGCCGCCCGGTACGGTCAGCGTGATGTCGGTCGCGCTCGTGGCGGTCAGCTTGCCGGTGGCGTCGAAATCGAGCGTCTCGGTGGAAAGTGCAGCTCCCGTGTATGGGAAGCCTCCCGCCGTTGCCTGCGACTGGTCGAAGACCGTGACTTCCCAGGTGCCTGCCGCCGTCTTGCTCATGTAGACGTCGAGGATCACCTGCCCGCCGGCGCTGTTGTAGGCGACCACAGACGATTTGGCCGTATAGGCAGCCGTGGCGGCGTTGGCCGATGGCAGATTGGCAGCCGGGACGATGGTCGCATCGCGCGGCAGGTTGGCCGCGAACGTGCCGTTCTCGCTCGCCGCCCACTGGGGCGTCGTGTCGTCGATCTTGATGGCGTCGATCTGGCTGGGGTCTATCGGCGCACCCGGCCTGGGGCCCTGGCTCAGATCCCAGCCCTGGAGCCTGAAACCGGCGGTGTTGACGAGATAGCCGTCCTTGTCGGGCACGAAGGCGCCGGCGCGGGTCAGGAACGTGGTGCCGCCAGCGTCTTCGACGACGAAGAAGCCGTCGCCGTCGATGGCGAGATCGGTGACCGACGTGGTGTATTGCAGGGCGCCCTGCTTGCTGATCGAGTTGATCACCGTGGTGGTGACGCCGCCGGAATTGTAGCTGCCGGCAGTGCTCGGCAGGACCAGGGACGAGAATTCGGTAGAGGCGCGCTTGTAGCCGGTCGTGCTCGAATTGGCGATGTTGTCAGCGACCGTCGAGAGGCGGTTCGCCTGGGAGTTCATCCCCGACACGCCAGTCCGCATCATTCCATAGAGGCTCATCGGTGGTCTCTCCAATTCTCATGCCACGAAGCAAAACTACGCAACATGTCTTGCGCGAGGCTGGTCAGACAACCAGCCGGTAGCCAAGGAAGCGTTTTGAATCGATCGGATCGTGGCCGAGACGCTCACGCAGCTTCTTGCGCAGCTTGGAGATGTGGCTTTCGACGACATTTTCTTCGACTTCTTCGTCGAAGACACCATAGATGGCGTTGAACACCTGGGTCTTTGTGACGCGGCGGCCGCTGTTGCTTGCCAGATATTCGAGGATGCGGCGTTCGCGGCGCGGCAGCGGCATCGGCTGGCCGTCGATCTCGGGATCGCGGCCATCCATGAAGATGCGCATGGCGCCGATCTGGGTGAAGCCGGTGTCTTCCTGGGCGCGGCGGCGGATCGCCGAGATGCGGGCCAGGATTTCGCGGATGTGGACCGGCTTGCGAATGACGTCGTCGACGCCGGATTCGAAAAGCTTGAGCGTGTTCTCGAGATTGTTCTGCTCGCTGAGCGCGATCACGGGCGCCTTGGAGCGGTCCCGCAGCTGGCGCGGAGAGATCGAACCCTCGTTGCAGTCGCCAATGAGGAAGGCGCGCACCGAGCGCAGATCCTCTTCGGGAGCGCTGGTCACCCATTCGCCGAACTCGCCCGAACGGAAGCCCGCGCAAGCCACGCCCTCCCGGTCGAAAAGTGAATTATAGCCTTTAGTGACGAGCTCGCGCTCGTCGACAACAACAATCATCGGCCCCGCCTCCGAATCAGAAAAAATGCCCCGTTAACCAATCGGTAATGGGTCGAGACCAAGGCGACCAATCGTGAATTCTTGCCGCTATTTTTTAGGGAGTCTGGAATCGCATGGGTTGAAGCGGTTGCACGACATGCGTGCATTCGGGTTTCAGGTCGTCGATGAGGGGCGGGGGCGCGGTCGTGGCCGGTTCAGCGTGGCGCAAAACCGCCTAGGGGTTGCAGAAGACCTTGGCGTTTTCGGTCCAGCGGCCAAAGCCGGTGGCGACCATGTTGGCGATGACGCGGCAGACATAACGCTTCTGTGCGGGGTCGTTGTCGGGGCCGGCGTGATAGCGGGCGACGGCCATGGACCAGGACTCGTGGCGGCCGTGCAGGCTGACCAGGAAACGCGCTGCATAGTCGACATTGCGGCGCGGATCGAGCATGTCGCGCACGCTGCGGAACTCGGCAGCGTGATAGCGGTGGTTGATCTGCATGCAGCCGAGGTCGATCAACGTCTTGCCTTCGCTGCGGGCTGTATCGAAGGCGGCAAGAGCTTCGGCAGCGCTTTTTGGAAAGACAGCTTTTCCTTCTATATTCAATGCGTTGGGCTGAAGACTGCCCTTCCTGCCGGTTTCGGTGAGGCCGACTGCATAAAGGATGCCGACCGGCACGCCATAGCGGTCGGCGGCGCGCAGGATCTCCGGCTCGCACGGATTGGCCGCGGCTGCGGCCAGACCGGTCGCGGCACTAGATATAGCGGCTGCTGCCAGGGCGATCCGTGCGAGGCGACGAGATGTTGCGTGCATTGGCTTCTTCATTTGCCGCTCTCCCACCGGGACGTCCATTGCCTGAATTGCCACCTTCGCCGCCCATCCCGTCCGACTGGAAAGCCGGCTGTTCGCGGCCGCCGGAGCCGGAGGAAAGGCCACCGCCGTCGCTGCGCGTCTGCGCCTGCGCGGGCGACTGAGGCTGCAGGATGGTGACGCGGTCGACGTCGAAGCCGAGGCCACGAAGGGCGGAATTGATCGCTTCGCGATCGGCCGAGAGGCGGTGATAGGCCTCGGCGTTCTCGACTTCGATTTCAATCGAAAGTTGTTCTCCGGCGAGATGCAGGTTCGCCGTGACCATGCCCAATTCGACGGGGCGCAACTGGATCTTCAGAACCTGGGCCGCGGGCGCGTTTGTGGCGCTGGCCTGGAGCTGCTGGACAGCGCTTGCGGCGGCGGTGTGACGGGGTGCCGAGGAGGCAATCTCCATCGCCAGCGCGCCAGCCGTGCCGGTGGCGCCGGAGGCGACCGGGGCAGGGATCACCTGTTCGGAAATGACGCTGACGCGGCTGGCCGCGGCGGACTGTTCCGGTTGCCTGGAGGGTGTCGGGCGCGCCGGCTTGTCGGCCTCGGTGGCGACATCGCCGGTTGCCGAACTTACGGCAGAGGCCGGCGCGGACGAGGCTTCGGCGCGCGTCGGTGTTTCGGTCGCGGCCGTCATGCCGGGCGGCAATGCGGTGCCGGAGGCTGTTGCCCGGGAAGGCGCGGTGCCGGCGCTGCGCGACGGATGCTCCGTCTCCAGTGCATCGGTGGCGAGGCTCGGCTGTTCGAGGACGCCTTCCGCCTCTGTGGCGGGTGCGTCGGCCGGGCCGGCACTGGCCGCCTGGCTGCCTGCCTTGCGCAATTCGCTCAACGCAAGCACCAGCGGCAAAGCCGTGTCGGCCGACGCATCGGGCTTGGCAGGTTCCTTGGCCGATACTTCGGCAAGTGGCGGTTCAGCGTCTTCGACCTGTTCGCCGTGCCCGGCCGGGTTGGCGTCGACAGTGTCGTCCCTGGGGTCCGCCACATGCGGGCCGCGCGCGGCTAGCCGTTCGGCCAGCTTGAGCCAGTGCTTTTCATGCGGTGCCTCGGCGGCGAGGCGCTTTTCTTCGGGCTTCTGGTCGCCCTTTTGCGGTGCTGCCAGGGCGCGGTCGAAATCGGCCTGGTCGTCGTTTCCGGCGAGCGCGTTGCGATCGGTGGCGGATGACTGCGATGCGAGCGGGCTTACCAGTGCCGAGCGGATGGCGTCGGTCATTTGGGGGAGCCTCCGAGAAGTTCGTCTATGGCTTCGAGCGTACGGCGCGCTTCGGTAATCTTTGGGTCTTCCGCTTCAGGCGGGGCTTCGGCGGAAGCCGGCTGCGCCGCCGCCGTCAGGGGCACTATCCTGGGCTTGAGACTGGGCGCGGCCACGACTGCCGGCTCCTGGATCGTGGTCACCGGCCGTGTTTCGGGGGCGGGCGTCTCGGCCGCATCGGGAACCATCGGATCGGCTGCCGGCGTGGCGATGTCGATCGGGGCCGGCGGCAGGTCTTCGATGTCGACAGGCTTCGGCTTGGCGTTCGGCGAGGCCGGCAGGGCCGAGGTCAGTTCGGAAGCGACGGCTTCCACGGCATCGAGCAAGGCGCGGTCGCCCTTGGACAGCTTGTCGCGATCGATGCCGCTGAGCTTGCCCAGCATGTCGTCGGCCGAGCCTGAGGTGACAGACGACAGCCCGGAATAGAGTTGGGTGCGCGGGTCGGCATCGTTGCGCTGGCCGTCGCGTCCCCGTTCGGCCTTGGCGGCGGCGAAGGCGGAGAGTTCGGTCAGCCCGTCGATCGCGGCACGCCGGGCGACGCGGAGGTAGATGACCCGTTCCTGCTCGGCATCCATCATCGCGGTGATCTCGCCCAAGGCATCGAGGCTGATCGAGGCATGCAGCGCGACGATGCCGGCAACGAAGGCGTCGGCGAACTGGCTGGCATAGGGCGAGCGCAGATAATAGCGGACATACTGGGTCGAACTGCGCAGGAAGCGGGCGCCGTCCTCGAGCCGGGGGGCGAGCGCCACCGAACGGCGCAGCGCGGCCTCCTCGACGAGGGTGCCGGGGCTGAGCAGCCGGGCCTGGTCGAACAGCTTCATCGCCTGTTCGGGCTCCTGGGCAATGCTGACCGAACCCTTGACCAGCGCCAGGAAGGCGCCCAGTTCGGAAATCTGCGTCAGCGGGTCGACCGAAGCGAGGGCGTCGACGGTGCTCTTGGGCTTGCCCCTGAGATAGTCGATGATGCCTTGCGCCAGCGCCTGGTCGGCCTCTTCGAGGCTGAGGCGCGAGACGACCTGCTCGATGGTCAGCGGGTTGCCGCCGCTCATGGCGTATATGAGCAAGGCGCGAAAATTCTTGGGTTCCTTGAATGCGTCGGGACTGGCCGCGCGCATGTTCTCGTCGGTCATTTCGAGCAGGCGGCGCTGCATCGGCAGCGAGGCCTGGTCGCCGGCGGCGATGCGGTCCTGCACCAGCTGCAGGCAGCGCACCATCTGGTAGGGCTCGAGCGCCGGCGCCTCGGCGGCGCGCGCGTGCTCGGGCGCCGTCACCGCAAGCAAAGCGACGAACGCGGCGCCGGAGAGGGTCGCCGCGAGCCTCATTCAGCCCGCTCCAGCAGGATTTCGATACGACGGTTGGTGGCCGAGAACGGCTCCGCCGTGTCCTTGAGCTTGCGGTCGGCGAAGCCGGCGACCTCGACGATGCGCTTCTCGTCGAGCCCGGCGCGCACCAGCATGTAGTAGGCCGAGTGGGCGCGCGCGGTCGACAGCCGCCAGTTGTCGTAGCCGCCGCCACGGAAGGGGCGGGCGTCGGTGTGGCCGTTGATCGAGACGTTGCCTTCGTGGGCGGCGATGGTCCTGGCGATCTTTTCCATGGCCAGAACCAGCTGCTTGCGCGGCACGGCGGAGCCGATCTCGAACATGCCGAAATCGAACTGCTCGGTGACCGAGATGACGACGCCCTTGTCGGTGGCGACGACGGACAGGCCGTCGGGCAGGTTCTTGCCCGACTTGATCGCCTCGGCGAGTTCGCGCCGGATGGCGTCGGCCTCGCCGATGGTGTGTTCGCTCGGTGCGGCGCTGGGCTTCGGCTTGTCGGCCATTGCCTTGGCTTCCGCGGTCTCGGCCTTCGGGGCGTCGCCCGGCTTGGCGCCGTCGCGGGCGAGGGCGCCGGGAGCGATGTCGAGCGGCGAACGCTGCTCGGCGGCCTCGGCCTTGGGCTCCGGCGCTTTCACCGGCTCGGATGTGGCGGAGCGCTCGGTCTTGTCGCCGGGCTTTGCCGGATCGCCTTCGATGGCCGCGCGCTCGGCGCTTGCCTCGGCGATAGGCGTGGCGACCTGCTCGGTCCAGAAATCGGGCGCGAACGGATCGCGATAGGCTTCGCCGCCGGAGGCGCCGCTGGACGGACCGGCATTCTGCGCGCCGCCTTCGCCTCGTTCGGAGACATTGGCCTTGGTGCCGGTGTCCTGGGCGATCTCGGCCAGCACCGCATAGGGGTCGTTGAACAGGTGTTCGTCGGAGCGCTTGATGACGTGTGCTGAATCCCTGGAATTCTGCTCGGTCGCGGGGCCGGCATTGCCGCGCCCGTCGGTACCAGCCTTGCCGCTGGCTTCCTGCGGGCTCTCGGCGGTCAGGCCGACGGAATTGGGGCCGTCGCCTAGCTCTTCCAGTCCCTTGCGGCTGGCGTTGCGGTCGACGAGCTTGACCGGGTTGAAGTAACTCGCCACCGCAGCCTTGGTCTGCTCGTTGGCGGCGCTGATGAGCCACATGACGAGGAAGAAGCACATCATCGCCGTCATGAAGTCGGCGAAGGCGATCTTCCATGCACCACCGTGGTGGCCTTCGTCGTGATCGGAATGGGCACGCCGGACGATGACGATCTCGTGGCGCGGCTCGGTGCCGTCGGCGACACTCATGGCAAGGTCTCTGTCAGGGCGGCCGACCACTCGCCGAGGCGGGTCTCGAACAGGTTGTCATCGATCGAGACGCTGAGGTCGAAGCCGACCCCCTCGCTGAAGTCTATGTTTTCGGCACGGCCGCCGATGGCGGTTGCCAGCGCGTCGAACAGGAATTGCGGGCCGCTGACCTTGATGCGCACGGCATCGCGGTCGGCGGTCGCCGAGAGGATCGCGGTGGCGAGGGCATCGATCGAGCGGGTGGCGATGTCGTCGCTGACCAGGCCGGCAACGACGCGGGCGGCAGCGTCGGTGGCGAGATGGACGACGCGAGTCTCCATCTCGGCGATGCGCGCGCCAATGACGGCGCCGATGTCGGTGCCGAAGCGGGCGCCCAGGTTGGCAATTTCGGACGCATGGCGCTGGCGCTCGGCTTCAAGCGTAGCCTGGTGCTCGGTGTCCAGGCGTATCGCCAGTTCGGCTTCGGCCGTGGCGACTGCTGCCGCGACGATGGCCGGGATGTCCGGATCTGGAACCGCCTTGGGATAGGAATTCGGAGCCGGGGCTTCAACGTCGGAGGCATTTGCGGCCAGCGGCGCGAAGTCGGTCAGCCTTTCGAAAAGTGCGGCAATCGACATCAGGCGGCGACTTCCTGGGCAGCCCATTTGCGCAGGATCAGTGCGGTGCGCTCTTCATTGATGTCGACCATGCGGGCGAGGCGGTCCTGCGGGGCGGGACGCAGCTTGTTGCGCAGGTCGTCGATGGCGGTGGGACGCGCGCCGGGAAGGGCCGCAGGCGCTTCGGCGGAGGCGGAACCGGCATCCGGCGTCGGCAGCGAACGCTGGACCTCGTCGAAGCTGGGCCCGGCGATGGCGGCCGGGACCGGCTTGGAAAGGGCGGACGCAAGCGGCCGCAGGCCGAAGAAGGCGACGAGGAAGACGACGACGATGAAGGCCGCGGCGTTGATCAGCGTGCCGGCGTGCTGGCCAACCGAAGCGAGGACGCCGGGGCTGGCGATCTCCTCGCCGTCGAGGCCGTCGATGAACTCCACCGCCGAGACGTTGATCAGGTCGCCGCGCTTTTCGTCGAAGCCGGTGGCCGAGATTACCATCTTCTGGATCTCGGCGACGCGGGTGGCGATCGCCTCCGGCGTGGCGTCCTTGCCGAGGATCGTAGCGAGGCGCTGCTGGTTGACGACGACGGCGATCGACATCTTGGTCACCGAATAGCCGTTCGAGACGGTCGCGATACGCTTCGAGTTCATCTCGTAGTTGGTGATCTCTTCCTTGCGGTCGCTGGCCGAAGTCGACTGCGGCCCGTCCGTCGCGGTGGCCTCGGCATCGGGCAGGTTCTGCTCGACGGTAGCAGGCGTGGCGGACTGCTTCTGGTTGCTGTTTTCGTTGGCGCGGACGACCTGGACGGAGCGTTCGACGCGCGACTCGGGATCGAAGATGGTCTCTTCGGTCTGGCGCGAGTCGGTGTTGACGTCGGCTTTGACGCTGGCGCGGAAATTGTCCGGGCCGAGATAGGCGGCAAGCGCGCGGCGGATGTTGTCCTCGATCTGGGTCTCGACGGTGCGCTCGACGCCGATGGAGCGGGCGGCACTCGAATTGTTGGGATCGTCACCCGCTGCAAGCAGGTTGCCGCTCGAATCAAGCACGGTCACCCGCTCGGCATCGAGGCCAGGCACCGCAGCGGCGACCAGATGCCGGATCGACATGGCGCTCTTGTCGGCATCGAGGCTGGAGGCGCGGATGACGACGGAGGCCGAAGGCTTCTGCTCGTCGCGGCGGAAGTTGGCGCGTTCGGACATGACGATGTGGACGCGGGCGGCCTTGATGCCGGTGATCGACTGGATGGTGCGGGCGATCTCGCCTTCCAGCGCACGGACGCGGGTGACCTGCTGCATGAAGGAGGTGAGGCCGAGCGAGCCGACATTGTCGAAGAGTTCGTAACCGGCATTGGCGCTTGTCGGCAGGCCCTTTTCGGCAAGCAGCATGCGTGCCTGCGCCGTCTTGCCGGCGGGGACCAGGACCGTCGTGCCGTCGGAGGCGACGTCGAAGCCGATGCCGGCCTCGCCGAGGACCATGCCGATCTGGTTCACGTCGGAGCGTTCGAGCCCGACATAGAGCGTCTCGTAGGCCGGGCGGTTGAGATAGACGGAAGCCACGCCGACGACGGCGATGACCAACGCCGTGATGCCGCCGAGTATGGCGAGCCGGCGCGGGCCAAAACTCCTGAAATTGGCAACTATGCTCTGTAGCTGTTCGGGCACGTGCGTAGGCTCCCCGCAATATCTTCCGCGGAGACCCTAGACCTCGAAGCTTGTGCGAAAATGATATGGGCCGCGCACGAGGCGCGGCCCATCGAAAAAGAAGGGGCGTTTCAGATGCCGATCAGCTCTTGAACAGCGCCAGGATGTTCTGCGAGTTCGAGTTGGCGATCGACAGCGCCTGGATGCCGAGCTGCTGCTGGACCTGGAGCGCCTGCAGGCGGGTCGATTCCTTGTTCATGTCGGCGTCGACGAGCTGGCCGACGCCACGGTCGATGGAGTCCATCAGGCTCGTGGTGAAGTTTTTCTGCAGGTCGATCTGCTTCTTGGCCGCACCGAGCGTGGTTGCGACATCGGTCAGATCCTTGAGCACTTCGTCGACCTTGGAGATCATCTGGTTGATGATGTCGTTGGTCACGCCCGTCGCCATGATGTCGAGATTATGGACCGACACGTTGTCGACCCTTGTCGTCGCGCCGGCTGCGGCCAGGCCTGCGGTGTGCGCCGCGATGTCGGTGCCGCCGCCGGCAAGCGAAGCGGCATAGGCCGTGTCGTACTGGGTCTGCGCCGCGGCGGTAGCATAGACGGAGGTCTTGCGGTCGAGGTGGCCGGAATTCTTGACTTCGGCTGCGAGGCCGGAATCGAACAGCTTGACGCCTTCGACATCGACATCGATGGTGCCGAGCGTGACCTTGCCGTCGGCGCCGCGGTTGAAGGCGGACACGATCTTGGCGTCGGGCTGCACGCCGTCGTTGGCGGCGGCAATCTGCTTCGAGGTCACCGACAGGATGTTGGTGCCGGAGAAGGTGGCGGCATCCGCATAGGACTTCATCTGGCCCTGGAGGGCCTCGATTTCGGTCTGGATCTTGGCCTTGTCGGAATCGCTGGCGCTGTAGGCGGCGACGAGCTTGATCTTGATCTGGTCGACGGTCTCCAGAACCTTGTTCATGCCGGTATAGGCGGTGTCGACCTTGGAGGCGCCGAGACCGAGCGCATCCTGCACGGTGGAGAGCGCCTGGTTGTCGGAGCGCATGGTGGTGGCGATCGACCAGTAGGCGGCGTTGTCCATCGCTTCAGCGACTCGGTAGCCGGTCGAGATGCGGGCTTGCGTGGTCTGGAGCGCCTTGTTTGTGGCGTTGAGGCTCTGAAGCGCGGTCAGGGCCGAAGCGTTGGTCATGATACTGGACATCGAAATACCCCCTCTGAAATCCGCGCGCTGCGCAGGACCGCCCTAGCAATTGGTTAACCATAACTACCGTTTCATGGTTAACGAGCGATTAAGGGTGGCAGGCCCACGCGCGGCCGATGACGCGGCGGAACTTATCTCGGGGGGAGCTTGCGCGGGGCTAGCGTCGTGGGGCGGCGGCCTTAGGCAGGGGACAAAAGCAATCGGGCCGCATCCAGGGATGCGGCCCGATCTTCAGATCGTTAGAGACGATCGTGTCAGCGGAACAGCGACAGGATGGTCTGCGAGTTGCCGTTGGCGATCGACAGAGCCTGGATGCCGAGCTGCTGCTGGACCTGGATGGCCTGCAGGCGGGGCGATTCCTTGTTCATGTCGGCGTCGACGAGCTGACCAACGCCGCGATCGATGGAGTCCATCAGGCTCGAGGTGAAGGTCTTTTGCAGTTCGATGCGGTTCTTGGCAGCGCCGAGGTCGGTGGCGGCCGTGTTCATTTCCTTGAGCGCCGCTTCGACACGCTGCAGGTGTTCACCGACCTCAGTGTCGGTGGTGGCAGCGGTCAGAGCAATGCCGGAAACGGCCGTGCCGGCGCCGGCGGCGCCGGTGGCGGTACGGGTCTTGTCGAGGATGCCCTTGGGAGCAGCGCCGGCTTCGAACAGCTTGATGTTCTCGACCTTGACGTCGATGGTCGAGATCGAGGCAGCGCCCGATGCGTCGCGGTTGAAGGCCGAGACGATCTTGACGTCGGCAGCGGCGGCGGCACCGTTGGTCGAGAGCATGTTGGTGCCGGAGAAGGTCGCGCCGTCGGCATAGGCCTTCAGCTGGCTCTGCAGCGCCTGGATCTCGGTGTTGATCTTTTCCTTGTCGGCACCCGAGGCGCCGTTGGCGGCGACGAGCTTGACCTTGATCTCGTTGAGAGTGTCGATGGCCTTGTTCATGCCGGTGTAGGCGGTGTCGACCTTCGAAGCGCCGAGGCCGAGCGAATCCTGGACCGTCGAGAGTGCCTTGTTGTCCGAACGCATGGTGGTGGCGATCGACCAGTAGGCAGCGTTGTCGGAGGCTTCGGCGACGCGGAGACCCGTGGCGATGCGGCCCTGGGTGGTCTGGAGTGCCTTGTTGGTGGCGGCGAGGGTCTGCAGCGCGGTCATTGCCGACGCGTTGGTATTGATGCTGGACATGGGAATAACGCCCCTAGGAAAATGCAAAATACAGGGACATACCGGATCGGCCGGTATGACGGAGAGGCATCATGCCCATGACCCGAAGGTCACCCGCCATGCCCGGTAAACTGTAGGAGACTCGCTACCAAAGCTCTAAGCGGCATGGTTAACCCCGGCCGGGGTGCCGCTTTGCTTGGATTTTCCACAAATAGACTGTCCAAAAGCAGTCGGGCCGCATCTTGCGATGCGGCCCGATGCCATAAGCTTGTTGCCTGGAATGGTTCGGTGCTAGCCGCGGAACAGCGACAGGATCGACTGCGAGTTGCCGTTGGCGATCGACAGGGCCTGGATGCCGAGCTGCTGCTGGACCTGGATGGCCTGCAGGCGGGTCGATTCCTTGTTCATGTCGGCATCGACGAGCTGGCCGACACCACGATCGATGGAGTCCATCAGGCTCGAGGTGAAGGTCTTCTGCAGTTCGATGCGGTTCTTGGCGGCGCCGAGATCGGTGGCAGCCGTGTTCATCTGCTTGAGCGCGGTTTCGACCTTGCCGAGCAGGCCGGCAAAGAACTGGTCGCCGACAGTGGTGATGTTGAAATTGAACACCGAAACGCCTGCGGTCGACGTCGCACCGACGACGCCGCCCGATGCGGGCAGCACGGCGGCAGCCGCGCCGGCCGTGTGCGCGGCCGTATCGGCGCCGCCGCCGGCGACCGAGGCGGCATAGGCCTTGTCATAGGCCGCCTGCGCGGCGGCCGAATCCCAGATTGCGGTCTGGCGGTCGAGGATGCCGGCATTCTTGATGTAGGTCGGGTTTGCGGCGTTGGTGTCGAACAGCTTGATGTTCTCGACCTTGATGTCGATGGTCGAGATCGACGCCGTGCCGGCCGCATCGCGGTTGAAGGCCGAGACGATCTTCGCATCGGCCTGAACTGCCGTGCCGGCAGCGGCGGCGGCGGCGCCCGCCGCGGTCTTGTCCGAAGACACGGACAGGAAGTTTGCGCCTGAGAAGGTGGCGCCGTCGGCATAGGCCTTCAGCTGCTTCTGCAGCGCCTTGATATCGGTGTCGATCTTGGCCTTGTCGGCAGCCGAGGCACCGGTGGCGGCGACGATCTTGACCTTGATCTCGTTGAGGGTGTCGATCGACTTGTTCATCGCGGTGTAGGCGGTGTCGACCTTGGATGCGCCGAGGCCGAGGGAGTCCTGGACCGTCGACAAAGCCTTGTTGTCCGAACGCATGGTGGTTGCGATCGACCAGTAGGCGGCGTTGTCGGAAGCTTCGGCGACACGCAGGCCGGTGGCAATGCGGCCCTGGGTGGTGTTGAGCGCCTTGTTGGTGGCTGCGAGGGTCTGCAGCGCCGTCATTGCCGACGCGTTGGTGTTGATGCTGGACATGGGAAAATACGCCCCTAGGAAAATGCAAAAAGTACAGGGACATACCGGGTTGGCCGGTATGGCGGAGCGGCATCATGCCCATGATCGAAAAGATCACCCGCCATGGGCAGAGTGTTCCCAGATAATCCCTACCAAACTGTGTATATTCGATAGATGAGCGAAGTGTTCTGATATTATATACTTTGGATACTTCCGAAGGCGCAGTTTGGTCTCAGTCTTTCGTTGCAGGAGTCCTGACCTGCCAAAAGCAATCGGGCCGCATCCAGGGATGCGGCCCGATCTTATGATCAATCGAAAGAGACGGTCAGGTCAGCGGAACAGCGACAGGATGGTCTGCGAGTTGCCGTTGGCGATCGACAGAGCCTGGATGCCGAGCTGCTGCTGGACCTGGATGGCCTGCAGGCGGGGCGATTCCTTGTTCATGTCGGCGTCGACGAGCTGGCCGACACCGCGATCGATGGAGTCCATCAGGCTCGAGGTGAAGGTCTTCTGCAGTTCGATGCGGTTCTTGGCGGCGCCGAGATTGGTGGCGGCCGTGTTCATGTCCTTGAGAGCCGCTTCGACGACGCCGAGCATGTCGCCGATCTGGGTGTCGCTCGCCGCCGTGGCACCGCTGACGAGGGCCATGGTGGCAACGCTGTAGGTGTCGCCAGCAGCCGAGGCGACGCCGAGGGTCGGTGCCTGGATGTCGGCATCGGCGACACGCACGCCATCGCTGGTGCGCTGGGCGTCGAGCAGGCCAGCATGGGCATTGTCGGCGGCGCCGGCAGCGTCATAGAGCTTGAGGGCGTTGACGTCGACGTCGATGGTCGAGATCGAGGCCGTGCCGGCTGCGCTACGGTTGAAGGCCGAGACGATCTTGACCGGTGCGGCGGTGCCGACCGTGGCCGCAGCCGAGGAGTCGACCGAGAGCATGTTGGTGCCGGAGAAGGTGGCGCCGTCGGCATAGGCCTTCAGCTGCTTCTGCAGCGCCTTGACCTCGGTGTCGATCTTGGCCTTGTCGGCAGCCGAAGCGCCGGTGGCGGCGACGAGCTTGACCTTGATCTCGTTGAGGGTCTCGATCGACTTGTTCATGCCGGTATAGGCGGTGTCGACCTTCGACGCGCCGAGACCGAGCGAATCCTGGACCGTCGACAGAGCCTTGTTGTCGGAACGCATGGTGGTTGCGATCGACCAGTAGGCGGCATTGTCGGAGGCTTCGGCGACGCGAAGCCCCGTGGCGATGCGCCCTTGGGTGGTGTTGAGCGCCTTGTTCGTGGCGGCGAGGGTCTGCAGCGCCGTCATTGCCGACGCGTTGGTATTGATACTGGACATGGGAAATAACGCCCCTAGGAAATGCAAAATACAGGGACATACCGGGTTGGCCGGTATGGCGGAGCGGCATCATGCCCATGATCGAAACGATCACCCGCCATGCCGGGTAACCTGTCGGAGACTCGCTACCAAAGCTCTAAGCGGCATGGTTAACCCCCGGCCGGGGTGCCGCTTTGGCCGGATTCGCCACAAAATAGGCTGTGCAAAAGCAAATCGGGCCGCATCTTGCGATGCGGCCCGATCCGAGATGTCTGTTGCCTGGAACGGTTCGGTGTTAGCCGCGGAACAGCGACAGGATCGACTGCGAGTTGCCGTTGGCGATCGACAGGGCCTGGATACCGAGCTGCTGCTGGACCTGGATGGCCTGCAGGCGGGGCGATTCCTTGTTCATGTCGGCGTCGACGAGCTGACCAACGCCGCGATCGATGGAGTCCATCAGGCTCGAGGTGAAGGCCTTCTGCAACTCGATGCGGTTCTTGGCGGCGCCGAGATTGGTGGCAGCCGTGTTCATGTCCTTGAGCGCGCTTTCGACAACGCTGAGCATCTGGCCGATCTGCGCGTCGTTGGCGTAGTCGGTGCCGTCGGTCAGCTGCATTGACGCCACCGTGAAGGTGTCGGTCTGGCTGAAGGTGCCGAGCACCACGGCATCAACCGCAGCAACCTCGGAGACAGCGCCTGCAACGCTGACAACGCGGTTGGAGTCGAGGATGCCCTTGTTGACGCCGGCAGCGGTGCCGGCTTCGTAAAGCTTGATGTTCTCGACGGTGACGTCGATGGTCGAGATCGCAGCCGTGCCGGTCGCATCGCGGGTGAAGGCCGAGACGACCTTGATGTCGGCCGCAGTGGTGGCGGTGGCGCCGCTGTTGACCGAAAGCATGTTGGCGCCGGAGAAGGTCGCGCCGTCGGCATAGCCCTTCAGCTGCTTCTGCAGCGCCTTGATCTCGGTGTCGATCTTGGCCTTGTCGGCAGCCGAAGCGCCGGTGGCGGCAACGAGCTTGACCTTGATTTCGTTGAGGGTGTCGATGGTCTTGTTCATGCCGGTGTAGGCGGTATCGACCTTGGAGGCGCCGAGACCAAGCGAGTCCTGGACCGTCGACAGCGCCTTGTTGTCCGAACGCATGGTGGTGGCGATCGACCAGTAGGCAGCGTTGTCGGAAGCCTCGGCGACGCGGAGGCCGGTGGCGATGCGGCCCTGGGTGGTGTTGAGCGCCTTGTTGGTGGCTGCAAGGGTTTGCAGCGCGGTCATTGCCGACGCATTGGTGTTGATGCTGGACATGGGAATAACGCCCCTAGGAAAATGCAAAATACAGGGACATACCGGATCGGCCGGTATGGCGGAGAGGCATCATGCCCATGACCGCTTCAAGCAAGTCATCCGCCATGCAGCAGATGTAGCTTCGGCGTGGCTACCAAATTGCTAACAATTGTAGTTAATTTTAATTAACTTATTGTAATTGCTTACTTTTGGTCCGCAAAAACAATCGGGCCGCATCTTGCGATGCGGCCCGATCCTAGACGTTTGTTGCCTGAGCGGTTCGGCGTTAGCCGCGGAACAGCGACAGGATCGACTGCGAATTGCCGTTGGCGATCGACAGGGCCTGGATGCCGAGCTGCTGCTGGACCTGGATGGCCTGCAGGCGGGGCGATTCCTTGTTCATGTCGGCGTCGACGAGCTGACCAACGCCGCGATCGATGGAGTCCATCAGGCTCGAGGTGAAGGCCTTCTGCAGTTCGATGCGGTTCTTGGCGGCGCCCAGGTTGGTGGCAGCCGTGTTCATGTCCTTGAGCGCGCTTTCGACGACGCCGAGCATGGCGCCGATCTGCGTGTCGCTGGCAAACAGCGTACCGTTGGTCAGCTGCATGGTGGCGACCGTGTAGGTGTCGGCGGCAACGGCAGCGGCACCAAGCGTCGGAGCGGCTGCAGCACCTTCAACGCCGGCGGCGGTGCGGTTGGAGTCGAGAATGCCCTTGCCGGTGGTGGCGACGCCTGCGCCGGCTTCGTAGAGCTTGATGCCCTCGACGTTGATGTCGATGGTCGAGATCGAAGCCGTGCCGGACGCATCGCGGGTGAAGGCCGAGACGACCTTGACGTCGGCAGCCACGGCGGCGCCGCTGCTGACCGAAAGCATGTTGGCGCCGGAGAAGGTGGCGCCGTCGGCGTAGGCCTTCAGCTGCTTCTGCAGGGCCTTGATTTCGGTGTCGATCTTGGCCTTGTCGGCGTCCGAGGCGCCGCTGGCGGCAACGATCTTGACCTTGATCTCGTTGAGGGTGTCGATGGCCTTGTTCATGCCGGTGTAGGCGGTATCGACCTTCGAAGCGCCGAGACCGAGCGAATCCTGGACCGTCGAGAGTGCCTTGTTGTCCGAACGCATGGTGGTGGCGATCGACCAGTAAGCGGCATTGTCGGAAGCTTCAGCGACGCGGAGACCCGTGGCGATGCGGCCCTGGGTGGTGTTGAGCGCCTTGTTGGTGGCTGCGAGGGTCTGCAGCGCCGTCATTGCCGACGCATTGGTGTTGATGCTGGACATGGGAAATACGCCCCTAAAATATGCGCAAGGTACAGGGACATACCGGATCGGCCGGTATGGCGGAGAGGCATCATGCCAATGACCGCTTCAAAGAGGGTCATCCACCATGCCGGGCAATCTGGCCGATACTTACTACCAAACGTCTAAATGTTATGGTTAATGCGCGTTAACCCGCTAAAATTGTTGATATTCCGAGCGAACAAAGAAACGCCCGCAGCAAAGGCGGGCGTTGTCTCCTGACGGTTCCGGCGAGGGCAGAGCGCGTCCTTCAGACGCGCGGTGGTCTACGTAAACGAGCGCACAAGACTGCCGACGAGCAGGTTCCAGCCGTCGATCAGGACGAAGAACAATATCTTGAACGGCAGCGAGACCACGGTTGGCGGTAGCATCATCATGCCCATGGCCATGGTGATGGTTGCGACGATCAGGTCGATGACGAGGAAGGGCAGCACGATCAGGAAGCCGATCTCGAAGCCGCGCCGGATCTCGGAGATCATGAAGGCCGGAACCAGGATGCGCAGGTCGACCTTGTCTTCCGATACCGTCTGGCCGCGCTCGCGGGCGAGGTCGGCGAACAGGTTGAAGTCCTTGTCGCGGACGTTGTGCATCATGAAGGTGCGGAACGGATCGGAGATGCGGTCGACGGCTTCGGTCTGGGTGATCTGGTTGTCCATCAACGGCTTGACGCCGTTGTTCCAGGCCTGGTCGAATGTCGGCGACATGACGTAGAAGGTCATGAACAGCGACAGCGAAATCAGGATCAGGTTGGCCGGCGTCGACTGCAGGCCGATGCCGGTGCGCAGGATCGAAAAGGCGATGACGAAGCGGGTGAAGCTCGTGACCATGATCAGCAAGCCCGGCGCCACCGAAAGCACGGTGAGCAGGCCGAACATCTGGATGATGTAGCCGATGGTGGCGCCGTCGGCATTGCCGATGGCGCCGAGGTCGAGCTGCTGCGCGCTCGCGGGCAGGGCGGTGCCGGCAAGGATGGCTGCGGTGGCCAGGAGTTTTTTCATTCGAACAGCAACGTTCTGATCAGCACTTCCTTGACGTGGCCGTCGCTGCGGATCGCGGCGCGTTCGTCGAGGTCGGTCTTGAGGTGGCGCAAGGCGCTGGCGCCCTGGACCTGATGGATCCGGAGCGTGCGCACGAAGGCGAGCAGGTCCTGGTGGACGCGCTCGGCGAGGTCCGGCGGTTGCGGTGCGTCGAGCACCAGGGAAAGCTCGAGGCGCACCCACATGCTGTCGGGGGCGGCGAGGTTGGAGGTGATGGCGGGCAGTTGCACCAGGGTGCCTGCGCCTTCGGTCGCGCCGTTGTCGGTGCTGCCCTCTTTCGCGGCGTGGGGCTTTGCTTGGTCGGCTGCGGCCTGCTCGACCGGCTTGGCTTCGCCGTAGAGATAGCCGCCGGAGAGCCAGCCCATGCCGATGGCCGCAGCGGTCATCAGCAGCAGGATGCCGACCTGGACGACGAGCGAGGGGCCGGATTTCTGGGCGGGGGTCTGTTCGATCGCTGACATGACCTGACCTAGAAGGGGAGAACCTGGTCGAGGAACTGCTGGCCATAAGGTGGCTGCTGGACCTCGGTGATACGGCCGCGGCCGCCATAGGAGATGCGTGCTTCGGCGATGCGCTCGTAGGGAATGGTGTTTTCGGGGCCGATGTCGGACGGGCGCACGATGCCGGCGATGGTCAGCACGCGCAGCTCGGCGTTGACGCGGACTTCCTGCGAGCCACGGATCATCATGTTGCCGTTGGGCAGAACCTCGGTGACCACGGCGGCGACAAGCAGGTTGAGCTTTTCCGAGCGCGTGGTGGCACCGTCGCCGGAGAAGACCGACTTGGAGCCGGCGCTGCCGTCGGCCGAGCCGCCCGTGCCGACACCATCCCATTCCATGTCGAGGCCTGCCCCGATGGTCCTGTTGGTGGTGCGGTTGCGCTCGGACTCGTTCTGGAAGCGGGCCCGGTCGTCGATCTCGATCTTGACGGTCAGGATGTCGCCGGGTTGAAGCGCGCGCGGATCGGTGAACATGCGGCTCTGCTTGTCCTGCCACAGCGAGAAACGCTTGGGCGGTGCCGAGGGCGCCTCGGGATAGCGGTACATCGTCGAGCTGCCATCCTCGATGCCGGAACCGACGGCCGACATCTTCGGCTCCTTGCCGATTTCCTTGAGGTCGGTGGCGCAGCCGGCGAGGCTGGCGAGCATGGCCGCGAGGAGGGCTTTTCTGATCATGAGGGGTCTTCCCGGCGGGCGGCGCTCGCCATGATGCGGGTCAGCTCGGCGGCCGACTTGCTTTCCATTTCGTTGAGGATGACGCTCGACTTGCGGGCGTCGAGCTTCATCAGGATGGCGGCGGCGAGATCGACATGCATGACGGCCAGGCGCTCGGCCGCGGCATCGGGCTTCATGCGCGAATAGATCTGGACGACGCCTTCCTCGGCGCGGGCGAGGAAGACCTCGCGGCGCTTGAGCCAGGTTTCGTACTCGGTCTTGCGCTCTTCGAGCAGGGCGATGCGCTTGTCGACCTCGGCCTGAAGCTTCTTCAACTCCTCCGTCTGGAGGGCATAGCGGCGATCGCGGGCGGCGTCGGCGATGTTGGAGCAGAAACGCTCGACCTCGCTAGGCTCGAGCGCGGCGGTCATCTCGCCGGCGGGTTGCTCGGTGGGGATTTCGCGCTCGACGACGCGGGTGGGCACGCCCTGGACGGGAGCAGCAGCGGCTTCGCCCGTGGCTTCCTCAGCAAGGGCGGAAGCACTGCCGAACAGCGCGATGGCAAGCACTGCCGCTGCAAGTGCGCGGCTGCTGGTTGTCCTGGAGTGTCGGATCAAGGCCATGGCTTACTGCACCACCAGGTCGGCCTGGAGCGCGCCGGCCGACTTGATGCCCTGGAGGATTGCGATGATGCCGTCCGGCTTGACGCCGAGGCGGTTGAGGCCGGCGACCAACGTCTGCAGGTCGGGGCCTTCGAGCATCGCCAGCTTGGAGCCGGGACGCTCGGCGTCGATGACGGTGAAATCCTCGACGGCGGTCTCGCCGCGCGAGAACGGCTCGGGCTGGACGACGCGCGGCTGCTCGGTGATGCGGACGGTCAGCGTGCCGTGGCTGATGGCGACGCGCGCGATCTTGACCTCGTTGCCGATGACGATGGTGCCGGTACGCTCATCGACGACGACGCGGGCAGGCGTGTCGGACATGACCAGCAGGTTTTCCAACTCGGCATAAAAGCGCGCCGTCGAAATGCCCTCCGGCTTGCGGATGGTGACGGTGCGCGAATCCTGCTCGCCGGCGACACGCTTGCCGAAGCGATGGCGGGCGTAGTCGTTGATGGCGTCGGCGATGCGCACCGAGGTCGAGAAGTCCGGATTGAAGAGCTGCAGCGTCAGCATGTTCTCGTCGCCGAAGCGAGCCTTGACCTCGCGCTCGACGATGGCGCCGTTGGGTACCCGGCCAGCGGTGGGAATGCCCTGGGTGACCTGCTCGGCCGCACCCTGGGCAGTGAAACCGCCAACGAGCATGGAGCCTTGCGCCACGGCATAGATCTCGCCGTCGGCAGCCTTGAGCGGGGTCATGACCAGCGTGCCGCCGGCGAGCGAGGAGGCATCGCCGAGGGACGAGACGTTGACGTCGATGCGCGCGCCGGCCTGGACGAAGGCGGGCAGGTTGGCGGTGACGATGACGGCGGCGACGTTGCGAACGCGGGCGCGGCCATCCTCGGAGGCGATGCCCAGGTTTTCCAGCATGGCGCGGATCGACTGCTCGGTGAACGGCGAATTGCGCAGGCTGTCACCCGAGCTGTTCAAGCCGATGACAAGACCGTAGCCGACGAGCTGGTTGTCGCGGGCTTCCTGAAGCGAGGCGACATCCTTGATGCGGACATTGACGAGGTTGGCTCCGGTGCCGCTGTTGAGCGTGGTCATCCGTCCGCCGTCGCCGGTCATGGCGAAGTTCTCGCCGAGCTCGGCGACCGCACCACCTCCCGCGGCCGTGGCACCGCGTGCCTTGAGCTGCGATGCGGGGACGCCGTCGGGGCCGTCGGCATGGGCCACCTGCAGACCAAGAACAGCAATTGCCGCGAGCACCAGTCTGCGGATCATGACGCACCCACGCGGATCGAGCCGTCGGCCATGACGACACCAGTGAAGATCTTGCCGCTGTCGAGGTTGCGGACCTTGACGACGTCGCCGGCGGCACCCGGCTCGAGCGTGACGGCAGCGGCGGAGATCATCAGCCCGGCAGCGGCGAAGACGACCTGGACGGAAGAGCCGCGGTCGACCAGCCAGGCCTCGCGGAGCGCTGCCACCGGAACGTAGCGACCGGGCAGCAGCGTGCGCTTGGCGACCCTGCCGTCGAGCTCGTCGGGGAGGGTGGCAACCGCGTCGGGCCGCACCTTGCCCGGCCTGAGGGTGATTTCCTTGAGCGCGGACAGCATGATCGTCTCGCCGGGATAGATGACGCGGTTGGGAACGAGCACGACCTCCTGCTCGGCAGCCAGTGCCGTGCCGCCAAGCATGGCGAAGGCGAGCACTGCCGCGCGTAGCCGTGGGAGGGCGTTCCGTCGCCGCATGACAATCACCGGATATTCTTGGAGACGACGGCAGCCATTTCATCTGCCGCCTGGATGATCTTGGAGTTCATCTCATAGGCGCGCTGCGCAGAGATCAGCTCGGTGATTTCCTTGACCGGATCGACGTTGGAGTTTTCGAGATAACCCTGCTTGATGGTGGCGAAGCCGGGGCTACCCGGCAGGCCGGTGACGGCGGCACCAGAAGCTTCAGTCTCGGAGAACAAATTGTCGCCCAGCGGCGCGAGCCCTGCCTCGTTGGCGAAGTTGGCCAGATCCAACTGACCCTCGAGCTGCAGCGCCGTCTGGTTGGAGAGGCGGGAGAAGACCTGGCCGGCGTCGTTGACGATGACTTCGAGCGCATCGGGCGGGATGGCGATGCCGCCGCTGACGACATAGCCGTCGACGGTGACGAGCTGGCCGGTGGCATTGGTGTTGAAGGAGCCGGCGCGGGTGTAGAGCGTCTGGCCGTCGGCACCCTCGATCTGGAACCAGCCGCGGCCGGTGAGCGCCAGGTCGAACTGGTTGCCGGTATTGGTCAGGCCGCCCTGGATGTGGACGTTGCGGACGGCAGCGGTCTTGACGCCGAGGCCGATGCTGACGCCTTCGGGCACGACCGACGAGTTGGCGCGGCTGGGCACGCCCTGCATGCGGTCGACCTGGTAGAGCAGGTCGGAGAATTCGGCGCGGGCGCGCTTGTAGCCGGTCGTGTTGATGTTCGCGATGTTGTTCGCGATCACCTCGAGATTGGTCTGCTGGGCATTCATGCCCGTTGCAGCGATGGCCAGTGCTTTCATCGGGATGTTCCTCAGATGCCCATGCGGCTGACTTCGAGATAGGCCGTGACGATCTTGTCGCGGATGGCGATGGCTGCTTGAAGCGCCTGCTCGGCGCTCATCACCGCGTCGACCACCTCGCGGGTGTCGGCCTTGCCCTGGAGGCCGGCGATGGACAACTGCTCGGCCTGGCGCAGCGTGGCCTGGGTCTGGGCGGCGGCGTCCGAAAGAGCCGCGGCGAAGGACGAGGCGACACCTGCGGCCGCGGTCGAGCCAGCGTCGGGAACGACGCTCGTCGGCTTGGTCAGGATCTGTTGGCCGAGCGGGCTGATGGCACCGATCATGACTGGCTCCTCATAAGATCAATGGTCATGGAAATAAGATCGCGCGCCTGCTTGATGACTTGCAGGTTGGCTTCATAGGAACGGTTGGCCTCGGTCATGTCGGCCATCTCGATGATGACATTGACGTTCGGCATCTTGACGTAGCCATTGGCATCGGCGGCTTCGTTGCCCGGCTGGAACTCCAGCGGGAAGGCGGACTGGTCGTGGCCGATCGCTGCGATCTCGACGGTCGAGGCGCCGGTCGCGCGGTCGAGCTCGGCGGCGAAGCTGACGGTCTTGCGGCGATAGGGCTCGGCGCCGGGCGTGTTGCCGGTCGATTGCGCGTTGGCGAGGTTTTCCGAGACGATGCGGAGACGTTCGGACTGGGCTCCGAGACCGGAGCCGGCGACCTTGAGGGCGGCGACGAGCGGATCCATTCAATCAGCCCTTGCTGCTCAGCATGATCATGCGGTGGAACGCCTTGACGATGGCCGTGTTGAGCTCGAAGGAGCGGCGGACTTCGCCGGCCTTCATCAGTTCGTCTTCCATCGCCACCGTGTTGTCGGAGGGAAGCACCGCGTGCCTGGGCTCTTCCGGCTTCACGGCAAAGCCCGCTTCGGTGGCGCCGCCGGTGAGATGGCCCGCCTGGGTCGACGTCATGGCGACCCGGGAACGGTCAAGCACGCGCTCGAACGGTTCGATCTCGTTGGTCCGATAGCCCGGCGTGTTGGCGTTGGCGACGTTGCCGGCGATGGCGTTCTGGCGCACCGAGAGCCAGCGTGCCTGCTGGGCGGCCAGATCGAACAGATTGACGGGTTCCATGGAAATCTCCGAGCAGATTTCCGGACACTATTGGGTCAGTCTTGCGCGGGCCTTGCGCGGGGGGCCGGCGCATCGGGCCTCAGCGCGAGACCTGGAGAACCTCGTCGCGCGAGGTGACCAGCACCCACTTGCCATTGCGCTGCTCGATCGAGGCGACCTTGCTCGAATCCGGCAGGACCGAGCCGGCCTGGACGACCCAGAGGCCGGCATTGTCCTGGATCATGGCGCGGCCGTTGGCGACGTGGACAAGGGTGAAGTCGATCTTGGGGCCTGGAAACGGCTGTTCGGCAGCGCCGGGAACGCCGACCTCGTCATCCTTGCCACGGCGCAACGAACCGGTGGCGAAGAGGTCGAGCTTCATCGCCGGAATGTCCTCGACCGACATCGGCGCGCCGACGCGCTCGGGCTGCTGACCCATGGCGAGCGGGATCGGCTGCTCGTTCTGGCCGCCGCCTGAAAATTTCATGGCGCGGATGCCGAACTTCTCCTGGTTGAAGAAGATGTACCAGGGAAACAGCGCGCAGGTGAGGCCGAGCGTGATGCCGAGGCAGGCAACGACGAAGTCGCTGCTGCGGTCGCGCTTCTTGCGTTTCGGCGTCATGGGCCTGATCGGGGCCGCCGGGCGCAGGCGCTGGAACAGCGAACGCGGCTTGTCCTTCGCCTCGATGATGTCCAGAAGCTCGCGCGCTGGGTCATTCCGCCTGAACATGGGGTCTTTCCTTGGCTCTCAAATAGCTTGCGAGGTCGGAGAACGGGTCAGGCGACGGCCCGTCGGCGGGCGATTGTGCCAGCGCTTCGTAGATCACCGGTACCTGGCGCACGGCCAGGTCGAGTTCGGGGTCGGCGCCGGCCTGGTAGGCACCAAGCAGGCGGATGTCGCGCGTATCCTCGAAACGCGAGATCATCGCCTTGAGCTTGCCGACGAGCTGGCGCTGCTCCGGCGTCCAGGCCTTGCCGGCAAGGCGCGAGATGGACGACAGCGGATTGACCGGGGGATAGCGGCCCTGTTCGGCGATCGAGCGGTCGAGCACGATGTGGCCGTCAAGGATGCCGCGGACGGAATCGGCGACCGGATCGTTGTGGTCGTCGCCGTCGACGAGGACGGAGATGATCGCCGTGATGGAGCCCTTGCCCTCCATGCCGGGACCGGCGCGCTCGAGCAGCTTGGGCAGGTCGGTAAAGACCGAGGCCGGATAGCCGCGCGCTACCGGCGGCTCGCCCGCGCCGATCGCCACCTCGCGCAGGGCGTGGGCGAAGCGGGTGATCGAATCCAGCACCAGCAGCACGCGGTCGCCGCGGTCGCGGAAATGCTCGGCGACGCGCATCGCGGTATCGGGCGCGCGGCGGCGCATCATGGCGCTCTCGTCGCTGGTGGCAACGACAGCGACGGTCTTGGCCATGGAGGCCACGCCGATGGTGTCTTCGAGGAATTCGCGCACTTCACGTCCGCGCTCGCCGATCAGGGCGACGACGACCGTGTCGAAGGCGTCGGCGCCGGCGAGCATGGCAAGCAGCGTCGACTTGCCGACGCCGGAGCCGGCGAAGATGCCCATGCGCTGGCCCAAGCAGAGCGGGGTGAAGATGTCGATGACGCGGACGCCGGTCATGAAGCCGGTTTCGACACGCTGGCGGGCGAGCGCTGCCGGCGGCACGGCTTCGGCCGCGTCCTGCCTGGCATTGCGGACCAGCGGCGCGCCGCTGTCGATGGGTCGGCCGAGCGCGTCGATGGCGCGGCCGCGCCAACTCGGGTGCGGGGTGATGGCGATAGGGCCCCGGGTGAAGATGGCGTCGCCGACGCCGACCTCGCCGCTGCTCTCATAGGGGGCGACCAGCACCTCGTCGCGACCAATCTGGACGATCTCGCCGCGGCGGTTGCGGCCCTGGCCACGATGCTCGACGATGTCGCCGAGGCGCGCGCTGGATGACAGGCCGCCGACCTTGTAGTGGGTCGGCGCTATTTCGGTCACCCTGCCACCACGCCTGACCAGCAGACGGTCGTCGGCGAAGCGGTGCATGATGCGCTCCAGCGCCTCCAGCCGGTTGTCGTGCACGAGCTGGGGCTCGGTGCGTATGGCGGTCAGGGAGGTGCTCACTTACTTCGAGCCGAGCGTCTTGATGGCGTCGGAGAACGAGGCGTCGGTCTGGCGTATCAGGGCCGCGGTGTTCTCGAAGGCGCGCTGCACCATGATGAGCTTGGTCATCTCCTTGATCGGATTGACGTTGGACTCCTCGACGAAACCCTGGACCATGCCGGCTTCCATGCGGTCGACCACCGGCTCCGGCGTCGTCGGCGGTACGACCCCGGAATTGCCGTAACGGACGAAATTGGCGCCGGGGTTGAATTCGTAGAGGCCGATGGCGCCGATCAGGCGACCGTCTTGGCGCAGCGAGCCGTCGGCGCCGGCCGTAGGCGGTCCGGCACGCGGGTCGAGCTGCATCGGCGCGCCGCCGGCATCGAGCACCGGGTAGCCCTCGACGGAGACCAGCTGGCCGTCCTGGGTCATGGTGAAGCGGCCGTCACGGGTCATGACGGTGCCGGCCGGCGTATCGATGCCGAACCAGGCGTCGCCGCGAATGGCAAAATCGAACGGGTTGCCGGTTTCGCGCATGCCGCCATGCTGGGTTGAAAGGTAGGTGTCGCCGGCCGAAGCGAAGGAAACCGATTTCGAGCCAAGGCCGGAGACGACATCCTCGAACTTCACCCCCGTAGCGCGGAAGCCGACGGTCGAGGCATTGGCGACGTTGTCGGCGATGGTGTTGAGGCGCTTTTCCTGCGCGACCTGGGCGGAAAGGGCGACGTATAGACTGTTCTGCATGGTGACCTCAGAACCTCAGTTTCTGCATGGCGAACATCAGGTCGGTCGACACGCCGTAAGCCGGCGGCATGCCGAACAGGATGCCGACTGACGCCTGCACCGGCGACGACGGGTTGTTGATCTCCCAAAGGCTGGTGAAGCGCTTGAGGAATTCGCCGAGCTTCTTGGGATTGGAGAAGTCCGTGATCTTCAGCTTCTCTTCGAACAGCTTGACCTGGCGGTCGATGTCGGCCGAAGCAAAGGCTTCTGGCAAGCCGAGCGCGGTGCGCACGACCTTGGCCAGAGCGGGGTCGGCGAGCACGTCGTAGAAGCTGCCGATGGAGGATGCCTTGCGTTCGAAATAGAGCGCCAACCGGACGCCTTCGTTGTCCCTGCCCGCGTCCTCTTCCAGGGTCTGGCGCAGGAACTTGTCGGTTGCCGGTTGCTGGGAAGGATTGATGGTTGTGGCATCGGCGCCATGGGCCTCGAAGTTGAAGGCGGTGGCGAAGGCGGCGTAGCGCTTGTCCGCCATCTCGTTGGCGTAGCTTTTGGGGTCGCGAACACCGCCGGCCAGGACCTTCTCCATCATCTCCTTGTTGGGGATGGAGGCTTCGATGCCGAAGGATCTCATCGCGAAGGCGTAGAGCCTGGTGTCGGCCATCAGATCCTTGGCCGACGTCACCTTGACGATGTTGTCGAGGTAGTACTTCACTTCCTTCTGGACGGCTTCCGACTTGGGATCGCCGCCGTCCATCCCGACCCGCAGCAGGTATTTGTCGACGGCGCCCTGCTGGGCCTTGTTGAAGACCGTGGCGCGTTCGCCGAGCTCGGCGAAGTTGAAGCTCTTGACGAATTCGGCGTAGCGCTTGTCGGTCAGCTTGTTGGCGAAGCTGTCCTTGTCGGCGACGCCTTCCTTCAGCGCCTTGACCATGAACGCCTTGGCATAGGCCATGTCCTGCAGGCCGTGGGCCTTCATGGCATATTTGAACAGCCGGTCGTTCTTGACGAACTCATCAATGGTTTTCACCTTGGTGATGTTCTTGAGGTAATATTCGGTCTCGCGCTCGATGATGGGCTGCTTTTCCACGCGTTCGAGCGCCTTGCCGATGTCTCTCGCGATCAGCTGGTAGCTTGTATAGGTATTGAGCACGACACGCCCTTCCGCCGCAGGATAGACTGGGAAGGCTACGCTCAAATGCTTGCGCGAGGCTGAATCGTTTTCGCGTCGTCCCTTCAAGCCTCACACAAGGCACAGCCGCTATCTGTGCATGCATAGTGCTTTGAATGCGGAAGGACCGGCTTGTGGGTATTCTGATCGGACTCGTCGTGACGCTGGGCTGCGTGCTTGGCGGCTTCATGGCGATGGGCGGACACCTCAACGTCCTGATGCAGCCGTGGGAACTCGTCATCATCGGCGGTGCCGCGCTCGGAACGTTCCTCGTCGCCAACCCGATGGCCACGGTTAAGGACACCGGCAAGGCGATGGTCGAGGCGCTCAAGCAGCAGGTGCCAAAAGAACAGGACTATCTCGAGACGCTCGGCGTGCTGCACTCGCTGATGCGCGAGCTGCGCACCAAGACGCGTTCCGAGGTTGAAGCGCATATCGACAACCCCGACGAGTCGGCGATCTTCCAGGCATTTCCTTCGGTGCTGAAGAATTACGACCTGACGCATTTCATCTGCGACTACTGCCGCATCATCATCATCGGCAATGCGCGCTCGCATGAGATCGAAGCGCTGATGGACGAGGAAATCCAGACCATCCGCGCCGATAAGCTCAAGTCTTATCACGCGCTGATCGCTGTCGGTGACGGCCTGCCGGCGCTGGGTATCGTTGCTGCGGTGCTCGGCGTCGTGAAGGCGATGGGCGCCCTCGACCAGTCTCCCGAGATCCTCGGCGGCCTGATCGGTGCCGCACTCGTCGGCACCTTCCTCGGCATCTTCCTGTCTTATGCCGTGGTCGCGCCGATCGCCACCAAGATCAAGACGGTGCGCGAGAAAAAGAACCGCCTCTACATCGTCGTGAAGCAGACGCTGCTGGCCTACATGAACGGCTCGCTGCCGCAGGTGGCGATCGAGTTCGGCCGCAAGACGATCTCGTCCTACGACCGCCCGTCGATCGACGCGGTGGAGCAGAGCACGCTGAACACGGGCAATCTCGAAAAGAAGGCGGCCTGAGCCAATGCGGGACGCTGACAAAGGGCATCGCCAGTCATGAATACCACCGCAAGCCCGGCGGAACCGCGCGACCTCGTCATCGAGCGCCTGCTGGGCGACACCGGCGAGCCAGCCAAGGTGCATGCCGCCGCCCGCCGCCTGGCGGAACGTTCGGCGACTGCGATTGCCGCCGCCGTCAACGAGGTGCTGCCGTCGCCGATCTTCGTCGAAGTCGCCGAGGTCAAGCTCGGCCGCATGGCCGATGCCAAGGCCGGCAAGAACAACCAGGCCATGTGCGTGGCGGCGACCCGAACGTCGCCGGACGGGCTGGTGATGACGTTCGACCCGCAGGCGATCGCGATCCTCGTCAATGTCATGTTCGGCGGCGATCCGGACCGCGAAGTCGCAGCCATCGAGCGCGAGCTGTCGTCGATCGAACTCGGTGTCGTTTCGCTGCTCATCCAGGACGTGGCACGGGCGATGAATGCGCAGGGCGCCAATGGCGGCCTTGGTGTCAAGCTGCCGGTGCCGGAAGCGATTACCAGCACGGTGATGAAGAAGCACGTGTTCCGCGACGGGCCTTCGGCGCGCGTCGTGCTGTCGGTCTCGACGGCGGTGTCTCGCGGGACGCTGACCCTGACGCTGCCGCAACGCGTACTGGTCGAGGATCGCCGCGACAAGAGCGAGGCGGAGTCCGCGCCGGCCACGGAATGGAGCTCGCGCTTCTCCGACGAGCTGATGCGCTCGACCGTCCGGCTCGAGGCGTCGATGCCGCTCGGACGCATGACCCTTGGCGATCTCTCCGTGCTCGAGTTGGGGCAGGTCATCGAACTCGCCGAAAACACCCAATCCAATGCCGTGATCTCGGCGCGCGGCAAGTCACTGTTTGCGTGCGAATTCGGCAAGCTCGGCCAGAACTACACCGTCCGCATCAGGCGTCCGTTCGATGCCACCGAAGAAACAATTGAAGGGATCGTCGCGGGTTGAGGCGATGCGCTGCCAAGCAGCGCCCGGCACCGTGAACGACAGATTGGAGAACACCGATGAGCAAGGCGCAGCCCAAGCCCGAGGTCGAAAAGCCCGAAATCGAAGCCGAGGACGACCAGCTCAACCGCGCCATCGAAGAACTGCGCGGCGTGCTGAGCGAGGAAGAGAAGCGCCCAGGCGCCGCTCCCGCCGCCGCCGGCAACAGCGTCATCTTCGACATTCCGGTCGAGGTGCAGATCGTGCTCGGCAGCACGGAGATGCCGGTGTCCGACCTGATGACTCTACAGAAGGGTTCGACCGTGGCGCTCGACCGCCGCATCGGCGAACCGGTCGACGTGGTGGTCAACGGCCGCCGCATCGCGCGCGGCGAGATCACCGTGCTCGAAAGCGACCCGTCGCGCTTCGGCATCCGGCTGACCGAGATCGTCGCGGCAACCAAGAGCGCCTGAGGAGCCCGGCCGTGCTTTCCACTGCTTCGAGAAAGGCCTCCGCATGACATTGCTGGCGACGCTGACGCGGCCGCAGAAGGCGGCAGCCATTCTGGTGGCGATGGGCAAGCCGTCGGCGAGCCGGCTGCTCAAGTTCTTCAAGCAGGACGAGCTCAAGGCGCTGATCGAAGGCGCACGGCTGCTGCGCACCATTCCGCAGGCCGACCTCGAACGGATCGTCGCCGAGTTCGAGGCCGAGTTCACCGAGGGTGCGGGCCTGCTCGATTCCGCCGACAAGATGGACACGATCCTCAACGAGTCGCTGTCGCCCGAAGAAATGAGCGCGCTGATGGGCAAGGACGAGCCCGCCGCAAAGAAGGACACGACGCCGCCGGTCTGGCCGCAGCTCGAAAAGCTGGAGCCGGCGCAGATCGGCACCTTCCTTTCCAACGAACATCCGCAGACGGCGGCGATGATCCTCTCCAACCTTGTCCCGACCTATGCCGCAAGCGTGGTGCTGACGCTGGACAAGCCCCTGCGCAGCGAAATCATCAAGCGGATGATGGAACTGGCGAGCGTGCCCCCGGCCGCGACCAAGCTGGTGGAGGACCAGATTCGCAACCGCGTGCTGACCGAAAGCGCCCAGAAGGATACCTCGGCCGGCCAGACGCGCGTCGCCAGCGTGCTCAACGAACTCGACAAGTCGCAGCTCGAGGAAGTGATGAACGACCTGCGCGAGGTCGGCATGGCCGATCTCGATGCCATCCGCGCCCGGCTGTTCTCGTTCGACGATGTTCCTGTCATGTCGCAGAAGGCGCGCGTGGCGCTGTTCGACGGCCTGTCGAGCGAACTGATTACCCTTGCCCTGCGCGGCACGGCGCTGCCGCTTGCCGAAGCAGTGCTTTCGTCGATCGGCGCGCGCACGCGGCGCATGATCGAATCCGAACTCAGCCAGGGCTCGGAAGGCGTGCAGCCGGCGGAGATCCTGCGCGCCCGCAAGACCATTGCCTCCACCGCTTTGCGCATGGCGAACGAGGGTCTCCTCGAATTGCCGTCGGCGCAGAACGCCGCCTGAATTCGCGCCAGGGTTCCTGAGCGATGGCGGACGGCGAGGACAAAGACTCCAAAACAGAAGAACCGACAGAGAAGAAAATCCGCGACACGATGGAGAAGGGCAAACTGCCCGCCTCCAAGGAAGTGGCGATCTTCACGTCGTTCCTGGCGATCCTCGTCTACACCGTGTTCTTCGCCAGCAATTCGGTGGCCGAACTCGGCGTCTTCCTGTCGAACTTCCTGGAAAAGCCGGAAGCCTGGCCGCTCGGCACCGAACGCGATGTCGTCGAGCTCTACCAGGCGGTGGCAGTCGAGGTCGGCCGGGCAATCGCCAGCCTGTTCCTGATGCTGGTGGTGGCCGGCGTCGGGGCGTCGCTGGTGCAGAACGTCCCGCAATTCATTGGCGAACGCGTCCGGCCGCAGGCCTCGCGGATCTCGCTGACCCAGGGCTGGAAGCGCATGTTCGGCGTGCAGGGATTCGTCGAATTCCTGAAATCGCTGGGCAAGCTCGGTTTCGCGATCATCGTGCTGATCTTCGTGCTTTCGGACGACCTGCGCGTGCTGCTGACCGGCATGATCACCAATCCGGTTGCCTATGGCAGCGTCATCCGCAACATCGCCGTCGATATCCTGGTGGCGATCGTCTTCGTCATGGGCGCGATCGCCGTTGCCGACTTCGTCTGGTCGCGTTTCCACTGGTTCCAGGAACAGCGCATGACCAAGCAGGAGGTCAAGGACGAGCTGAAGCAGTCGGAAGGCGATCCTATCGTCAAGTCGCGGCTGCGCTCGATCGCCCGCGACCGTGCCCGCCAGCGGATGATGACGGCGGTGCCGAAGGCGACGCTGGTCATCGCCAACCCGACCCACTTCGCCATCGCGCTGCGCTATGTCCGCGACGAGAATGCGGCCCCGGTCGTGCTCGCCAAGGGGCAGGACCTGGTGGCGCTGAAGATCCGCGAGATTGCCGAGCAGAACGGCGTCCCGGTGTTCGAGGACGTGGCGCTCGCACGCTCCATGTACAAGCAAGTTTCGGTGGATAGTGTCATTCCACCTCAGTTCTACCAGGCCGTCGCCGAGTTGGTGCGGATCGTTTACGGAAACAGGGCCCAGCGCAATCAGCCATGAAAAACCAGACGCATGCTTTGTCCCGAGAAGTCCTTGTCGCAACAGCTATCCAGCCGGTGGTGCGCGAATTGCGCCTCATCGACATTGCCGACTACATCGCCTTCATCCGGATGGAGCATTTCGGCAACGTGGCCGATCTCGTCGACTCCGCGGCGGAGCTTTATTTCATGCCGGGCGCATTGCGGCTCGGACTTGGCGGCGAGGCGCATGTCAGCTGGACCGGCGCGCCGCGCATCGTGCTCGATCTCGAACTTAGGCCGGAAGGGGCGGTGGTCTATTTCCAGCTATCGATGACGGCCAACAACGCCTCCGTCGAGGTGCACTACGTGTCGTTCGAAAAGCCCGACCTGGAGCCCGAGAAGAATACCGAATATCTCGCCGCCGCCATCCAGCACGCGATGATCCGGGGTACGGAACCGCGGGCCGAGGCGGCCTAGGATTCAGGTGCTGCCTGGCCGGTTTGGCCCCAGTGCTGCCTAGTCGATCAATCCCATGCGCAGGGCCTTGGCGACCGCATGCATGCGGTTGACCGCATTGAGCTTCTGCGTCGTCTGGGTGAGGTATTGGTTGGCGGTGTGGACCGACAGCTTGAGCAGCTTGGCTATCTCTTCGCTGGTGTAGCCGCGCGAGGTGAGCTTCAGGCATTCGATCTCGCGGCGCGACATTGCCGGCATGTCGGACGAGCGGCCGGGGGCGAGGCTGGCAACCGCGCCGAACAGCGCAAAGCAGCGGCCGTGGAGGTCGTGCAGCGAATGCGGGCTGGGTGCCAGATCGGGACCGGCGAAGATCAGCAGTCCCGCCTGGCCGGCGTCGGTATAGACGGGGAAGGCGATGCCGCGGCCGCTCTGCGCCAGGGGCTCGATCCGGCTCGTCCAGGCGAGCTGCGAAAACGGCTTTTCAGCGTCGGCATCGTCGGCCCACCAGCAGGGCGCCGTCGACTGCCTGATGTGGCGCATCAGATGTTCGCCTATGCCGCCGCCGAGCAGTCGGGCCGCGGACATGGTGCTGGGATAGTCGGAATCGAAGACAGGCGTCAGCCGGCTGCTGTCGGCGGACGAGCCGGCAAGGCAGAGCGCGAAGTCGCGCGCGCCGAGATCGATCGCTATCCATCGGCAACGCTTGGCAGCGTCGGCAAGGGTGACGGCATGCTGGCTGGGTGGACGACCAGCGGCCGAAACGTCCTGCCTGAGGTCGAGTGCGCGGCCAGGCTGCCTTGACTGGGCGTAGCTCAAATGATGCCGCTCCTGATCGCGGTCGCAATCGCCATGGCGCGATTTGAGGCCGACAGTTTCTGGATCGCATGCGTGATGTAGCTGTTGACCGTGTTCGATGAGACGCCAAGGATCAGCGCGACTTCGTCGGTGGTCTTGCCCTCGGACACCCAGAACAGGCACTCGCGCTCGCGGTCGGAGAGTGGGTCCCGCATCGTCGCTGCGGCCAGGATGGCCGGTGCCTGGGACAGCGCATAGCAGCATTCGAGCTGGGTGCGCGGCATCGCGGCGGGATCGATGCGGCCGGCCTCGGCGGCGGAGAACAGCACGAACAGGCGCTGGCGGCCGACATGCAGCCTGAGGGCGAAAATCTCGGCATGGCCGAGGACGTCGAGCAGGCGGGCTTCCTCTCCGCCCAGGACGGCGGGAGCCTGCGCGGCAATCAGGCTCTGCGGGCGGACGCCCGGGGCGCTGGCGAAGGGGCTCTGGGCAAGCCCGGCGATAAGGGCGTGGCCGGCGATCTGGATGGCGTCGTAGATCCAGTTCGAGGCGATGATCTGGAGATTGTCGCGGTCCTGGTCCTGGGGAATCGCGACGAGCATGTAGCCGTCGGCACCGATCTCGTCGGTCATGTTCATGAAAAAGGCGGTGAGATCGCTGCGCGATGCGAGCCTTGCTGCGACGGTCGTCTGTTCGTTGCGGGCTGCGAGGGCGGTCATGCGGTACTTGGCCAGAATCCATTTGAGGCCGGAAAAGGCTGGTGCCTGAACCGGGTCGAAAAACACTTCACTTGGGCGAAAAAACGCGACGCGGACACCTGAGGTACCCATCGGCCGAATCCGTGCTGGTCGCGCGAAGCCTGACGCGCTCTCCACCGGGAAAGTTCCCGGCATTTCAGAGAGTTGGTGGTTCGCCGCGCCCCCCGAGGACCGGCTGATTCGGGTTCAATCTAACCCCTCGCGAATTGCTCCGCAAACAGAATTGACAAAAAGTTAATTCAGAGTCCTCCGGCAGACTCAGGGCGGTACCGAAGGCCCGTCAAACGCTGGGGAAGCGCGGTCGAAAATCGCCATTGATCGGTCGGGGCATTCGGCTTAACGCTGCGTCCACTGCGGCAGGGGAATGCAATGAGCGACCAATTTCGTGAAGTGACCAGCGTGTCCTGGTTCGGGCGGATCAAGCGCGCGGTTGGCGGCGTGCTGGTCGGCCTGATCCTGGCCGTCGCGATGGTGGCCGTGCTGTTCTGGAACGAGGGCCGGGCGGTGACCACGGCGCGCTCGCTCGCCGAGGGTGCGGGTGCCGTGGTGTCGGTGCCCGTCGACAAGGTCGATGCGGTCAATGAAGGCGAGCTGGTGCACACCACGGGCCCGCTGACCTCTTCGGAGGGGGTCGGCGATCCGGATTTTGCGATCGAGGCCAAAGGCGTGCGCCTGGTGCGCAATGTCGAGATGTTCCAGTGGGTCGAGAACTCCAAGTCGGAGACGAACACGAAGCTTGGCGGCGGCGAAGAGACGGTCACCACCTACAGCTATGCCAAGGAGTGGCAGGACCGGCCGATCGCCTCGGCGGAGTTCAAGCAGCCGGCCAACCACCAGAACCCGTCGATGGAGCTCGGCTCGCGGTCTTTCCAGATCCATGAAGGCAAGCTCGGCGCGTTCACACTCGACGAGCCGATGCTCGACCGCATCGGCGACACCGATCCGCTGACGATCACACCAAGCCAGCTTGCCGACATCACCGCAGCCTATTCCGGCACGGAGCGCGTCAGCATTGTCGATGGACGCATCTTCATCGGCGCCAATCCGACCTCGCCTGCCATCGGCGACTACCGCATCGGCTACCAGCTGGTTCCGCTGGGCGAGATCAGCGTCATCGGGCGCCAGACCGGCGACCGGTTTTCGCCCTACCAGACGGTGGCCGGCGACGAACTGCTGATGGTCGACACCGGCAGGGTGCCGGCGGAGAAGATGTTTGCCGAGGCGGTGAGCGTCAACACGATCGTCACCTGGCTGGTGCGCGCAGGCTGCCTGCTGCTCCTGGCGCTCGGCTTCGGGCTGTTGCTGGCGCCGCTTGGCGTGCTGGCCGACGTGATCCCGTTCGTCGGCTCGATCGTGCGCATGGGCACGGGGCTGATCGCGTTCGTGCTGGCGCTGCTGGTGGGAACGGCGACGATCGCGGTGGCGTGGTTCTGGTACAGGCCGCTGCTGGCAATCGGCATCGCCGTGGCTGGATTGGCGGTCGCCCTGCTGCTGACGCGGCTCGGACGCCGTAAGGTGGCCGCCGCGCCGCCACAGGCGGGCGCGACGGCCTGAACGGTCAGTCGCCCTCGAACCCGGTGAGCACGCCGACGGCATTGATGCCGATCTCGTCGACGGCGTAGCCGCCTTCCATGACGAACAGGCTGGGCAGGCCGAGCCTGGCGATGCGAGCGCCGATCTTTGGATAGTCGGCGCTGGTCAGCTTGAACTGGCTGATCGGATCCTTCTCGAAGGTGTCGACGCCGAGCGAGACGACAACGACGTCCGGCGCATAGGCGGCAAGCTTCTGGCAGGCATCTTCGAGTGCTTCGTTCCACTTCGCCCAAGACGTGCCGAAAGGCAGGGGGTAGTTGAGGTTGAAGCCTTCGCCTGCGCCTGTGCCACGCTCGTCGGCGTGGCCGAGGAAGAACGGGTACTCGGTCATCGGGTCGCCATGCAGGTTGATGACCTGGATGTCGGGACGCGAATAGAAGATCTCCTGCGTGCCGTTGCCGTGGTGATAGTCGACGTCGAGCACGGTGACGCGTTTCGCGCCCTGATCACGGAACCACTGCGCGGCGACGGCGGCGTTGTTGATGTAGCAATAGCCACCCATGAAGGCAGCACCGGCATGGTGGCCGGGCGGGCGGCAGAGCGCGAAGGCAGCGCGTTCGCCAGCCTTGACCAGCTGGGCTGCGGTCAGCGCGACGTCACAAGACGACTTGATGGCGTCCCAGGTACCCTTCACGAAGCTCGCGCCGCCGTCGAAGGAATAAAAGCCGAGCAGCGCCTCGATGTTGCGCGGGGGCACATCGCCGCGCAGGCCGCGCGTCGGCCAGGCAAAGGGGATCGCCGAACCCGACTTGCCGGCGGCTTCCCACTGCGGCCAGACGGTCGGCAGGAAGTCGATGTAGTCGGCGGCGTGCACGCGCTTTGCAGCAGTGAGGTCATGTATTCCGGGCGCCAGGATCGGGCCGAGCTTCTCGCTTTCGACCCGCTTTCTGATGATCTCGGCCCGCGAGGGCTTCTCGAAGCCGGGCACGATGGCACCGGCGACAAGCTCCATCTGGCCGCCGTGGCCGGCGTGGAGCGGCGAAAAGACTGTCTTCATGAAAATCCTTCCTTGTTCTGGTCGAGGTCGAGATAGGGGATGACCAGTGCGAGCCACATGGTCTTGACGTCGTCCTGGATGAGATCGAACGCCTTGCGGTCCCGCTTGAGCCCGACGAGCCGGCAGACGTGACCGACTTCCATCATCACCACGCCCAGCCGACTGGCGACCTGGTCCTCAAGTGCGGGGTTCACATGCTGCAGCCAGGCCGCATAGAGGGCGATGATCTGGTCGTCGTATTCGTTCTGGATGGGCCTCAGGTCGGGGTTGCCGGTAATGGCCTCGATGACCGGCATCAGGTTGGCATTGTCGAGATAGAGTCTGGAGGTGTCGATGAAGAGCTTGTCGACTTCCTGTTGAAACGTCTCGTGGCTGTTGGGGCGAGGAGCGTTGATGCGCCTGGCGATCACCTCGGGAAAGGCTGCGAGCCAGCGCCGGGCGAGATCCAGAAGAATGGCTTCCTTGTTGGGGAAGTACTGATAGACCGAACCGACGGACAAGCCGGCGCGCTGCGCAATGGCGAGCGTCGTCGGGGTCTTGGTCCCCTGTTCCCTGGTCAGAATCAGAGCGGCATCGAGAATCCGGTCGACCACCTTGCTCGAGCGTTCCTGTCGCGGCTGCTTGCGCGGTGTCAGCGCTGTCCTGGTTTTCCAGTTGAGACTGCGATTCACGGAATGATCTTCTCGCTCCCTAGGCGCGCGCATCATACACGGGGGCGTCCTCCACAACGCATCCGAAAAATCCCGCATATTGACAAACGCGAATAATTAGTCGCATTTTTTCGCGTTGCTGTCTTCAGGGAAACGCGAGGAATTCCTGGGGTCAGCGGATCGGCTTCAGCCTTCCAGTCTGGTTGCGCCATCCCCTTGGGAATTGGGGGCAGCCGATGCGAGGGTGAACGGCCTCAGTCAGTCAAGTGCGCGGAGTCGCGATGTCTGTCCAAACGGTTCGCAATGCCGACCTGATCGTCATCAACGGCCGCGTGCTGACCATGGACCCGGCCCAGCCCGCTGCGGAAGCGGTGGCCATCAAGGATGGCCTGATCGCCGCTGTCGGCGACAAGACGACAATCGAAGCACTGCGCGGGCCCGACACAAAGGTCATCGACGCGCGCGGCGGGTCGGTGGTGCCGGGCTTCATAGAAGCGCACATGCACCTGTTTTCGGGTGCTGCCGAACTCGCCCATCTGCAGCTTTCCGGCGTGCATGGCTTCGAGGCGCTTCGCGTTGCGGTGCAGGCCTACGCCAGGTCGCGGCCCGATGCGCGGATGCTGGTGGGGCAAGGCGCCGACTACACCATCCTCGGCAGCGAGCGCGTGACGCGGCATCACCTCGACGCCATCCTGCCCGACCGGGCGTTCCTGATGGCGGCGCCCGACCATCATACCTATTGGGCCAACACACGTGCGCTCGAGATGGCCGACGTGCTGCACGGGCGCGAACTGACGCCCGGCAACGAGATCGTCATGGGCGCCGACGGCCTGGCCGAGGGCGAGCTGCGCGAAAACGAGGCGTTCAACCCGGTGCTGAAGCTCGCCGGCGAGGGGCGCGTTCGGCTCGGCCTGTCGACCGGCGGCGAGCCCGACCCGATGCCCAATGCCGAAGAACGCGCCGGCGACCGCGCCATCATGCGCCGCGGCCTCGACTGGTGCGCCCGGCACGGCATCACCTCGATCCAGAACATGGATGGCAACTACTACCAACTGGAGCTTCTGTCGGAGGTAGAGGCCGAGGGCGACCTGATCTGCCGGGTCAAGGTGCCGTTCCACTACAAGAACTTCATGACCCTCGACATGCTGGACAAGGCGACCGACATGGCCAACCGCTATGACAGCGAGTGGCTGTCGTCCGGCATGGTCAAGCTGTTCTACGACGGCGTGCTCGATTCCTGGACAGCCGTGATGATCGAGCCATATGCCGACCGGCCGGACTGGGTCGGCGAGCCGCTGTTTTCGCCGGAAGAGTTCAAGCGCATCGCCGTCGAGATCGACAGGCGCGGCCTTCAGATCGCAGTGCATTCGATCGGCGACGGGGCGACGCGTGCCGTGCTCGACGGCTACGAGGCGGCGCAAAAGGCCAACGGCAAGCGCGACAGCCGCCACCGGGTGGAGCATGTCGAACTGACGACGGCGGCCGACATCCAGCGCTTCGTCGACCTCGGCGCGATCGCCTCGATGCAGCCGCCGCACCCGCCCGGCGCGATGACCTTTCCGCTGGAGCCTACGATCTCGCGCGTCGGGCGCGCACGCTGGCCCTATGCCTATCCGACACGGACGCTGATCGAGGCAGGAGCACATGTGGTGTTCGCTTCCGATTGGCCGGTGGCACCGATCGACCCGATCGCCGGCATGCAGGCGGCGATGCTGCGCAAGCCTTGGGCAGAAGACATGCCAGACCAGAGCGTTTCGCTGCACCAGGCATTGGCCGGCTACACCGTCGAGGGTGCCTATGCCGAGTTCATGGAAGACAGGAAGGGCCGGTTGAAGCCGGGTTTCTTCGGCGATCTGGTCGTGCTGTCCGCCGATATCGAGGCGATCGATGCTGCCGTGCTGCATGAGGTGCGGCCGGTGACGACGGTCTGTGGCGGCAGGGTGACCTACCAGGCCTGATGGGGCCGGCGATGGCGTGGCGTGTGTGGACTGCGAGCCGTTGTTGCCAAGCCTAGCGGCGTGTGGTGACAATCGAACGGGGAAAAAAGTTCCACTGTGAAGGTGGACGGAAACAATGGGGCGATTTGCGTGCCGGCTACACCGGGTAAGAATGCGATTGAAGTTCGCGGGGTTCGCAAGGTCTTTGGAACGGGAGAGGCGCAGGTCGCGGCGCTGGACACCGTCTCGGTGTCGATCAGGGAAAACGAGTTCTTCACGCTGCTCGGGCCATCCGGCTGCGGCAAGACCACGCTTCTGAGGTTGATCGCCGGCTTCGACTTTCCGTCGGATGGCGAGATCATGCTTTACGGCGAGGACATCGCGCCGCTGCCGCCGTTCAAGCGGCCGGTCAACACGGTGTTCCAGTCCTACGCGCTGTTCCCGCACATGACGGTGGCGCAGAATATCGGCTTCGGCCTGGAGATGCTGGGCAAGCCGCGCGCCGAGATCGACGCGCGTGTCGCCGAGATGCTGAAGCTGGTGCGCATGGAAAAGCTCGCCAAGCGCCGCACCAGCCAGATCTCGGGCGGCCAGCAGCAGCGCGTGGCGCTCGCCCGTGCGCTGGCGCCGCAGCCCAAGGTGCTGCTGCTCGACGAGCCGCTGTCGGCGCTCGACTACAAGCTGCGCAAGGAAATGCAGATCGAACTCAAGCGCCTGCAGCACGAGACCGGCATCACCTTCATCTTCGTCACGCATGACCAGGAGGAGGCGCTGACGATGTCGGACCGCATCGCGGTAATGTCGTCGGGCAAGATCCTGCAGGTCGGCAGCCCGCGCGACATCTACGACCGGCCGGCCGAACGCTTCGTTGCCGACTTCATCGGCGAGACCAACTTCCTCGATGCGCGGATCGACAGCATCGAGGAGGGGAGAGCCAAGGTGACGCTGAAGTCGGGCGCGACGATCTCGGCGACGCTGCCCGACGGCTTCAAGCCGGACGGCGAAGCCACGGTGGTGATCCGGCCCGAACATGCCAAGGCCGTCAAAGACGGTGGCGACATTTCGGGCGTGGTCGAAAACGTCGTCTACTTCGGCACCGATACGCATGTTCACATCAGGCTGGACGACGGCGAGACGTTCACGGTCCGCCAGCAGAACGCGCGGGGGGCTGGAACGAGCTTCGAGCGCGGCCAGCGCGTCGGCATCGTCATCGGCGACGATGCGGCCCAGATCCTGAAGGACTGAGCCATGGCGACCGCAGCCGAAATCGAAAAGCAGGCAGAGGCGCGGGAGGTCAGGAATCGCTGGTTTCTGTCGGCGCCGGCGCTGATCATCATCCTGCTGGCCGCATCCGGCCCGCTGCTGATCGTGCTCCTCTATTCGTTCCTGACGCCCGGACCCTACGGCGACGTGGTCTGGAAGTTCTCGACCGAAGGCTGGGTGGCGGTCTTTCTCGAACGCGATATCTTCGACGACACGCTGTCGTTTGCCGGTGCCCACCTCACCATCTTCTGGCGGTCGTTGAAGCTTGCCATCATGGCGACGGTGGCGACGCTGATCTTCGGCTTTCCGACGGCGTATTTCATCGCCACGCGGCCGGAGCGGACGCGTGACATCTGGCTGTTCCTGATCACCATCCCGTTCTGGACGAACCTTCTGATCCGCACCTTTGCCGTGCTGCAGGTGATCCGTAACGAAGGCATCATCAACACGGCGCTGATCAATCTCGGCATCATCGATCAGCCGATCCAGATGCTCTACACCGACTTCGCCATCATGGTCGGCATGGTCTACGTCTACCTGCCGCTGATGGTGCTGCCGCTCTATGCCAGCATGGAAAAGCTCGATTTCCGACTGGTCGAGGCCGGATACGACCTCTATGCCACGCGCTGGCAGGTGCTCAAGCGGATCATCTTCCCGATGGTCAGGCCCGGCGTCATCGCAGGCTCGATCCTGGTCTTCATCCCGGCCATCGGCGCCTATGTCACGCCCAGCGTTCTCGGCGGCGGCAAGAACATGATGTTCGCCAACCTAATCGAGCTGCAGTTCGGGCAGGGCCGCAACTGGCCACTGGGCGCTGCGCTGTCGATCACCGTCATGGCGATCGTGATGGTGGCGCTGCTGGTCTATGTCCGCAACACGTCCGGATCGGAGGCGCGCCATGGCTAAGCGTTTTTCGATCCGCCAGCAGACCGGCTTCACCGCAATCGCTGCGGCCTGCTTCGTGCTGCTCTACGTGCCGATCGTGGTGCTGGTGGCGTATGCCTTCAACGAGTCGACCTCCGTGTCGGAATGGGGCGGCTTCTCGCTGCGCTGGTTCGCCGCCGCCTGGAACAACGACCAGGTCATCGACGCCTCGCTGCGTTCGCTGAAGATTGCTTCTTCTGCGGCGGTGATCGCGACGATTGCGGCAACCATGGCGGCGCTGGCGACGACGCGGACGCGAGCCTATCGCGGGCTGACGTTCAAATACGCCTTCATCAACCAGCCGCTGATGGTGCCCGAGATCGTCACCGGCGTCGCACTGCTGATCTTCTTTGCGCAGATCAAGATCGCCACGGGTTATTCGGGCCTCGGCTACCTGATCGCCGCGCATACGGCGTTCTGCATCCCCTTCGCCTATCTGCCGATCCGGGCGCGGCTCGAGAACATGGACCTGACGCTCGAACGCGCGGCCGCCGATCTCTACGCCACGCCGTGGAAGGCGTTCCGCCGCGTGACGCTGCCGCTGCTTTGGCCGGGCATCATCGCCGGCCTGATGCTCGCCTTCGTCATCTCTCTCGACGACGTGGTCATCACCGAATTCGTCAAGTCGGGCGGTCAGGATACCCTGCCGACCTACATGCTGGGGCAAATCCGCCGCGGCATCACGCCGGAGGTCAATGCGATTTCGACCGTCTTCCTGCTCTTGTCGGTCGTCATCGTCACGCTGTTCTTCTTCTTGAGCAGGAAACGGGATTAATCAACGGGAGTGAAATGATGAACCTGAAATCCATGTCGACGGCGGTCGGCCTGGCGCTGCTGGCCTCCACCAGCCTTGCCTCGGCAGAAGGCGCGCTAAACATCTACAACTGGGGCAACTACATCAGCCCCGACATGATCAAGAAGTTCGAGGAGAAGCATAGCGTCAAGGTCACGGTGACCGACTACGACTCAAACGACACGGCACTCGCCAAGGTGCGCCAGGGTGGCCACGGCTTCGACGTCGCCATGCCGTCGCAGACCTACATCCCGATCTGGATCCAGGAAGGCCTGCTGCTCGAGACCCGTCCCGACCAGATGGAGAATTTCAAGAACGTCATGCCCGAGTGGAAGGATCCTGCCTTTGATCCGGGCCGCCACTACAGCGTGCCGTGGGCGCTGGGCACCGTTGGCGTTGGCGTCAATACCGAGTTCTACAAGGGCGACATCAACACCTGGAAAATCGTCTTCGATACGCCGGACGAGCTGAAGGGCAAGGTCAACGTCGTCCCCGAGATGAACGACGTGATGCATGCCGCGATCAAGTATGTCGGTGGCGAGCAGTGCACTGGCGACAAGGAAGTGCTGAAGAAGGTGCGCGACGTGCTCGTGGCCGCCAAGCCGAACTGGATCGCCATGGAGTACAACACCATCGACAAGATGGGCGCCGGCGACTTCAAGGCGACCAGCGACTGGAACGGTTCAGTTCTGCGTCAGCGTCTGGCCAATCCGGCCATCCACTATGGCTACCCGGTCGAGGGCTTCCAGTTCTGGAGCGACAACGTCGTCGTGCTGAAGGACGCCGCGAACGTCGAGAATGCCAAGCTGTTCCAGAACTTCATGATGGATCCGGAAAACGCGGCGATGAACTCGGCCTTTCACCGTTACGCCAACGGCATCGCCGGCTCGGAGAAGTTCATGCCGGCCGACATGACCTCGGCGCCGGAAGTCGTGGTGCCTGAGGAATTCAAGAAGAACGGTGAAATCCTGCAGACCTGCGCGCCGGAAGTGACGGCGCTCTACACCAAGATCTGGACCGAACTGCAGAAGTAAATTCTGCCCGGATTCGCCAAGGAACCATCGCAACCGGACCCCGTCCGGCTGCGATGGACTTTTAGCCTGCCGCTGGCAGGGTCATCACAGCTCAGATAAAAAGGAGTCCCGCTGTGAAACCATTAATGTCCACCACTGTCGCGGCGATTGCGCTGCTTGCGGCGACCGGTCTTGGCCGGGCCGAAGGGCAGCTCAACATCTACAACTGGGGCAATTACACCAACCCCGAGGTCATCAAGAAATTCGAGGACAAGTACAAGGTCAAGGTGACGGTCACCGACTACGACTCGAACGAGACCGCGCTCGCCAAGGCACGCCAGGGCGGCAGCGGCTTCGACATCGTGGTTCCCTCGCAGACGCACCTGCCGATCTGGATCAACGAAGGCCTGCTGCTCGAAACCAATCCCGGCGGCATGGAGAACTTCAAGAACGTCGCGCCCGAATGGGCCAACCCCGAGTTCGACCTGGGCCGCAAATATTCGGTGCCGTGGGCCTGGGGCACCGTCGGCGTGGTGGTCGACACCGAGGCCTATAAGGGCGACATCAACAGCTGGAAGATCATTTTCGAGACGCCGGACGAGCTGAAGGGCAAGGTCAACGTCGTTCCCGAAATGAAGGACGTGGTCACGGCGGCCGTCCGCTATGTTGGCGGCGAACAGTGCACGACCGACAAGGAAGTGCTGACGAAGGCGCGCGACCTGCTGGTTGCCGCCAAGCCCAACTGGGTGGCCATGGAATATGGCGCCGTCGACAAGATGAAGGCCGGCGACTTCAAGGCCTCCAGTACCTGGAACGGCGCAGGACTGCGTATCCGCCTGGAGCGTCCTGAAGTGCATTTCGGCTATCCGAAGGAAGGCTTCACCTATTGGAGCGACAACGTCGTCGTCCTCAAGGACGCCGCGAATGTCGAGAACGCGAAGCTGTTCCAGAACTTCATCATGGATCCCGAGGTCGCGGCCGGGCTTTCGGCGTTTCATCGCTATGCCAACGGCATTGCCGGATCGGAGAAATTCATGCCTGATGACATGAAGGATGCACCGGAGATCGTCATTCCGGAGGCCAGCAAGGCTCATGGCACGATGGCACTGATGTGCTCGCCGGAAGCCGATGCGCTCTACACCCGGATCTGGACCGATCTGCAGAAGTAAGTGACTTTTGCGATGGGGTTCGGCGTCCGCGCCGGACCCCAGAAACAGCGCGAGGGTGATGCCATGAGCTCCTACCGCAACAGCGAAACCGTGCCGCCGATCATGCAGGGCTCGCCGCCCAGGATGCCGGTGCCGAAAGCGGCGTGGGACATGCCGCCGTGGAACCGCTGGGCCTTCCAGCATGTACGCGAGATCGTGCCGACGGTGGAGGTGTGGCGCGGCGAGGGGCCGGTGCGTGCATTGCAACGCGCCGAAACCGACCTGGACGGGCTGGCGGTCGTTGACAGCGAGGGCAAGCCGACGACGCTTTCGGGCCTGCTCGACGAGACCTACACTGACGGCTTTCTGGTGCTCAAGGACGGCAACATCGCCTATGAACGCTATTTCAACGGCATGACGCCGCGCACGCCGCATCTGTCGCAATCGGTGGCCAAGTCTGTGACCGGCACCGTGTTCGGCATCCTTGCCGGCAGGGGTGTCGTCGATCCGAACAAGCTGGTGACCGACTATCTGCCTGAACTGGCAACGACCGGCTGGAAAGGTGCGACCCTCCAGCAGGTGCTCGACATGACCACGGGCGTGCGCTTCAGCGAAGCCTATACCGACCCCTATTCGGACATCGGCCAGGTCGATGTCGCCGGCGGCTGGAAGCCGGTTCCCGCTGATACGGACCCCAGCTTCCACTGGCCGCAGCATATGTTCGAGCTGATCCTGCGCCTGACCGAAACCACGCGGCCGCATGGCGCTGCCTTCGAATACCGCTCGATTGAAACAGACGTGCTCGCCTTCATCATGGAGCGGGCGACCGGCAAACGGCTGCCGCAGCTGGTTTCGGAAGAGCTGTGGCAGAAGATCGGCGCCGAGGAGAGCGCCCATTTCACCGTCGACAGCGCCGGCTATGCGATAGCCGATGGCGGCTTCAACGCGACGCTGCGCGACTATGCCCGCTTCGGCCAGGCGATCCTGGAAGATGGCGCCGGTATCGTGCCAGCCGACTGGATTGCCGAGACGCGGAACGGCATGCACGGCCCGAACTTCAGCACTTCGATGCCGGAGGCCAGCTACCGCAACCAGTTCTGGATCGAGGATCCGCGCTCGCGCGCCCTGATGTGCCGGGCGTGTTCGGGCAGCTGATCCATATCGACTGGGCGACCCGAATGGTGACGGTGAAGCTGTCGACCTGGCCTGACTTCACCTCCGTGCCCTATTCAGTGGCGACCTTGAAGGCTGTGCATGCAATCGCCGCCGCACTGGCCTGACGGGAATATTCAGCAGCAAGGAAAGATCATGACGTCATCCACCGCGTTCGAGCGCATGTTCGGCTTCGCCCGCAAGGACGTGAGCCTGGGCAACTGGCGCGAGCAGCCATACAATAGCTGGTCGTTCCAGAACGCTGGCGAGATGGTGCCGAGTGCGCGCATCGCCGCGCGCGAAGGCCTCGTCGAGGATGCGCCGGTCGATCTGGGTGGGCTTCTCGATGATAGCGTTGCGATCAACGGCAATGACGAAACCGTCGCCGGCTTCCTCTTGCGCTCGTCGACCGATGCGCTGGCGGTGATGAAGAAGGGCCGTTTCGTCGGCGATTGGTTCGCACCGACGATGAAACCCGATGCGCGGCACATCATCTTCTCCATCTCCAAATCGCTGACTGCGATCCTGGCCGGTGCGCTGGAAGGTGAGGGCAGGCTCGACCCGAACGCGCCGGTGACCGACTACGTGCCGGAAGCGGCAGGCTCGGTCTATGCCAATGCCACCGTGCGCCATGTGCTCGACATGACGGTCAGCCTCGATTTCGAAGAGGCCTATCTCGATCCCGAGAGCCTGTTCGCGCGCTATCGCCGCGCCACGATGTGGAACCCCGGCGGCGGGGCGGAATCGCTGCGTGAGTTTCTAATCGCCCTGCAGCCGCTTGACGAACCGCATGGCCAGACCTTCCGCTACCGTTCGCCCAATTCCGACCTGCTCGGCATCATCGTCGAGCGCGCCTCCGGCCAGCGCTATGCCGAGCTGATGTCCGACAGGCTGTGGAAGCCATTGGGCGCCAGGCGTGACGGCTTCGTCACCGTCGACAAGGAGGGTTCGGCGCGCGCCGCGGGCGGGGTTTCGGTTGCAGTGCGCGACCTTGCCCGCGTCGGCGAGATGATGCGGCATGGCGGTGTGGCGGAGGGCGGACGGATCGTGCCGCAGGCCTGGGTCGACGATACGATCCATGGCGGCGACGCTGCCGCCTGGCAGCGCGGCACCATGACCAACCTGTTCGCCCACGGGCGCTATCGCAACAAGTGGTACCAGAGCGCCAACGCCAGCGGCGCCTATTGCGGCATCGGCATCCATGGCCAGTGGCTCTATGTCGACCCCAAGGCCGAGGTGGTGATTTCCAAGATGTCGTCGCAGGCGCTGCCGGTGGACGATCCGCTCGACCTCGACAATGTCGCGTTCTTCGAGGCGATCTGCGCAAGGGTTTGAGGGGTCGACCGGCTTCGAGCAGGCCCCTCATCCGGCCGCTCCGCGGCCACCTTCTCCCCGTTGGGGAGAAAAGGAAGGGCGGCGACGCCTCAGATCTCCTCTCCCACCGGGGAGAGGTCACCCGAACGTAGCGGAGGGTGGGTGAGGGGGCGCCCTTCTCACTCCACCGTCGAAAACCTGTATTCCGTTACCTGCGAATAGATCTCGCCCGGCCTGAGCACCGTGCTCGGGAAGTGCGGATGGTTGGCCGCATCGGGGAAGCGTTGCGGCTCGAGGCATAGCGCGCCGAAGCGGACGGGGTCGATGCCGCCGCGCAAAGGCGGGGCGACCGGCAGGAAAGCGCCATCGTAGAATTGCAGGCCGGGCTCCGTGGTCCAGAGATCGAGACGGATGCCTGAGCGGGACCCTTCCAGCCGGGCGGCGTGCCAGGGCTCGGGTGCCGGCTGCATGGCGAGCACGAAATTGTGGTCGTACGCCTGGTGAGCGTCGTCCTGGCCGTTGCGGATGGCGCGCAACCCACGGAAGTCGAAGACGGTATCGTCCACCGCCAGCACCTCGCCGGTCGGGATGCTCGCGGCATCGACCGGCGTATAGGCCTCGGCGGCAATCTTGAGGCGGTGGTCGAGGATCGAGCCTGAGCCGTCGAGGTTGAAATAGGCGTGGGCTGCGAGGTTCATCAGGGTCGGCGCGTTGGTTCGGCCGCCGAGTGCGATGCGCAACCGGCCCTTGTCGAGCAAATAGCGGCAGGTGACGATGACCTTGCCGGGGTAGCCCTGGTCGCCGTCGGGCGAGGTCAGGCCGAGCAGGACGGAGTTTTCGCTGGCGTCGACGACCGTCCAGTTGCGGCGGTAGAAGCCTTCGCCACCGCCGTGCAGGTGGGTGCGTCCGGCCTCGTTGACGTCGACCTGATGCTGGACACCGTCGAGGCTGAAACGGCCTCCGGCGATGCGGTTGGCGCAGCGTCCGGCGATGGCACCGAAATAGGCGCCATGGACCAGGTAGCCATCGAGGCTGTCGAAGCCGAGCACCACCGAGCGCGGGCCGGCCGGCGTGGCGATCATGAGATCGGCGAGCGTGGCGCCGAAGGTGAGAACCCTGGCCTCGATGCCGTCGGCAGCAATGCTGACCGCTTCCACCATCGAGCCGTCGGGCATCCGACCGAATTCGCTGACCGGCATTGCTTGACACCTCCGCAGTCGGCGCGCACGAGCCCTCGGGGCAGGAGAGCCGCCCGGGGCAGGGACCTGCCTCGGTCCAGAGTCCAGGAAACAGGACCGATTCTCAAGCGGCTTGCCCTGAAAAAGTCAGGCAGCGAGCAGGCTCTTGAGCTTGACGGCGGTCGACGCCAGAGCAGTGAGGTCGGGGCGGGCCGATCTGGCGATCAGCATTTCGGCCAATCTGATGTCGCGGGCAACCGCGTTGTCCGGGCCGATGCCACTGGCAGCAACGAGACGACCGTCATCCTTGAGGTGGAACAGGATGAAGGCGCCGTCGCCGAGATCGCGGCGGACAGTGCGTTCGCCTTCGTCGGGCAGGCCGGCGATCTGCAGGGTGAGGCCGTACTGGTCGGACCAGAACCAGGGGGCCGAGGCGTGGGCTTCCTCGGCGCCGAGCATGTTGCGGGCGGCAAGCGCGCCATGTTCCTGGGCGCTGCGCCAGGCCTCCAGCCGGACGCGGCGGTTGCCATAGATGGCGAGCGGGAAGGAGCAGCAGTCGCCGGCGGCAAAGATGTGCGGGTCGCTGGTGCGCAGCCGGGCGTCGACGGAGATGCCGTTGTTGAGCGCAAGGCCGGCGGTTTCGGCAAGGGCGGTCACGGGGACGGCGCCGATGCCGATGATGGCGAGGTCGGCCACGACAGTCCGGCCGCTCGACAGCGCGATGCGAACCGAGTTGCCGTCGTCTTCGATGGCTGCGATGGCGTCGCCGCAGACGATCTCGACGCCTTCGGTGACGTGCGTCTCATGCACGATGGCGGCGATCTCTTCGGGCACGCCGCGCATGAGGATGCGGGGCTGCGCCTCGACGACCGTCACTTCGGCGCCGAGTTTGCGGGCCGAGGCTGCGAGTTCGAGGCCGATGAAGCCACCGCCGACGATGGCGATGCGGACGCCTTCGCGCAAATGCTGCCGGATCAGCAGCGCATCGTCGAAGGTGCGGAGATAGACGCAGCGCGCGCCGAGGCCCGACATAGGTAACTTTCGCGGGATGGAACCGGTGGCCACCAGCAGCTTGTCGTAGGCCAGGTCGGAGCCATCGCCGAGGCGCACCGAGCGGTTGGCGCGGTCGATGGAGATGACGGTCGTCGAGCCCTTGAGGTCGATACGGTGTTCGGCCAGGCGGGCGGCATCGGCGATGGCCTTGATTGTTGGCGCTTCGCCACTTGTCATCGCCTCCTTGGAGAGCGGCGGCCGCTCATAGGGAAGGTGAGGCTCCGAGCCGACCAGCGTGATGCCGCCGCCGTAGCCTTCCTCGCGCAGGGCGAAGGCCGCGCGCGTGCCGCATTCGCCAGCGCCGATAATGACCATTCCCGCCGTCATGTCAGTTGCCCAGTTGGATGAAGACTTTGCCGGCGTCGACCTTGACCGGATAGGTCTGGAGGTTGACGCAGACGGGCGCGCCGCGGGCCGCCCCGGTCTTGTAGTTGAAGCGGCCGTTATGCTTGGGGCACTCGATGATGTCGCCCATGACCAGCCCCTGCGAGAGGTGGATCTGCTCGTGGGTGCACAGGCCGTCGGTGGCGAAGAATTCGTCCTCCGGGCTGCGGTAGATGGCGAAGCTTTTGCCCGCATGGTCGAAGCGGATCACGTCTTCCTCGTCGATGTCGTTGGCCGCGCAGGCCTCGATCCAGTCGCTCATGTCTCTCTCCCTGGGATTTTGGAATACGGGGCGGCTGGGGGCCGCCGCCCCGGGGTGGCGCCTTGGGAGGCTATTCGGCGGCGAGGGCTGCCTCGCTGTGGAATTCTTCGCGGTAGGGCCGCGCCGTGGGGGGCAACTCGCGCTTGATGAAATAGTCCTCGTTGCGGAGCTGGCGGATGAAGGCCGGCAGCATTTCCCGATAGCCCGCCCACATGGAAGCGTTCGGCGCCGGCAGGTCGTGTTTGATTATCTCGTGCAGCTTCGGCAGCGCGTGATAGGGCACCATCGGGAACATGTGGTGTTCGACGTGATAGTTCATGTTCCAGTAGATGAAGCGGCTGATTGGGTTCATCAGTACAGTGCGGCTGTTGAGGCGGTGGTCGACGACGTTGTCGGCGAGTCCGCCATGCTGCAGCAGGCCGGTGAGCACATGGTGCCAGGCGCCGTAGAGGCGGGGCAGGCCGACCAGCATCAGCGGCAGCCACGAACCGAGATAGACGGCGAGCGCGATGGTTGCCAGGTAGATGGCGAGCCAGATGCGGGCGATGCGGATGGCCCTGGGCTGTTCGCTCTCGGGAATGAAGGTCTTCTCTTCCTTGCCGATCAGGCCGGCGGCGTTGCGGACCATGTCGACGATCGCGTGCCAGGCATCGATCAGGCCGAAGAAGTTGAGCACGACGCGTAAGAGATCCGGCGGGCGCATGACTGATATCTCGGGATCGCGGCCGACGATGACGGTGTCGGTATGGTGGCGGGTGTGGCTCCAGCGCCAGGTCACCGGATTGCGCATGATCATGAAGCAGGCGATCTGGTAGACCACATCGTTCATCCACGGCGTCTTGAAGGCGGTGCCGTGGCCGCATTCATGCCAGCGGGCATCGGTGGCCGAGCCATAGAGCACGCCGTAGCAGAGGAAGAAGGGCGCGCACCACCAGCTGCCCCAAAGCGCGGCACCTGTGGCGCCGAAGGCAACGAGCAGGCCGAGCCAGATCGCGGTGTCGCGGATGGCCGGACCGTCGGAGCGCTGCATCAGCTCCTTCATCTGCTTGCGCGGAATGTCGGTGTGGTACCACTCGGCGGCGGCGAGGCCGCTCTCGACGGCGCGGCGCGCTCTCTCTCCCACAAGACTGTAGTCGCGCGTCGAAGGCGTGACGGTCATGGCTCTCTCCCTGGAAGTCGGGAACGGTTCCACGGTAGGCGTCGGAGATCGTTCACTGGAAGAATGGTACCCCATGATGCGATTTTTTCAATCACGGCATGATAGTTTCTATCATTTTCTATCATGATGAGTTACCGTGAGCGCAAATCCTAGGAGCGGATATGAGCAAGCGGCCCACCATCACCGATCTCGCCCGCGCATCGGGCGTCAGCGTCGCCACCGTCGACCGGGTGCTGAACGGGCGACTGCCGGTGCGCGAGGAGACGCAGCGCCGCGTCTATGAGGCTGCGACCGGCATCGGCTATCACGCTGCCGGGCTGATCGCGCAGCGCATGCGCAAGGAACTGCCGGAATACCGACTCGGCTTCGTGCTGCTGCGCCCCAGGGACGTGTTCTACCGCGCCTTCGCCAGCGAGTTGGAAAAGGCGATCACACAGGCGCCCGGTTTCCGCGGCACCGCGGTCATCGACTTCGCTGAATCGCTCGCGCCGGAAGAGATCGTCGACAAACTGCGCCGGCTGGCGGCAAGCTGCGATGCGGTGGCGCTGGTCAGCCCCGACCATCCGACGGTCACGGCTGCCGTGGCGGAGGTGAAGGCGCGGGGAGTTCCCGTCTTTTCACTGCTGTCCGACTTCGCCACGGGCATTCGCGAGGGTTATGTCGGCATCGACAATCTCAAGGTCGGGCGGACGGCTGCCTGGATGATTTCCAGATGCGCGCGCAAGCCGGGCAAGGTGGCGCTGCTCGTCGGCAGCCACCGCTTCCATGGCCACGAACTGCGCGAGATCGGCTTCCGCGCCTTCTTCCGCGAGCACGCGCCCGCGTTCACGGTGCTGGAGACCATCGTCAACCACGAGTCCTACGAGATCACGCATGAGGCTGTCGCCGGGCTGCTCGGTCAGCATGGCGATCTCGTCGGGTGCTATGTGGCCGGCGGCGGCATCGAAGGAGCGATCTCGGCGTTGCGGCAGGTGAGGCCCGATCCACTGCCGGTGCTGATCTGCAACGAGATCACCGTCGACACGCGCGCAGCACTCGCCGACAATCTTGCCGTCATGGCGATCGCGACGCCGCTTGCGCCGCTGTGCCGCGAGCTCGTCGGACTGATGGCGCATTCGATCGAGGAGGGGGCAGCGAACGCTCCCGGGCAGACCTTCCTGCCGTTCGACATCTATTTGCCCGAGAATGTCTGAGGATCAGCCCCTGAAGAGGCGGATGATGTTGCGTGGAATCCGCCGGATCTCTGCGGCAATCCGCTGGACCGGTGTCCTGACAGACCGCACCGCCGGTGGGGCATCCTTCGCCGCCAACTGGCCCGCCTGGGCCTGAAGTCGCCGGTTTGTCGTGGCCCGGTTGTGCTGGATCTCATCCCACGCAAGGCGGGCAGCAAGATCGGCGGATGCCTGCCGAATGTGGCTGCACCATCCGGGCGTGCCGCGCATCAGATCGGCAAATGTTTCCTGTTCGGTCCGGCCCGGACCAATCGGCACGCGCAGAGCACTCGGCCACCATGCCGCGGAATCGGCAATCGCAATGAACTCCGCCAACTGAGGCATGGCCGAATGCCTGGATGCCTTCCTGCGGGCGCTGAAATGCAGGACGGTCGGCGTCCGACAATAGACAATGCGTGATTGGGGATTGGCATCCAGGATGCGGTTCCACAGGCGCCAGTCTGCGGCGGAAGGCACATCCTCCGGCCATGCATCGCGATTTGGGAGGGCGTCGGCTCTGTAAAGGAAGCAACTCGCCGCAATGGTGTTGCCCCGGCGAAAGGCATCCATCTCGTCCTGAAACTCCAGATTGGTCAGGAAGGGCGCGACGATGCCATCAGTGGAGACCCAGAGCGCCTGGCTATAGGTGATGGCTGCACCGCTCTCCAGGCCGCGAAGCAGGGTTTCGAGATGGTCGGGGAACAGAAGGTCGTCGTCGGCCGCGAAGCCGATCAACTCGCCGCGCGATTCCCTCAGGGCGACGTTTCGATTGGCGTAGCCGAAATGCGGAGCCTTGGGCAGGTCGAAGTAGCGGATGCGCGGGTCGTCGAACCGCTTGACCGCCTGCGCCGTGCCGGGGATTGCACCGTCGCCGACAACCAAAAGTTCGAAATCCCCGAACGTCTGGTTGAGGACGGATTCCACGGCCAGCCCGACAACGTCCGGCCGGCAGTGCGTGGGCATCAAGATCGAGATGCGTGGACGACTCACCACCCAGTGGTGTCCCCGAAGCTGTAGGGAATAAGGTCCGTGTCGAGCGGAAGGCGATATTTGTCGGGGCTTGAATGATCGTACTGGATGGTCGGGAAATTGACCACGACCACGTCTGACGTGCCGATGTTGCGGTCCGCATGCCAGACGAACTTGGGCACATTGATCAAGCGCGGGCGACTGCCCGAGAGGTAGACCTTGCAAACCTTGCCGCAAGTGCTGGATTCGGGTCGTGGATCGTAAAGGACAAGCTCCAGTTCGCCGCTGATCACGAAGTAGCGGTCCTCATGCAGCTTGTGCAGGCCCCAGCCCTTCGCCATGCCTGGCCGGATCGTGAAGATATAGGAGAACACCAACGGGTCGGGATGCCATCCCCAACGCGGGTCAAACAACTCGGTGACGCTGCCGCGGTCATCGTCGTGGCGGATGCTGTCGTAGAACGACATGCCGTCAAGCAGAGGTGCCGTGCTGCGGCGCTGTTCATCGACGGTGCGTTGATCCTGCATGGCCGCGGCAAGAGTTGCCTCAAGGATGTTGTGGCGATTTTCGGGGCCAGCGCTCATGATCAAGCTCCTCCAGAGTGCGACACGGTTTGCCACGTGTGGCTCTGAAACACTACGGCCGTTGCAAGGATTTGTGGTTCTCTGGGAGCGCGCGCCTGTGCCCTTTGCCGCCGATGATGTTGAATCTATCAGAAATGATAGCTTGGAAGGTTGATGCGGCTTTGACCGGCTTGCAGAGAATGACGTATATCGCTCCACCATGATATGGAATAAATGTTCCGTTTTGGCTGGAGGAATTTCGCCGATGTCTGTCGTTTCGTTCGCCCTCAACCATATGGCCGCGCCGGGGCTGTCGATCGAGCGCTTTTTCGCGCTGGCCAAATCGCTCGGGATCACTTCGGTCGAAATCCGCAACGACCTGGCCGGCAACGCCATCATCGACGGCACGCCGGCCAGTGCGGTCCGCGCGCTGGCCGTGGAAAATGGAATATCCATAACGAGCATCAATGCGCTGCAGCGCTTCAACGAGTGGAGTGCGACGCGCGAGGCGGAGGCGATCGAACTCGCCGACTACGCCCGCGACGTGGGCGCCCAGGCACTGGTACTGGTGCCCGTCAACGACGGGACGGGGCAGGCCGATGGCGAGCGCCAGCGCAACCTCAGGACGGCGCTGGCTGCACTCAAGACCATCCTCGGCGATCGCGGCGTGCGCGGCCTGGTCGAGCCGCTCGGCTTCGAGATCTGCTCGCTGCGCTCCAAGCGCGAGGCCGCCGAGGCCATCGAGGATGTCGACGGCACCGCTGCGTTCCGCATGGTGCATGACACGTTCCACCACCATCTTGCCGGCGAGCCGGACATCTTTCCGGGCATGACCGGATTGGTGCATATCTCGGGCGTCGACGATCCCACTGTCACAGTGCCGGATATGCGCGATCCGCATCGCGTGCTGGTCGATGCCGGCGACAGGCTGGACAATGTCGGCCAGATCCGAGCGCTGGTCGCTGGCGGCTACCAGGGGCTCTTGTCGTTCGAGCCGTTCTCGCCGGTCGTGCAGAAGCTTGCCGACCCGCGCACAGCATTGGCCGAGAGCATCGAATTCATCCGCGCAAAGGTGTGAGGCATCGGCCGCGACCGGGTGATCTTGGTCAGGCCGGCCGCAGCCGGCTGACGCATGCTCTTTCACGCAAAGATTGATCGGGCAGCAATGGAATGCCTCTTGACGTTCATCCAGAATATGGAATAAACATTTCATAAATAAAAAACACGGCTCGAACATTCTGAAATCGGGCCGGCATCGGGAAGCGGGTGGCACATTTTGCATCGCGGAGGAGCGATGGTGTCGCTCGTAGAGACGAGCCTGCGGCACGACCGCGGCTTCCGGCACAACGGGGTGCAGCCGGACACCATTGTTGGAGGAGAGTGATCATGAAGAAATTCTTGCTCGGCGCTGCCATTTCCGCGCTGATGGCCGGCTCTGCGTTTGCCGGCGACGTCGGTGTCAGCATGGCCAATTCGGACACCTTCCTGACTGTCCTGCGCAAGGGCATCGAGAAGTCCGCGGCCGATGCCAGCCAGCCGGTCGTCATCGAAATCGCCGACGACGACGTCAACAAGCAGCTCAGCCAGGTCCAGAACTTCATCGCCGCCAAGGTCGACGCCATCATCGTCAACCCGGTCGATACCTCGGCCACCGGGCCGATGACCAAGCTCGCCAACGACGCCGGCATTCCGATCGTCTATGTCAATCGCGAGCCGATCGACGTCGGAGCGTTGGGCGCGAAGGGCGCCTTCGTCGGCTCGAACGAAGTCGATTCCGGCACGCTGGAAACCAAGGAAGTCTGCCGTATCCTCAAGGAAGCCGGCAAGACCGAGGCGGGCATCCTGATCATGGTCGGCGACCTTGCCAACCAGGCAGCCGTGATGCGTACCAAGGACATCCATGACGTGAATGCCGGGAGCGAATGCGGCGTCAAGCTGAACGTCATCGACGAGCAGACCGCCGGCTGGGATCCGGTCAAGGCACAGGACCTGATGACCAACTGGATCGCTGCCGGCCACAAGCCGGACGCCGTCATCTCGAACAACGATAACATGGCCATCGGCGCCATCAACGCCATGAAGGCGGCCGGCTGGGACATGAAGGACGTGATCGTGGCCGGCGTCGACGCCACCCAGGAAGCGCTCGCCTACATGAAGGCCGGCGACCTCGACGTGACCGTGTTCCAGAACGCTGCGGCACAGGGCGGTGGTGCAGTCGAAACGGCCATGAAGCTCGCCAAGGGCGAAGCGGTGACGTCGCCTGTGTGGGTGCCGTTCGAGCTGGTGACCCCGGCGAATATGGACCAGTACACCACCAAGAACTGATATGATCTGACCAATGCGCCGTCGGCCAACGGCGGCGCATTTCCCCACAAGGACCACGCCCGCGCGAAAAGCCGGGCCGGCCTGGGAGGACCAATCCATGCAAAACACTGGCACGATGGAAGCGGCGCCTGCGGGCGGTGCCGCTGTAGACGGTGGCTATCTTCTCGAGGTCGAGAACGTCCGCAAGGAATTCCCGGGCGTCGTAGCCCTCGACAATGTCCAGTTGCGCCTCAAGCGCGGCAGCGTGCATGCATTGATGGGCGAGAACGGCGCCGGCAAATCGACGCTGATGAAGATCGTCGCCGGCATCTACACGCCCGATTCCGGCAGCTTCAAGCTGCGCGGCGAGGACATCAACCTCCGAGGCCCGCTCGACGCGCTGGAGCACGGCATCGCCATGATCCACCAGGAACTCAACCTGATGGCGCCGATGTCGGTGGCCGAGAACATCTGGATCCGCCGCGAGCCGCTGACCCGCCTCGGCTTTGTCGACCATGGCCAGATGCGCCGCAAGACGGCGGAATTGTTCAAGCGGCTCAACATCGACATAGATCCGGACGTGCAGGTGGGCACGCTTTCGGTGGCCAGCCGCCAGATGGTCGAGATCGCCAAGGCGGTGTCCTACGAATCCGACGTGCTGATCATGGACGAGCCGACTTCGGCGCTGACAGAGCGCGAGGTCGACCACCTGTTCACCATCATCCGGGCGCTGCGCGCCCAGGGCAAAGGCATCATCTACATCACCCACAAGATGAACGAGCTGTTCGAGATCGCCGATGAGTTCTCGGTGTTCCGCGACGGCAAGTACATCGCCACCAAGGCTTCGACGGAGGTCACCCGCGACGAGATCATCAGGATGATGGTGGGTCGCGAGATCACCCAGATGTTCCCGAAGGAAGAGGTGCCGATTGGCGACGTGGTGCTGTCGGTCAAGGGGCTGACGCTCAAGGGGGTGTTTTCGGACGTTTCCTTCGACGTGCGCGCCGGCGAGATCCTCGGCATCGCCGGGCTGGTCGGCTCGGGCCGTTCCAACATCGCCGAGACCGTTTTCGGCGTGACGCCGGCAAATGCCGGCACCATCGACCTGTTTGGAAAGTGGGTGCGCATCGACAGTCCGTCGACGGCAATGAAACACGGCATGGCGTTCCTGACCGAGGACCGCAAGGAAACCGGCTGCTTCCTGTTGCTCGACATCCAGGAAAACACCCAGATGGCTGTGTTGCAGTCGGGCTACGTCAAGAACGGCTTCGTCAAGCAGAAACAGCTGGCCAAGGATTCGATGGAGATCAGCCAGGCGCTCAGGGTGAAGACACCCGACATGGCCGAGCCGATCATCAATCTTTCCGGCGGCAACCAGCAAAAGGTGCTGATCGCGCGCTGGCTTCTGACCAAGCCGAAAATCCTCATCCTGGACGAGCCCACCCGCGGCATCGACGTCGGCGCCAAGGCCGAGATCCATCGCCTGATCTCCAAGCTCGCAGGACAAGGGGTGGGCGTCATCATGATCTCATCGGAGATGCCAGAGGTGCTTGGCATGAGCGACCGCATCATGGTGGTGCATGAGGGCCGCGTCACCGGCTTCCTCGATCGTGCCGAGGCCAGCCAGGTCAAGATCATGGAACTCGCGTCGCACTGACGGCGCCAACGAGCTCAAGGGTGGAAGAACCATGTCGACGAACGAGATTGCGAGCCCCGCAAACGTCATCGGTAGCAAGAAGCGCCTGCCGCCCGAGGTGTCGATCCTGGGCGTGCTGATCGGCATCGCCATCGTCTTCGAGATACTCGGCTGGATATTCGTCGGCGACAGCTTCCTCGCCAACAAGCAGCGCCTGTCGATCATCATCCTGCAGGTGTCGGTGATCGGCATCATCGCGGTGGGCGTGACGCAAGTCATCATCACCGCCGGCGTCGACCTGTCCTCGGGCTCGGTCGTCGGTCTTGCCGCGATGGTGGCGGCAAGCCTGGCGCAGACATCGGCCAATCCGCGCGCGGTCTATCCCGCGCTGACCGACATGTCGCCGATCTGGGCCATCCTCGCCGGTCTCGGCGTCGGCCTTCTCGCCGGCACCGTCAACGGGTCGCTGATCGCGAGAACCAAGATACCGCCATTCATTGCGACGCTCGGCATGATGGTGTCGGCGCGGGGTCTCGCCAAGTGGTACACGCTCGGCCAGCCGGTGGCGCTGCTCGACGACAGCTTCACCTGGTTCGGCAAGAGCTTCAACATTCTCGGCTTCCCGCTGCCGCTGCCGGTCATCGTCTTCCTGCTCGTCGCGGTCATCTTCCATATCGCGCTGACCTATACCCGCTACGGCAAGTTCACCTATGCGATCGGCGCCAACCCGCAGGCGGCGCGCGTGTCGGGCATCAACATCGGCGGCCACCTGGTCAAGGTCTATGCCATCGCCGGCCTGCTTTCGGGGCTGGCAGGCGTGATGACCGCGGCGCGTGCCGCCTCCGGCCAGCCGGGCATGGGCGTGGCCTACGAACTCGATGCGATCGCTGCGGCGGTCATCGGCGGCACCTCGCTTTCCGGCGGCGTCGGACGCATCACCGGCACTGTCATCGGCACGATCATCCTGGGCGTGCTGACTTCGGGCTTCACCTTCCTCAAGGTCGGTGCCTACTATCAGGAAATCATCAAGGGCATCATCATCGTGGCGGCCGTGATCATCGACCAGCACCGCCAGAACAAGCGCAAGAAGGCTTGAAGTAAACCCGGGCCGCCCGTCATCCCGTCAGTGGGTGGCCCCATCCCTACAGATCAAGATTGCAGGCCCGGACGGCGCGGGCCAAGGAAATGAGGTTGTCATGACAGTTCGGTTCGGTGTCCTGGGTGCAGGCCGCATCGGCAAGGTCCACGCCAAGGCCGTGGCTTCCAATCCACAGGCGAAGCTGGTTGCGGTGGCGGATGCCTTCGAAAAGGCGGCCAACGATCTCGCCGAGGCCTATGGCTGCGAGGTTCGCTCCATCGACCAGGTCGAGAAGGCGTCGGACATCGATGCGGTGGTGATCTGCACACCGACCGATACGCACGCCGACCTGATCGAGCGTTTCGTGCTCGCCGGCAAGGCGGTGTTCTGTGAAAAGCCGATCGACCTCGACGCCGCCCGTGTCGAAAAATGCCTGGGGGTGGTCGAGAAGGCCGGCGGCACGCTGATGGTCGGCTTCAACCGGCGCTTCGATCCGCATTTCGCCGCCGTGCGCAAGGCCATCGACGACGGCGCCATCGGCAAGGTCGAGCAGGTGGTCATCACCTCGCGCGACCCCGGCCCGCCGCCGGCGGAATACATCACCCGCTCTGGCGGCATCTTCCGCGACATGACCATCCACGATTTCGACATGGCGCGCTTCCTGCTCGGCGAGGAGCCGGTGGCGGTGACGGCGACAGCCTCGGTGCTGGTCGACAAGAAGATCGGCGAGCTTGGCGATTTCGACAGCGTCTCGGTGATCCTTGTCACTGCCAGCGGCCGGCAGTGCGTGATCAGCAATTCGCGCCGCGCCACTTACGGTTACGACCAGCGCATCGAGGTGCACGGTTCCGACGGCATGGTTTCGGCCGAGAACCAGCGTGCCGTTTCGATCGAGGTCGCGGGGGCGCTTGGCTATACCCGCCCGCCGCTGCACGACTTTTTCATGACCCGATATACGGAGGCCTATGCCGCCGAGATCGCGGCCTTCATCGCCTCGGTGACCAAGGGCACCAAGATTTCGCCGGATGGCAAGGACGGCCTGATGGCGCTGAGGCTGGCGGATGCGGCGCTGAAATCGGCCAAGGAAGGCAAGACCGTACGGCTTTAGGCCAACGGGCGGACAGTCGCCTCGGGGCAATTGGCCTCCGGGGCGCACAGTCGCAATCAGTTGATGGAATGAAAATTCCGGTTTACTGATTATTGGAATTGAAATTGCATTGTGTGGCCTGCTATCTGATTTTGTGGGCAGGCCGGCGCGGCGGAGCGACCGGGAGGACAAAATGACCGACCCCAAGAACCAGCCTGTACTCGACGTCATCACCATCGGGCGCGCGTCGGTCGACCTCTATGGGCAGCAGACCGGATCGCGGCTGGAGGACGTGGCGTCCTTTGCCAAGTCGGTCGGCGGCTGCCCGGCCAACATCGCCATCGGCACGGCTAGGCTCGGCCTGCGCTCGGCGCTTCTGACCCGCGTCGGCGACGAGCATATGGGGCGCTACATCCGCGAGCAGATGCTGCGCGAGGGCGTGTCCGACAAGGGGCTGGTGACCGACACGGAGCGGCTGACGGCGCTGGTGCTGTTGTCTGTCGAGAACGACAAGACGTTTCCGTTGATCTTCTACCGCGAGAACTGCGCCGACATGGCGCTGAACGAAGATGACATCGACGCTGATTTCATCCGTTCGGCGCGGGCCATCGTCGTTACCGGCACGCATTTCTCCAGGCCGAACACGGACGCCGCCCAGCGCAAGGCGATGAAGCTGATCAAGCAGGCCGGCGGCAAGGTGGTGTTCGACATCGACTACCGCCCGAACCTCTGGGGCCTGGCCGGCCACGCTGCCGGCGAAAGCCGCTACATCGCTTCCGACAAGGTGTCGAACCATCTCAAGGGCGTGCTGGCCGACTGCGACCTGATCGTCGGTACCGAGGAAGAGGTGATGATCGCCTCCGGCGAGAGCGAATTGCTCGATGCTCTCAAGACCATCCGGGCGATGTCTTCGGCGACCATCGTGCTCAAGCGCGGGCCGATGGGCTGCATCGTCTATGACGGGTCGATCACTGACGACCTCGAAGCCGGCATCGTCGGCAAGGGGTTTCCGATCGAGGTCTACAACGTGCTGGGTGCGGGTGATGCCTTCATGTCCGGGTTCCTGCGCGGCTGGCTGGGCGGAGAGAGCCTGGCGACCGCTGCGACCTGGGCCAATGCCTGCGGCGCCTTCGCCGTGTCGCGGCTGCTGTGCTCGCCGGAGATCCCGACCTTCGAGGAGCTGCAGTTCTTCCTGAAGAACGGCAGCACGGAGCGGGCGCTGCGCAAGGACGAGGCGATCAATCACGTGCATTGGGCGACGACGCGCCGGCACGAGATACCGTCGATGATGGCGCTGGCCTGCGATCACCGCATCCAGCTGGAAGACATCGCCGCCCGCACCGGCGCCGATGCCCAGCGCATCCGCGACTTCAAGGTGCTGGCGGTGAAGGCCGCAGCCAAGGTGGCCGGTGGGCGTGACGGCTACGGCATGCTGATCGACGAGAAGTTCGGCCGCGAGGCGATGTTCGAATTCGCCCGCCATCCGTTCTCGTGGATGGGTCGGCCGGTGGAATTGCCGGGCTCGCGGCCGCTGCGTTTCGAGTTCTCGCAGGACATCGGCTCGCAACTGGTCGAATGGCCGCTCGACCACACCATCAAGTGCCTGTGCTTCTACCATCCCGACGACCCGGCCGAGCTGAAGGCCGAGCAGCAGCAGAAGCTGCGCACCCTGTTCGAGGCGGCGCGGAAAGTGGGGCGCGAGCTGCTGATCGAGATCATCGCCGGCAAGCATGGCAAGCTTGCCGAGGACACCATTTCACGCGCGCTCGAGGAACTCTACGCGCTCGGCATCAAGCCTGACTGGTGGAAGCTCGAGCCGCAGGCTTCGGCGGCAGCATGGAAGAAGATCGAGGCGGTCATCGCCAGAAATGATCCGTATTGCCGTGGCGTGGTGCTGCTCGGGCTGGAAGCGCCGCTGGCCGAGCTGGAAGTGGCGTTTGCAGCCACCGCCGACGCATCGGTGGTCAAGGGCTTTGCCGTCGGGCGCAGCATCTTCGCCCATGCGGCGGAAGAGTGGATGTTCGGCCGTATGAACGACCAGGCCGCAGTCGACGACATGGCCCAGCGTTTCGAACAGCTGACCAAGGCATGGCTTGCGGCGCGGGACCGTAGGGCGGCATAAATCGAAAGACAGCTGAAGCGAGGCCGGCATCCGCTGGATGCACTGCTCCAGCGGGAGGAGAAGAGATGACCAAGACCGTTCGCCTGACCATGGCGCAGGCCCTGACGCGCTATCTGACGCGGCAGATGACCGTGATCGACGACAACATGGTGCCGCTGTTTGGCGGCGTGTGGGCGATCTTCGGTCATGGCAACGTCGCCGGCATCGGCGAGGCGCTCTATCAGGTGCGCGAGGAACTGCCGACCTATCGCGCCCACAACGAGCAGGCGATGGCGCATGCGGCGATCGCCTATGCCAAGACCAATTTCCGCCAGCGGATGATGGCGGCGACGAGTTCCATTGGCCCGGGCGCGGTCAACATGGTGACCGCGGCCGCGCTCGCCCATGTCAACCGGCTGCCGGTGCTGCTGCTGCCCGGCGACGTGTTCGCCAACCGCGTGCCGGATCCTGTGTTGCAGCAGGTCGAGGACTTTGGCGACGGCACGGTCTCGGTTAATGACTGCTTCCGTCCGGTGTCGCGCTATTTCGACCGCATCACCCGACCCGAGCAGATCATTCCCGCACTGGCGCGTGCGATGCAGGTACTGACCGATCCGGCCGAATGTGGGCCGGTGACCCTGTCGCTGTGCCAGGACGTGCAGGCCGAGGCCTATGACTATCCCGAGAGCTTCTTTGCCGAGCGCGTGTGGACGCTGCGCCGGCCGCGGCCTGACCGCGATGAACTGGCTGTGGCGGCCGAGGTGCTGAAGGCGGCGAAGAAGCCGCTGATCGTGGCCGGCGGCGGCGTGCTCTACTCCGGCGCTTCTGAAGAACTCGATCGCTTCGTCGCGGCGACCGGCATCCCGGTCTGCGAGACGCAGGGCGGCAAGTCTTCTCTGACCGACGAGCATGCGCTCAACATGGCGGCGGTGGGCGTGACCGGCACGTCGGCGGCAAATCGCCTGGCCGAAGAGGCGGACGTGGTGCTGGCGGTCGGCACGCGCCTGCAGGACTTCACCACAGGCTCGTGGTCGCTGTTCAAGAACGCCGGCAAGACCATCATCGGGCTCAACGTACAACTGTTCGACGCCGGCAAGCACATGGCGCTGCCGCTGGTCGCGGACGCGAAAGAAGGGCTCACTGAGCTGGGTGCCGCGGTTGCCGGCTACAAGGCGCCGGCGTCGTGGACCGAGAACGCCAAGGCCGGCAAGGTCGAGTGGCGCAAGGCGGCGGCCAAGGTGACGGCTGCGACCAACGTCGCACTGCCGTCGGACGCGCAGGTGATCGGTGCCGTGCAGCGCACGCTGGGCTCCGACGTCATCGTGCTGCATGCGGCCGGCGGTCTGCCGGGCGAAATGCACAAGCTGTGGCAGGCCGGCGGACCCGGCTCCTACCACTCCGAATACGGCTTCTCCTGCATGGGCTACGAAATTGCCGGCGGGCTGGGCGCCAAGATGGCGCGGCCCGACAAGGAGGTCGTCATCATGATCGGCGACGGCTCCTATCTGATGCTGAACTCGGAGATCGCGACATCCGTCATGCTCGGGCTGAAGCTGACGATCGTGCTGCTCGACAACCGCGGCTATGGCTGCATCAACCGGCTGCAGATGGCCACCGGCGGCGCCAACTTCAACAACCTGCTGCGCGATACGAAGCACGAAATGCTGCCCGACATCGACTTCGTGGCGCATGCGAAAAGCCTGGGCGCGAATGCTGAAAAAGCGGCATCCATCGCCGATCTCGAAGCGTCACTCGGCCGGGCGCGCAAGAGCGACCGGACGACGGTGGTGCTGATCGACACCGATCCGCTGGTCTCGACCGGCGAGGGCGGCCATTGGTGGGACGTCGCCGTGCCCGAGGTCAGCGCCCGCGCTGAGGTGAACGCCGCGCGCAAGGGTTATGAGGAAAAGCTCAAGCTGCAGCGGGTTGGGGATTGAGGAGTTTACCCTCCCCCTTGTGGGGAGGGTCGGCGCGAAGCGACGGGGTGGGGGTACTCGGCGTCGCGTTCTTTCATCATTACCCCCGCCCGCGCCTGCGGCGCGACCTCCCCGCAAGGAGGAGGTAAGAATGGAGAACTGACGTGAAAGCCAAACTGGGCATGTCCCCCATCGCGTGGTGGAACGACGACCTTGCGGAACTGAGCGATGACGTGTCGCTGGAGGAGTGCCTGCGGCAGTCACGTTCGGCCGGCTTCACCGGCATGGAGCAGGGGCGCCGTTTTCCCAGCACGCCCGAGGCGATGCTCCCGATCCTGAAGAAGGCGGACGTGACTTTGTGCGGAGGCTGGTTCTCCGGCACGCTGGTCAATGAAGACCTCGCCGCCAACAAGGACCGCATCCAGCCGATGATCGACCTGTTCAAGGCGGTCGATGCGCCGTGCATCGTCTATGGCGAGGTCGGGCGGTCGATCCAGGGCGACCGCTCGAAGCCGCTTGCCGGCAAGACCGTGCTCTCCGATGACGAGATGAAGGCCTACGCCCGCAAGCTGAGCGAGTTCGGGGAGTGGTGCGCCGGCCAGGGCATGCCGCTGTCCTATCACCACCACATGGCGGCTGTGGTGCAGTTCGAGCATGAGCTCGACGCTTTCATGAAGCATTCGGGCGAGGGCATCCCGCTGTTGCTCGATGCCGGGCATCTCGCCTTCGCCGGCGGCGACGTGCTGCGGGCCATTGACAATCACCACAAGCGCATCAGCCACGTGCATGTGAAGGACGTGCGCATGGACGTCATCAAGTCGCTCGACTGGACCAAGCAGTCGTTCCTCGATGCGGTGGCGCTGGGTGCCTTCACCGTGCCCGGCGACGGCTCGCTCGACTTCGGCAAGATCGTGCAGAAATTCGCCGACTATGGCTATGAGGGCTGGTTCGTCGTCGAGGCCGAGCAGGACCCCAGGAAGAACCCGCCACTGAAGATGGCGCAGGTCGGCCATGCCGAGCTGATGCGGGTGATGACGGCCGCCGGCTACACCGTCGAAACGCAGGGTTTTCCCGCCGCATGACTCCGAAAATCGACAGTGATTTTCGGAAGAGGTCATGCGCCGATTCAAAGTGTTACGGCGTCCTTTGCGCGTCTCCGACGCGCGGCGCCGTAATGCTTGAGGCCGATCGCCGAGCCGGTTACGATCCGACAATGTTGATCGGCAAGGCGGTGCGCAATTGATGAACGACCAGAACCACCCGTTCCTGAAGCCGCTGTGGCGGCGCATTGCGCTGGTTGCGTTCTGCGCTGCGTGGTCGGTGTTCGAGTTCGTGACCGGAGCGGCGTTCTGGGGCACGCTTGCCGGGGGCATGGCGGCACTCGGCGCCTACCAGTTCCTGTACGCCTACAAGCCTGGTGACGACGCCGCCACCGACAAGGAGTGAGAGACCATGTCGAAACTTCTGATCAAGCCGAAGCATGGCACGGGGCGGGTGACTCATGTCACGCCGGAGACGGCTGGCTGGACCTATGTCGGTTTCGACCTGCACAAGCTGGAACCCGGCGACACCTATGGCGACTGGACCGCAGACCGCGAAACCTGCCTGGTTCTGGTTTCGGGCAAGGCGCATGTCCGGGTCGGCGAAGACGATCTCGGCACGCTGGGCGAACGCATGTCGCCCTTCGAAGGCAAGCCGTGGTCGGTGTACGTACCTGCCGGCGGCGACTGGTCGGTGCGGGCCGAGACGAATGTCGAGCTCGCAGTGTGCACGGCGCCGGGGCTGGGCGGCAACCTGCCGGTGCGGATCATCGGGCCTGACGACGTCAAGCAGGAGGTACGCGGCAAGGGTACCAACACCCGGTACGTGACCAACATCCTGCCGGAAGGCGAGCCGGCGGATTCGCTGCTGGTGGTCGAGGTCATCACGCCCGGCGGCCACACCTCGAGCTATCCGCCGCACAAGCACGACGAAGACAACCTGCCGGCTGAGTCACTGCTGGAGGAGACCTACTACCACCGGCTCAACCCGCCGCAGGGCTTTGCCTTCCAGCGCGTCTACACCGAGTTCAACGATGCCGGCCACCGCGATATCGACGAGGCGATGGCGGTCGAGGACGGCGACGTGACGCTGGTGCCCAAGGGCTATCACCCCTGTGCTGCCTGCCACGGCTACGATCTCTATTACCTCAATGTCATGGCAGGGCCGAAGCGGACGTGGAAGTTCCACAACGCCAAAGAACATGAGTGGCTGCTGAAGGCCTGACCGCCCAAGGCCAACAATCCGGAAGCGAGGACGAAACGATGGCACGCAACAGGCCAACGGTCGCGGATCTGCGCGCGCTCAAAGGCAAGCGCCAGCTGTCGAAGCTCAGGGTGACGACGCTGGAGGAGGCGGAAGCGGCCGAGCGTGCCGGCATCGACGTGTTGTCGGTGACCTATGGGCTGATGCTCGACCCGCGCTTTCGCGATGCGGCGCCGACCTGCTTTGCGGTGCCCGGCGACGAATATGGCATGATGGGAGCTACGACCGACGAGATCCTGCGCACGGCGGTCAAGCTCAAGGCGGCGAGCGCCGACGCCGTCTATTGCTCGGCAAGCCTGCAGACCATCCGGCGCCTGGCCGACGAGCACATCCCGGTCTGCGGCCATGTCGGGCTGATTCCTATCCATTCGACCTGGACGGGCGGGTTCCGCGCGGTGGGCAAGACCGCCGAGACGGCAGCGCTCGTCTGGAAGCAGGTCAAGGATCTGGAAGACGCCGGCGCGTTCGCCGCCGAGATCGAGGTCGTGCCTGCGCAGGTTGCGAGCGCCATCTCGAAGCGTACGCCACTGGTGATGATCTCGATGGGGGCGGGCGCCGGCTGCGATGCGCAGTATCTCTTCGCCGAGGACGTGCTCGGCCTCAATCGCGGCCGCTATCCGCGCCATGCCAAGGTCTATCGCAACCTTGCCGCCGAATATGACCGCATCCAGCAGCAGCGGATTGCGGCATTTACCGAATACGCCATCGACATTGCCAGCGGCGCCTATCCAGATGCCAGCCGTAAGGTAGGCATCGACGCGGAGGAAATGCGCAAGTTCGAGGATTTTCTGAGCGGGCAGGCCTAGGCCTGCCCGCTCCGGAAGGCGGTTCGCATTCCAGCGCCCTAGAGCGCGGTACTCAGAACTCGCGTCGCCGCCTTCCTATCCGGATTGAGCATGATGTAGCTCGGCCGGTTTTCAAATTTCAGCCGCTTGAGCATTGCCTTGGTCTTGACCAGCAGCGTGTCGTCGCGTGAAGCTGCTTCAAGCTTGTGCTGCAATCCTTCCAGCGTTTCGATGGCCTCCTCGCTGCGTTCGAGTGCCGCGAGGCTCCTGGCCAGCGAGAATTCGGCGCCTACGAAATCGGGTGCGAGCGACAGCACCGTGCGGAATGCATCCGCTGCCTCGATGTGTCGAGACAGAGCTTGCATCTCCATTCCCAGTCTGAGCCATGCCTTCGATGAAGTCGGCACCGAAGTTGCGAGTGTCTGGAAATGTGCCAAAGCCTCGCGGTGGTCGCCCTTGGCAGACAGCAGCTGGCCAATGCCATAGAGCGCGCGGGAATGGGTGGCATCGCTGGCAAGGATCTGGCGGTATCCGTTTTCCGCCCTTGCCAGTTGCCCCTCCTGGTGGAAACGCGTCACCTCGGCGAAGATGCTGCCGAGCGAGCGAGGGTCGAGCCGGTCGCCGGCATTGCGGCCGCTCTTGGTGTAGATCATCGCGCAGTTGACCTTGCTCTCGGTCACGCCGAACGCGAATTTGTACGGCTCGTCGCCGCGCAGGAAGTCGTAGGTGGTGAGGCCGTTCTCGATAGCCAGCTTGATGCAATGGCCATGCAGGATCAGGCCGGTCGGGATGGAGGTCACGGCCTCGTCGCGACCGGCCATGAAGAACAGCAAGGCCTTCTTGACCGGGTCGACAAAGATGGCGAGCGCGCCCAGCGGCCGGTCGCCTTGCCAGAGGACTGGCAGGAACAGCGTGCCGTTCTTGAAGCTTTCCCTCAGCACGCGGCGGTTGTTATGCAGGATGCCCGCCAGCCGGTCTCCCTTGCGCGCGCCCCATTTCACCCGCCACAACTCCAGCAGCGTGTCGATGTCGCGCTCGTAGGTGGTGGCGTCGGCCCGGGCGATGCGCAATTCGCCGGCATCGATCTTGCGCATGAAGCGCCGCAGCTTCTGGCGGGTGTTGGTGCTGAGCACATTGTCGAGATAGCCGTCGAACGTATCGGGCAGGGCGGCCGAGAAGCAGCGGCAATTGTCGACGTTGTCGGCGGCATTGACGCGACTGAACTCGCGCATCGCAAAGATGTCGCGCGAGAACTGGCCAATGAACGCGAAGACGCGTTCCCGTGACATGCGCAGGTTCTCGAGATTGAGCCGTGCCCAGCCCATCTGGGCGACGTGCCGGCCAAACGCCTTCAATGCCTCTTCGGCATGCAAGGGATCGCAGATCGCGCCGGTGTAGTCGGCAGCATTGTTGCCGGCCATGCTGATCTCGTTGAAGAACAGCCCGGTCTTGCCGCTCATGCGGGTGCGCATGCGCAAGGGCATCAGCGCGACATAGGGCGAACCTGGATTGCCGAGACGGGCCGCGAGCACGAACCAGGCGCCCTTGTAGAAGCGCATGTACGGCACTAGCCAGTTCCAAGAGACAAAGAACTGTGCCTCCGGATCGGCCTCGTAGAGGCGCTCCCAGTCCTTCTGCACCTTCGCCAGCGTATCAAGATCGGTAATGACATCGACCTGCATCTGCATCCCCCTCAAAGTCATGGCTTGCCCCTGGTTCACCGCTCCATGAATGCGCGCGACATGCTGTCGGCGATTGGCTTGGTCAGATATCTGAAGAAAGTCCGTTCCTCGGTCTGGACCAAAACCTCCGCCGGCATGCCGGGCGTTGGCGAGAAGCTGTGAACACGTGAGATCTGGTCCGGCGACAGGCTGATGCGGGCGACATAGACTTCGCGTGCCACGGGACCCGAGGTGTCGGGAAGGGCGTCGGCGGAGACGTAGATCACCTGGCCGTCGAGCACCGGCGTGGTGCGCCGGTTGAGCGCGGTGAGCCGCACCGTGGCAAGTTGTCCGACACGCACATTGTCGATGTCGGTGCGCGAGATCAGCGTCTCGATGACCAGCGGAACATTGGACGGCAGGATCTCGACGATCGGCTTGCCGCTTTCGATGACACCGCCGGAGGTGTGATAGTACATGCGCACGATGGTACCGGCGACGGGTGCGTTGATCGTCACGCGGTTGAGCACGCTCTTGGCCTGGCGCAGCTGTTCGCGGATGGTATCGAGATCGCCCTCGAGGTTCTGCAACTGTTCGAGCGCCGCCTGCTTGTAGGCTTCCTGGGCCTGGGTGATCTGCTGGTCGAGCTTGATGATCTCGGAGCCGATCTCGGAAACCTCGGCGCCGAGGCGGCCGATCTGACCCTCGGCGTCGGCCATGGCGCGCTGGATCGCCTTGATCTCGGTTGCCCGCAGCAGGCCCTTGTCGAGCAGCGACTTCTTGCCGGCATATTCTTCCTTCATCAGGGCGAGCTGCCGTTGCACCGCGTCGTGCTGTTGCTGGTAGCCGTCCGCGCGATAGCGGTAGGCGGCAATGTTCTGCTTCAGCAGGCCGATTTCGCTTTGCAGCTTGCCGCGTGCGGCGGTGAAATTCAGTTGCTGGCCGTCGACGATCGGCTTGATCTCCGGATCGTCGATGTTGTCGGTGACATTCTTGGGAAAGGTGATCTCCGGCGCGCCGTTGATCTCGGCATTCAGCCGCGCGGCGATGGCGTCCAGCCGCACCTGGCGCAGGAACAGCTGCCGCTCGTTGGCTTGCGCTGCCGTTTCGTCGAGGCGCACCAGTGGCTGGTCGTAGCGGACACGGTCGCCTTCGCTGACCAGCAGTTCCTTGATGATGCCGCCTTCCAGGTGCTGCACGATCTTGTTCTGGCCGGCTGCCACGAACGAGCCCTGGGCGATGATTGCCGCTGCAAGCGGGGCGGTGAAGGCCCAGGTGCCGAAGCCGCCGAAGGTAAGGGCGATGAGCAACAGGCCGACCTTGGTCTGCTTGCCGATCGAGCGCGGTACCTCGGAGTACCATTCGAGATCGTGGACCTTTACGACTGCCGTGTCGCTCATGACATTGCCCCCTTACGGAATCTGATGGCCGAACGATCCGCCTTCGATGCTCAGGCCGCGCTGGGCGAGTGCCTGGAGCACGTCTTGCCGCTGGCCGAACAGGGCGACGGTTCCGTTGACCAGCAGCAGGATCTTGTCGACGCTGTGCAACAGGGCCGGCCGCTGGGTGATGGTGATGACGGTGATCTTGTTTTCCTTGGCGTGCTGGAGCGCGCGGGCAAGGGCTGCGTCGCCGGCTGCGTCGAGGTTGGAGTTCGGCTCGTCCAGCACGACCATGCGCGGGTTGCCGAAGAAGGCACGGGCGAGCGCGATGCGCTGCTTCTGGCCGCCTGAGAGCGGTGCGCCGTCGGCGGCGACGAATGTCTCGTAGCCATGCGGCAGCGTGGCGATCATTTCGTGCACGTCGGCGAGTTGGGCCGCCTGGTAGATCTCCGCGTCCGTGGCGTCATCGCGCATGCGGGCGATGTTGGCCTTGATCGAGGCGGGGAACAGCTGCACGTCCTGCGGCAGGTAGCCGATGTTCTCGCCGAACTGGCGCTGGTCCCAGTTGCGCAGGTCCATCAGGTCGAGGCGCACGTTGCCCGAGGTCGGCAGGATCGAGCCGACCAGCATCTTGCCGAGCGTGGTCTTGCCGGCGCCGGAATTGCCGATGACTGCGAGCGAGTCACCGGGGGCGAGGGCAAAAGTGATGCCGTTGAGCACGACGCGCTTGGTGCCTTGCGGCACGAACAGCAGGCGTTCGACATCGAGCCGGCCTTCCGGGCGGGGCAGGTTGAGCCGTTCGAAATTGAGCGGCGAGGACTGCAGCAGGCTGGCGATGCGGCCATAGGCGGCACGCGACTGCACGACCTGGTTCCAGCCTTCGATGGCGCCTTCGATCGGGCCCAGCGCACGGCTGGCGATGATCGACGCGGCAATGACCATGCCGCCGCTGAGATGGCCGTCGAGCGCGAGATGCGCGCCCCAGCCGAGCATGGCGACCTGGGTCAGCAAGCGGGTCGCCTTCGACGTCGCGGCAAAGGCGATGTTGCGATCCTGCGCGATGACCTGCGCACGCAGCGAGCTTGCGGTGTCCTTGCCCCAGATGCGCACGGCTTCCGGGATCATGGCGAGCGCGTTGATGATCTGCGAGTTCCGCGACATCGAGTCGAGATGCAGGTTGGCCTTGCTCTGGTGTGTATTGGCCTCGCTGAAGGGTGCCGCCGTCGAGCGCTGGTTGATGATGGTGATGACCAGCAGGATCAGCGATGTCGTGACGACGATGAAGCCGAGATGCGGGTGCACGAGGAACACGGCGAGGACGAACAGCGGTGCCAGCGGTGCGTCGAGCAAGGTGAGCAGAGTGCCCGAGACGAGGAACGACCGGAGTTGCTGGAGGTCACCGAGCGTCTGGTATTCGCGGCCGTTGCTGTTCAGGGCCGCGCGGGCTGCAGCGCTCAGGATCGGGGCGCCCAACTGGGCCGCGACCTCGACTGCGGTGCGCATCAGGATGAGGCGGCGGATGGCATCGAAGATAGTCTGCAGGACCACTGCGCCGACGATGACGACCGTCAGCATGACCAGCGTGTCGACGGAGCGGCTGGTCAGCACCCGGTCGGAAATCTGGAACAGGTAGAGCGGTATCGCCAGCACCAGCACGTTGCTGGCCAGCGTGAACAGCATGACGATCAGCAGGTTGCGCTTGACGACCTTCAGGCCGGTCTTGAGCGAGGCCGAGAAATCGATCGGCCCGAGACGCTTGTGGAAGACGCCGCCAAGCACCCAGCTGCCATCAGGAAGGCCGCCGATGGCCGGGCCTTCGATCATACCTCCGGAGCGGAGCGCTACGGCTCAACGCCCCCCAGAGTCTGCGCCCGCCGCAGCAGCGCCGAGCATGCGGTCCCAACCAGCCCCGCATGCAACTCCGGTCGTTCCTCGTCTCGGGCACTCTGCTCACCTTGCTCGACGCACCGCTGGCACCGCTGTTCGTCCTCGCCGTGTTCCTCGTGCACCCGCATCTCGGCTTCATCGTCGTCACGACATCGCTGATCCTGCTGGTCATCACCATCATCAACCAGCGCTCGACGGCGGCACCGCCCCCCCCCGCCGCAACCGCTTTCGATATCGCCGCCGTTGGGGCCCTTGGCTTCGGGCAGTCTTTCCTTTGCCTTGATCGGTCCGTTGTCGGCGTCGATCACCTTGCCGACCGGCATCGAGGTGTCTTTCATTTCAGTCTTCGCCGGCCCTTGCGGTTCGCTGACCCGCATCTCGGGACGGGGGGAGGCCGCTGCTGCCGCAGGGGTTGGCGACGGCGTCTCGGCGGACGTGGTCCTGGCCTGGGGCGCATCCTCGCGTTTGGCGGCTGCGATGGGTTCCTCCGGAGTTGCATGCGGGGCTGGTTGGGACCGCATGCTCGGCGCTGCTGCGGCGGGCGCAGACTCTGGGGGGCGTTGAGCCGTAGCGCTCCGCTCCGGAGGTATGATCGAAGGCCCGGCCATCGGCGGCCTTCCTGATGGCAGCTGGGTGCTTGGCGGCGTCGCCTGCGAGGGTGTTGCAGGCGCGGGCGAAGCGACGGGAACGCCAGACGACGGAGAGGTTACCGGTGCAGACGGCTTGTCGCCCGCTTCTTCATGCAGCCGCCCGACGACCTTGTCGATGTAGCTTTCGAGGTGGTCGAGCGCCCGTTCCTGCGAGGCCACGGCAGTCGACAGTCTCGCTTCCGCCGCAGGTTTGCCTGCTGCCGCTGCCGGCTTGCTGGCTGCCTGTGCGGGCCTTGCCTCCGAATGCCTCGGCGCCTGCGGGCTGTCCTGGCTGTCGCCGTCGTCCGGCACGTTATGAAAACCACTCCAGCCTTCACGGTCGTCGGTCATCTTGCGCCCCTCTGAAACGGCTCAGCCCAGCATGTGCTGCATGACGTCAGCCGATCCGGAATCGGCCGGCTGCGGTGCAATCGGATTGGTATTCGAGGCGTCGCCGGTGTCGTCGGTGCCGTCATCGAGAAAAACGACGGCTTCGGTGACGAGTATGTCCGGGTTCTGCGCACCGAGGTCCGGATCGCTCGATACGAGATTTGCCTGGATCAGGATCTCGTCGGAGTAGCTGTCGCCGCCGACATAGATCTTGGACATTCCATCGACGTCGACGATGGTCGCGTCGTTGACCAACTGGTTGCCGCCGGTGGTGATGGTCCATTCGGCGTCGGGATTGGCGACCAGATTGTTCATGGCAAGCGCCACCTGGTCGCTGTCGCCGACCACGGTGGTCTGCTTGATGTAATTCAGATTGTAGATGTCGCCAGAGATGTAGAGCACGCGCAGCACGCCGATGCCGGCGAATGCGGCGTCCTGGAGAATGGCGTCGGGCAGCTCCTTGTTGCCGCCCGCGAGGTTGCCCCCGGCCTGGCTGTAGCCATCGGGCATCGCCTCGGCGGTCGCATTGCCGACGTTGACGATGCTTGCCTGGTTCCAGAGCAGATTGTCGCCCGTCGAGACCGAGCCTTCGCCGGTCGTTTGGAAGCCGGAGACCGCGCCGATCACATCGTTGTCGAGCAGCAGGTTGATCTGGTGAATGATGCTCGCGTCGTAGACGTTGCCGCCGATGATGATGAGGTCGTAGTAATTGCCGATTTCGTTGAGGCTCAACCCGTTGAACGCGGTGTTGTCGCCGGTCGAGACGACCGATTGCACGCCGGACGACGAGGCGATGCAGACGTCGTTGTCGGTCACGAACGCGTATTGTTCGATCCAGTTCATCATGATGAGGTCGCCCGAAATCTCGGTGACCACATAGTAGGCGGGGAACCCGGTGGGGGCCTCGGCAGGCGTTTCGTCGCCGGCGGAGGTGTCGATGTGCTTGAACATCGCGATGTTGAAGCTGAGGTTGTCGCCGCCGCCCGGGTCGAAAGGCCAGCCGCCGACTGCCGAGCCGACACTGTCGGTGTCGCACGTGCCGTTGATCTGGATGATGGCGTTGAGCGAGATATGGTCGCCCATGACGGCCATGACCTCGGCCGATGCCCAATCGTTGACCACGACGGCGTTGTTGATGACGGTGTTGCCGCCGGTGCTGATCTCGACGCTCGGGTTGGCCGTTCCGTCTCCCCAGCCATCCATGAAATCGCCGGAGTCCGGAGGCGTGTCGGTATCGAGCGGAGCGTCAGGCCCCTTGGCGTCGTCGTCCTGTTCCTTCAGGAAGTTGACGTAATCTTCCATCTTCGGGGCGTCGGCTGCGTCGATCAACTGGCCATTGAAATAGGTGCCCTCGATCGTTTCGGCCTTGACGCAGAAGACGTCGGCGTTGCCGTGGTCGTCGGCCTCGAAGTCGTTGAAGCGGGCTTGCGCGGTGGTGACGAACGTCGCCATTTCCTCGGTCGAGCCCGGAAGCGTCAGGTCGTCGATCGGCGACAGGTCGGCCGCTGCCTGCTGCATGTCGGCCATGGGGCTTTCGTCGACGGGCGGCGCATTGAACTTCAGGCCACTGCCGCCAAAGCCGACATAGTCGTTGTCGGAAAGCCGGATCTCCTGGTTGACGATGGCAGCCAGGTCGCCCGGCGGCACAATCTTTGGCAGGACGATGCCGCCCGAACCAACCGTCGTGCCTTCTGGCAGGTTGGTGTAATTTTGGAGGAACGGTCCATCGGGAACCGGTACGTCGGGAGGGGTGAAGGCGACGTTGGTCCAAACCGTGACTTGCTCGATTTCGGGCCTGACGCCGACATACTTCACGCTCGGGTCGAAGTCTTCCAGGGAGTGGGAGGTGTCGACCTTGAGGGCGGCGGTCTGGTGCTCCGGCAATTGCTCGTCGGCCTGCTGCTTGGCCCTGAATTCGTCGTAGGCCTGCTTGAGGCGGGCCTCCTCACTCGCCGTGTCGAACAGGCCAATGAAGTGAGCGATCGTCTCGGTAATTCTGTCGAAATACGCGGCATACATCGTAGTGCCTCCGCCCGAATTTCAGGCACGGTGAGGCGCAAATGTGCTCCACCGGCCAAGATGGACTGCGCGGGGGTTACCCGCGCAGTCCGGCTCACTGGTTCCGCAAGCGCGGAGCCTCATGCCGATGGCTAGAGCGTGCTGTGGTCGTTGGCGTCTTCGCCGGTCAGGGTCTCGTGGAAGTTGCCGCCCACTACGGTCATGTCGACCGTATTGCCTTGCAGGTTGGCACCCATCACGATCTGCTGGTTGAAGGCGCTGGTGTCGATGATCGCATCGGCGCTGGCTTCACTTGAGCCAGTGACATAGCCGTCATCGCCATTGCTCGAGCCCCAGGTGCCGCCAGCGCCACCGGCGCCGCCAGCTCCACCCCATGCATCGCCAGCAGTGCCGCCGCCGCCGGCGCCGCCGGACCAGGCGCCGCCGCCAGTTGCGTTGCCGCCTGTGCCGTCAGCCCAGGCGCCGCTCAGCGCGTTGCCGCCGTCGCCGTCGCCATAGGCCCAGGTGCCGCCGCTCGTGCTGGCGCCGCCGGTCGCTGCGCCTGCCGTCGCGGAACCACCGGTTCCTGCGCCGCCGCCGCCGCCGCCGCCGCCGGAGCCCGTGCCGTCGCCGTCGCCGTCGCCGTAGCCAACGCCTGCGCCGAGGCCGAAGCCGAGAGCGTCGCCGGTATCGCCATTTGCGTCGCCGGCATTTGCCTTGGCATCGCCGCTGTCGGCATCTGCGTTACCGGAGTCGGCGTCGCCGCCGCGCCCGCTGTCGGCATTGGCGTCGCCGCCGTCGCCCTTGGCGTCGCCGCCTTCACCGAAGTTCAGCACGGGGATGATCGGCACGAACGCATCGATGCCGTCGCCGCCGTCGCCCTTGGCGTCGCCCGCTTCGTTGTCGTCGATGTCGCCACCGCTGCCGGCGTCTGCCTTGCCGGAATCGGCATCGGCGTCGCCGCTGTCGGCCTTGGCATTGCCGCCATCGCCCTTGGCATCGCCCGATTCAGCTCCGCCTGCGCCGAGGCCGAGACCTGCGCCGAGACCGAGACCGAGGCCGAGGCCGAGGCCTGTGCCGCCGTCGCCGCCCCTGCCGCCGTCGCCCTTGCCGCCGTCAGCGTCGGTGTCGGCGCTGCCGCCCTTGCTGTCGCCGCCTTCGGCCTTGGTGTCGCCCTTGGAGTCGCCACCCAAAGCTGCGCTCAGCGCCAGGCCGCCTTCGCCCTTGCCGCCGTCGGCTTCGCCGCCCTTGGCATCGCCGCTGTTGCCGCCGTCGGCGCTGCCGCCGTCGGCCTTGCCACCGCTCGCGCCGCCGCCGCCTGCGTCGATGCCGTCACCGGCAGAGGCATGCCCGCCCTTGTTGTCGAACTCCTGCTTGAAGTCGCCGTCGTTCTTGACGGTGGCTTCTTCAAGCTTGTCGTTGTCGACCATGTCGGCAGTCTGGTTGATGAGGAAGGCGTTGCTGTTGGCGCCCATCGAACCGTTCAGGATATCCTTGAAGTTGATGTCGTCGCCTGGATCGTAAGTGACGTCGCCGTCCTTGCTGAACAGCACATCACCCTTGATGTCGCCGCCGTCGGTGTCGATGTCGGCAAAGTCGTTGTCTTCCTTGTAGTCGCCGAGACGGCCTTCGAGATCGACATCAACGTCGACGTCGACGTCGACCTTGGTCTCCGTCTTGTTCTCGTTGACATTCTCGTTCTTGGATTCGTTCTTGTTTTCGTTTTCGTTTTCGTTCTTGGATTCGTTCTCGTTCTTATTCTCGGACTCGTTCTTATTCTCGTTTTCGTTTTCGTTCTTGTTTTCGTTCTCGCTGTCGCCGCCCAGTTCGATTTCGTTGCCGACGAACTGCAGGCCAAACGCATTAAGATTGTTGCTGTTACGATCAGACATCGTCTTGTCCTCGGTTGGGACCGCGATTACCGGACCGTTCTCATCTTTCACACGGTCTTGGGGTCACGCGGACTACGGGTTGATTTACGAATGCACTGATTTTCGAGAATGAAGGGGTCTGAAGGCTGAAGGGGACTGAGCAGCCGGAGGCCCCGAAGCTGTCTGGATGGCTGAAAACCTCCCTTTTTTGGCTTGGGCGGAGGCTGGGATTCTCACAATTTCGTGATTGTCGGGCGTTTACATAAGGCCCTGGTCACGAGCAATCGGAGTTCCGGAAGCGCCACACCCTTGTTGGCTGAACCGGCAAAGGGTGCGACCATGACCGTGAAATTGGTAGCTGACAGTTCGCGCTAGGCTGTTCGGCTAAGCGGCTCAAGAACTTGCGGCGATGATCTAGATACTGCCGCCGGAATTTCGGCGCGAATTACTAGATGCTTGCCGTATATGTACAATTGCCAGTCATTCGCAGGTAGAGCGCCGTGGTTCCGGCTGCTTGTACCCGCGAAAAATCTGCCGGGTCGAATGCTTTGAGAGAAGTTCCGGCCGGGCTAGAGGCTAGATCACGCGGATGCGCGACAATCCGGACGGACTACACAAATGCGCCCGATAGCTCATCTTGCTTATACCGAACCGTTAACAGGAGGTGTATGATCAATCAATAATGTTCCCCATCAGGCGGCACGTGGGGAAAATCGCGCATAGTTGCGAACATTGGGCGGGAGATCTCATGTATCGGGTGGCAATTCCCAGCGCGCGCCGCGCTAACGGAGCTGGTGGCTCCGTGCAGAAAACCTGCAAGACATTGCTGATTGTCGCTCCGGCGGACTTCGTGTCGGAGTGCCTGGTCTTTGCTATTGAACGCGAGTTTCCGTCGATTGCCGTCGAACAGGTGGCGACCTTGGCGGAGGCCTGCGTTTCCTTCGAGTGCCCGGTATCGCTGATACTGCTCGATGCCGGTCAATTGCCTGACGTGGCGGGCCACTCGGAACGCATCTCGCACCTGCACCCGGCAGCGCAGATCATGCTGATCCAGGAGGACGGGCGGCATGAGGTTTCGATCCGCGACGTGGTGACAGCCCGCAACGTGCGCGGCGTCCTGCCGATGAACCTGAAGCTCGACGTCTGGCTTTCGGTGGTTCGCCTGGTGTTGCGGGGCGGCGAATACTTTCCGCTCTCGTTGTTCGAGCCGATCATCGAACGGCGAACGACAGTCGCGACCGCGTTCAACGAGGTGGTGGTGCCCAAGGCCGTGGTCCAGGCGGACGGCGACACCGACGACTTCGACGAACTGACGGATCGCGAGTTGCAGATCCTGGGCATGGTCGCGCGCGGCCTGCAGAACAAGCTCATTGCGGCGGCTCTCGGGCTATCCGAGCACACCGTCAAGATTCATCTGCACAACATCATCACCAAGCTCGGCGCGCACAACCGCACCGAAGCGGCCGCCATCTTTCACGGGCGTAGGGGGGAGACGATCGGCGAACGTGACATCGGTGCAGGTGCGATCCAGGCGCAGCTGCCGTTGGGGGTGTGAGCGCGCGAAATGCCGCGATTCCAGGATGTCCTGCTTACCGTTGGCCAGCTCAACTATACCTGGACCAACACCGAGAGCCTGCTCATCTATCTGATCGCCGGCCTTGCCAAGGTCGACAAGGAAACGGCGATCATCATCTTCCTGACGCTGAATACGACGCGCGCGCGGCTCGACCTCGTCGAGCGGCTGGCCAAGATGGCCAAGACGCCGTTGCCCTGCCGCGAGGCGGTGCTGGCCGTGTCGGAGCAACTGACCCACCAGGGCAAGCTGCGCAACAAATATAGCCATTGTATCTATTCGTTCGACGAGACCGGAACGCGGGCCAGCACCCAGCTGATGCGCATTTTCGACAGCAAGGATTCCGTCCGCTACGGCAAGAACGAAGAGCTGGACGACAACGAGATGCACCGCATCTCCGCCTCGATCGAAGCGATCCGCGACATCAACCGGCAGATATGGAAGATCGTCGAGGACAATGCGTTTCCGCATTGAACGCCGCGCCAAGGCTCGCCGGGCGCGGCGCTGCGGGCCGGCGCATCATACGCCGATGCGGGACCACCTGCCGGTTTCGAACTGCGACTGACGAGCAAAGTAGCGATAGGGCGTGCTCTTCCAGTTCCTGACCGAGCCAGTGAGATTATCCAGGATGAGATCGCCCTTGTCGGTGCGCACGGTCAGCACCGTATGTCCGGCGCCGCGATAGTGGGCAACGGTCAGCAGCAAGGTCGATGCCGGCCAGCCCCGCTTGCGCAATTCGCTCTTCTTGAGGATGGCAATGTCCTCGCAATCTCCCACCGTCGTCGGCAGTCGCCAGTTGTCCGAACCGCTGGCGGTCACAGCGTCATTGCGCTGGCTTATGCGTCGGTTGACCGAGGCGTTGACCTGCTTGAGGTCGTTCATGCGTTCGTCCGTCAAAGCCATTACCGCGGTCTTGCCCGCGGTGCTGCATAGCCCAGGCTGGCGGGCGCAGAAGGTGTTTGCCGCCGGCGGCGCAAAGGCATAGCCGACGGTCGTCATGCTTGATCCGGGAGTGGTTGACTGGCTGCAGCCAGCAGCGATCAAGGCGATCGCAAAGAGCGCCACGAGTTTTTGCACGTGCTGTCCCCTCTCTCAATGGGTGACCAGCAAACAGCATATTAGAGCTAGATAAATCAACCCCAACGGGAGGACTTTGCACCGTTTTCAAAAGGATGTATGATTAAAAAAGTGTTTCCGATGGTCGGAACATTTGATCATAGCGCCAGTTTGGGGACGGGCGCATTTTTTCCCTCAGGAGGAAGAAATGACGACGTACCCAACCTGCGTACGCGGGATCCATTCGATTCTGTTGGTCTCTTCGGCACTTGTGGCCGTCAGCTTCATCACCCCCGCATCGGCACAAAGCAACATCCGGCCGGTCATGTCGGCTGCACAGTGCCAACCCCTTACCCAAGGCAACTATGAGATGTGCTGCATTGCGCTGAACCGCGGCAGCATCATGTCGGACGACCAACTGGCGCAATGCCCGCCGCTGACGACGTCGCTGGTCTCGGCCGTACTGGCCGGCAGCGAGAACGATGGTAATGACGGCGGAACTGGTAGCGACGGTGACAGCGGCGGCGACGGCGATGATGGCGACGACGGCGATGACGGCGACGATGGCGATGACGGCGACGACGGCGATGACGGCGACGACGGCGACGGTGACGGCGGCGGTGGTGCCGGCGGCGGCAGCTGATCGATCACACGCCTGATCACTTGATGAACTCAGTAAGCCGGGCGGCAATGCCGCCCGGCTTTTTGTTGGTCAGTTCTGCATGCGGGCTGGGACTTGTTGCCGCTTCGGCACTACTTGGACACGGCCGAGTAGCGGTCGTCGGACAAGGTCATGCCCATCACAAGACCCTTGACCCTTGCATTCACCGCCACCTTTCGCACTTCCTGGAACATGAAGATGAAAGGCGAAACGCGGCTGTGCACTTTCTGGATCGCCTCATACATGCCCTTGCGCGTCGTCGTGTCCTGTTCGCGCACGGCCGCCATGGCTTCGGGTGAAAGGGCTCCCGCGTTCCAGCCGAAACGGTCGGTGATGCCTTCCGAGCCGTCGGGCGCATCCTGCTTGTTGACCGCGAAGGCCTTGGCGTTGGAATGCGGGTCGGGATAGTCCGGCCCCCACAGGCCAAGCCAGATGTCGAGGTCGTGATTGCGGTAGCGGTCGAGCCATTCGCGGCCGCCGACGATCTGCAGGTTGAGCTTCACGCCGGCCTTGGCCATGCTGGCCTGGATGGCCTTGGCGAATTCGGTGTAGGGCAGGGTGTCCCACACCACCATGTCGAGCGAAAACTCGCCGCTGACGCCGCCCTCGGCCAGCAGTTCCCTGGCCTTGGCGACATCGAAACTGAAAGGCCTGTAGTCGATCGCGCCGAGAAAACCTTTCGGTACCAGCGTCTGATGCACCTCCATCATGCCGCGCGAGACGGTGTCGACCATGCCTTGGTAGTCGATCATGTATTTCATCGCCTCGACCACTTTGGGATTGGCGAGATACTGGTTCCGCACGTTCAGGCCCATGTAATAGATGTTGCCGGAGCGGCCGTTGACGACGGCAAGCTTAGGGTTGTTGGCGATGGTGTCGAAATCGTCGGGTCCGAGGCGGTTGGCGATGTCGATTTCGCCGGCCTCGAGCAATTGCCGCTGGACCGCACTCTCGGCGACATGACGGATCAGGATGCTGTCGACTTTTGGCGCCGTGCCCCAGTAGTTGTCGTTGCGCTTGAGCAGGATCGACTGCCTGGGTTGCCATTTGCTGAGCGCGAAAGGGCCGGAACCGGCTGAGTTGTCGGCCTTCAACCAGCCATTGCCGAAGTCGCCGTCGACTTCATGCGTTTTGACGATCTTGCTGTCGACGATGCCGCCGATATAGGACGACAGGCAGTAGAACAGGAAGCTCGGCGCGTAGGTGTCGGCGATCTCGATGACCAGGGTCTGGTCGTCGAGGGCCTTGATGCGGTCATCGACATTCTCCGGCGAGAAACCGAACTGGCCGATGATGAAGGCCGAGCGCGACTTCAGGTGGACGACCCGGCGCAGCGAATATTCGGCGTCCCATGCAGTGACGGGATTGCCCGAAGCAAAGCGCGCCGCAGGGTTCATCTTGAAGGTGAAGGTGCGGCCGTCGGGCGAAATGGTCCAGCTCTCGGCGAGCACGCCGATGATCCTGGTGGGGTCGTTGACATCGAAACTGACCAGCGACTGGTAGATCTGGGTGCTGGCAAGCACGCCGCCGACCTCGCCCACCTCGTTGGGGTCAAGTGTCATGACGTCGTCGATGGCGTCGGCGACAATGAGCGTATTCGCGGGCGTTTCGGCAAAAGCGATGGACACGGCAAGAGCCGCGCCGAACATCGCTCCGGCCATGGCCTTCAGAAAACGCATACCAGTCCCCTCATGAGCCTTTGCTCGGCCCAAACTATCGGCTCGGCGGCGTTGGTGAGAAAATCGTCTTAAAGGGCCGATTTGTGAAGTGGTTATATTCTTTATTCTGCATGTGAACATCGAATTCGGCGCTTGGAATGAAATTCCAATGCATGGCTGTTTGGCCGCATCCCATTCCGGACTCGCAGGAAATTTAGGTCGAGAATGCCGTGTGCGGGGCGGGTTGTTGGATTACAAATGTGGTCAACGCCTGTTTTTAGAATCTTTTTCCGGGGAGTAATCCGATGCGTTTTTCTCTGTTTGCCGCTGTCATTACTGCTGGCCTGGCTTTCGCCACCGGCGCGCAGGCTGAACGTCTGACCGACCAGCCGCTGGTCGATGCAGCCTGGCTGAAGTCCAACCTCGGCAACAAGAGCCTCGTCGTGATCGACGTGCGCGACGCGGCCAAGGACGGCGCCAACCCCTATGCCAAGGGCCATGTTCCCGGTGCGGTCAGCGCTCCCTATTCGACGGCCGGCTGGCGCGCCGAAGTGAACGGTGTTCCCGGCATGCTGCCGCCGCTCGACACGATCACCAAGACCATTGGCGACCTCGGCGTCAGCAATGACAGCCACGTCGTGATCGTGCCGAATGGCACCGACTCCTCCGAATTCGGCGGCGCCACCCGCGTCTACTGGACCTTCAAGGTGCTGGGCCACGACGCCGTGTCGATCCTCGACGGTGGCGCGCGCGCCTGGGAAGCCGCAGGCGGCGAAGTTTCGGCCGAAGCGGCCAAGCCCGCGGCGGCCACCTTCAAGGGCGAGCTCAAGCAGGAGCTTCTCGCCACCACCGCCGATGTCGAGAAGGCTCGTGCCGACGGCATCAAGCTGATCGACGGCCGCCCGGCCGCGCAGTTCAGGGGCGAGGCCAAGAGCCCGGTCGTCCGCGCTGCCGGCACCATTCCCGGCTCGAAGAACCTCGAGAACAGCAAGCTCTATGACGCCGACAAGGCTTCCTTCGCCTCGAAGGAGACCGTCGGCAACCTTTCCCAGTCCGTGGGCCTCGGCAAGGACGAGCAGAACATCGCCTTCTGCAACACCGGTCACTGGGCTTCGGTCGTGTGGTTCGGCCTGAGCGAGATCGAGGGCAACAAGAACACCAAGATGTATGACGGCTCGATGGCCGAATGGGCTGCCGATCCGGCCCGCCCGGTGCAGCCCGGTTCCTGATCTCGCGCAAGGCAGATCCGAGGTACAAGATGTCCGGGAGCGATCCTGGACATCTTTCGTTGAACGGGTCATTCCACATCAATTGAAGTTCACGACAGAATTGAAATGACACAGATCAATCTCGCAACTCCGGCGCCGTCGGTGCCCGTCAATCTCGACAAGGGGCCGGTCATCTTCGTCGGGCTGGCCTTGGTGCTTGGCGCACTTGCCATCGGCGAGGCGATCAGCATGCGCCAGGCGCTGCTGTTTCTCATCGGCGGCCTGCTCGGGCTGACCCTTTACCACGCCTCATTCGGCTTCACCGGCGGCTGGCGGCGTTTCGTCGTCGAGCGGCGCGGCAATGCCATCCGCGCGCAGATGCTGATGATCGCGGCGGCGTCGATCGTGTTCATCCCGCTTCTGGCGCTTGGCAATGCAAACGGCCAGGCACTGGTCGGCGCCTTTGCACCGGTCGGCGTGTCGGTGCTGGTGGGGGCTGCGATGTTCGGGCTCGGCATGCAGCTCGGCGGCGGCTGCGGCTCGGGCACACTGTTCACCGTCGGTGGCGGCAGTTCGCGCATGCTGGTCACGCTTGTGTTCTTCATCGTCGGCGCGGTCATCGGTACGGCTCATCTGCCGTGGTGGCTGGAGCTGCCGGCGCTGCCGGAAATCAGCCTCGGCAGGACGCTCGGCGTGCCTGGCGGGGTGATCGTCACGCTGCTCGGCCTTGGCGCTGTTGCCGTGCTGACCGTGTTGGTGGAACGGCGCGCGCATGGCGGGCTCGAAAAGTCCAAGCCGGCACCCCGTCACGGCGTGGCGCGGCTGTTGCATGGCCCGTGGCCGCTGGTTGCTGCCGGGCTCGGGCTCGCCGGCCTCAACATTGCGACGCTGCTGACAGCAGGCCACCCCTGGTCGGTGACCTTCGGCTTCGGCCTGTGGGGCGCCAAGGCAGCACAGGCTGTCGGCGTGCCGGTCGAGACCTGGGCGTTCTGGAACTGGCCCGGACCGGCCAAGGCACTTGGTTCCAGCGTGCTCGCCGACGTCACCTCGGTGATGAATTTCGGCATCATCCTGGGGGCAGCGCTCGCGGCCGGTCTCGCCGGCAAGTTCGCGCCCAAGGTGCATGTGCCGTTCGCCTCGTTCCTGGCGGCAGCCATCGGCGGCGTGCTGATGGGCTACGGTGCGCGGCTGTCCTTCGGCTGCAATGTCGGTGCGCTGTTTTCGGGCATCGCCTCGGGCAGCGTCCATGGCTGGCTGTGGTTCGCCTCGGCCTTCGTCGGCAGTCTTGGCGGTGTCGCGCTGCGTCCGCTCTTCGGTCTTGATGGGTTCAAGAAATGAGCGCGCGCAATACTCTCCTGTTCGGCACCGCATTCCTCGCCGCCACGTCGGCGGTCGCGGTCGACCACTACCGCTTTGCCGCCCCCAAGCCGGCACCGGCGGCGAGTTCGCCGGCGACGCCATGCTCGGCGGCATCGCCGTGTGCTGCAGGCTCGCCTTGTGCGGCGAGTTCGCCTTGCGCTGCGGCTTCGCCGTGTTCGGCCGCTTCGCCTTGCGCTGCAGCGGCTCCCTGTGCGGCGGCGTCTCCGTGTGCAGCCGCCGCCCCTTGCGCGGCCGCGTCCCCGTGTGCGGCAGCATCTCCGTGCGCTGCAGCCGCACCCTGTTCCGCTGCCTCGCCATGCTCGGCGGCTCCTGCTCCGGCGGCAGCTTCGCCCTGCGCCGCAGCGCCGGCAGCCTCGCCCTGTGCTGCCGCGCCGGCTGCATCACCATGCGCTGCCGCTCCCGCAGCCTCGCCTTGCGCGGCCCAGCCGCAATAGGCAAGCTGCGGCCTGGAGGCCGACGATGGACGAGACAAGATCAGAGGCGGCGCGGCAGGCGCTGTTCTGCGAACAGGTACTGGCCAAGTCGGGCAGCAACGTGCTGCTCGAGACGCTGCTCGAGACGCTGCGCGAAGCCAAGTCGGTTGCGGCATGGGAGCACTTCCCGCCGGGCGACGTCTTCGATCCGGAGACGGGCGCGCAGTGGTATTATCACAGCCATCCGCCGCACGAAGGGCAGGCCGAGCACGGCCACTTCCATTGCTTCGTCCGGCCCGATGGCGTGAACGGGCCGATCCACCATCTCGTCGCCGTCGGTGTCGATGCCTATGGCAGGCTGGTCAGGCTGTTCACCGTCAACCAGTGGGTCGTCGGCGACAACTGGCTGGAAGCCGAAGGCACGGTGGCGCTCCTGCCGCGCTTCGACCTGCATTTCGCCAGGCCGTCCTATCTGGTCAATCGCTGGCTGGCAGCCGTGCTGGCGCTCTATGCGGATGAGATCAAGATACTGATCCGCGAGCGCGACAAGGTTCTGGCCGGACACCGGCCCGAAGGTGGCGCTCCAGCGCGCGAGGACCGCGCGCTGGAGGTGACGTCCGAACGCGGCGTCGACCTTCGCCAGATGGCCGCCGGCCTCGGCGTCTGATCACCGCAGGATGATCTCGATCGCCTGGTCGACCACCGGGTGCAGGCCGCTGGCATAAAACGACAGGCGGTTGCCGGAGCCGACATTGCTGGTCATGGCGATCGTCAGGCGCGAATCCGGATCGTGCTCCATCACCGTGACATATCCCGGGATGCTGCCCTGGTGGCCGAGCACCAGACGCCCGGCATATTCGCTGGCGATGAGCCCGGCCCCGGTCTCGCGCAGGCGGGTGCCGGGGTAGCTGACCCTGGAGCGGCCGTCCTTCATTTCGGCGAGCAGGGCCGCCGGCATCAGCCGGCCATCCAGCAAGCCCTTCATGAAGCCAACGAGATCGCTCGGCGTCGAAACCATGTCGCCGCAGCCATAGGCGCCGGAGAAGGGGAAGGAGTCCGACGAATCCTGAAGTTCGTCGGCGTAGGGCAGCACGCCATCCATGCGCCACATCTCGCCGCCTTCGGCCAATGCCGAGCTGGCGTCGGCGGCAGGTTTCGGGCGATGGTAATAGCCCCGCACCATGCGTGCCTCGGGGAAGCCTTCGCTTGCCGGCGACCAGGTATCCTTGAGCCCGAGCGGGTCGAGCACCTTGCGGCGGACATATTCGCCGAGCGAAAGACCCGACGCGGCCTCGATCAGCATGCCGGCCAGCACATAGCCGGTGTTGTTGTAGACGGCGGCCCCGCCTGAGGTGGTCTGGCCGCCGACCTTGAAGGCGAGATCGACGAGCTGGGCCGGCGTCCAGACCAGGCTCGGGTCCATCGGGATGTCGTACTCGAACTCAGGCAGGCCGCCGCGGTGGTTGACCAGCTGGAGCACCGTCACTTCGCCGGAGCGCGGCAGATCGGGAAACCATCCGGCGATGGGAGCGTCGAGTTCGGCCTTGCCTTCTTCGACCAGCTTCATCAGCGCCGCGGCAACAAAGGTCTTGGTGCAGCTGCCGATCTTGAACAGCCGGTCGCGCGTAACCGGAGCGTCGTTTGGCCGATCCGCCTGTCCGGCAGTGACGGCGATGGTCTCGCCGTCGCCAAGCGAGAAGGCAAGCGAGGCACCCACCGCGCCATCGGCGCGATAGGTTGCGAGCAGATTGTTCAATTGTTCGAGCATGACGATCTGCTCTCCTCGGCTATTTGACGGCTTACTCGGTGATGTCGACGGTGGCGAAATTCTGCCGGCCGAACGGATCCAGCACGTAGTTGATGACGCTCTTGCGCACCGGGATCGAAACGACCGAGTGGCCAATCGGCGCGAGCGGCACTTCGGCCTTGAGGATCGCCTGCGCCTGCTTGTAGATGTCGGCGCGCTTCGCCGGATCGGCGGTGACGCGTCCTTGCTGAAGCAGCTTCTCGAAATCCTGGTTGCACCAGCGCGAGCGGTTCGAGCCGCCGGCCACGCCGTCGCAGGACAGCAGGTAGCTCAGCATGTTGTCGGGGTCGCCATTGTCGCTGCTGCCGCCGATCAGCAGGGCGTCATGCTCGCCCTTGGCCGTGCGAGCGAGATATTCGCCCCATTCGAAGGTGACGATCTCCGTCTTGACGCCGACTGCTGCCCAGTCGGCCTGGATCATCTCGGCCATGCGTCGCGCATTCGGGTTGTAGGGGCGTGAAACCGGCATGGCCCAGAGCTTGACCGACAGGTCGGCTTCGTGGCCGGCTTCCTTCAGCAGCGCCTTGGCACCTTCCGGATCGTAGTCGATGCCGGCATCCTTGACTGCGCCGATCTGTGCCGGCGGAACCACGCTGCCGGCGACGGAGCCGGCGCCCTGGTAGACCGACTCGATGATCGCTTCGCGGTTGACGGCCTTGGCGAGTGCCGTGCGCACGCGCACGTCGCCGAGCGGCTGGTGTTCGACATTGAAGCCGACAACGCCGATGTTCTGGCCCTCAAGATTGTGGACGGTGATGTTGGGATCACCTTTGAGCGCTGCTGCGGCGGCTGCCGGCGGAGGGGCCGCAACCTGGCATTCATTGGCCTTGATGCGCTCGACGCGGATCGTCGGTTCGGGCGTGATGGCGAAGACCAGCGTGTCGATCTTCGGCGCGCCGTTCCAGTAGTCCTTGTTGGCGGCGTAGCGGATCTGGGCATCCTGCTGGTAGGCCTGCAACATGAAGGGACCGGTGCCGACGGGCATCTGGTCGATCAGTCCGGGCGTTCCCGCCGCGACCATCTTTTCGGTCTGCTCGGCTGACAGGATTGACAGATAGTCGAGCGCTATGCCGGGCAGGAAAGTGACGTTCGGTGCGTTCAGCGTGAAGCGTACGGTGTAGTCGTCGATCTTTTCGATCTTTTCGATCATCGAGCCGAGGCCGAGCGCGTTGAAGTACTCGTAAGCCGCGTTCGCCAGCTTGTGGTAGGGATTGTCGGCATCGCGCTGGCGATCGAACGTGTAGAGCACGTCGTCGGCGTTGAACTCGCGCGTCGGCGTGAAGGTCTCGTTTGCGTGGAACTTCACGCCGTGCCGGAGGTGGAAGGTATAGACCTTGCCATCTTCGGAAACGTCCCATTTCTCGGCAAGCCCGGGACCGACTTCGGTGCTGCCCGGCTTGAACTCGACCAGACGGTTGAAGATCGTCTTGGCCGCAGCGTCCATGGTCGAGTCGGCGGTGCCGATCATCGGGTTGAAGGTCTCGGGGCTCGCTTCCGAACAGTAGACCAGCGTCTTGGCATAGGCCTGACCGCTGAGAAGGATTGTCGAGGCGACGAGCGCCGTACGCAGAATACCCAAGGATTTCATCGCAAAGCTTCCTGCTTTCATGTTGACGTAACCGCGCGGCGGGTCTCCTCCCCGCGCCAACCGATTTGCGGAATGGTCGTGTCGAGCCTCAGCGCGTTTCCGCAGCGCGCGAGGTGTCCAAAAATCGTTCCGGTGACAGCGCGGCGTAGCTGACGCCGAGATCGGCCAGGTCGGCGGGAATGGGATCGCCGCGCATCAGCGCCGAGGAAAGCCGCGCCAGCGTCAACGACACCTGGAAGCCGTAACCGCCCTGGCCGGCGAGCCAGAAGAAGCCGGGCAGGCGCGGGTCGAAGCCGGCGACCGGACTGCGGTCGGGCGAGAAGGTGCGCAGGCCGGCCCATGGCGTCTGCGGGCGGCCGACGGCAAGGCCGGTTGCTTCCTCGATGTTGTAGGCGGCGGTGGCGACGTCGATGTCCTCGGGATAGGCATCGCAGGGCTCGCTGTCGGTCTCGTCGGCGAGTGATCCGATCAGGCGCCCGGCGTCGGGCTTGAAATAGAAGCGCTCGTGCAGGTCGACCACCAGCGGCCAGTTGCGTGGATCAATGCCCTCTGGGGCGTCGAACAGGAAGGCCGTGCGGCGCTTGGGCTTGAAGCCGAGGCCGGAAAGCCCGGCGCGTTCGGCGATGACGTCCACCCAGGCGCCGGCGGCATTGACGACGATGTCGGCGTCGTGGACGCCTGAACTGGTGGTAACCCGGAAGCGCTCTGGCCCGCGCGAGATCTTCAGCACTTCGGCTCCGCTGATGACGGTGCCGCCGGCGGCCTTGAGCAGGGATGCCTGTGTCTGGACCATCTTGCCGGTGTCGATGTCCTTGGCGTCGGGTTCATGGACGCCGCCGCAGGTCCTGTCCGGTGCGATGGCCGGTACGAGCGCACTCACTTCGGCGGCGGACAGGCGGCGGACGCTCGGTACCAGTGCCTTCTGCTCTTCGGCCATGCGGTCGATGGCGTCGGCGTCGTCGGGGCCGCCGAAATGCAAGGCGCCGCGCGTGTGCTCGACAAAGCCGCCGTCGATGATCGCCTGCCGGCTCGCCACCGACAGCGCGCGCACCAGGGCATTGCCATAGGTCTCGGAAAACAGCGCCGCCGAACGCCCGCTGGCGTGGTAGCCAAGCTGGCTTTCGCGCTCGATCACGGTCACCTCCGCCCATTGCTGGACGCTGGCTGCGAGCGAGAGGCCGGCAATGCCTCCGCCGATGACGATCACTTTCTGGGGACGGGAATTTTCGTGCATAGCTATCCGTAAAATCATTTTCGTATGCGGTCAATATTTAGCGCATAGGAAAAATTTTGGCGAATCTTGCGATGCCGGAGGAGTTCGATTAGCTACTGAGGACGGGTGATGGAGATGGCCATGTCGGAACAGCCGAATCTCGGCGACTGCCTGCGAAGCCTCAGGAAGCAGCATGGATGGACGCTGCAGGATGTCAGCCACCTGACCGGCGTGGCGGTGTCGACGCTGTCGAAGGTCGAAAACGACCAGATGTCGCTGACCTACGACAAGCTGCTGCAGGTGTGCGGCGGGCTCGGCATCCACGTCACTGAACTGCTCAGCGGCGACAGCAAGCAGCCCTCGGCACGCACCCGCCGTTCGGTCGCCTCACCAGTGAATACGCTGCGCCAACTGACGCGCAACTACGACTATTTTTACCTCGCCACCGACCTGGTGAAGAAGCGCATGGTGCCGATCCTCGCCCACGCCAGGGCGCGGACGCTCGAGGAGTTCGGCCCGCTGACCAGGCATGCCGGCGAGGAGTTCCTGATCGTGCTGAAAGGCGAGATCGAACTCCATACCGATCAATATGCGCCGGTGCGGCTGAAGGCGGGCGAAAGCGTCTATATCGACTCGACCATGGGCCACGCCTATCTCTCGATAGGCGAGGGCGATGCCGAGATGCTGTGCGTCTGCTCGGGCGAGGAGCCCGACATGGAAAAGACGCTGTTCAGCCTCAACGACAACGAGGCACGGTAACGGCTTAAGCCACCCGGCGACCTTCGCGCCAGACGGTGCGGACGACGGGCACATGCTCGTCGACACGTACGCGCACGAGGTCGCCGCGGCGGCCGGCTTCGATGACGCCGCGGTCGGTGAGGCCGACGGCGTCCGCCGGATTCTTCGACACCATCGCCATCGCCTGCGGCAGTGAGATGCCGTCGACGACCTCGCCGAGGAAGAACGCCGACTGGATCAGGCTGAAGGGGATGTAGTCCGACGACAGGATGTCGAGCAGGCCGTGTTCGGCAAGGGCGCGGGCCGAGACATTGCCCGAATGCGAGGCGCCGCGCATGACGTTGGGCGCACCCATGAGCACGCCGAGGCCGGCGCCCTTGGAGGCATTGGCGGCTTCGAGCGTGGTCGGGAATTCGGCGACGCGAATGCCTTGCGCGATCGCCTCGTCGACATGGGCCGTGGTCGCATCGTCATGGCTCGCCAACACGATGCCGCGGGCGTGGCACGCGGCCGATATGACGTCGCGGTTCGGCCTGGAATTGCGGGCGGATTCGCCCATGCGCTTGTCGCAGAAGGCCTTGAACTCGACGTCGTTGAGCTTCAGCTTGCGTTGGTAGTAGTAGGCATAGGTCTCGAAGTCGACGAACTGGCGCTGCCCAGGGGCATGGTCCATCAGCGAGGCCAGCTTGACGCGGTCGTCGCCATCGAAGACGGCGAAACCCTCCTGGCAATCGCCGGCCGAAACTTCGCAGCGCAAGTGGATGAAGTGGTCGGCGCGGACACGGTCGGCGCGGACGCTGTCCTCGATGGCGTTGGCAAGCAGCCGCATGTCGGCCGCGGTCAAGTCGGCATCCTCGTCCATGCCGACGCGAAGCGCGTCGAAGACGGTGGTGATACCGGCGGAAGCCACCTGCGCGTCATGTGCCAGCACGGCGGCGATCGGGTTCCAGCGTACCCGCGGGCGCGGGGCGTAGTGGCCTTCGAGATGGTCGGTGTGGAGCTCGACGAGACCGGGGATGACGAAGTCCCCGGCCATGTCCTCGCCGATGGCGCTGGGGCCGGTGGAGATTTCGGCGATCTTGCCGTCGCGCACGACGATGGAGCCGTCGACCACCTCGTCGGCAAGAACGATGCGGGCGTTTTTCAGAACAAGGTCGGTCATCTCAGGCGGTCTTTCTTTCAGCTTGCTTGCCCAGCGCATGGTAGGAGCGGACCTCGAACGGCGCGCCCGACGTGGGCTCGACGAACAGCGCCAGCCCATCGACCGGCACCGGCTTGTCGAGCACGTTGCCCAGGCATTGCTCGATGGCAGTGCGCACGCGCGCCACTTCCTCGGTGGCGACGCGGCCAGTCAGCGTCATGTGGAAACGGAACGTGTCGAAGACGTAAGGGTAGCCCCACCGGCTGAGGTGGCGGCACTCCTGCGGCGACAGCGCTTCGGGGTTGCGGCGGGCGATCTCGGCATCGCTGAGCGGTGCGCGGAACGGCTCGAAGGCCCTGACGACATCGCCGGCCAAGCTGTCGAGTTCAGGCAGCGGTTCAGCCAGGACCAGCGCGAAGAAGCCGTCGATCTGGGCGAGTTTCAGGCGAGGGATGGCGAAGGGCGTCGCCTCGCTTGCGAAGGTGGCAACCGCATCGATCAGCGAGGCCTCGGAAGCGGCGTCGGCGAGGCGGAACGGCGCCTTGAGCGTGGCGTGAAAGCCGTAGCGGCGCGCTGCGGCGGCATGGAACGCGACTTCGGCCGCCGACAATTCGCCAAAGGCCTTGGCGGGGGTCACGTGACCGCCGAACGCATCGCGCCCGAGCCAGCCGGCCGCGATGCGGCACAGCGGATCATCGTGCTCTGGCGTGAAATAGACGGCGTAGCGCATGGCGCGGTTCCCTAGGCAGTCGCCCGATAGATGATTTGCGTGACAGTTTGACGAAGTAGTGGCCGACTTCATCAGATTTGCAATGGCCAGCAACAGATGTTCAGTGGCTGGCCTTGTTGCCGATCAGCCGTTGGCGCAATGCGGTGGAAATATTGTCGAAGATGAACACCACGATCAGGATCAGCAGCACCATGTAGGCGACGTTCTCCCAGTCGGAATTGGTGCGCATCGCTTCCCACAGCTTGAGGCCGATGCCGCCGGCGCCGACCGCACCGATGATGGTGGCGGAGCGGGTGTTTGATTCCCAGAAGTAGAGCGACTGGCTGATCAGCACCGGCAGCACTTGCGGCACCACGCCGTAGCGCTGGACCGAGGCCGGCGAGGCGCCGACCGAGCGCATGCCCTCGCGCTGCTTGTCGTCGATGTTTTCCAGCGCCTCGGAATAGAGCTTGCCGAAGGTGCCGGTGTCGGTGACGAAGATCGCCGAGATGCCGGCGATGGGGCCTGGGCCGAAGGCGCGGGTGAAGAACAGTGCCCAGATCAGCATGTCGACCGAGCGCAGGAAGTCGAAGAAGCGCTTGGCAACCTGGTTGACGAGGCGGTTGCGCGTGATGTTGCGTGCCGCAAGGAAAGCCAGCGGGAAGGCAAGCAGGCTGGCAAACAGCGTGCCGACGAAGGCCATGACGATGGTCTGCAGCACCTTGGTCCAGACGTCGCCATGCTGCCATTCGGAATTGTTGACGATATTGTCCCAGGCAAGGGCGGCGTTCGAAACGCCCGGATCGAGGCGTTCGCCGGAGACGATCAGCGAGAACACCTCGCTCGTCGACTTGCCCCAGAACGGCGAGTTGGCGTCGAAGACGAAGTTCTCCCAGCCCAGGAAGCGGTGGCGGATCTTGACGTCGTCGGCGTCGATCTGGGCGCTGCCGGCAAAGCCGAAATCGACAGTGATCTTTTCGCCCGTAGCCTTTTGCGTCGCCCAGGAGGGAAGGGGCCCGGCAACGGTGATGCTCTTTTCCGGCACGATGGCGATGTCGAGCGTCTCATCGCCACGCGACACGAGCACGCTGGTCGGCGTGATCTCGATACGGTCGCGGCCGTCGATCTCGACCGTGACGAGGCTGGCAGCTGCCTTGTTGGCCGCAGGCGCGGCTGCGGTCGCCGCCGGCGGGTCGAAGCTCAGCCACTCGGGATGCCGATCGGCGCGATAGGAGGCAAAGCGCGGATAGCTGATGTCGAGACGGTCATCCCTGAAGTCGATCTGCGGGCGCACCTCGTAGGACACCCAATCGGCGAGATAGGTGCCGGCGATGCCCCAGTTGCCGCCGGCGAGCACTGCGCCGACGGCGAAGAACCACCAGGCGAAACCGAGATAGGCGACGAGGCCGGCGGCCACCGCCCAGCCGGACAGGCTCTTGCGCCACGAGCCGGTGAAGACGTCGGGGTGACGGTCGGCGATCGACTGCATATCGGACATGGAAAGGCTGGTCATGATCTTATTCCCCGCGACCGAAGGCCTGCTCGCCGACCAGCCTCTTGCGCAGCCAGGCGGAAAGCTGGTCGACGGCGACGATGGTGCAGAACAGGAGGAGGATGATGGCGATGGTCTTGGCTTCGTGGGTCCGGCTGATCGACAGGCGCAGCGCCTCGCCGATGCCGCCGCCTCCAACCGCGCCGATGATGGTCGAAGCGCGCACGTTGATCTCGAGCCGTAGCAAGGCGTAGCTCAGGAAATTGGGCATGACCTGCGGAACGACGCCGAACCAGACGCGCTCGAGCCAGTTGCCGCCGACGGCGCGCAGGCCTTCGTCGGCCTTCATGTCGGCGTTCTCGACAACCTCGAAGAACAGCTTTCCGAGCGCGCCGATGGTGTGCAGCGAAACGGCGATGATCGCGGGTATCGCGCCCATCGACAGGATGGCGAGGAAAAAGCCGGCAATGACGATCTCGGGAAAGGCGCGCAGGATCTCGAGGAAGCGGCGGACGAAGAAGCGTAGCCAGCGCTGCGTCACCAGGTTGGAAGCGGCGAGGAAACAGAGCAGGAAGCCGAAGGCGAAGCCGATCAGTGTCGAGACCAGCGCGATGTTGATCGTCTCGAGCATCTTGTAGACGTATTCGGGCAGGTAGAACGAGCCGAAGATGTACATCCGGCCATCGGGGTAGTCGAACTTCAGGCTGCCGTCGTCGTAGGGCGAGGGCAGGTCGAACAAGGCGCGCCAAACCTCGAAGCCGTCGCGCGGGATCATCTGGTCGACGAAGTCGAAGAAATGCGGCAGCCGGTCGAAGAACTTGCCGGCATTGCTCTCGTTGGCGAACCAGAGCGAACCGGACAAGGCGATGAACAGGAAGATCAATCCGCCGGCGGTGTACAGGCGGCGGCGGCCGGCGAGTTCGCGCCAGTGGCGCTCGACCGCGAGGCCGGCTTCCGAGAGTGGCATGGTCATGAAAAGTTCCGTCCGATCCCGGATCAAAGAAAGACGCGCCGCGGGCAAGCCGCGACGCGTCGATGTCGGCTGCGGGCTTAGCTGCCGATCTGCGCCTTACGGGCGTCGATGACCGGCTGGTAGAAGTCCGGAGTGACTTCGGTGTAGCCCTTGAAGTCGCCGCCCTGGATGGCCGAGAAGCAGGCCGGGTCGGTTTCCGGCAGCTTGACCATGTATTCCTTGAACTTGGTCTTGATGTCGGCGTCGAGCGAGGTGCGCACGACGATCGGGCCGTTCGGGATCAGCGGCGACTTCCAGACCTCGACTAGGTCGTCCATGTCGAGGATGCCCTTGTCGACCATCTTCTTGAGGTTGCCCGAGGTGTAGCCGTCCTTGAATTCGCCGACGCCCGAACCGAAGGTCGTGCCGGCGTCGAAGGTGCCCTTGAGCACTTCGAGGACGAGGTTTTCATGTCCGCCGCCGAAGCCGGTCTCGGCGACGAAGTCCTTGACGGCAACGCCGCCGAGGTCCTTCGGCAGGGCGGTGACGGGGATCAGGTAGCCCGAGGTCGAGTCCGGGTCGGCGAAGCCGAGCTTCTTGCCTTTGAGGTCCTCGAGCTTGGTGATGCCGGAATCCTTCTTGGCGACCATGATGGTGTAGTAGCCGGTGGCGCCGTCGGTCTGGACGGTGGTCAGGATCGGCTCGACCGCGTCCTTGTTCTCGAGATAGATCTTGGCGTAGCCCGAGGCGCCGAGTTCGGCGTAGTCGAGCGTGCCGCCGAGCAGGCCCTGGATGGTGCCGTCGTAGTCGGCGGCCGGGAAGAGCGACACCTTCTCGACACTGAGGACGGCCGGCAACTGGTCGACGAGGCACTGGAAGTTGCGCAGGCGGTCGGCTTCGTTTTCGCCGCCGATCACGCCGATGCGGAATTCCTTGAGGTCTGCGGCATGGGCCTGGCCGATCGCCAGGACGGCGAGCGAAACGGCACCCAGAAGTGCTTTCTTGAACATGGCATGTCTCCAGTTTGGCCCGGCACCTTGCCGGGTCATTTCCGTTGCTGATTGCGGGCCCTTGACGCGGGCGAGACGACCGCGAACGGCCTCAGGCCGGGGCGTAGGCCGGTTCCAGAGGTGCGGCGGATGCAGGAATCACGACCTTGACCTGGCGGATGCTGGTCGAGGTGATGGCTTCGGAAATCTCGGCGCCGTCGCTGTCGGCGCCATAGACCTTGCGCACGGCCTCGCGGGTCAGCTCTTCTGGCGCGCCGTCGAAGACGACCGCGCCGCCCGACATGCCGATGATGCGGTTGCAATAGCTGCGGGCGGTGTCGAGCGTGTGCAGGTTGGTGATGACGGTGATGCCTTCGCGCAGGTTGATGTCGCGCAGGGCGTCCATCACCACCTTGGCGTTGAGCGGGTCGAGTGAGGCGATCGGCTCGTCGGCGAGGATCAGCTTCGGTTCCTGCATCAGCGCGCGGGCGATGGCGACGCGCTGCTGCTGGCCGCCCGACAGCGTGCCGGCGGGCTGGAGCGCGGTGCGGGCAATGTCCAGGCGTTCGAGCGCGGCGATGGCGCGGATGCGGTCTTCACGCGAGAAGATGCCGAGCAGGTTGAGGCTGGTCGAGCGATGGTTGAGGCGGCCGAGCAGGACGTTGGTGAGCACGTCGAGGCGCGGCACCAGGTTGAATTGCTGGAAGATCATTGCGCAATCGCGCTGCCAGCGGCGAAGGGCCGGGCCGCGCAGCGACGACACTTCGGTGTTGTCGAAGACGATCGAGCCCTGGCTCGGATCGATGAGCCGGTTGATGGTTTTCAGCAGCGTCGACTTTCCGGCGCCGGAGCGTCCGATGATGCCGACCATCTGGCCCGGCTGGATCTGGAGATTGACGCCGTTGACGGCGACGTTCTTGCCGAAGCGGCGGCTGACGTTGCGGATTTCGAGCATCGTGGCTTCCCTGTCCCTTTGGGGCTTTGCGCCCCTTTTTCAGGCTTGGGCCTAGACCCGGGACGTGAAGCTGCAATGTCGGGACCATGTCAGTTTTGTTACGATGCACAGGCAGGCATGCGAAAAATGCGGCCCGAATGCGATGCGCGCGCAGGCAGCGAGCCGACAGGGCCAGTTCTTACCGACCAGAATCGGATTGGCGTTCCATCTATTTGATCGGCAACGGTCTTTTTGGGACCGTGTTTGGCCAAGATTCATGTTCAGGCCACTGGCGGCGAGCCGAGGCAGTGCGGGTAAAACCAAATCTATTCAGTGCCTTGGAGGGAGCTGGAAAGATTCTGCAAAAACTTGGCCCCCAAACCCTGACACTACACTTGTTAGTCATTATATGAGGGCGGACTTCACTTTGAGGAACCGCCGATGAAACTGTCCCGAACGACCCGCTTTGCCACGCTTTTTGCGGGCCTGTTCCTTGCCTTCTCCATGGTCGCCGTCGACCAGGCCGACGCTCGCCGCGGCGGCAGCTTCGGCAGCCGGGGGGCGCGCACCTTCCAGTCGGCACCGCCGACCCGTACCGCGCCGCAGCCGTCGGCACCGGTCGAGCGCTCGATGACGCCGAACACCGGCCAGGCGACCAACCCGGCCACCAATGCCGCGCGTCCGGGTGCTGCTGCCCAGCAGCGCCCCGGCTTCATGGGCGGCTTCGGCGGCGCGATGATCGGCGGCCTATTGATGGGCGGCCTGTTCGGCATGCTGATGGGCCAGGGCTTCGGCGGTCTCGCCGGCATGTTCGGCATGCTGATGCAGGTGCTCTTGATCGGCGGCGCCATCTGGCTCGCCCTGCGCTTTTTCCGCTCGCGGCAGGCGTCCGGCCCGGCGATGGCCGGCGCGGGTGCCGGTGGCGGCAACTTCAACTACCGCGATGCCGCACCGGCTGACGCCGGCAAGGCCAATGGCGGCAGCCGTTCGTTCAGCATACCGAGCATCGGCGGCAGCCGCGCCGACGCTGCTCCGCAGCAGCCAGTGAGCAAGGACATCACCGTATCCGGCGAAGACCTCGACACGTTCCAGCGCATGCTGACCGAGGTGCAGGAAGCCTTCGGCCGCGAGGACCACAAGGCGTTGCGCCGACTGGTGACGCCCGAGATGGTGTCCTACCTCTCGGAAGAACTGGCCGACAACGCGCAGAACGGCGTGCGCAACGACGTGACCGATGTCCAACTGCTTCAGGCCGACATCGCCGAAAGCTGGAGCGAAGGCGATCGCGACTATGCGACCGCCGCGGTCAACTACTCGTCCATCGACGTGACCCGCAACCGCACCACGGGTGAGATCGTCGAAGGCGACGCCAATGAGCCGACCGAGACGACGGAGCTCTGGACGTTCGTTCGCCAGAACGGCGGCGACTGGCAGCTGTCGGCGATCCAGGAAGCCTGATCTACCTCCGCAATTTACTTTTCAGCGCCCGCAGTCGCCCTTTCGAGGTGTCGATTGCGGGCGTTGTCGTTTCAACAATCGCCTGTGGCCGCGTCACGATTTGCCGATTGCTCTGGTGCCCATTCTAGGCAAGGTTGCAAGCTGGATAGGCTGGGGTCTGCCGATCCAGGATTTCCAGTTCCCTTGACCAAACAAGGCTCGGATGACGACGGCAGCCAACTCTCTCGTTTCGCCCGATTTCCTCACCCTTACGCTTGGATTGGTCGTCTATTTCGTCGGCGTGATCCTGACCCGCCGCATTGCTTTCCTGCGCAACTACAACATCCCCGAGCCGGTCACCGGCGGTTTTCTGGCGGCTGCCGCCATATGGGCGTTCTACAAGCTGTCGGGCATGGAAATCGTCTTCGAGATGACCACGCGCGACAGGCTGCTGGTCATCTTCTTTGCCACCGTTGGCGTCAATGCGCGGCTGTCCGATCTGCTGGTCGGCGGGCGGGCACTGGCCGTGCTGTGCGTGCTGACCGTGCTTTTCGTCTTCTTGCAAAATGGCGTCGGCACGCTCGGGGCCTGGCTGTTCGGCTTGCCGTCTGCCGCAGGCGTCATCATGGGATCGATCGCCTTTGTCGGCGGCCATGGCACTACGATTGCGTGGGCGCCTGCGATCGCGGCCGAGCACGGCTTTCCTGCGGCTGTAGAAGTCGGTACCGCCGCAGCGACGCTCGGCCTCATCGTGGCAAGTGTCCTGGGTGGGCCGGTGGCGAAGTTCCTCATCGAGCGCGGCAAGCTGACCACCGACGCGACAGTTTCAGAGAACGAAGGGGCAGTCGCCAAGGCGGAGGCGGCACCGATCGACAAGTCGAGCTTCATGCAGGCGCTTTTGCTGGTCAACGTCGCCGTGGTGCTCGGCTACCTGGTTCACGGACCGCTCTTGGCGATGGGCGTGAAGCTGCCGTTGTTCGTGCCTTGTCTGATCATGGGGATCGTTTTGTCCAATACGATCCCCTTCATCTTTCCACGTTTGCCCTGGCCGGCGCGCTCACCGTCGATGTCGCTGATCTCCGACTATTCGCTGTCGGTGTTTCTTGCCATGTCGCTGATGAGTATGCAGCTTTGGACACTTGCCGGGGTGGCTGGTCCGTTGCTGGTGGTCGTTGCCCTGCAGGCGCTTCTCGCGGTCGCATTCATCGTGATCGTGCTCTTTCCGCTGCTCGGAAGGGACTATCAGGCGGCGGTACTGAGCGCCGGCTTTACCGGCCTTTCGCTGGGTGCCACTCCCACCGCGATTGCGTCGATGACGGCGGTGACCAAGCACTATGGCCCGTCACCGAACGCCTTCATCATCCTGCCGCTGGTCTCGGCGTTTTTCGTCGATCTGGTCAATGTGGTCGCGATCCAGTTTTTCCTGGCGCGCTGACCTCAGCCCCCGTGCTTCTCCAGAAACTCTTCCGCCGAGAGGTTGCGGAAGTCGTCGAGGGCGACGCGCAGCCTGGCGTGGTCCCAATCCCACCAGGCGAGCGCCTGGAAGCGTTCAGCCGTCTTGCGGTCGAAGCGCTCGCGTAGCGGCTTGGCCGGCACGCCGGCGACGATGGTGTAGGGCGCGACGTCCTTGGTGACGACAGCGCCGGAGCCGACGGCGGCGCCGTCGCCGATGGTGACGCCGGGCAGTACCGTCGAGCCATGGCCGAGCCAAGTGTCATGGCCGATGGTCACCGCGTTCGAACGGCGCCACTCAAAGAACTCGGTCTCGTGGGCGGCGTCGTCCCAATAGTCCGAAGCGCGGTAGGTGAAGTGGTGCAGCGTTGGTCGCCAGGTCGGGTGGTTGGTGGCGTTGCAGCGCACGCTTGCTGCTATGTTTGAAAACTTGCCGACCGTGGTGCACCACAGGCTGCAGTCCTGCATGACGTAGGAATAGTCGCCAAGTTCGCTCTCGCTGATGCGGGTGCGTTCGGAGACCTCGGTCCAGCGGCCGAGGGTCGACTGCGTCACCTCGGCGGTCGGGTGGATCCAGGGCTGTTCGGAAAGCTTGCGGCTCATGCCGCGGCCTTTCCGGCTGCGAATTCCGTCACGTCGACGATGCGGTCGGCGACCGCTTCGCGCACGTCGGCATCATGGAAGATGCCGAGCAAGGCCACGCCCTTCAGCTTCTTCTCCTCGATCAGACCGATCACCACCTCGCGGTTGGTGGCATCGAGCGAGGCCGTCGGCTCGTCGAGCAAAAGCACCGGATGGTCGGTGATGAAGCCGCGGGCGATGTTGACGCGCTGCTGTTCGCCGCCGGAGAAGGTGGCGGGCGGCAGGCTCCACAGCCGCTCGGGCAGGTTGAGCCGGCCGAGCAGTTCGGCGGCGCGCTCCTGCGCTTGCTTGCGGTCAGTGCCGCGTGCCACCAACGGTTCGGCGACGACGTCGAGGGCCGAGACGCGCGGCACGGTGCGCAGGAACTGGCTGACATAACCGATGGTGTCGCGGCGCACTGATAGCACCGTGCGCGGGTTGGCGGTGGCGAGGTCGACCAGCTGGCCGTGGTGGTCGACGATGATCTGGCCCTGGTCGACGCCGTAATTGCCGTAGACCATCTTCAAAATCGAACTCTTGCCGGCGCCCGAGGGGCCGCCGAGCACGGCGCATTCGCCAGCCCTGACCGAGAACGAGACATTGGCGACGACCGGCAGGCGGATGCCGTCGCGCAGGTGCATGGTGAAGGCCTTGGCGACCTCGGAGACGATGAGTGGGGTGGCCATGGCTTACACCTGCAAAATGGAGGAGACGAGGAGCTGGGTGTAGGGCGCGCGCGGGTCGTCGAGCACGCGGTCGGTGAGGCCCGCTTCGACGACGTGGCCGTCCTTCATCACCATCATGCGCTGCGACAGGAGCCGGGCGACGGCGAGGTCGTGGGTGACGACGATGGCCGCGAGCCCGAGGTCGGTGACCAGCCCGCGCAGGAGATCGAGCAGGCGCGCCTGCACCGACACGTCGAGGCCGCCGGTCGGTTCGTCCATGAACACCAGGCGCGGGCCGGTGACGAGGTTGCGGGCGATCTGCAGGCGCTGGCGCATGCCGCCGGAGAAGGCGCGCGGCTCGTCATCGATGCGCTCCTCATCGATCTCGACGCGGCCGAGCCAGTCGACCGCTGTGGCGCGGATGTTGCCATAGTGGCGGTCGCCGATGGCCATCAGCCGCTCGCCGACATTGGCGCCGGCCGACACCGTCATGCGCAGCCCGTCGGCCGGGTTCTGGTGAACGAAACCCCAGTCGGTGCGCATCAGGAAGCGGCGTTCGGCTTCGCTCATGCGGTAGAGGTCGCGCCACTGGTTGTCGCGCATGCGGTAGCTGGCGGTGCCCGATGTCGGCAGCAGGCGCGTCGACAGGCAGTTGAGCAGGGTGGTCTTGCCCGAGCCGGACTCGCCGACGATGGCCAGCACTTCGCCGGGCCAGAGGTCGAAGGAGATGTCCTCGCAGCCGATGCGCGAGCCGTAATATTTGGACAGCGCCGTGACGCGCAGAAGCGGTTCGTCGGTCATTGGGCAGGCTCCAGGATGTCGGGCGAGAGATGGCCGCGGTGGCCGCAGGACTGGCGCGTCTCGCAATGGTCGGTGTCGGAACAGACGAACATGTGCCCGCCCTTGTCATCGAGGATGACCTCGTCGAGATAGACCTGCTCGGCACCGCACAGCGCGCAGGGCTGGTCGAAGGCCTGGATCTCGAAGGGATGATCCTCGAAGTCGAGGCTGACGACCTTGGTGAAGGGCGGCACGGCATAGATGCGCTTTTCGCGGCCGGCGCCGAACAGCTGGAGCGCGGGCGACATGTGCATCTTGGGATTGTCGAACTTCGGCGTCGGTGAGGGATCCATGACGTAGCGGCCCTCGACCTTGACCGGATAGGCGTAGGTCGTGGCGATGCGGCCGTGCCTGGCGATGTCCTCGTAGAGCTTGACGTGCATCAGCCCGTATTCCTCGAGCGCGTGCATCTTCCGCGTTTCGGTCTCGCGCGGTTCGAGGAAGCGAAGCGGCTCGGGAATGGGCACCTGGTAGACCAGCGTCTGGCCTTCGGTCAGCGGATGCTCGGGGATGCGGTGGCGGGTCTGGATGATCGTCGCCTTCGCAGTCTCGGTGGTCACGGCCACATCGGCGACCTTCTGGAAGAAGGCGCGGATCGACACCGCGTTGGTGGTGTCGTCGGCGCCCTGGTCGATGACCTTGAGCACATCGTCGGGGCCGATGATCGCGGCGGTCACCTGCACGCCGCCGGTGCCCCAGCCATAAGGCATCGGCATCTCGCGGGATGCGAACGGCACCTGGTAGCCGGGAATGGCGATGCCCTTGAGGATCGCCCGGCGGATCATCCGCTTGGTCTGCTCGTCGAGATAGGCGAAGTTGTAGGTTGCGATGTCTGTTGCAGGCGTGCTCATTCCGCCGCCTCCCGCTGTTCGGTGTCGTTGGTCTTGTTGCGCTTTTCGTGCTCTGAGCGCATGCGGCGGACGAGGTCGAGTTCGGCCTGGAAGTCGACATAGTGCGGCAGCTTCAGGTGCTCGACGAAGCCGGTGGCCTGGACGTTGTCGGAGTGCGAAATCACGAACTCCTCGTCCTGGGCGGGGGCAGTGATGTCCTCGCCCAGTTCGCCGGCGCGCAGCGCGCGGTCGCACAGCGACATCGCCATGGCCTTGCGCTCGGACTGGCCGAAGACCAGTCCGTAGCCGCGGGTGAACTGCGGCGGCGCCTTGGCCGAACCCTTGAACTGGTTGACCATCTGGCACTCGGTGACGCGGATTCGCCCGAGCGTGACGGGGAAAGGCAGCTCCGGCACGTCGAGTTCGAGCTCGACCTCGCCGATGCGGACCTCGCCGACGAAGGGATGGCTGCGGCCATAGCCGCGCTGGGTCGAATAGCCGAGCGCCAGCAGGAAACCCTCGTCGCCGCGTGACAACGCCTGCAGGCAGCTGTCGCGCGCAAGCGGAAATTCCAGCGGCTCGCGGGTGATGTCGCCGGTGAGGTGATCCTCCGGCAGCTCGCCATCGGCTTCGATCAGGCCTTCATGGGCGAGGATCTCGGACACGCGCGACATGCGCTGGCCGTCGCTGTCGCGCTGCTCGGGCGTGGCGACCTCGGGATCGTTGGCGAGTTCGGGGTCGAGCAGGCGGTGGGTGTAGTCGAAGGTCGGGCCGAGCAACTGGCCGCCGGGCAGATCCTTGTAGGTCGCGGAGACGCGGCGTTCGACCTGCATGGCGGCGGTGTCGATCGGCCTCGTGTAGCCGAAGCGCGGCAAGGTCGTTCGATAGGCACGGACGAGGAAGATCGCCTCGATCAGGTCGCCGCGCGATTGCATCACCGCAAGGGCGGCCAGTTCGCGGTCATAGAGCGAGCCTTCGGCCATGACGCGGTCGATGCCGAGCGCCAACTGCTCGACGATCTGGTCGAGGCGGAGCGCGGGCACCGAGCGGTCGCCGCGGCGACGGTCGGCGAGCAGGCGATGGGCATTGGCGATGGCGGCTTCGCCGCCTTTGACAGCCACATACATGTCAGGCCTCCATCGTCTTGATGCGGGTGGTGCGGGGCAGGCAGGCGACCGCTCCGGGCGCTGCCAGGATGACGTCTGTGCCGCGCGGGAACCGGGCGCCGTTCTGCTTCCACTGCTCGACGAAATGGCGCGGCAGCGGCGTCGGCGCGATGGTAACCGAGGTCTCGATGCCGGGACCTTCGAGATGCAGCGGCGCGCCATCAGTCAGGCTTTCGACTTGCAGGATCAGCGTGGTCGAGCGGTCGGGATATTCCTGCGTTCCTTGCGCGAAGTTCTCGAGCGAGATCAGGTTGGCCGGGTTGGCGACGAGCGCGAAATGCGCGTCTGCCGGTGTCGCGGCCAGCGGCGCGCCGGTGTGAAAGCCGAGCCAGGATCTTGCCGCCGAGACCTGAAGCGCGGCATCGAGCCAGAGCGGGCTGTCGTGGTCGCATAAGGTCAGCGCCACCGCACCCGCGGTTGCCGCCAGCGGTGCAGGCGGCTGAGCCAGGACAGCTACATGTTGGACTGTCCCAGGACGCGCCATGGCGTCCATGACAGCGCGGAAAACCGTCTGGGCGTCGAAAACCGGGGCGGCGAAACCGCCGTCGATGACATCCATCTGTTCCATCAATCCTCTCCGCGAACCATGGTGAAGAAGTCGACCTTGGTCGCCGCCGTCTCGGCGCGGCTGATCGCGTCGGCTTCAGCTTGTGCAGCGCGCAGTGGGGCAAGGATCTTGTCCTCGACCTCGGCGCGGCGGGCGGGGTCTTGCCACAGCGCATCGGCGATGGCCGAAAGGCGGGCCTTTTCCTTGTCGCGGCCAAGCGCATAGGCGTGGCCGATCTCGCCGCCGGGCAAACGGACCGTCGCGCGGGTCACTGTCGCTTCGCCGAAGTTGAAGGGCGCGCCGCCGCCGCCGATGCGCCCGCGTACCGATACCAGGCCGGTCTCGGGGCCGCGCAGCATCTCGGCTTCGCCTGAAATCCCTGCCGCCGTGCACAGCCGCTTCAACTCTTCCGCCGGCGCTAGGGCAAGCGCTGCCATGGCCGCCTTGCGCTGCGTCTCCGTTTCTCTTTCCTGCCGTCGGTCCATCTCGATTGCCGCTCCACTTCGTATTTGTCTATTGTTCTATACAATCGAACAACATACAACGGGCTTGTAGCGAGGCTGCGTGACGGTCGCATGACAAATCGCGAAACAGGGGGCGGTGGATTTGAACGGGCAAGGATCGAAACAGGCGGTGACGCGAAAAAGCGGTGTGGCGCTGTGGCGCCAGATCGCCGACCAGATCAGGCAGGCGGTTTCAGCCGGCACGCTTGGAGCCGACGGCCGACTGCCGCCGGAGATGGTCCTGTCTGAGCGATTCGGCGTTAACCGCCACACGCTGCGCAGCGCCATCGCCGCGCTGGTGCAGGAAGGAGTGCTCAGGGCGGAGCAGGGCAGGGGCACCTTCGTCGAAAGCCGCCAGAAGCTGTCCTACCCGATCTCGGCGCGGACGCGTTTTTCGACCGGCCTGCGCAGCCAGACCCGCGACCGCCGCAGCATCCTTCTCGCCCATGCGGTGGAGCAGGCGTCACAGCGCGTGGCCGAAGGGCTTGGCCTTGCCGAGGGTGCGCCCGTGGTCAGGCTGGAGACGCTGAGCGAGGCCGACGAACGGCCGGTGTCGCGCGCGACCAGCTGGTTCGATGCGGAGCGGTTTCCCGGTTATGCCGAGGCCTATGCCGAGACGGGCTCGATCACGCTCGGCTTCCAGAGCTACGGCATCGAGGACTATTTCCGCAAGTCGACTCTGGTCTCGGCGCGCCATGCCGATGCCGCCGACCTTGCCGACTTGAAGCTTTCAGCCGGTGCCATCGTGCTGGTCGCGGTCGCCGTCAATGTCGATACCCAGGGCTTGCCGATCCAATATGCCGAAACGCGCTTCGTTGCCGACAGGGTCGAACTCAGCGTTTCGACCGAGGCTCAGTGATTGTACTGGCCGGCGATGCCGTCGCTGCGCCCGAACGTCATTTGCCGAGGCGGCGAAGCTGGCACGGTTTGCCGTGTCGCCGGCTCCTTGGCGCGTGCCCAGCAGTAGTAGAGCAGGAACGAGCCGATGACGTAGGGCTGCAGGATGTCGACTTCGAAGAACGAGCGGATGACCAGCAAAGCGAGCAGGCCCGTCTGCAGCAGCGGCTCGGTCCAGTCGCCCTCGCTCAGAAGACGCGAGATGCACAGCCGGAGGATGGCGAGAAGCGGCAGCACGATCATGGCCGCGCCGACATAGCCGAGTTCCACCAGCGCCTCGATGTAGGTGTTGTGGAAATGGAAGCCGGTGCGGGAGGTGATGTAGAACTCGTTCCACAGCCGCTCCGCTTCGGAGAAGCCCTGCACCCAATAGGCGGCATAACCGATGCCGAGCAGTGGCGTATTTGCCGATGCGTCGATGCCTTGCTGCCAGAGATATGTGCGGCCGGTCAGTGTCGAGTCCTTGCCGAACGCGCCCAGAACCATGTCGATCGCGCCGACATTGAGAGCCGCCAGAACGGCCGTGCCGGCAAGCACCAGGCCGGCTGCGAAGAAGATACGGCGGTGGGTCGGCGAGAACGCCTCCAGCCCGGCGATGGCGACGATCATAGCAATTGCCGCAGGGGTGGCGAGCATTGAGGTTGCCGACTGCGACATGACAAGCGATGCGGCCGAGAGCAGGACGACGCCGAGGGCAAGAAGGCGGGCGATGCGCCCGCGCGTCAGAAACAGTGCGAAGTAGCAGCCGAACAGCACGCCCAGCGACGCGTAGAAGCCGAGCTGGTTCTTGGAGCCGAACGCGCCGACGAAACTGTAGGTGCCGTCGAGCGCGTCATAGACGTAGCCGCCGACAAGCATCGAATAGGCGAGAATGACCGCGATGCCGGCCATGGCGCCGATGGACAGGGTTCGTGCGTCGATCACCCTGGCGGCGATCACGGCGCAGACCACATGCGACAGATATTGAAGTGCCGCCCGGCTGGTCACGTCAGGCGCGTCGGACCAGAAGTAGGACAGGCAGGCGAGCAGCGCGAAGGCACCGAGCTGCGGCGATGCGCCGAGGCGGCCGAGCGTGAAGCGGTAATCGACCAGGACCAACGGCAGCCAGACCGCGTAGTACATCAGGATCGAGATCTGGCCGATGCGGAACGAGTAGGCGAACACAAAAAATGATACGGCGACCGCGAAGGCGCCGTAGAGCGTGTTGCGGCCGGGTTCGACCAGCGCCGATTTTCTGATCCGCATCGCGTCTGACCGCCGGGCTACTGGATGAGCGGGCCGTCTGTCCGCTCCACCTTGAGCACGTCGCCGGGCAGAACGGGCATGTCCTCGGCGGCCGCGATTTCCTTGCTCTTGCCGTCGCTGCCCTTGCGCACGAGGACATAGGAAATCGCCTGTTCGGTGCCAGCAGCCGTTGGTGCCGTGCCTCCGGCCTCGGCGATCAGGCCCTTTTGCATTCCGAGCTTGAGCGTGACAGCGTTAAGTTCTCCGACGGTCTTCTGCCGCTCGACCGCCAGTTCGGACTCGCCGTCGTTCTTGAGGTCGATCGCCTCCTGCTCGGCCTTGCTGATGTCCTGCTTGGCCCGCAGCATGGCGGTCTCCAGATCGAGGATCTTGCCCTCCATCTCGGCGATGGAGCGCTCGGTCGACAGCACGCGCGTATTCACCACGAGACCCTTCTGGGCCAGCGTGTCGATGCCGCTGAGCTCTTTCCTGGCGAGTTCGACCTGGCGCTTCTGTGTCTCGGACTTCTGGCCCAGCGATACGATCTCCTGCTCGAGTAAGCCCTTGAGCTCTTCAAGTGCCTGCAGCCTCAGGGTGAGCTTCTTCTGGCGCGAGGCCATGATGGCGGTTTCGTTGGCGATCATGCCTGATACCGCCGGCAGGGACGCGATCTCCTTCGGCGCTTCGACTTCAGTATTGCCGGCAAGCTCGGCATCGATCCGCGCTAGGGTGACCATCATGCGGAGCTGCTCGTCGGAGAGCACGGCATGGCTGCCTTCTGCGGTGATGAGGTCGCGTTCGGTACGGGCGCCGTCGGCACCGCGGCGCATGCCGCCGGCGATGCTGATTGCCTTGAGCACGGTGAGATCCGGGGCATAGGCATACTGGCCCGGGGTCTGGATGTCGCCGGAGATGTAGAAGGGACGAAACTGCGCCACCTCGACCGACGCTTCCGGACGGTCGGAAAGGCCGAACTTGTCCTGCAGGGTCTTGCCGATCGTCTCGGCGATCTCGGCCGTCGTCTTGCCCGCGGCCTGCGTTTCACCGACGAATGGCAGCGAAAGATTGCCGGATGGTCCGATCGTGTAGTCGCCGCTTACCGATGACCAGTCGCGGAAGGCGCCCTCGACCGTCTGCCATTCGACGACGCGGATGGTCAGCTTGTCCTGGGTTCCGAGCTTGTAGTCTTCGGCAAACGCTGCGGATGCCGAAATGGCCAGCGTGAGACAGAGCGCGCCGCCCAGGCTGAGCATGCGCCGTGCGCGGGAATGGGAGCCGTTTAGGTTCAAGGTTATCGTCCGTTCCTGTGCCGCGGGCATCTTCTGCAGCCCGACGGCGGAAGAAGCTGCGCGCCCCCACATGGGCGCAGCCTCGTTTGCGGCAGGCTCAGTAGCTGCCGCGCGACATGCAAACGGCCGGGACCGTCTTCAGGATGATGCGGATGTCTTCGACCAGCGACCAGTTCTCGACATAGTGACGGTCGAACGCCACGCGGCTGTCGTAGGAGACGTCGTTGCGACCGCTGACCTGCCACAGTCCGGTGAGACCGGGCCGCGACTTGAGATAAAAGACGACCGCCTTGCCGTAATAATCGAGCTCGTCGCGTACCACCGGGCGTGGGCCGACGATGCTCATGTCGCCGAGAAGGATGTTGAGGACCTGCGGCAGCTCGTCGAGGCTGAGCTTGCGCAGCACCGTGCCGACACGCGTGACCCGAGGGTCGTCCTTGAGCTTGCGCGTTGCCTCCCACTCGGCCCTGGCTTCCGGGTCATTGCGAAAATGCGCCGCAAGTACCGCGTCCCCGTCAGGGACCATCGTGCGGAACTTGAGGCACTGGAAGATACGGCCGCCACGGCCGATCCGGCGATGGCCATAGAAGACCGAGCCGCCGTCCGAGGCCTTTACCAGCAAGGCAATGAGCAGGAACAACGGGCTTAATGCGATAATCCCGAGACCCGCACCGATGATGTCGAATCCGCGCTTGGCCACGCCACCCAGAGGGGGGAGGTCGGTGGCGACGTGTGGAAACTCCAAGCTCGTCGACTTGGCAAGATCCCTCATGCTGCAACTCCAATTGGTCGATGAATCGCCCCAGAATCGCCCTGTGTCAGGATACGGCCGACATGCTGCGCTGCAACACACGTTTTTTTGACGCGTGAAATATTTATACCAGTAGATGACCAAAATCCGTGCATGGCGTGCACAAGAAAATCTCAATGCGACAGTTTTATGTCCAATGGCCGCATGCATGAGCAGAATCGAATGTGTCAATACAGGTGAAATGTCGAAAATTGTATCTGCACCATGTTGGTAAACGTTCCAGCAATGCGCACCAAGATATAAAACATATTATGCATCACATGGGTATTCGCCAAAATATTCTGAAATAATGGCATCTTGAATGAAAATGTTATCGACTTTCGACCAGCTGTGAAAGTGCAATGCAGCATCCGGCGCCATCGGCAAGACTCTCGGCGAAAGAGGGCTCCGCTTGCTGACTGCTGGGCGGGCCAATATAATGAAACGACGTTCTTCCGGTCGACCGCCAACCAGCATGTCGGCATCAAAATATAACGAAGGAACGATGCGGGTGGAGCTTTCAGGGCTAGGGGAGTTGCAAGCAACATGGCGACAAAATCAGTGCCGATTCCTCGGGCCTGACGGTCAACGGCTATGACCTTGCCAAAATTCGTGTTCGGCATGGCGATGGTAATCGCCGCCGTGGCGCTGTGGTCCTATCTAGATGCTGCCGGCTGGGGCACGATCTTGCTGCGCGTGCTGGCCTGCGCCGTCATTCTTCAGGTCGGATACTTTCTTGTCATCCTGGCCATGGTGCTGCGTACGAGCCCCAAAGCGGCTGAAATCAAGAACACAAAGACCGTGGCCGAAGGCGCACCGGCAGTTCCGGCCGACGACCTGACGCCAAAGGGCAGCGCGCACTAGGCCGCTGCGGCCGGCTCAAGGCCCCGCACGGACTGGGTTTCCGCAGGAATCGGTTCTGCTTTTCCGACCATTTGCGCGGCCATTTTCATGCCCAGGCTTGCTGCCTTCAGGTGATGCCGCGGTGCCGTCGCCACGGATTATGGAGGCATCCGGCGTGATCGCGGCAACGCGCCTGCAGGCCTTGGAAAGCCGCATGTCGCGGCGGTCGACACCGGGTCTTCACGACCCCAACGGTGAAGCGCCGTAACAAAAGTTGGGGTTTCCTTGTTCGCAGGTGCAATATAGCTCTGGCGTCGGCGGGCTATGACGGAAAGGCAACCGACGTGAGCGGAACTGACGTCTGTGTCATCATTGCTGCGCGTAACGCGGCGGAAACGATCACGACGGCCATCACCTCGGCGCTGCGGCAGCCTGAAGTGGCCGAGGTCGTGGTCGTGGACGATGCCTCGACCGATGCAACCGAAGCCATGGCGTGCGCCGCCGACGATGGCAGCGGTCGGCTTCTAGTGCTGCGGCTGGACGTCAACCGCGGCCCCTCATTCGCCCGCAACATGGCGATACGCAACTCCAGATCGGCACTGATCAGCATCCTCGATGCCGACGATTTTTTCCTGCCTGCACGGTTTGCGAACCTTGTCGGTGGCGACGACTGGGATCTTGTCGCCGACAACATCGTGTTCGTCGAGCACGCTTCGGTGCGTGATGTACTGTCGGGCAGCGTCGCGCAGTTCGACGCCGATCCGGCGCTGCTCGGATTCGCGCAGTTCATCGCCGGCAACATTTCCAGCCGTGGCGCCAGGCGCGGCGAACTCGGATTCCTCAAGCCGGTGATGCGCCGAGCCATGCTCCAGCGGCACGGGTTGAGCTACGACGAGCAACTGCGGCTCGGCGAAGATTATGCCCTTTATGCGCGGGCCATGCTGATGGGCGCCCGCTTCAAAGTCGTCAGGTCCTGCGGCTATTGCGCCGTGGTGCGGCCCAATTCGCTGAGCGGCCAGCACCGCACGGAGGATCTGCAGCGTCTGGCCGATGCCGATCTCGGGCTGCTGGCACAGCCGGGGCTGGCGGCAGAGGACAAACGCATCCTTCGCCACCACGAGCGGCATATGCGCGACAAGTACCGTTTGCGGCGCTTCCTCGACCTCAAGGCGGCCGGCGGCATGGCCGCGGCGGCGAAATTCGCAGTCGCATCTCCTGCCAATTTTATGGCCGTCGTTCGCGGGGTGGCCATGGACAAGTTCGATGCGCTCGCGAAATCCGGGGCGGTGCCGTCGGTTCCTGAACCGCGCCTGCGCTACCTGATTACGGCCGAGAACGCAGGTGCCCAGAAGTGAGGCCACAAGACATGCAAGACATTCTGGTCGTCGGCGGCGGCGGCTATATCGGCTCCCACACCTGCCTCTATCTGGCGCGAAAGGGTTTTCGCCCGGTCGTCTACGACAATTTCAGCAACGGCCATCCCGAGTTCGTCAAATGGGGACCGCTAGAGCAAGGCGACATCCGCGACCGCGCCCGACTCGATGAGGTTTTTGCCAAGTACCGTCCGGCGGCAGTCATCCATTTCGCCGCCCTGATCGAGGTCGGGGAATCGGTCAGGAATCCGATGGCGTTCTTCGAGAACAATGTCGCGGGTTCGTTGAACCTGTTCGCCGCAGCCAGTGCTGCGGGCTGCAAGCGGCTGGTGTTTTCCTCGACCTGCGCCACTTATGGCGAGCCGGAAGAGACGCCGATGCGCGAGACGCACCGGCAGCAGCCGATCAATCCCTACGGCCGCAGCAAGCTGATTGTCGAGGACATGCTGCGCGATCTCGACCGTTACGAGGGTTTCCGCTCGGTGCTGCTGCGCTACTTCAACGCCGCCGGCGCCGACCCCGAGGGTCGCATCGGCGAGCGCCATGAGCCCGAGACGCATGCCATCCCGCTGGCGATCGACGCAGCGCTCGGCCGCCGCGCCGGCTTCAGCGTGTTCGGCGACGATTACGACACCCGCGACGGCTCCTGCGTCCGCGACTTCATCCACGTCATGGACCTTGCCGACGCGCATAGCCGCGCCGTGCAGTATCTGATCGACGGAGGCGACAGCGTCGCGCTCAACCTCGGCACGGGGCAGGGCACGACGGTCAACGAATTGCTGTCGATGGTGAAGGAGGTCTCTGGCCGGACATTCCCGGTCGAATTGGCACCGCGGCGCGAAGGCGATGCGCCGTCGCTCGTCGCCGACAATTCGAAGGCGCGCGACGTTCTCGGCTGGGCGCCGCGCCATGACCTCGCCGCGATTGTGTCGAGCGCCTGGAACTGGCACGCTCGGGCAAACGTGGAGTAGCAGAGCATGGCATCGATCTTCGCTTTCCGCACACGCAGCCCGGACCGCGACCGGGAAACCGACGTGACCCGCTTCGAACAGCTGGCGCGTTCGCTCGATCAACTGACCTCGGAGATCGATGCCGAGAGGACCGGCATCCGGAACCGATACGAGGCCGTCTCGGCCAACGCGGCGTTCCTGGTCGAGGCGATGGACAATTCCGAAGCCTCGTCGCGACGGGCCGACGACATGGACCGATGGACGGAATCGCTGAAGACCTGTCTGCGCCGCATCGAGGCACTGGGGCGGCAGACCGAATTCATCGCCGGGCTTCGTCATGCGCTGGACACGTTTGTCGACGAGGGTCGCAAGGCCGATGAGGGATCGTCGGCAGCTTCGGCGCCGGAGGAGGTCCGGCACCGGCCCTGACGGGCCAGAATTTTCGGGAGGATGGGAGGTTGTTTTCCGGTCGGGGCGAAACCCCTGGCCGGCGGTTGCAATGCGGTTCTCGGGCGGGAGGCGCGAAGGCACAAGGATGACTTGGCTATGAACGCAAACGTCACACATCACGCAGCCGGCCGGATCGGTCGCCGCTCATGGGGCCTGCGCCTGTCGGTCGCGCTGGCCGGCCTGCTTGCCGCTTCGGGCGGCGCATTGGCACAGGATGCCACCGGCAAGTCCTTCGTGGAAACGTTCGACACGCTGAGCGGTTCGCGCTGGTTCGTCTCTGACGGATGGGACAACGGCAAGCACCAGAACTGCACCTGGTCGAAGGAGCAGGTCAAGGTCGCCGATGGCAACCTGACGTTGAGCTTCGAGAAGAAGCCGTTGAAAAACCGCGACTATTCCTGCGGCGAAGTGCAGACCAAGCAGCGCTTCAGCTATGGCATCTACGAGGCGCGCATGAAGAGCGGCACCGGATCGGGCCTGAATGCAGCCTTCTTCACCTATATCGGCCCGGTGCACAAACAGCCGCATGACGAGATCGATTTCGAGGTGCTGACCAAGGATCCTTCCAAGGTGCAGGTCAATGCCTATGTCGGCGGCAAGTCCAACGACGAGAAGCTCGTCGACGTGCCCGGCGGCGCTGACCAGGCCTTCAACGATTATGCCTTCGTCTGGGAGAAGGAGCGGCTGCGCTGGTACGTCAACGGCCAGCTCGTGCACGAGGTGACCGAGCCATCGCAGCTACCAAGCCACCCGCAGAAGATCTTCTTCAGCCTGTGGGGAACCGACACGCTGCGTGAATGGATGGGGGCCTTCTCGGATCCCGGCAAGCCGGTGACCATGGCCGTCGACCGCGTCGCCTTCACCGCGCTGGGCGAGCCTTGCCAGTTCGAGGAGTCGGTCGCTTGCACGCTGCAATGACCGGCAGAGACCCAGGCGTGGCCCGTCCGCGCCCCAACATCATCAACGAACAGGAACGGACCGTATGAAGCTCACGGTATTTGGAATTGGCTATGTCGGTCTGGTGCAGGCAGCGGTGCTGGCCGAGGTCGGGCATGACGTCGTCTGCGTCGATGTCGATGCGGCCAAGGTCGAGCGGCTGAACCAGGGGTTCGTGCCGATCTTCGAGCCGGGGCTTGAGGCCCTGGTGCGCGACAACCATGCGGCGGGCCGCATCGTCTTCACCACGGATGCGGTGCTGGCGGTGCGCCACGGCGAGATCCAGATGATCGCGGTCGGCACGCCGCCGGGCGAGGACGGCTCGGCCGATCTCAAATATGTCCTGGCCGTGGCCGAGACGATCGGCCGCGAGATGGTCGAACCCAAGATCGTCGTCGGCAAGTCGACCGTGCCGGTCGGCACCGCCGACAAGGTGCGGGCGGCCATTGCTTCGGCGCTGAAGGCCAGGGGCCGCGAGGAGCTGGCCTTCGACGTCGTCTCCAATCCGGAGTTCCTCAAGGAAGGCTCGGCGGTCGCCGACTGCATGAAGCCCGACCGCATCATCGTCGGCACCGAAAGCGAGGCCGCCGAGGCGGTGATGCGCGAGCTCTATGCGCCGTTCAACCGCAACCACGAGAAGATGATCGTGATGGACGTGCGCTCGGCCGAGTTCACCAAATATGCCGCCAACTGCATGCTGGCGACCAAGATCAGCTTCATGAACGAGATGGCGAACCTGGCCGAACTGCTCGGCGCCGACATCGAGGAGGTGCGCAAGGGCATCGGCTCGGACCCGCGCATCGGCTATCACTTCATCTATCCGGGCCTGGGTTATGGCGGCTCGTGCTTTCCCAAGGACGTGCGCGCGCTGATCCGCACCGCCGACGATGTCGGCTTCGAGCCGGTGCTGCTGAAGTCGGTCGAGGAGCGCAACAACGCCCAGAAGGCGGTGCTGTTCGACAAGCTCAAGGGCCACTTCAACGGCGATCTCGCGGGCAAGACCTTTGCGCTGTGGGGACTGGCGTTCAAGCCCAACACCGACGACATGCGCGAGGCGCCGGCGCGCGTACTGATGGAGGCGCTGTGGGCCGCTGGCGCCAAGGTCCAGGCCTATGATCCCGAGGCGATGAACGAGGCGCAGCAGATCTATGGCCAGCGCGACGACCTGCTGCTCTGCGGCACCAAGGAGGCGGCACTGCGCGGCGCCGATGCGCTGTTGATCGCCACCGAGTGGAAGAACTTCCGGGCACCGTCCTTCGAGACGATCAAGCAGGCGCTTGCGACGCCGGTCATCTTCGACGGTCGCAACCTCTACGACCCCGCGGTCGTCGCCCGCCATGGCCTCCAGTACATCTCCATCGGCCGGAAGGTTGGCGAACTGAATTCGAGAGCGACAACGGAACTGGCAGCATGAGGGTCCTTTTTGCCGGCGGTAACGGCTACACGCCCGAATTCAGCGGCGGGGTTCAGTCGAGCACGCATCATCTGGTCGAGCAGCTGCGCGCGCATGGCCACGAGGCGTCGGTGCTCGCCGCCTTGTTCGGTGACGGCATGTTCGGCTTCAAGGCCCGCGCCAAGATGAAGCTGACGCGGCAACGCGCCGTCATCGACAGCTTTCCCGGCTACCCTGTGGTCCGCGCCTGGTTCCCGTGGGAGGCCGCCGGCTTTGCCGTGCAGAAGCTCAAGCCCGACGTCGCGGTGGTCCAGTGCCACAAGTCGGTGCCGATCGGAAAGGCGCTGGAAGCTCAGGGCGTGCCGCTGGTCGTCTATCTCAGGAATGTCGAGTTCCATGAACTCGCCGGCGAACTGAGCGAGCTGCGCTCGGCGCAGTATATTGCCAATTCGGAGTTCACCGCCCGCGCCTACGGGCAAAGGTTCGGCATCGAATCGACGGTGATCCCGCCGACGATCGATCCTGCGCTCTATGCCACGCCGACATCGGGCGAATTCGTGACGCTGATCAACCCTTACGAAGAGAAGGGTTTCGAGCTCGCGGTGCGGATCGCCGGGCGCTGCCCCGACATTTCCTTCCTGTTCGTCGAAAGCTGGAAACTGGCCGACGACCACCGCGCCCGCATCGAAGAGACCATCGCGCCGCTCGGCAATGTCAGGCTTGAAGGCCGCACCAACAACATGAAGACGGTCTATGGCCGCACGAAGATCCTGCTCGCACCGAGCAAATGGGAAGAGGCCTGGGGCCGTGTCGCCTCCGAGGCGCATTGCAGCGGTATTCCCGTCGTCGGTTCGCGCCGCGGCGGACTGCCCGAGGCGATCGGCAAGGGCGGCGTGGTTCTCGACTACGACGCGCCGCTCGACGACTGGGTCGATGCCGTGCGCCGGCTGTGGCAGGACAGGGTCGCGTACAACCGCCTGTCGGCCGCGGCCCGCGAGTTTTCCGAGCGCCCCCAACTCGAGCCCGATGCCCAGTTCGCCACCTTCATGGGCGTGCTCGAACGCGCGGCGGCACAAAGCCTGCACAAGGCTGCCTGACTTGGCGTTTGTCCGGCTGGGTTCCAGGAGAGCGGATCGATGAAGGTCTGTTTCGTCGTCGACAAGTTTCCCTCGCTCTCCGAGACCTTCGTGCTCGACCAGATCGAGGGCTGTCTCGAGCGCGGCATCGAGGTCGGCGTCGTCTGTAACGAGACGACGTTCGGCAAGGAGCGCAACATCGATGACCCGCGCTGGCGCAATCTCCCTGGCGGTGTCGAGCAATGGTGGGGCGCGCTCGGGCCGCTGCGGCCCAGGCTCCGCAGGTGGTCGGGAAAGCTCTGGGACAAGGCATCGACGGCGCTCGACATCGCCTTTGCCGGCAAGCTCGAGAAATACGATGTCATCGTCGCGCATTTCGGCAACAACGGCCTGCGCGTCGCGAGATCGATGAAGCGGCGACGGATTGCTGCCCCCCTGGTGACGATTTTCCACGGCCATGATGTTGGCGCGCCAATGCATGACGGCACGCTGGCGCGCTACGAGGTGGTGTTCCAGCAAGGTGCCCTGCAACTGCCGGTCAATGGCTTCTTCCGCGACGCGCTCATCGAGGCGGGTGCGGCATCCGATACCGTCGCGGTGCATCACATGGGAGTCGACACCGACGCGATCGGCTTTCAGGCGGTTGCGCGCAGTGACGCTACGCTTTCGCTGGTTTCGGTCTGCCGGCTGACTGAAAAGAAGGGCATCGAGTTCGCTCTGCGTGCGCTCGCCGACGTGCAGGCTGCGCGGCCTGATATCGACTGGTCCTACACGATCATTGGCGGTGGCGAACTGCTCGACGCCATGGAGCAACTGGCGGCAAGGCTCAACATATCCGATCGTGTCGCCTTCCTCGGGCCCCGCCCGCACAGCGAGGTCAAGCAGCGCCTGAGCAAGACGCATGTCTTCGTGCTGCCCAGCGTTAGGGCGAGGGACGGCGATCTCGAGGGCATACCCGTGGCTTTGATGGAAGCGATGGCGGCAGGCCTTACCGTGGTCAGCACCTATCATTCAGGCATCCCCGAACTGATCGAGGACGGCAGGACCGGCCTGCTGGCGCCCGAAAGGGATGTCGGCGCGCTGGCGCAAAAGCTGATCTGGATCGCCGACAACCCCAGCACCTGCGAAAGCCTGGCCGTCGCTGCGCGACGCAAGATCGAAGACGACTTCGATTCCGTCCGGCTCAACGACGCTTTCGCCGACACGCTGTTCCGCCTTGCTGCCACCAAGGCCGCGGCATGACGGCCGAATCGCAGCAACTGGGGCGCATCGCCCTGCGCGGCGGGGCGCTGACCGCAGCAGCCCAGGCGATCAAGATCGGCATCCAGTTCGTCTCGGTGGTGATCCTGGCGCGAATGCTGGCACCGGAGGATTTCGGCCTTGTCGCATCGGTCGGGCCGATCATCGCCTTTGTCGGGCTGTTCCAGAATCTCGGCCTGCAGCAGGCGGTCATCCAGCGCCCCGAGATCAGCCAGCCGCAGCTCAACCAGGTGTTCTGGATCAGCGCGCTGGCCGGCCTGATCTGCACGATCGTGATCGCTGCGCTTTCGCCGGCGGTGTCGGCCTTCTACGGCGACGCCCGCATGACTGGCATCACGCTCGCCGCTGCAATGCCGCTGCTGCTCGGTAGCCTTGCCGCGCTGCCGCTGGCGCTGATGAACCGCAATTTGCAGTTCGGCCAGCTCGCCATCAACGACGTGGCGACAGCACTCGCCGGCCTGGGGGCCGCGATTGCCGCCGCCTATGCCGGGCTTGGCTACTGGTCGCTGGTGATCGGACCCGCCGCCGGTGCGGTGGTGACGCTGCTCGGTGCGTGGCTGGCGACGCGTTGGAAGCCGGGCAGGCCGAGCGTAAAGGTGGAGCGCGAGATCCTGTCCTTTGGCGCCAATCTTACCGGCTTCAATCTGGTCAATTTCTTCTCGCGCAACCTCGACAACATCCTGATCGGCAAGTTCTCCGGCCCGGTCGAGCTCGGCTATTACGACCGCGCCTACAAGCTGCTTTTGTTTCCGCTGCAGAACATCAACCAGCCGCTGTCGCGGCTGATGGTGCCGCTGCTCAGCCGCATCCAGGACGACAAGCCGCGCTTTCGCGAGCTCTATCTGCGCACCAACTGGCTGCTTGCCTTCGTCACTGTGCCTGGTATCGCCGCACTCACAATCGCCGCCGAGCCGGTGGTCGCCATCCTGTTCGGCGAACGGTGGCTGGCGGTGGCGCCGATCTTCGCCTGGCTCGGCATCGCCGGGCTGATGCAGCCGGTGTCGAGCACGACGGGCTGGATCTTCATCTGCCAGGGCAAGACGAAGACGATGTTCCGCTGGGGCGTCTATTCCGCGCTGACCACGGTTCTGTCCTTCGCCGTCGGGCTGAAATGGGGGGCAGTCGGGGTCGCCGCCGCCTATGCGATCAGCGGCTATGTGCTCAGGCTGCCGGTGCTGGCGGCGATGCTCGGGCGCACCGGCCCAGTCTCGGCGCTCGATTTCCTGATGGTCCAGGGACTGCTGATCGTTGCGGCTGCCGTGGCCTGGCTCGGCTATGGCTACCTGCCGGCATCGCTGACCGCGCAGTCCAATCTCGTGGCAGCTCTTGCGGCTGCCACCCTAAGCTACTCGGTGGCGCTTGCCTTCATGGTCGCCGTGCCGCAGTCCCGCCGCGCCCTTGTCGAGACCTGGAAGACCGTCGCCCGCAACATCCGTTGAAGCGTCCGCCAGAAGCGGCCTGACCAAATCGGCGGCCGACATGGCCGAGGCATGTTCTTCCAGCACTGCGGCAAGGGTTGTCGCCCGGTAACGGTCGAGATCGCCGACAAAGCGCGCGAGCTTCTGGCCGGCTTCGTCGGGCGTCACCGTGTCGATGTCGAGCAGCAGCTCGGCGAGGCCGACACGCTTGGCAAGCTCGCGGGTCTTGAACTCGTAGGCGATGGGCAGCACAGGCACACCGACGCACAGCGACATGATCATCATGTGCATGCGCGTTGCGACGACGAAGTCGAAACCCTTGACCAGTTCCATCAGCTGTTCGGGCGTGTGGAAGCCGGCGTCGACGCTGACCTGGGCGGCGATCTCGGGCGCCAGTTCGGCGACGATCGCCCGCGCCGTCTTCGAATCGTCGTGGGCGTATTCGGGCACGCCTTGGCAGGTCGAGACGAAGGTCACCTGCTTGCCATGGTCGCGCACCAGAGAGGTGGCGATGTCGCGGATCGAATCCATGTAGCGGCGCATGCCGTCGGCGCCGTCATTGACGTAGTTCCAGTGCCGCACGGAAATGCCGACACGACCGGTCTGCGCTGGTGGCGCGCCTGCCGAAAGCAGCGCCTCGATGCGTGCCTTGTCGGCAAGCGCGAACACCGAATCGGCGACGACATGGCACTTGCCGGGATTGTCGACGAGGCCTGCGAGGTGGCCGCGCGAGCGTTCGTCGCGCAGCAGGATCAGCGGGCTGCGGTCGAACACCGGCTTCAGTTCGCGGCGGTTGTAGTCCTTGTCGAACGGTCCCAGCGACTGGGTGAAGAAGACCGGATCCTTGCCGAAGATGGCATCGATGCGGAACTGGTTGAGGCGGCGTTCGAGATTATAGTTCTCGACCAGATAGGTGCCGCCCGTGGTGACGACCAAATCGGCCTGACGGTACATGTCGAGGCTGCGGCGGTCCTCGGCGCCGAACATGGTCTCATCCAGCGCCCGGCTCTTGCCAAAGTGGCGCAGCGCGCTCAGTGCGAGACGGTTGTAGATCGGCTTGGCCAGGTTCTTCAGCCGGTTGTCGTCATAGGGGTATTTGAAGATCGATTCCGACAACAGCTTGCGAATCTCGATGTCGGGATAGGCCTGCCTGGAGTAGAGCCGCGACGCCACTTCGGGTTGGCTGTCGAACACCTGGAAGCGCAGCTCGCCGGGATAGGCTGCCTTGAGGATGTGCCGGATCGCCAGCAGGATCGCCGCATCGCCGGTGTTCAGGCAGACGGTATTTTCGACGATGACTGTCTTCATGGGCCTTGGCCTCCTCGGATTTGTCGTGTCGGGAAATTAAGTACAGGCTAACCGGGCCATTTTGCGGCGCAACAATATTTGAGGTCCTGCCAGTCAATAATTGTTGCGATGCAGTAATGGGTGCTCTAGCCTCGTCATCGGTGGGCCAAACTGCGAGCGTGAATTCATGCTGCATGTTCTGTACCTGGTGCATGATGTTTCCGACCCGGCAGTTCGCCGACGGATCATCATGCTCAAGGCCGGTGGCGCGCGCGTTACGCTCGCTGGTTTCCGCCGGACGCAAGAACTCGAAGACGTCGAAGGCGTGACGCCGATCGACCTTGGTATCACGCGCGATGGCCGCTTTGCGCAGCGGCTGGGCGCGGTCGCCATGGCGGCGACGCGCATTGCCGCGTCGCTGAAATCAGTCGCGGCGCCAGACGTGATCGTAGCCCGCAATCTTGAAATGCTGGCGCTGGCGCAGCGCGCGCGGAGTGCGTTCTCTTCGTCCGTGCCGACCGTTTATGAGTGCCTCGACATCCATCGGCTGGTGCTGCGCGAGGATCTGCTCGGCAAGGGCCTGCGCGGTGCCGAGCGCCTGCTTGGGCGTAATGTCAGCCTGCTGCTGACCAGTTCGCCGGCCTTCGTTAGGCATTATTTCGAAAGGTTCGGCCAGATCGACGCACCCATCGAGCTGATCGAGAACAAGCTGCTGGAACTGCAGCCGCGATTCGATTTGCGGCCGTCACAGGTTCCGCAGCTGCCTTGGAAGATCGGCTGGTTCGGCGCGCTGCGCTGCCGCAAGTCGCTCGAACTGCTGGCCGATTTCACCCGCAGCGCGGAAGGCCGTTTCGAACTGGTCATGCGCGGGCGCCCGGCGCTTTCGGAGTTTCCGGATTTCCATGGTTTCGTCGAATCCGAGCCCCATTTGGCCTTTAAGGGTGCCTACCGAAACCCCGAGGACATGGCCGACATCTATTCGCACGTGCATTTTTCCTGGGCGATCGATTTCTTCGAGGAAGGCCAGAACTCGACATGGCTGCTGCCCAACAGGCTCTATGAAGGCTGCCGTTTCGGCACGGTGCCGATCGCCATGGCCGGCACCGAAACAGCCAGCTTCCTCGAACGCCAGAATGTCGGACTGGTGCTGTCCGAGCCGTCGGTCGCGGCGCTAACGCAAACGCTCTCGGACATGACAAGCGAGCGGTACGCTGTCTTGCAAGGGGCAGTGCTTACGCGCGATCCCGCGACATGGGTGTGCAGCCGCTCCGATTGCCGCGCGCTGGTGGCGAGGCTCGAACGCGTCGCTGCCGAGAACGGGCAAGTCGACGCGCGCGCTATCGCCGCCTGATTACCAACCCATCCAAGACAAGCAGCTTCATGATTGAGACGTCCTCCACCATCATCGTCATTCCGTGCCTCAACGAGGAGCGCCATATCGGCGGCCTGCTGGGCAGGCTTCGCCCGGCTGCAAGGCGGCTTGGGGCCCGGATCGTCGTTGCCGATGGCGGCAGCCGCGATGCGACGCGCGCTATCGTTGCAGGCGTTGCGGCACAAGACGCCAATGTCGTGCTGATCGACAACCCCGCGCGCATCCAGAGTGCTGCCATCAACCGCGCGGTCGAGCTTTTCGGCGATGGTGTCGACTACCTGATCCGCATCGACGCCCATGGCGGCTACCCCGACGACTATTGCGACAGGCTGCTCGAAGAAGCGCTGGAGACCGGTGCCGATTCCGTCGTGGTTTCGATGCTGACTGAAGGCACCGGTACGGTTCAGCAGGCCGCGGCCGCGGCGCAGAACTCGAAACTGGGCACTGGCGGCTCCAAGCACAGGCATGGCTCGGCGGGAGAATGGGTCGACCACGGCCACCACGCCCTGATCCGCATAGCCGCGTTCCGCGACGTCGGCGGCTATGACGAAAGCTTCAGCCACAACGAGGACGCCGAGTTCGACCATCGCCTGCGTCAGGCCGGCTACCGCATCTGGATGAGCGGCAGCACCCGCATGACCTATTTTCCGCGTGCCTCCCTTGCCGGCCTGTTCCGGCAATATCTCGGCTACGGCCGGGGCCGGGCGAAGAACGTGCTGAAGCACCGGGTCATCCCCAAGCTCCGGCAGATGGTGCCGCTGATGGTGGTGCCCACGGCACTTCTGGCGAGCCTTGCCGTCGTCCACTGGATATTCACAGTGCCTTTGCTCGTCTGGGTGGCGATCTGCCTTAGCTATGGCGCGGCCCTTGCCTTGCGCGAAAGCAGGCCCGGGCTGGCGCTTGCCGGCGTGTCGGCAATGGTCATGCATTTCGCATGGTCGCTCGGCTTCTGGCTCCAGCTGCTCGGCATGCCGGCAGGAGGGCGAACCGCATGACCGGGATGCCAGGCATCGACATCTGCGTCTGCACCTTCAGGCGCCGCGAACTTGCCGACACGCTGCGCTCGCTGGCGGCGATGGACCTGCCCGAGGGATATCGCATCGGCATCGTCGTCGCCGACAATGACGAGGTGCCGAGTGCTTCGCCGCTGGTCTCGGAGCTTGCGCAGGACTTGCCGCTGCCGGTCCGCTACATCCATTGCCCGGCACGCAACATCTCGCTCGCCCGCAATGCCTGCCTCGATGCCAGCGCGGCCGATTTCGTCGCCTTCATCGACGATGACGAGAAGGCGACCGGTGCATGGCTGAAACGGCTGGTCGAGACCGCCCAGGCGACCAGCGCCGACGTGGTGCTCGGCCCGGTCAAGGCGCGCTACGGGGCAGGGACGCCGGGCTGGATGCAGGTCGGTGACTTCCATTCGACCTATCCGGTGTTCGTTCAGGGCGAGATCCGCACCGGCTACACCTGCAATGCCTTGCTCAGGATGGGTTCGCCCAGCATCTCCGGCCGCCGCTTCAGCCTGGCACGCGGCCAGTCTGGCGGCGAGGACACCGAGTTCTTCGATCAGGTCCACGGCGCCGGCGGGCGCATTGCCTATGCCGCCGAGGCCTGGGTGGAGGAGCCTGTTCCATCGTCGCGTGCCTCGTTCGGCTGGCTCACTAAGCGGCGCTTCCGGGTCGGCCAGACGCATGGCCGGCTGCTCGGCTCGAAACGACCGGGCATTGGCCGGGTCGGCGAACTGGCTCGTGCCTCGGCCAAGGCCAGTTATTGCTTCGCCGCCGCAGGGCTGACCGCATTCCAGCCGGTCAGCCGCAACCGCAGCCTGCTGCGCGGGGTCATGCATGTCGGCGTGCTCAGCGGGCTGGTCGGCGCACGCGAACTGCGCCTCTACGGCAACGAAGGAGGCCAGGATGCAGCCTGACGTTAGCTTCGTCATCGCCGCCTACAACGCCGAGGTGACGCTCGGCCGCGCTATCGACAGCGCATTGGCGCAACGTGGCGTCACCGTCGAGGTGATCGTCGTCGACGACCGCTCGTCAGACGCAACGCTTGCGCTTGCGCGCTCTTATGACGACGCGCGCGTTGGCGTGGTGGCGCTGGAGAAAAATCGCGGCCCGGGCGGGGCGCGCAATGCCGGTCTCGATGCCGCGCGGGGGCGCTGGGTCGCCGTGCTCGATTCCGACGACGCGGTGCTGCCGGGCAGGCTTGCTGCAATGATCGCCCGAGCCGAACAGAGCTCTGCCGAGATGGCCGTCGACAACATCGCAGTGATTCGAGAAGACGGCACGCCGCCCGAGGTGATGTTTCCCGAGCGCTATCTCGAAGAACTGGCAGATGTCACGCTGGCCGACTTCATCGGCGGCAATGTCGTCTTCGAATCCACGTTCAATTTTGGTTACATGAAGCCGATATTCTTGCGTGAATATCTCGAGCGCCATGGCCTTCGCTACGACGAGGAATTGCGCATCGGCGAGGACTACATCCTGCTCGCCAGCGCGCTCGCCAATGGTGGGCGCTGCACCGTCGAACCCGCCGTAGGCTATGCCTATCATGTCCGCAGCGGCTCGATTTCAAGGGTTCTGGGGCTCCATCACATCGAGGCGATGCAGCGTGCTGACGCCGCCTTCGAGGCATCCAGCACGCTCGACGGCGAGGCACGAAAAGCGTTCACGCGACGGACGCGCAGCCTCTCTCAGGCTGCCTCATTCCTGTCACTGGTTGAGCACATCAAGCAGCGGTCGCCGCTCAAGGCGATCAGAACCGCCCTGGGGGACCCGGCGGCGGTTCGCCATTTGCGAATGCCGATCGCAGTCCGGTTGCGCCGGGTTGCCAGGCAGTTCGCATACCGGCCCGGCAAATGATGCGACAGCCGGGACGGCCAAGACCAAGACGAGGAGACTGAAATGAGCGAGAGGATTGGCACGATGAAAAAAGTCAGGAAAGCGGTGATCCCGGTGGCGGGGCTCGGCACGCGGTTCCTTCCCGCGACCAAGTCCATGCCCAAGGAAATGCTGCCCGTCGTCGACAGGCCCGTCGTCCAGTACGCCGTCGACGAGGCACTGGAAGCCGGCATCGAGCACATCGTCTTCGTCACGGGCCGCAACAAGGCGGTCATCGAGGACTATTTCGACCTTCATCCCGAACTGGTGGGCACGCTCGAACAGGCCGGCAAGGTCGAGCAGATCAAATCGCTGGAGAGCCTATTGCCGATTCCGGGCGCCACCAGCTTCACCCGTCAGCAGGCGCCGCATGGCCTCGGCCACGCCGTCTGGTGCGCCCGCGACATCATCGGCGACGAGCCGTTCGCCCTTCTGCTGCCGGACATGGTATCGTTCGGCAAGCGCGGCTGCCTAGCCGAGATCATGGACCTGCACGCCGAAACAGGCGGCAACGTCATTGCCGTCGAGCAGTGCGATCCGAGCGAAACCAACAAATACGGCATCGTCGGCAAGGGGCCCGATGTCGGCTCGGGATTCGAGGTGACGGCGATGGTCGAAAAGCCGGCGCCGGCCAACGCGCCGTCGAACTTCTACATCAACGGCCGCTACATCCTGCAGCCGGAGATCTTCAACCTGCTGGGCACCCAGAAGCGCGGCGCCGGCGGCGAGATCCAGCTGACCGACGCCATGGTTCGCCTTGCCGCAAGCCAGGCCTTCTTCGCCCGGCCGTTCAATGGCCGGATGTTCGACTGCGGCTCCAAGGAAGGCTTCATCCAGGCCAATGTCGCCTTTGCGCTGAAGCGGGCCGATATCCGCGATTCCGTGCTCGATGCCATCCGCGACATGGTCGCCGAGCACGATCACGTCGCTGCGGCCTGAAGCCATGAACCGTTGTCGAAGGCGGGCGAAACGGTTCGCCTTCGACGACATTTGAGATAACGCGTGCCCGATCGGCACCGCAGTTGCGTAGCTGAAGTCGGCTCCGCCAGAACCCATCGAGCGGCAGACGCTGCTCAGCAAGAACTGGAATGCAGATGAACTACGCCAGCTTTCCCTTCAACAACCGCATACCCGCGTCTCGCGAGGACCCGCGGGAAGGCAGCGACTTCATCGATCTCGAACGCCTTCTTTCCATGGCCAAGCGCCAGGCCAAGGTCGTCGGCGTCGGCGCAATCATCGGCCTGCTGCTCGGTCTCGTTTACCTCCAGACCACCCCGCCGACCTTCACCGCTTCCACCCGCGTGCTGATCGACGAGGGCATGAACAAGATGGTCGACGAGGTTTCGGCGACGCCGGTCAACATGCAGACCGACGCGGCGATCCTCTCCCAGATCGAGATCATCAAGTCGGCGCGACTGGCCGCGGTGGTCGTCGACAAGGAAAAGCTCGACCAGAACCAGAATTTCATGCAGCCGCCGAAGTCGCTGCTGTCGACCCTGGTCGGCTACGCACGCGGCTTCCTGCAGATCTTCCGTTCTGCTCCCGATGTCGCGGGCGGCGCGGAACTCACCGAAGCGCAGCGCAAGTCAATGGCGGCAGCGGCGCGCAAGGAGCAGGCGGTCGCCATGCTCCAGGCGGATATCATGGCCGAGCGCTCCGGCCGCAGCTATGTCATTTCCATGGGCTACCGCTCGCACGATCCGCAACTGGCGGCCGCGATCACCAAGGCCTATGCCGACGCCTTCGTCGCCGACCAGCTGGACGCCAGTTTCGACGCCACCGAAAAGGCCGCTGTCTGGCTCCAGGGCCGGCTGGAGGAACTGCGCGCGAGCTCGCAGAAGGCGGCACTCGAGGTCGAGAAGTTCCGCGCCGAGAACGGTCTTGCGGCGGCGCGCGGCGAAACCATCGCAGAACAGCAGCTGTCCGATCTCAATGCCCAGCTGATCCTGGCCCAGGCCGACACCGCCAAGGCGCGGGCGCGCTACGAACAATACCGCACCATCGTCGAAAGCGGGCCGGAAGCTGCCGTCGGCAATTCCACCCTGTCGGCGGAAGAGGCGGGAAATCCGCTGATCTCCGAACTCAAGAAACGCTATTCTGGCGTGTCCAAGCGCGAGCAGGAGATTTCGGCCGGCTTCGGGCCCAACCATCCCCAGGCCGTGGCCCTGCGCAAGGAGCAGGCGGACCTGTCCAACCAGATTCTTCGCGAGCTGAGCCAGCTTTCCGAGACCTACCGCAACGCATATGAAGTGGCACAGTCGCGCGAGACCGCGCTGCGCAACAGCGTGATGGAGGCGACCGGCCAGAACTCCAGCGCCAACCAAGCACAGGTGCGCCTGCGCGAACTGCAGCAGCAGGCGACCGCACTCAGCACGCTCTACCAGACCTTCCTGTCGCGCTATGAGGAGGCGTCGCAGCAGCGCTCCTTCCCGATCGCCAAGGTCAGGGTGATTTCGGAGGCGACGACGCCGCGCGGCCCGTCGAGCCCGCGAACCTCGATGGTATTCGGCCTGGCGCTCGTGCTTGGCGTCGTCATCGGTGCGGCCTTCGGCGCGCTCAACGAGTTCAACGAGCGCTTCTTCCGTACCGCGGAGGATGTGCGCGAGCGGCTTGGCGTCAAGTTCCTCGGCTATCTGCCGCTGCTGGGGTCGAGCGACGACAAGAAGGACGCGACCAAACCCGAGACGGGCAAGATGGGCACGCCGCCGCCACAGCCCCCGACGCGCGCCGCCGAGGCGGCGAAACGCCGGGCCAAGATGCGCATCGCCGTCGATGCCCCGGCCTCGATGTTCGCCGAGACGCTGCGCAGCACCAAAATCGCCGGCGACATCGTGCTTCAGGATGTGGGCTGCAAGGTAATCGGGATCATCTCGATGCTTCCGGGCGAGGGCAAGTCGACGGTCGCCGCCAATCTCGCCGGCCTGATCGCCAGTAATGGCGCCAAGACGCTGCTGATCGACGCCGACCTGCGCAATCCCGGTCTCAGCCGCAGCCTCGGCATCGATGCCGAGCAAGGGTTGGTCGAGGCGGTTGTCAACGACCAGGGCTGGCAATCGGTGATCAAGGTCGATCGCCAGACCAAGATGGCGATCGTTCCGGCGGTGGTTCGGGGCCGCTTCTCGCACACCAGCGAATTGCTGTCGTCCGCCGGCATGCGACGCTTCATCGACGACGCCAAGGCGACCTTCGACTACATCATCGTCGACCTGCCGCCGCTCGGCCCGGTGGTCGACGCGAAGGCGTTCGCGCCGCTCGCCGACGGCTTCGTGCTGGTCGCCGAATGGGGTGCGACGCCGCGGCCGCTCGTCCGTTCGGCGCTCAACGCCGAACCCCAGATCGCCAGCAAGATCCTTGGCCTGGTGCTCAACAAGGTCGATCTCAAGAAGCTGCCGCGCTACGGCGCCTATGGCGGCTCGGAGCAGTTCCTGGAGAGATATTCCAGCTACTATGTCGACAAGAGCGAGCCCAAGGTGAAGGTCGCCAGCTGAGGCACGGAGCCCGCATGGGCCTCCCGAGAACCGGGACCGCCTTTCGGGGCGTGGCCTAGGAAAACAGCAGTCGGCCGCCCTTGTTGGCGATCCGCACCGCCGTCAGTCGGCCGGTCTTGAAGGCGCCGGTGTCGATGCCGAGCCGGCGGCCCTCGATGCGCGGGAAGTCGGTCGGCGTGTGGCCGTGCACCACCCAGCGGTCGAGCCGCCGGGACGCCTCGAAGAACTCCTCGCGGATGTAGAGAAGGTCGTCGTCCTTCTGGTCGAGGAGGGGCACGCCTGGCCGGATGCCGGCATGCACGAACAGGAAACGTTCCGAATAGGCCATGATCGGCAGCGAGCGCATGAACCGGATGTGGTCGCGCGGGATGTTGGCGCGGATGTACTCGTCGAGCTTGCCGCTGCTGCCATAGAGTTCGGCAAGGTGCTCGGCATCGATGTCGTAGGAAAACAAGGCGCTGCGTGCACCCGTGGCGAGCCAGCGTTCGAGCGAGAGTTTCCCATCGAGATAGTCGAGGGCCTGGGCTTCGTGGTTGCCGATCAGACAGATGCGCTCGAAACCGGCCGGCGGTGGGGCGATCAGGTGGTCGAGCACGCGCGCCGAATCCGGGCCGCGGTCGATGTAGTCGCCCAACATGACGATCAGCTTCCGCCCGGGCAGCATTGCCGCGTCGGCAACGATCTTTGCCTCGAGCGCACGCAGTTCCCTGAAGCAGCCATGCACGTCGCCGACGGCATAGACGACCGTGTCGGACAGGTCGAGTTCGACCCGTTCGCGCCCCTGCGGCCTGTTCTGCTGCCGGAAATTCAGGAAACCCACCAGTATCTTGCCTCACATGCGTGCCGGCGCCGATGCCGAACCATCCCGGCCCATTCGAAACGAGCGACATTATAGCGGCAAGTATCATGGACAGGCATGCCACCCTGCCGGGGGGTGTAAAAATCGTTGCCAGAATATGTCGGGTCCGACGAATGTCCGTGGCGTGAGATCCGCGATCGTGCGCTTGGCCGGAATCATCGCGGTCAGTTCGCCTCGCAGATGCCGAGAGGCTTCACACTTTAGAGGCATGATTCCGGAGGGGAAATGGTAGCGGGAAGTGGACTCGAACCACCGACCCCAGGATTATGATTCCCGTGCTCTAACCAACTGAGCTATCCCGCCAGGGTGGAGAAGGCTCGAAAAACTGTCTCGGAAGAGGCAGGCGTCGATGCGTTCGCCAAGGTCGGGCGGATATAATGTCTGGATGACGAACCTGTCAAGCAGTGACATTGCGCAATTCCGGATAATTGCCAAGGACGCATCGCCGGTTGCTATTCAGCCTGTTTGCGGTTGGTTTTTAGGCGGTATTGCTCCTGCGCCGGCCCGCAATGCAATTATGCAGCGCATGATGGGAGCCTGACCGTAGAGCGTGCGGTTAACGATCTTCGGCGTATGCTTGAGCCCGCGTGCATGCGAGCTAGGTGATTTTGGCGCAGGCTGCGGGGTTGAGTTAGAGAGGCTCGGACATTATGTCTGCCGACATAAATCCCCCTGGAAAGAGCCTGATGAATCCGCGTATTGCAGTTCTTGGATGCGGCTATTGGGGCGGTAATCATATCCGCACCCTGAAGTCGCTCGGCGCCCTTCATGCCGTCTCCGACGTCGACCCGGCCCGCGCCGAACGATTTGCCGCCGAGCAGGGCTGCCTTGCGCTGACGCCGGACGAACTGTTTGCCCGCGACGACGTCGATGCGGTCGTCATGGCGCTGCCGCCGCAGTTCCACGCCGATTTCGCGATTCGTGCCGTCGAAGCGGGCAAGGACGTGCTGGTCGAAAAACCGATCGCCCTGACCGTGCCCGACGCCGAACGCGCGGTGAAAGCCGCGCGCGACAATGGTCGCGTGTTCATGACCGGGCACGTGCTGCGCTTCCATCCGGCTTTCGAAGGGCTCAAGGCGCTGGTCGACAAGGGCGAGCTCGGCGAAGTCGGCTACATCCATTCGCATCGCCTGGGCCTCGGCAAGTTCCACGCCGAAAACGATGCGCTGTGGGATCTTGCTCCGCATGACCTGTCGATGATCCTGGCGATTACCGGCACGGCGCCCATCGAGGTGCGCGGCGAGGGCGCTGCAGTGCTCAATCACCTCAGCGATTTTGCCCACCTGCACATGCGTTTCCCCAATGGCTTGCGCGGACACCTGTTTGCCTCGCGCCTCAATCCGTATCGCGAGCGCCGGCTGACGGTGGTCGGCACCAAGGGCATGGCGGTGTTCGACGACGTCGAGCCGCAGGAGCGCAAGCTGGCGCTCTACCGGCATGCGGTGTGGCGGGACGAAGGGCAATGGACCTCGACGATGAACGAGCCGACCTATATCACGCTCGAAAATGCCATGCCGCTGACGCGTGAACTCGAGCATTTCATCCATTGCATCCAGACGCGCGAAGAGCCGCGCACCGGCGCCGAAGAGGCGCTGGGCGTGCTGCGTATTCTTACGGCGGGCACTGTCACGCACGACTGAAGTGATGGGAATAGGGGAGTAGGGGAATAGGGGAATAGGGGAATAGGGGAGCCTGGTACCTCTTTCCTACTGCCCTACTGCCCTACTGCCTTATTCCCCTATTCCCCTCATCACCCACCACCCTGCAAGGGCGAGGGCTGCCAGCCATACCGTCACGACGAAGGCGAGGCCTGCCAGGCTCCTGGGCTTGGCGTTGATTTCGGCTGCCTTTGCACGGAAGTCGGCCATCAGTTCGGGCGGGATCATGCGGATGACCAGCCAGATGCCCAATGGCACGATCAGCAGGTCGTCGAGATAGCCGAGAATCGGCACGAAGTCGGGAATGAGATCGATCGGGCTCAGCGCGTAGGCCGCCACGCAGGCGGCTGCCACGCGGGCATACCAGGGCGTCGACCGGCTGCGCGCAGCGAGGTAGAGGGCCACGACATCGCGCTTGAGGAGCCGCGCCCAGCGCTTGGCCGCTTCCAGCACGGATGTCGAGCTTATTCTGCGGCTATGGAGCCCGGCGTTGCCGCCAGCCGCGACAGCATCGCCTCGGCGTCGGCATGGCGTTCGGAACGTTCGATGAAACCGCCGCCGAAGACGCGCGCTTCGTTGACCTCGTCGGAATAAAGCACGCAGGCTTGGCCGGGCGCTATGCCCGACTCGCCATCGACGAGTTCGACCCAGGTCGCGCCGTCGCGATGATGCAGAACCACGGGGCGGGGCGGACGCGACGAACGCACCTTGGCGTAGAGCTCGAGGCCGCCAGCGGGAACGGCAGACAGCGCCTCGTCGCCCAGCCAGTTCATGCCGCGCAGGAAGATCTTGTGCGTCTCCAGCGCCTCGCGCGGGCCGACGATCACACGGGCGCGTTCGGCGTCGATATGGACGACGTAGAGCGGTTCGCCGGAAGCGATGCCGATGCCACGGCGCTGGCCGATGGTGTAGCGCAGGATGCCTTCGTGGCGGCCAAGCACGCGGCCGTCGATATGGACGATGTCGCCGGGATTGGCGGCGGAGGGCCTCAGCTTGGCGATGATGTCGGTATACTTGCCCTGCGGCACGAAGCAGATGTCCTGGCTGTCCTGCTTGGCGGCAACCGTCAGGCCCATGCGCTCGGCTGCGGCGCGAACCTCGGGCTTGGACATGCCGCCGAGCGGAAAGCGCAGGTAGTCGATCTGTTCCTGGGTGGTGGCAAACAGGAAATAGCTCTGGTCGCGGTCGGCGTCGACCGGGCGATACAGCGCGCGATGGGCGCCATTCTGCCTGGAGCGGATGTAGTGGCCGGTGGCCAGCGCATCAGCGCCGAGCTCGCGTGCGGTGGCGAGCAGGTCGGCGAACTTGACCGTCTGGTTGCACGACACGCACGGGATCGGCGTCTCGCCGGCGACGTAGCTTTCGGCGAACGGGTCGATGACGGCCTTGCGGAAGCGCTCTTCATAGTCGAGCACGTAATGGGGAATCCCGAGCGTCTCGGAGACGCGGCGGGCGTCGGCGATGTCCTGTCCGGCACAGCACGAACCGGCGCGATGGGTGGCCGCACCGTGGTCGTAGAGCTGCAGCGTGACGCCGACGACGTCATAACCCTCTTGTTTGAGCAGGCCTGCCACAACTGAAGAGTCGACACCGCCCGACATGGCTACAACCACGCGGGTGTCTTCGGGGCGTCCGGGCAGGTCCAGGCTGTTCATCGGGATTGCGTTCCGCTGTCTTTAGGTCGGCTGCATGCCAATGGCTGCAATATAGGTCAAGCCTCGCCGCAGTGCCACCCGAAGCGGTCTGGTCCACCTTTTTCGGCGGCAAACCCGCCAACTGGGCAGGTGGTTAAATTGCGGATTGAGAGTCTAACGTTCTGTTCACGTTCGTTACTTAGCTCTTAGGACACGCTTAGGCAATTTTTAAAGCTGTGGCGCTAGTGTGGCAGGTGATTGGGTCTTTGAGTTTTTAGTAGAGAGTACGATGACCGATCTGGTTAGACCGCGTGTCAAATATGTTATCGGGCCGGACGGCAGCCCGCTTACGATTGCCGATCTGCCCCCGACCAATACGCGCCGGTGGGTTATCCGCCGCAAAGCGGAAGTGGTCGCAGCGGTCAGGGGAGGGCTGCTCAGTCTCGACGAAGCGTGCCAACGCTACAAGTTGACGACCGAGGAGTTTCTGTCCTGGCAGGCTTCCATTGACGAATATGGCCTTGCCGGCCTGCGCACCACGCGCATCCAGCAATACCGTCATTGACACCGGCCGTTACGGCCAACCAACAAGAAAGGGTGCGGCTTGCCGCACCCTTTTTCGTTTGAGCCCTGCCTTCCTGCAGGGCTAGATCGCCAGCACTACCTTGCCCCTCGGTTTGGTGGCGAGGAAAGTGTGGGCTGCGCCTGCGTCCTCGAGCGCAAAGCTCTTGGCGACATTCACCTTGAGCTTGCCGGCGGTGGCCAATCGGCCAAGTTCCTCCAGCCCCTCGCGGTCGGGCCGCACCAGGATGCGCTCGAGCCGGATGCCCAGGGCCTCGGCGTCCGACTTCGCCTTCTCGCTGGGGTCGAGCAGGGCAACGAGCACGCCGCCCTTGCGCAGCACCTTGAGCGATTTTTCGGCATGCTCGCCGCCGAGCGGATCGAACACCAGGTCGACCTGCCCGGCCACGGCGACGAAGTCGCGAGATGTATAGTCGATCACCTCATCGGCACCGAGGGAGCGGACGAAATCGACCTTGCCCGGGCTTGCCGTGGCAACGACATGGGCACCGAGCGCCTTGGCGATCTGCACGGCGAGATGGCCGACACCACCGGCGGCAGCATGGATCAGGACGCGATCGCCGGCCTTGAGCTTTCCTGATGTCACGAGCCCCTGCCAGGCGGTCAGTCCGGCGAGGGGGAGGGCGGCAGCCGAGGCATGATCAAGCGCTACTGGCTTGTGTGCGACCTCACTTGCCGGTGAGGTCGCAAATTCGGCATAGGCCGCGGCCTCCGCCGGGAAGTGAGGCATGCCGAAGACCTCGTCGCCGGGGGCGAAACCATTGGCGCCGGGGCCAACCGCCACGACCGTACCCGAGACATCCCAGCCGAGCACGAAGGGCGGTTCGCCGAGCAGGGGGTAATAGCCGCCGCGCACGGCGGCATCGACGGGATTGACGCCTGCTGCCCTGACGCGGATCAGCACTTCGCCTGATTTGGGCTGCGGGGCGGGGCGTTCGGCAAGCTCAAGCACTTCTGGGCCGCCGACGGTGGCCTGGGTAATGGCACGCATGGGATTGTCCTCCTTGGGATGATGCATGTGCCACTATAAATTGGATAGTATCAATCGATTGTCGAGAATGTACCTCAATGATATATAGGTACCCCATGGATAGTGAATGCGCTCCCGACACCCCATTCGGCTACGACGCCTTCCGGCGTCAATGCATGTCGCACACCGTGCTCGAGATGCTGGCGAGCAAGTGGGTCTATCTGGTCGTCGGGGCGTTGAAGCCGGGCAAGCGGCGCTATGGCGAGCTGCAGCGCAAGGTCGAGGGCATCACGCCCAAGATGCTGACGCAGACGTTGCGCGTGCTGGAGCGGGACGGGTTGGTGCGGCGCGAGATCTTCCCGGTCATTCCGCCAAGGGTCGAATATGAGTTGACCGACCTCGGCCGGAACCTGGCGGACCTGCTCAATCAGATCAGGGTGTGGTCGGAGCAGCACGCGCCCGATATTCGCGACGCGCGGGCAAGGTCGCTCGAAGGCGAACTCGTCGTGTAATTGCCGGCCGGGCGCTGCCGGGCCAGAATCTGTCTGAAGGAGCGGCTTGTCAGCCGATCATCGCGTTGCGGCCACCGGTCTCGGCCTCGCGGGTGGTACGGTCGCGCGATTCCAGCATTTCCGCCTTGGACAGCTCCGCTTCAGCTTCGGAGAGTAAGGATTCGGCAGCGGCGCGCTGTTGCGCCAGGTCATGCTGGGAGTTCTTCAGGTTGTCACGTCGTTGCCGCGCCGCCTTGGCGAAGGTCGGGTAGGCGAAATGATTGAGATCGGTGATCCCCGCCTTCTTTTCCTCGGCGACGATCTGCATCTCGAGTTCGTTCGCCATCCGGTCGAACTCGGCGATCATCGAATCAAGCTGCATCAGCTGGCGGCGCTTTTCGTTCACCTGAAACTGCTTGAGCCTGACCAGGTTCTCACGTGATTTCATGACCCGACACTCCCGAACAACGAAAAACGCACTTGCACTCGCCTACTTTGGCCCCGAGGGACCCTGCCGCACCCGAACCGGTCCTGAACTCCCGGCTATGGAAAACAAACTTTTAAAGTTTTTCTCCGCCGGTAACCATTCGTTTACGGGCATCGTTAATCATACCCATCGAGACTTAAGGCCCGGTAAAGATTCTGGTTTTCGCCGCGAATGTGATCGGTCCTTCTCTGGAGTCGCTTAGTCAACCTAGTTAATGCGTCGCGTTAAGATGTTGACCGTGTGATTCATGTTTGGATTCAAGAGGGTGTATGCGCCGGTTAAAATTTCTGATATGGTCTTCCATACGAAATTAGGTTTTGTTAACCATTCGATGGCAGCCTCCGATTCAGTAGCACTGGGCCGGTATGGACGAGACCGCGAAGATGTTCCGGCAGCAGAAAAGGGGATTTGAATGCGCGTTCTGCTGATAGAAGACGACAGTGCAACCGCACAGAGCATCGAACTGATGCTCAAATCGGAGAGCTTCAACGTCTATACGACCGATCTCGGCGAAGAAGGCGTCGATCTCGGCAAGCTTTATGATTACGACATCATCCTTCTCGACCTGAACCTGCCCGACATGTCGGGCTATGAGGTTCTGCGCACTTTGCGCCTGTCCAAGGTCAAGACGCCGATCCTGATACTCTCCGGCATGGCCGGCATCGAGGACAAGGTGCGTGGCTTGGGCTTCGGTGCCGACGACTACATGACCAAGCCGTTCCACAAGGACGAACTGGTAGCGCGCATCCACGCCATCGTCCGCCGTTCGAAGGGCCACGCCCAGTCGGTCATCATGACCGGCGACCTGATCGTCAATCTCGACGCCAAGACGGTCGAGGTCGGTGGCCAGCGCGTGCATCTGACCGGTAAGGAATACCAGATGCTGGAGCTGCTCTCGCTGCGCAAGGGCACGACTCTGACCAAGGAAATGTTCCTCAACCACCTCTATGGCGGCATGGATGAGCCTGAGCTGAAGATCATCGACGTCTTCATCTGCAAGCTGCGCAAGAAGCTCGACGCCGCATCCGGCGGACAGAACTTCATCGAAACTGTCTGGGGTCGCGGCTATGTTCTGCGCGAGCCCGAAGAGCTTCGCGAAATCGCCTGATTTCTTGTTCCGATTTCAGTCAAAACCCGGCCTGCGAGCCGGGTTTTTCTTTGCCGCGAATCAGGCGGCGACGTCGAAGGCGCGGAAGCGGTCGAGCAGTTGCGGCCTGGTGAACGGCTTCAGGAGATAACCCTGCGCGCCGGCCCGCTTGGCACGCATGATGGCGCCGATATCCACTTCGGTCAGGCAGATCGCGATCTGCGGCTTGACGCGGCTGTTGAGGGCGCGGACGCGGCGGATGAAGTCGGCGGTCGCCATGTCCTCGAGCGCACCGTCGACCACGATGATGTCAGGCATGTCATAGGCGCACATGTCGAGCCCTTCGGCGCCGGTCGCCGCCTCGACGACGGCCATATCGGGGCTGTTGAGGATGCGTTTGGCGACTTTGCGGATGACGCTGGAGTCATCGACGAACAGGCAGCGCTTCATGGCCCGGTCCTTCTTGCGGGAGCCGAACGCGCCTGGCGCGCCGGGGTGATGCACTCACCCTAGCGCATCCTCGTAAAGAAGCTGAAAACCCGAATGGTAAAATTCGTGGAAACGACGCCGGTCAACAAGGGCTGCGACCATGCAGGACGCGGTGCCACCAGGCTCCATGCCGCCAGAAGGGGCAGGGCGGCCAATTTTACTCTGCGAATACTGGCGCGCGGCGCCTTTTCACTCGGCAGTCAGCAGAATTTCTTCCGGCGTGGCGTGGATCGAGATCGTCATGCCAGCCTCGCGTGCGAGCAGCAGCGTGTAGTAGGGCTGAACCGAATGGGCGTCGATGGGCTCTTCCGGCTTCTGGCCGGAATGCAGCTCGAGGAACTTCGGCGGCACGCGCAGCATCGGGCCGCTGGCCGACAGGGTGAATTTCGGCGCGGTCTCGACGTTTTCGAGCGTGACGCCGAGCTTGCCGCCACGCGGGATCGCGGCGTGGGCAACCAGAAGCAGGTTGAGCAGCAGCTTGACCTTGTTCTTGGGCAACAGCGCGCGCCCGCCCGACCATGCCAGTTCCGGCTTCTCGTTCTTGAGAAACGCGGTGGCGACCGCTTCGGCGTCGCCGGTGTCGATCAGCATGCCGGCCGAACCGGCGGCACCGAAGGCGATGCGGGCGAACTGCAATCGCGCCGATGCGTTGCGCGCACTGGTGCGGATGAGGCGCATGGCGTCTTCGTCGGCGCCGCCCTCGTCAAGCAGTTCGAGGCCGTTGTTGATGGCGCCGACCGGCGAAATGATGTCGTGGCAGACCCTGCTGCACAGCAGCGCCGCGAGATCGGGGGCGGAAAGCATCATCAATTCGGCCATGAACGACATCCCTCGGCAGCAGCTTAAGTTCAAAATGAGACCAGGACCCACAATGCGAATCAGGGCTGGTCGACGGTACTCTTGGTTACACAGCGCCCGTTGCGGCGGCAAGAATCAGCATACTGCACTTGATTAAAACGCCTACATTTGGGCGCAAATCCGGCCTTTCCACAGGGTTTTATGCCTTCGATCCGCCATCTTCATCAGGCAGTTTAATGGTTGAAAAAGGATTACGGCATAGTTTGCCGGAGTTGGACGAGCCAGCTGCCGATCAAGAGCAGCAGCAGTCCGGGGCGTCGGAGAAAGTGTGCTCCCTGACGGAGATTTGGAAGCATGATTTCCCGATTCTATGGCCGGACGTTCGCCCGGCTAGTTGCCGCGATGTTCGTCCTTGTCGGCGTTCTGGCATTTTCGACATCTGCGTCTCGCGCGCAGCAATACACGGCGCAGGAGATCCTCGATTCCGGACACCGGTTTTTCGGCTCGACTTCGGGCGGTCTCGCCAGCGTCGTCGAGAAGGTTTTCGCGTCCTACGGCCTGCCTAACGGCTATGTGCTCGGCGAAGAGGGTTCCGGCGCCTTTGTCGGCGGCCTGACCTATGGCGAAGGCACGCTCTATACCAAGAATGCCGGCGACCATAAGGTGTTCTGGCAGGGGCCTTCGCTTGGCTGGGATTTCGGTGGCCAGGGCTCGCGGACGATGATCCTCGTCTACAATCTGGACGATATCAACAATCTCTACGACCGCTACGGCGGTGTTGCCGGCTCGGCCTACATCGTTGCCGGCGTCGGTTTCAACGTGCTCAAGCGCGGCAACATCCTGCTGGTGCCGGTGCGCACGGGCGTGGGGGCGCGACTGGGAGTCAATCTCGGCTACCTGAAGTTGACGCAGCAGCCGACGTGGAATCCCTTCTGATTGTGTGAAGAACAGGCTGGTCGGGTGCCATAGCGTTTGCAGCGGTGCTGGATTCCTGCCATGGGAACATGGCAAAGTCGGCCTGTCCGTAACGGGTAATGTGCCTTGGTCCAGTCGATCCTGTTTTTCGTTCTTGGCTTCCTGACCGCCGGGTTTCTCGTGCTGCTGGTCGCGCCATCGGTATGGCGGCGCGCCGTTTCGGTTACGCGGCAAAGGGTCCAGGCGAAGCTTCCCATGACCCTGGACGAGATTCGCGCCGACAAGGACAGCCTCCGCGCCGAACATGCCATGGCCCTGCGCAAGGTCGAGGTCCAACTCAAGGCTTCGCAGGAAAAGGTGCTGGCGCAAGCCATTGAGCTCAGCCGCCACCGCGAGGCAAAGAAGCTGGTCGCCGACGGCCATGCCGAGAAGGACCGGGTTGTCAGCGAGCTCGAGGCCAAGCGCGGCAATCTGCATGAAGAGGTCGGCAAGCGCGACGAGCAGGTCAAGGCGCTCGCCGCCCAGCTCGCCGAGGCCGAGCGGCTGCTGGAGAAGCGCTCCGAGGAAATCGAGGAGATGGGCAGGCTTTATGACGAAGCCAGCCTTTCCTCCAGCAATCGCCAGATCGAACTGGTGAGCCGCGAGAGCGAGATGGGAAAGCTGTCGGACGACATGTCGGCGCTGCGCCATCAGCGAAAAGACACGGATCGGCGCGTGAGTGAGCTCGAAGCCGACAACAAGGCCGTGCGCGAGGCGTTGACGGCGGAAACCAGGCGCGCTGCGGACCTCGACAAGAAGTTGCAGCAAATGGTGACGTCGCTGAGCGATCGCGACGACAAGATCGAGCGGCGCGAGGGCGAACTTGCCCGCGTACGCGCGCAACTGAAAAGCGCGCCGGCGGCGCAGGAGGCCGGCAGCATGAACAATGAAACCGCTCCATCGGCCGAGCGCGAACGTCTCGAAGGCCGGCTGACTACGCTCCTGCGCGAGAACAAGCGGCTGAAGGGCGAACTTGCCCGGGCAGGGCGATCTGCGCCGGTTGCGGGCGAAGACTCTGTGCTGCGCGAGCAGATGCACGAACTCGCGGCCGAAGTCGTGGCACTCACGGCGCGGCTCGAGGGACCGGAATCGCCCATCGCCCAGGCACTCGCAAAGGCGGGCGGCACCCCGGCTCCGACCAATGATGACGGGCCGGCGATGATCAGCCTCGCCGATCGGGTCAGGGCTCTGCAGAAGTCCCCGCCTGCCGAATAGGTCTATCCGGTTGCATCCGTGAAATGATGCAGCGCGATCGCCGAGGCGGCCGCGACGTTGAGGCTGTCGAAGCCCGGCGCCATCCTGATCCTTGCCGTCGTCAGCCGCTTCAGCAGCGGTTCCGGCAGGCCGTCGCCTTCGGTGCCGAGATAGAGCGCCAGGCGCTTCGGGCGTCGAATGTCGCGGATATCAGCTTTTCCAGCCGGCGATAGCGCGAGTTGCTCGAAGCCATGGCGCGACAGCGCGTCGGCGAGTTCGCCGGCCGTTCCACCGATGGCGAAGGGCACCTTGAGTGCGGCGCCCACCGAGACCCTGATCGCCTTGCGGTAGAGCGGATCGCAGCAGGTTTCGTCGAGCAGCACCGCATCTGCACCGAAGGCCGCGGCATTGCGGAAGATCGAGCCGATATTGTCGTGGTTGGAAATGCCCACCGGAACCGCGACCAGCGCGCGCTCGGGCAGGGCGGCCAGCATCTCGTCGGCCGAAGGGGCTGAGCCCTTGTTGCCGATGGCGAGGATGCCGCGATGCATGTGGAAGCCGGCAATGGCGTCGATGACGGCAGCGGAGGCGACGTAGACGGGCATGCCTTCGGGCGCGAAGCCGAGCGTCTCGGTCATGCCGGCGAGGCGGTTTTCGAGGACCAGCACCGATTCTGCCTGAAACCTGCCGGCGGCGAACAGTACGTTCAGCACAACCTTGCCTTCGGCAATGAAGCGCCCTTCGCGGCCGACCAGATCGCGCTCGCGGATGCTGAGATAGGGCGCGACACGAGGGTCTGCCGGGTCTTCGATGCGGATGATGTTCATGGCTTGCTCCATAGCGGAGGGCAGGCCGCTATGGGAGCCGAAAAGGCATGGATGCCCGTCAGGCGTCGTCGAAAATGCCTTCCAGCGTGCCGAGCAGCTTGCGCACGGCTTCCGACTTGCAGGTATAATAGATCATCTGCCGGTCGCGACGTGTCTCGACCAGCTCCTCGTTGCGCAGCCGCGCAAGGTGCTGCGAAAGCGCCGACTGGCTCAGCGACACTTTTTCAGCGATGGCCCCGACCGACATCTCAGTGTCGAGCAGGTGGCTCATGATCATCAGCCGCTTTTCATTGCCCATAAGCGTGAGCAATGAGGCTGCGGCTTCCGCGTTTGCCGTCAATTTCTTCGGTTTCATGCGAACCCCGTGTATCTTCAATGCTTTCCGGCGTCATGGGGGCAACAACACCGAATTACCACGCCAGATCCTCAATGGAATCAATGAATGATCTAACAAAACCAGCAGAAATCAGCTTTCCTCTAAAAAATCAAGACTTTGCTTCGCGGCCTACTCTTGCCATTTCGACAAGGCTGCGTCTGAGATCGGCGGCTTCGACAAGCATTTCCGGGAAAACCACCCGTCCGGTTTCGTCGCCGACGGCAAGATCCATCCCTTCCGGATCGAAGCCGCTGAGCGTCCAGGCACCGTCGGTGAGCTTGCCGAAATGGCTGGCGTAGATGGCGATCGCCTCGCGGTGATCGGAATTCATGTGATCGAGCGCCGACTGTTCGGCGCCGGCAATGGCGTCTACCGCCGGGCCTTGCAGCAGCAGGTCGTCGCGGCTGAGCAGATAGGCCTTGCCGAAGCCGCCATTGAGGTTGGCGCGATCCAGTTCGAGCCGATAAATGGCGAAATCGCCAAGCCCGACATAAAGCTTGGCCTTCGGGTTGCGGTTGATGTAGCGGCGTTCGGCGCGGGCCTGCTCCGGCGTGCCGCGCTCCAGGCGAACCGCCCGGCAGAACAGCGTGATGCGCGGATAGGCGAGCGGGTCGCCCTTGCCGATCTCGCCGACGAGAAGCGAGCAACGCGGATCGGCGACGATGCCCTTGGTGTGGGCGGAGAGGCCGGAGATCAGGATCAGCGGCGTGCCGTCGACATCGGTTGCGGTGCCGACGCGGCTGGCCAGCGGGGCGCCGGTTTCCGGCTCGATGACGGCGAGCGCGCCATGCCGCGCGGTGCGCATCAGCGAACGCGCCAGCGCGATCGCCTCTGCATCGGTTTCGCGGATGACATCCTTCTTGCGCTCTTCCAACACCTTCACCATCAAATATGAATAATTCAATCTACTTATCTTTATCCTCGCAGGTTTGGCAAGGGCGTGCTTGTCCAAGACGAGACAACCCCGGAGCTTGCGCATCCGGGGCTGTACGATAGACGAATTGCAGACGTCAGGAGCTTATTTCGGCGCCATGCGGATGGCACCGTCGAGGCGGATGGTTTCGCCGTTGAGCATCTGGTTCTCGACGATGTGCAGGGCAAGGGCCGCATATTCCGACGGCTCGCCGAGGCGCGGCGGGAACGGCACGGCGGCACCGAGCGAATCCTGCACCTCCTGCGGCATCGCCGCCATCATCGGCGTCTTGAAGATGCCGGGCGCGATCGTGGCGACGCGGATGCCCGAACGGGAGAGGTCGCGGGCGATCGGCAGCGTCATGCCGACGACGCCGCCCTTGGATGCGGAGTAGGCGGCCTGGCCGATCTGGCCGTCATAGGCGGCGACCGATGCCGTGCTGATGATGACGCCGCGCTCGCCGCCCTGCAACGGCTCGAGCTTGGCCGCACCGTCGGCGAACAGGCGGATCATGTTGAACGAGCCGATCAGATTGACCTCGACCACCTGGCGGAAGACGCTCAGCGGGTGCGGCCCGTCCTTGCCGACTGTCTTCACACCGACGGCGATGCCGGCGCAGTTGACGAGGATGCGCGGGGTTCCGAGCTTGGCGGCGACTTCGGCGAAGGCGGCGACAGCGCTTTCCTCGTTGCTGACGTCGCAGCGAACCGCCACGCCACCGATGTCAGCGGCAACCTTTTCGGCCCGTTCGAGGCTGAGGTCGAAGATCGCAACCTTGGCGCCCTTGGCTGCGAGTGCGCGTGCGGTTGCCTCGCCAAGGCCGGAGCCGGCGCCGGTGACCACTGCGATCTGCCCGTTTGGATTCATGTCAGCCTGTCCTCTTGTTGCTGTGAACGGATGGTCTATCGCATCGGCCTGAAAACCGAAATCGGTATTAAGACCGCGCTCTGCACGGAAAGGGCAGTCGGGTTCAGGCGGGCTCGGCCACGCGTCGCGGGGTCTTGGCCAGGTCGGCGTGGCAGACTTCGCCCGACAGCAGCGCGACCGCACCGGGAACGACCTCGTGGGCGAGCAGGCGGTTGAGGTCGACGGGGCGCGGCATCTCGATCTGCCCGCGTGGAATGCGGGCAAAACCGAGTGGTCCGTAATAGGGTTCGTCGCCGACCAGGATCACCGCCGGCTCATTGGCCTTGGCGGCTGCAGCCAGCGCCATGGCGACGAGCTTGCGGCCGATGCCAAGGTTCTTGAAGTCGGGCCGCACGGCGAGTGGTCCCAGCATCTGGGCGCGGCCTTCGCCGGCAGCGATCGGCGTCATGCGCACAGAGGCGACGACCTGGCCGGCGTGCATGGCGACAAAAGACAAGGAGCGGTCGTGCGGGCCGCCTTCGCGGATCTTGTAGGCAGCGCGGGTGAAACGGCCCGGGCCGAAGGCCTCGGCGTTGATGTCGTCGATTTCGAGGTCGTGCGCCGGAGCTTCCGGCAGATAGGTGACGTCGGCGAGGGTCATGTTCGTTGCAGTCCGGTGTCCTGGGATGAGGTGCCGCGAGCCAAGCCGCAGCGTTCGCAAGTCAGCGCCTCAGGCGCGTGCGCTCATTCGTCGTCGGTCAATCCGGATATTTGCAAAGCAATGTGACATCGAAATGCCCGCTATCATCATTTCGCGTGGTCGTCCATCGCGGATTTCGCCGATGTGCGCGCAACGTTGAACGATGCGTTCAGGATGAGGACCTTCGGATTGCCGGTGTCATGCCCTACATGCTGGCAAACGAAAGGATTTCACGATGGGATTGCTGGTCGAAGGCAAATGGCAGGACCGCTGGTACGACACCAAGTCGACAGGCGGCAAATTCGTGCGCTCGCATGCGCAATGGCGCGACTGGATCACCGCTGACGGCAAGCCGGCGGAAGGCCGCACGCGCGGCTTCAAGGCCGAGCCGGGGCGCTACCATCTCTATGTCTCGCTCGCCTGTCCGTGGGCGCACAGGACCCTGATCTTCCGCGCGCTGAAGAAGATCGAGGACATCATCTCGGTGTCGGTCGTGCATCATTTCATGGGCGAGAACGGCTGGACCTTCCGCACCGACGACGGCGCCACCGGCGACACGCTCTACGGGCTCGACTTCCTGCACCAGCTCTACACCAAGGCCGACCCGACCTATTCGGGCCGCGTCACCGTGCCGGTGCTGTGGGACAAGAAGGAAAAGACGATCGTCTCGAACGAATCGTCCGAGATCATCCGCATGCTGAACTCGGCGTTCGACGAATGGGGCGATGCCTCGCTCGACTTCTACCCCGAGGCGCTGCGCCGCGAGATCGATGCGATGAACGACCTCGTCTATCCCTCGATCAACAACGGCGTCTACCGTGCCGGCTTTGCCACCACCCAGGCCGCCTATGAAGAGGCCTTCGGTGAGCTGTTTGCAGCGCTCGACACGCTGGAAGACCGCCTGTCGCGCCAACGCTACCTCGTTGGCAACACGCTGACCGAGGCCGACTGGCGGCTGTTCACGACGCTGGTTCGCTTCGACCCGGTCTATGTCGGCCACTTCAAGACCAATCTCAGGCGAATCGCCGATTATCCCAACCTGTCGAACTATCTGCGCGAGCTCTACCAGGTGCCTGGCGTTGCCGAGACGGTGAACCTGCATCACATCAAGTCGCATTATTACGGCAGCCACACCGGCATCAATCCGACCGGGATCGTGCCGGTCGGGCCGGAGGTCGATTTTTTGGCACCGCACAACCGCGGGAAGTTGTTGAAGGCGGCCTGAGCGCCCCCTGTTGGCGCTCAGTAGCCCTCATGGTGAGCCTGTCGAACCATGAGGGCGCTTGGCTCTATTCTGCTTGCCCAAACCCGTGGTTCGACAGCTCGCCGTGAGGGTTTGGGGAGTCCGTCACCAATACGGCGACGCTGGCACGCCCTCAAAGACTTCGGCGATGCGCCGCCGCGTCGCTGGCGTCGTACCCTCCGGCAGGGCGTCGAGCGGAAAGAATCCCGCCTCGGCGATCTCATGGTCGGGCAGCTTGGGCCGGTCCTGCCTGAATGCTTCGATCAGGTAGAACCCGACATGGTCGCGCCGGGTCGCCTGCTTGTTGAGGTGGATCGATTTCAGCACGGGCGGCGCGGTGAGGCTGATGTTGCCTTCCTCCTCCAGTTCGCGTGTCAGCGATTCGACAAAAGTCTCGCCGATCTCGACGCCGCCGCCAGGCAATTGCCAGCCGGGCACGTAGGTGTGGCGGATGAGGAAGACGGCGTTGGTCGCCTTGTCGTGAACGAGGCCACGCACGCCGAGCGTCATCGGCCTTCGCAGCAGAAAATAGAGGTGAAACAGCCTGCCTCGCAGCCGCGCCCATAGGCTCTGGCGCTGCGGAGCGGCCTTGATGTGATTCCCCATCAGGCGTGCCGCCATGGGTGGAAAGCCGGAGCAGCGTCACCTAAAAGGGAAGGATGTTCAGGCTTGCGCATATCTCAGACGTCCATCTTGGTCCGCTTCCGGATGTAACCTATCGCGACCTCGCCTCCAAGCGCATGGTCGGCTACGTCAACTGGCAGCGAAACCGGAGCCGCCACCATCACGACGGCATCGTCGACACGATTGTCGCCGACCTCAAGGCGCAGGCACCCGACCATCTCGCGGTCACCGGCGACCTGGTCAACCTGGCGCTCGACGGCGAGATCGAATTGGCGCGGATGTGGCTCGAAACGCTTGGCGTACCGGCCGACGTTTCGGTGGTGCCGGGCAACCACGATGCCTATGTGCCCGGCGCGTTCGACAAGGCCTGCCACGCCTGGGCACCATGGATGAACGGCGATGGCTCTCATGGTCCCGTCGGCCGCCACACTTTTCCCTATCTTCGCGTGCGCAAGAACGTGGCGCTGATCGGCGTGTCGACGGCGCGCGCGACCGCACCCTTCATGGCCAGCGGTTTTTTCCGCGAAGGCCAGGCCGCACGGCTGGCGCGCATTCTGGAGGAGACGGGCAGGCGGGGGCTGTTTCGGGTGGTGATGATCCATCATCCGCCGGTGCGCGGTGCCGTGGGCCAGCACAAGCGGCTGTTCGGCATCGGCAAGTTCCAGAGCTTGGTCAGTCGCTACGGCACCGAGCTGGTGCTGCACGGCCATTCGCATTTGCCGACGCTGCACTGGATCCACGGGCCGGCCGGCCGGGTGCCGGTGGTCGGCGTTGCAGCCGCTGGGCAGGCGCCCGGCGGCCACAGGCCGGCAGCGCAGTTCAACCTGATCGATATCTCGGGCGAGCCAGGCGGCTGGAATGTGAAACTGACCCGCCGCGGCCTGTCGGGACCGACGATGGCGCCTGCGGAGATCGCAAGCCTTGACCTGACGGCAATGGTTCCGCTTTCGATCGTCGAGGTCAGAAGCTGACGCCGGTCGCGGCGAGGCGCAGCCAGTAGAGCGCGGCCATCACCGCGATGCCGGCGACGGCGCCGGCGACAAGCAGGCCGAAGCCGGACAGGAAGCTTGGCCATATCGGCCGGGCGATGGGCCGCAACGGCGGCTCCGCTTCGGCGACAGGGTCCCTGGCAAAGCTCGGCAACGCCAGTTCGGCGCCTCCGTCCATCATCTGCTGCCGCTCCACGATCCTCTCGGCGATGTAGCGGGTGACCTGGGCGGCGACGCGCTTGGTGTCGGGCGTTTCAGCCAGGACGACGCGTCCGATGCGGGTGTCGCGCACGAAGCGGAACGTGCGGCGATCGCGACCGAGGGCGACATGGCTCACCGCGTCGATCCACAGTCGCGGCTGCAGGCCCGACGATATGGCAAAGTCGAAATTGTCGATGTCCTTTGGCACGTCGGCGAAGACTTGCTCGAGCTCGGCGGCAAGCAATTCGAGCCGCATGCGATGGGCCTCGCGCAGGTCGACGACGACGTCGGTGCGATCCGCCGTCGCGTTCTTGACATCGCGAATGGCGTCCGACAGCACGCGTGCCGGCTTCATCGCGGTCACGTTGTCGTCGCTCATCGCCTCTTGCCTCTGGTGTCGGTTAAGCAAGAGTTAACATAATCACGATCGCGGCGGAATTGTATCCCGCCGAAATGTCCTGCCGCAGATGCGACGCGGTCAAAACGGTTTCTGTACAATCCTTTATCGGCAGCCGTGCAGAATCCGATTCATCAGGCCTTGTTGTCGGTGAATGTCGGCTGGCGCCGCTGGCGCCGGCGGCTCATGCGGCGCACGATGTCGGCAACGAGGCCCGGCGTCTCCTCGGGCAGCATATGACCGATCTCCAGCACGTGGTGAACGAGGAACCCAGGCGGGAGATCGTCGGCATGGCTGTAAGGCAGCACGGCATCGTCGGTGCCCCAGACCACCATCACCGGCATGGCCAGCGAGGCAAGGTCTTGACGCGGGATGACTCCCTGCCTGCCGTCGGCCGTCATTGCTTCGGCAAAGGCGACCAGCTTTTCGGTCTGGCCGGGCCGGGCGCGCATCTCGGTAAGGTTGCGAATGGCGGCATCCGGCACTGTGCTGTCAGGGCTCGACATTTCGGCGAGACAGGCGCGGATCTCGTCGGCGCAGGCGGCAGCCGCATAGCGCCGGAGTAGGGGAGCGTTGATCTCCGGTCCATAGCCACCTGGCGCAAGCAGTGTCAGCGACGCGACGCGCGCGGGGTCGAGCAATGCGGCGAGTGTTGCCACCGCGCCACCCATCGAGTGGCCGACGAAGTGGGCGCCGGCAATGCCGCGTGCCGCAAGATCGGCAAGAACGGCCTTCGCCGCCACCTTGGCCGAGCCGGCCTTGGGATAGTCGAGCGAACGGCCGTGTCCCGGCAGGTCATAGGCAATGGTCCTGAATGCATCACCCAGCGTGTCGACGACATCCTCCCAGATGTCGCAGCAACCGCCGAAGCCGTGAAGCAAGACCACCACGTTGGTGCCGTTTCCCCGAACGGCCGCATGGATGGAGTAATTCATCTTCCCTGAAATAACCCGAAGCCTGAAATCGACTGCAACTATAAGTATAATTCGTTGGATTTAAAATGCCGTTGGACGTTTGTAGCGCGCCCAATATGCAAAAAAACAGTCCAAAAATAAACCGAAACTCAAGTCTGGTTGCCCAGTCCGGCCGCGCGCAGCGCCTTCGTCAGCGATTTGATCAGCTCCGCGGGATATTTGCCCTTGTTGAAGGCGGTGGCCGGGTCGGTGGCGAAGGCAGGGTAGGTTGCAGAAATCTCCTTCACCAGCGATGCGGTGAGCTTCTCGTCGCCGGCGAAATCCGCGGCGATGAGGCGTGCAGCCAGATAGTGCGGCTTCTTGTTCGCGGTAAGCGAATTGGCGGCGCGCGCCGCGGCGTAGCGGTTGCCGAGCATGAATTCGCCGAGGAACAGGCCATAGTCCCACCAGCCGGGACGGGCACTGGTGCTTTCCACCGCGCGCTTCATGATCGGCACGCCGTCGCTGTAGCTCCCCGACAGGACCAGCGCATAGCCGTAAGCGGCCGCCATGGTCAGGTCGTAGGTATTGAGTTCGTAGGCCTTGCGCATCCAGCGGATGGACTCCGTGCGGTCGCCGAGGCGTGACTGCAGATAGCCGTAGGCACGATGCGCATAGGGGCTGGTGGCACCGGTCTGTACCGCGTTGTGGGCCTGCGCATAGGCTCCGTCGGCGGTGGCGTTGGGCGGATAGCGGTAGTTGTCGGTCACGGCTTCGAGTTGCAGCGAAGCGAGTTCGGCATAGACGATGGGAGACTTGGCGCCGCGCCGCGACAATTCTTCCATGCATTGATAAGCGGCGCGGTGCCTCGCGGCAGTCTGATCCATGTAGAAGTCGTCGCTGAGCAGAAGGCAGGCCACCAGCCCGCGCTGCAGCCCGTTCTGCTCGATGTAGCCATAGATCATGCCGGAAACCGGAATCGCCGAGGTGACGATTTCGGCCATGCGGTCGTCGATCGTATCCGGCTGGACCTCCTGAGGCGACAGTACGCGCGACAAGAGGATGCGGCCGCTGGCCATGTGCTGCAGTTCGATCTGCACGGAGCCCGGCGAGGGGCCCGCATTCACGGCGAAATCGAAATCGGTCGCGTCGGCACGCCTGGCTCGTTCCGAACGATCGCGGGCGATGAGATCGATGGTGTCGAAGCCCGACAGCGCCGTCCGCAGCACGGTCGCGACCCGCGCGGTGTCGCCGCCCTCCGGGCCGAGGTGAATATGCACGGCCGGCAACTGGTCGACCGCATCGGTGATACTGGCGGTGGAGTTGCGGAAGTCGGTCACGCTGGCGGAATTGGTGGCGGACGGGCCGCCGATGTTGCGGAAGACCAAGATGCCGAGCATGACGATGACCAGTGCCATTGCCGCCCAGAAATACCTGAGCTGCCGTTTGACGCTGGTGCCCTGCAACACCGGGTCCATCTGGTCCTCGGCATGTAGCGGCGCCGCCCCCAGCTCGACATTGGCTGGTGACGCAATTGCCTCGTTTCCCTCGATTTCACCAGGGGAGGGCACGTCGGGCGGGCTCTCGGCAACCGCCTCGTAGGCGGGCACGTAACTGCCGCGGGGAATGGTGATGCGGATCGGGTCGGCCGTGCCCTCGACGGCATAGTACTGGGCCAGAAGTTCGCGCAGGCGTCCGGCCTGGACGCGGACCACGGCATCGGTTGCCGAATCGAATTCGGCGTCCTTGCCGAAGACATCGACGGCGATGGCAAAACCCTTCAGCCGCTCGGCTTCGCCGGCAAGATCGCGCTCCACGAGATAGCGCAGCAGTTTTCGTGCCCGATCGGACCGGCCGAAGGTCTCGCTGGCAACAAGCCGCTCAAGCGCTTCGCGCACTGCGGGGGCGGCAGGCGTGGAGGCAACCAAGTATCGACCCTTTTCGAACCGGTACGAATGATCGGATCATAGTCGGCTGGCGGTGGCGCACAAGCACGCAGCGCACCGATGCACAAACGCCTCGCCCGTTATCCACGGGCGAGGCGTGTCCGGAGTGGCGTTAACCCTAACGCGTCAGGATGCGATTGGTCGCCGAAACCACCGCTTCAAGGGAAGCCGCCACGATATTGGTGTTGATTCCGGCGCCGAACAGGCGTCCGCGCGGATGCTCGACCTCCATGTAGCAGATGGCCGAAGCGTTGGAGCCGCGCTGGATCGAATGCTCGGAATAGTCGAGCACCGAAAGGTCGATCCCGATATGGCGGGACAGGGCATCGACGAATCCGTCGATCGGGCCGTTGCCGGTTCCGGAAATCACCACTTCCTTGCCGTTGTCGACAATGGTCGCCTCGACGACGCGGCGGCCCTTCATCACCGTATCGGGAAAGGTCTGGTGATCAACGAATTTGAGGCGTGCGGCCGGCTGGTCGACATAGACTTCGAGGAAGCGTTCATGGATGCGCTTGACCGACACTTCCTTGCCTTCGGCATCGGTGATCGCCTGGATGTCCTGGCTAAACTCCACCTGCAGGCTGCGCGGCAGGTTGAGGCCGTAGTCGGCCTGGAGCACATAGGCGATGCCGCCCTTGCCCGACTGCGAGTTGATGCGGATGATCGCCTCGTAGCTGCGGCCCACGTCCTGCGGGTCGATCGGCAGGTAAGGCACTTCCCACAACGGCTTGTTGGCGACCTTGATCGCCTTCATGCCCTTGTTGATAGCGTCCTGGTGCGAGCCGGAGAAGGCGGTGTAGACCAGTTCGCCGACGTAGGGGTGGCGTTCGGGAATGACCATCTGGTTGGAATATTCGTAGACGGCCTTGATCCGCTCGATGTCCGAACAGTCGAGTTCAGGGTCGACGCCCTGGGTGAACATGTTGAGCGCCAGCGTCACCACGTCGACGTTACCGGTGCGCTCGCCATTGCCGAACAGCGTGCCTTCGACACGGTCGGCACCCGCCATCAGGCCGAGCTCGGTGGCAGCGATGCCGGTGCCGCGATCGTTGTGGGGATGCAGCGAGATGATCAGGTTCTCGCGATTGTCGAGGTTGCGGCACATCCACTCGATCTGGTCGGCATAGATATTGGGCGTCGCCATCTCGACGGTGGAGGGCAGGTTGATGATCAGCTTGTTGTCGGGCGTCGGCCTGATGATCTCGGTGACCGCGTTGCAGATCTCCAGCGCGACTTCGAGTTCGGTGCCGGTGAAGCTTTCCGGCGAATACTGGAAACGGTAGCCGCCGCCGGCCTTGGCCGCCATGTCGGTGATCATCTTGGCGGCGTCGGTGGCGATCTGCTTGATGCCGGCGACGTCCTTGCCGAACACCACGCGGCGCTGCAACTCGCTGGTCGAGTTGTAGAAATGCACGATCGGCTTGTGCGCGCCCTTCAGCGCCTCGAAGGTGCGTGTGATCAATTCCGGTCGGCACTGCACGAGCACCTGCAGCGACACGTCGTCGGCGACGTTGCCGTCTTCGATGCACCAGCGGGCGAAATCAAAATCGGTCTGCGACGCCGAGGGGAAGCCTATTTCGATTTCCTTGAAGCCCATGTCGAGCAGCAGCTGGAACATGCGCGCCTTGCGGTCGTGGCCCATCGGGTCGACGAGCGACTGGTTGCCGTCGCGCAGGTCGACCGAGCACCAGATCGGCGCCTTGTCGATGACCTTGGACGGCCAGGTCCGGTCGGGCAGGTCGATCTTGTGATAGGCTTGATACTTGACGGCGGCGGTCGGCATGCCGGCGCTCCGGCCGGAAGCTGGGGTGGTCTTGCTCATTGTCGGTCTCGTTCTCTTGGCCGCCATGCACGACATAGCGCGCATGCTTCAGCGGTCTTAAATCAGAATTTCGGATCTGTTGTGAAGAGTAAAGGAGCAGATGCCTCGGCGGCAATTCGACCGCCGGACGCTCCCTTAACGAGCCCGGCGATCGCCGATAAGGCCGAGAAGAAGAAGAGCCGAAGAAAGCGCGCGCAGCGTCTCGCCCGCAAAAGCGGCCGGACGGGAGATTTCGATGATCTTGCGCGAAGTCATGGCCGCTCTCTTACAGGAGGCGCATGGCGTGCGCAAGGGCGGCCGTCCGCGACAGGGCGGATGTCAGCCGGGCAACTCCGGCGTGATGCCGTCGGGCGTCAGGCCTTGTGCAGGCGCAGGGGGCTCACCCGCTCGCGGGCGATGATGCCTTTTGCCTCGAGGTCGAGCTGCACCGCCTTGGCCCACCAGCCTGCCTTGGCGCCGCCGGGATAAAGGTCTTCAGGCAGGTGGCCGCGCACGCCGTCCTGCATCTGCGCCACGGTCAGCCCAGGCGACATTGCCGGCAGCACCCTGAGGATCGCCTGCTTCATCGCATGATACATGGCGGCATCGGCTGAACTGACCTGGCCGGGGTGATTGACGTTTTCCAGTTCGACTCTTGCTGGTCCGGTGCGCGCCATCGCCATTGTCCCTTCCGTTGGTTTCAGTGCCAGTGACCAAAGGACGAGCGACGGGTGGCCGATGCTACAGGGGCGATCGATCTTGTCGAAATGGGAGCGCTGGCCGGTGCGCGTGGCGTCTCAATCCTTGATCGACTTGGCCACCAGCTTTGCCAGGGCGGGTCCGAACATGAGCACGATCAGGAAGCGCAGCATCTGCAGTGTCAGCACGAACGACAGGTCGACATTGTCGGCCGCCGCGGCGATGATGGCGATCGAATCCATGCCGCCGGGACTGGTCGCGAGATAGGCGGTCAGCGGATCGACGCCGAGGATTTGGTGCAGCCCCCAGGCCAGGGCGCCGCAGAAGGCCATCAAGGCCGCGATCGAGCCGACCACCTGAGGCAAGGCACGCGCGGCGTGGCGCAGGATGGGCCGGGTGAAGTTGAGGCCGATCGACCAGCCGATCAGCGTATAGCCGATGGCAAGCAGCCACTCCGGCAGTTGCTGCGGCACGCCCAGGCCGAGATGCAGGGTCGCACCGACGATCATGCTGCCGACGAAGTAGGGCGAGGGGATGCGCAGCAGAACGCCAAGCGCACTGCCGGCCACGGCGACCCCGATCATCGCGCCGAAGGCGGGCCATTGGAACGCGGGGAACCACTCGATCGGCGGCGTTTCGACGCCCGACGTGTCGACCCAGAGCCGGGCGACGACCGCGGCGGCAAGCGAGACCATGATGACGCGCAGATATTGCATGAAGGCGACAAGCCGGGCGTCGGCGCCGAAGGCGTCGGCCATCAGAACCATCGCTGTTGCCGCTCCCGGCGCCGAACCCCAAACCGCCGTCGTGCCCGGCAGCACCTTGAGCCGCGAGATGAACCAGCCAAGGAAGCTGCTGGCGGCAACCGTGGCAATCGCCGCGCCCAAAAACAGCGGCCATTCGGCGGCGAATGTGGTGAAGATGCCGGGCGAGATCGAGTTGGCGACGAGGCAACCCAACAGCGCCTGTGCTGCGACGAAGAGTGGCTTGGGCACGCGGACCGTGGCGCCGCTGCTACCGAGTGCGATCGCCACCAGCATCGGGCCGACCAGCAGCGCGGCAGGCAGGTGGACCATTTCCAGCACGCCGCCAACCAGGGCCGAGCAGGCCAGCAGCAGCAGCCATTGCAGCCAGGGCTTCGTTTCGGACAGCGGGGCGGCAGGCTGCGGGTCTGGCTTCATGCGGCCGTCTTAGACCTATTCGGCCGACGGTGTCAGCCCTGTCCAAGGGTAATTATCTTCGTGAGCGCCATGCGTTTGGCGGCAAGAAAGGCAATTGCGGTTCGCGACCTGTGGACGCTGAATTGATGAATCGGAACAGGTGTTTGTGGCGGTCGGCTGCGGCTCTGAAACCAGCGATGTGCGCAATACAGACAACTCCTCTCCTCTGTAGCTTGCGAGGGCGTCTCTCCGCCCGTGCTGGATTGTCTTTGCACGGCACTGGTTTGAGCCATGGCGCTGCCGCTCAGATTCAACTTGTGCACTGGCGACTGCGAGTGCATGATGCAAATCATTCGCATTTGCAAAAGAGGGTAAGGTGGAAACACCAGGTTGGTTGCGGGAACGGCTGAGCCGCAGGTTGCTGCTGGCCGGCGGCATTTGCACGGCTGGCGCGACCGCTGTCAGCGTCAGTTCGGCCGTGGGCCAGGCGGCGCACGGCGGGCATGATGCCGCTGGCGCCGCTGCTGCCGACAGCGCCTATAAGGCCGCTCCAATATCTGGGCACAGCGGCGCCCATGGCGCGATGGTCACGGTCGGCGAGGTCGACAGTGTCCGCAACGGCTTCGACCCGGCCAAGATGCTTACCGACTGGGATGTTGGAACGAAGTCGGTCCTGCCCGACGGTCGCACGCTCCGGACCTTCGACGTCGTTGCCGAGGACAAGGAGATCGAGATCGCCCCGGGGGTCATGTTCCCGGCCTGGACCTACAACGGACGCGTTCCCGGTCCGGCGCTGCGGGCGACCGAAGGCGAGCGCTTACGCATCGTTTTCAAGAACTACGGCTCGCACCCGCATTCGATGCATTTCCATGGCATTCATGCGGCGCGCATGGACGGCGTGCCTGGGGCCGGCCTGATCAATCCCGGCGAGGAGTTCGTCTACGAGTTCGACGCCAAGCCCTTCGGCTGCCACCTCTACCACTGCCACGCGTTGCCGCTGAAACGGCACATCCACAAGGGCATGTACGGCGCCTTCGTCATCGACCCCGATCCCGCACGCCATCCCGAGCAGGCCGATGTCGCCCGTTCGCGGCTCTATGGCACGCCCGAGAACAGGCAGTGGCAGGAGTTCGTCATGGTGATGAACGCCTTCGACACCAATTTCGACGGCGAGAACGAGTTCTATGCCGTCAACACGGTGGCGCACACCTACATGAATTCGCCGATCAGGATCGCAAAGAACAGGCCGGTGCGGATCTACCTGATCAACGTCGTCGAGTTCGATCCCATCAACTCGTTTCACCTGCACGGCAACTTCTTCGACTATTTCGACCAGGGAACGACGCTGACGCCGACGTTGAAGACCGTCGACCTGATCACCCAATGCCAGGCCCAGCGCGGCATCATCGAGTTCAGCTTCGCCGATCACGAGCCAGGCCTCTACATGTTCCATCCGCATCAGTCGGAATTCACTGAGCTTGGCTGGGTCGGCATGTTCGACGTCGTGGAGGAAGTCGCATGAGGGACGCTCCGATCGTCGAAACCGAAGCCGAATTGCCCGGCACGCCTTCGCCGCGCCGGGCGCTGTGGTGGGTCGTCCTGCCGCTGCTGGCCTTTGCCGCTGCCATCGCGGTTCTGATTGCGACCAACCCGATGGCGAGGTTCAACAGCGGTGCGCCGCCGGTTGAAGACATTGCCTTCGAACGCGTCATCCTTGCCGGCGGCGGCATCAGCGTCCTGGTCCGTGCCGGCGGGTCCGAACCGATGACCATCGCCCAGGTCCAGGTCGACGATGCCTATTGGCAGTTCACGCAAGATTCCCCCGGGCCTTTGGCGCGAGGGTCGTCCGCCTGGATCCACGTGCCTTTCCCGTGGGTGCTTGGCGAAGCGCACGCGGTCAATCTGGTGACCAGCACGGGTGCCACCTTCGCTCACGAAATTCCCGTTGCCGTGGCGACACCGGTCCCCGACAGCTCGAGCCTGCTGACGCAGGCGATCCTCGGCATCTTCGTCGGAATCGTGCCGGTTGCGGTTGGGCTGATGTTCTATCCGGCGCTGCGCGGCGTCGGCCGCTCCGGCATGAGTTTCCTCCTTGCGCTCACCGTCGGCCTGCTCGCCTTCCTGATGGTCGATGCGTTCAGCGAAGCCCTCGAATTGGCAGGAGAATCCGCCGCGATCTTCCAGGGGCAGGTGATGGTGGTGCTGGCCGCAACGGCCAGCTTCCTGATCCTGATGGGGATCGGCCGGCGCAACGGGGCGCCGAAGGGTCTTGCGCTCGCCACCTACATCGCCATCGGCATCGGGCTGCACAATTTCGGCGAGGGGCTCGCCATAGGTGCCGCCTTCGCCGCCGGTGCTGCCGGGCTCGGCACCTTCCTGCTGATCGGCTTTGCGCTGCACAATGTCACCGAAGGGATCGGCATCGCCGCACCCATCCTGCGCCAGAGGGTGACGTTGTGGACCTTCGTTTGGCTGACGCTGCTCGCCGGCGGGCCGGCGGTGCTTGGCCTGTGGATCGGCAGCCTCGCCTTTGCGCCGCAATGGTCGGCACTGGCGCTCGCCATCGGCGCCGGGGCCATCCTGCAGGTCATCGTCGAGGTGACGGCACTGCTGCGCCGGCGCGACGGCGTTGACGTTGGCGGGCTGTTCAGCCCTGCCGCCATGACCGGCCTCGCCGCAGGTGCCGGCCTCATGTACCTCACCGCCATGCTGGTGAAGATCTGATTGGGTGGGTTCAGGAACCCGGAAGCCCAAAGCCGCCGACCGGCTCGATCTCGGTGCTGCTGTCGAAACCGGCAATCAGCGGCATCGCCTGCTTGATCGCCGCCTGCACCTCGGGCAGCAAAAGCGAAGCCTTGTGGCTTTCGCTCTTGTCCCACACTTCGGTGATCCAGATCGCATCGGGATCGGCTGGATCCTTGGCGACGACGTAGCTCAGGCAGCCGGGCATGCTGCCGGTGCTGTCGAGCAGTATTGCCAGCAACGCGTCCCGCTTGCCGGGTTGCGCGCGCATCTTGCCTATCAATCCGAACATACCCGATATCCTCGCATCCAAATCTCCGCCGCAGGCGATTGAGCGCGTGCAGGAGCTTGATGTCCAGTGTCGCAGGTGGCTGGGCTGAAAGGCTGCTGACAGATGCGGTGCCGCGATTTCCGCTCAATTCCGGAGACTTCCGCTCGCTGCGCGAGACGCATCGGTCAGCACGGCAATAGGGATTGGCCGATCGGATTCGGAGACAGGACGCCGGCTGCGGCGTCCAGGGGGAAATGCAGTGCGTAAGATGCATAAACTGGTCTTGGCGGCGACGATCCTGGTTGGCAGCGTCGCAATCGCGTCTGCGGCAGAGCCTCTCGCAACGGAGCCGGCGGTCCCCTTCAACTGGACAGGCTTCTACGCCGGTGGCCATGCAGGGGTTGGCTGGGGTGACGCAGACTACACATTTGGCAACGACGAAGGAATCGATTTTCCCTCGCAAAATTACTTCAACTGGGAAGCTGGAGACACTTTCTCACATCGGATGGGCGGAGGCTTGCTCGGTGTCCATGCCGGCTACAACCAGCAGTACGAAAATTTCGTGCTCGGTCTCGAGGGGTCGCTTTCCCTCGCTAATGTCGGCAGGTCCGGCATCCACAGTCCGTTCAATTGGAATGACACTCGGCAGGACACCATATCGACGCGGCTCGACTGGCTTGGGATGCTGACGCCGCGGCTCGGCTATGCCTCCGACAGATGGCTGGTCTTCGCAAAGGGCGGCCTGGCCTATGGCCAGGTGCGCAGCCGCATCGATGCTTACAGCGACGTGGGCAGGTTCGATGTTACGAAGACGTTTTCCCGGCCAGGCTGGACCATCGGCGCAGGCGTCAACTACGCCTGGACGAACAACATCATCCTCGGGCTCGATTACAACTATGTCGACCTTGGGTCGTTCACTGTTTCAAGCTTTGCCAGAGATTCCGAAACGGGCGAAATCGACACCCGCGGCTCGACCCACAATGTCGACACGGCATTTCACGCGATCATGGCGCGGGTGAGCTGGCAGTTCAACTAATCCGGCGGGGGGCCGGGCGCATCGGTTCGAGCGGGGCGTTTCCTCGAGCCGGTGCGCGTTCTTCTTTGATTTCGCGTTGTCCCATGCCAGGCCGGGCTACATCAGCTCAAGATCACGCGAACGGCACCGCCACGGTGCCCCTGGGCAGCTTGGCCTCGTCGTCAGGCTCGACATGGATGATGACCCGCACCGACGGGATGTCGGCCCGCAGCGCATCCTCGATGCGGTCGCAGATGACGTGGCTTTCGCCGACGGTCATGTCGGCGTCGACGACAAGATGGAACTCGATGAAAGTGGCGCGGCCTGCGATGCGGGTCTTGAGGTCGTGGACCTCGATCGCGCCCTTGGAATTGGCCGAGATGATGTCGCGGATGCGCATGTGCTCGTCGAGTTCGACGGCGCGATCCATCAGCCCGTCCATCGACGAGCTGATGACGTGCCAGCCCTGCCACAGGATGTTGAGCGCCACGATCACGGCCAGTGCCGGATCGAGGATCTTCCAGCCGGTGACAACGGCAGCGACGAGGCCGATCAGCACGCCGGCGGAGGTCACCACGTCGGTCATGATGTGGTGGCCGTCGGCGACCATGGCGGGCGAGCGTTCGGCACGGCCAACACGGATCAGCGCGCCTGCCCAGATGGCGTTGATCACTGCTGCGACGCCGTTGATGCCGAGGCCGAACCAGGGCTGCTCGACGTCCATCGGCACGCCCCAGCTGCGCCAGACCTCGAACAGGATCAGGAAGGCGGCAACGACGATCAGCACGCCTTCGAGCACGGCCGAGAAATATTCCGCCTTGTGGTGGCCGTGCTGGTGGCCCATGTCCGCCGGCTTGTGGCTGATCTTGATCGCCCAGAAGGCGGCCATGGCGGCGACGACGTTGACGATCGATTCGAGCGCGTCCGAATACAGCGCCACGGAACCCGTCAGCCACCAGGCGACGAATTTCAGGCCCATGACGCCCGCGCCGATGATGATCGACCAGAAGGCGAGCCTGGCGACACGCCGCTTGGACGATGGCTGTCCACCGCGCGTGGCCGACAAGCTCTGTGTTTCGGTTTCGCTCATGATCTCTGCTTGCAGTCCCGGCGGCCGCTCAGGCCGCCTTGTCCTTGGCCTTGCGCGGCATGTGCGCGACGACGTTCTCGATCATCCTCATGCCGGCGTCGTGGCCGAGCGTCATGATCGATTCCGGGTGGAATTGCACCGCGGCGATCGGCTCCTTCTTGTGCTCGAACGCCATGATGACGCCGTCCTCGGTCTCGGCGGTGACCACGAAATCGCTGGGCAGGCGCACCGGATCGGCGAAGATCGAATGGTAGCGGCCGACGGTCACTTCCTTGGGCAGGCCGGAGAAGATGATGCCCGGCTTGGAGACGCGGATGCGCGACGGCTTGCCGTGCATCGGCACCGCCAACTGGCGCAGCTCGCCGCCATAGGCTTCGGCCAGCGCCTGTAGGCCCAGGCACACGCCGAAGATCGGCAGGTCGCGGTCGCGTGCCTTCTTGATCGTCGCCGCCGTGTCGAAATCCTTCGGCGTGCCCGGTCCGGGCGAAAGCACCACGAGATCCGGCTTGATGCGGTCGAAGATCTCCTCCGGCACCGGCGAGCGCACGGTCGAGACGTCGGCGCCGGTCTGGCGGAAGTAGTTGGCCAAGGTGTGGACGAACGAGTCCTCGTGGTCGACGAGCAGGATCTTGACCCCTTCGCCGACACGCGCGGTGGTGCGCTCGGTGCCTGCGGAGTTGCCGGTCTTGGCGTCGCGGATGGCGGAAAGCATGGCTGAGGCCTTCAGTTCGGTTTCGGCTTCTTCTTCTTCGGGAACGGAATCGTAGAGCAGGGTGGCGCCGGCACGCACCTCGGCGATGCCGTCCTTGATGCGGATGGTGCGCAGCGTCAGGCCGGTGTTCAGGTCGCCGTTGAAATGCACCATGCCGATCGCCCCGCCATACCAGGCGCGCGGGCTCTTTTCGTTACTCTCGATGAAACGCATCGCCCACAATTTGGGCGCGCCGGTGACGGTCACGGCCCAGGCATGGCTGAGGAACGCGTCGAAGGCGTCCATACCCTCGCGCAGGCGGCCCTCGATGTGGTCGACGGTGTGGATCAGCCGCGAGTACATCTCGATTTGCCGACGGCCGATGACACGCACCGAGCCCGGTTCGCAGACGCGGCTCTTGTCGTTGCGGTCGACGTCCGAGCACATCGTCAGCTCGGATTCGTCCTTCTTCGAGTTCAGCAGCTTGAGGATCTGCTCGCTGTCGGAGATGGCGTCGTCGCCGCGCTTGATGGTGCCCGAGATCGGGCAGGTCTCGACGCGGCGGCCGTTGACGCGCACGAACATCTCCGGCGATGCCCCGATCAGGTATTCGCCCTCGCCGAGATTGATGAAGAACGAGTAGGGCGAGGGGTTGATCGTCTTCAGCCGGCGCGAGATTTCGGACGGTGCGGTCTCGCAGCGCTCATAGAACATCTGGCCGGGCACGACCTCGAACAGGTCGCCGCGCTTGAAGCTGTCCATCGCCCGGCGCACCAGCTGGGCATATTCGCCCGGCTCGTGGTCGCCGCGTGGGGGGATGCGGTCGGAAGCCTTGAAGGGCTCGGCAGCGCTGTCGCGGGCGATGCCTTCGGTCGAAAAACCCTTGCCGGAATAGTCGTAGCGGTCGTGCCAGGCCTTGGCCGAATAGTGGTCGACGACCAGGATCTCGTCGGGCAGGAACAGCACCAGGTCGCGCTGGCTCTCCTTGCGCTCCAACTTGTGCTCGACCGGGTCGAACTGGAAGGCCAGGTCGTAGCCGAAGGCGCCATAAAGGCCGAGATTGCTGTCCTCGTCCGATTTGAACAGTGCGGTGATGGCACGCAGCACGGTGAACACCGACGGCACGCGCGAACGCTCCTCTTCGGTGAAGACCCGCCCGGGCGTTGCCACTTGAAGCGCGATCAGGCGCTTGGTCGTCTCGCCGATGGTCAGCTCCTCGAGCGGCGCCAGTGCCGCGTGGATGACCGGCAGCAACACCTCGCCACGTGCGTTGAGCGCCTCGATCTTCATGGCGCGGCCACGTGCCGAGATCACGATCGGCGGGTCGATGATCGCGGTGTCCCAACGCGTGTAGCGGCCGGGATATTCGTAGTTGGAGGAGAAGACCGCGCCGCGCCGGCTGTTCAGTCCGTCGAGATAGGTCTCGATCGCCCCGGCATAGGCGGTCTCATGGCGCTGCCTGGTGATGGAAACACCACCTCCGGTCACGTAGCGCTCGGCACCGTTATCAAGCAGTTCCAACGTCATTCCCGTCTCCATCTGTTGCCGTGGGAGCGTCCGGAGCCTGGTTCGAAAAAAGCAAATGGCCGCCCGGAAATCCCGTTGCGGCCATCACAATTTTCACGCGCACGCGCTTCAAGAGGCCGCTGTCAGCTGGCCCGCCACCAAATGTTCTGGAGCGAAGTCGTGTTCATGGCAAATCCATAGCTAGGAAAAACGGGGGGTGCAACTGGATTTGCGTCGTCTTGCATTGCATTACCAACTGACGCTCAATTTGTCGTCCGGCGCCGCATCAGCACCACGAATGCCACGCCTCCGATCAGTCCGGTGACGATGCCGAGCGGCATGTCCTGCGGCGGCATCACCGTGCGGGCGGCCATGTCGGCAGCGATCAGGAAGATGGCTCCCACCAGCGCCGACAGCGGCAGCACGCGGCGATAGTCGCCGCCGACGAAGAAGCGCACGATATGCGGGATCATCAGGCCGACGAATGCGATTGCGCCGGAATAGGCGACGGCACATCCGGTCAACATTGCGCAGACGACAAACACATTGAGCCGAAATCGCCGGGCCGGGATGCCGAGCGCGGTGGCGCTCTCGTCGCCGAGCGTCATGGCGTTCAGGTTGCGCGTCTGCGTCATCAGCCAGGCGCCGCCCACAAAGAGGGCTGCCAGCGGGTAGGGAAGGTGGCTCCACTGCGCCAGCCCCAGCCCGCCGAGCATCCAGAAGATCGCGACATGGGCAGCCTTGGGGTCGCCGATGAAGATCAACAAATTGCCGGCGGCGCTGATGATGAAACTCACCGCCACGCCGGCCAGGATCAACTGGCCGGCCGACTGCGCCCGTGCCAAGTTGGCGATCGCCAGCACCAGTGCCGTCGCTGCCAGCGCTCCGGCAAAGGCGAACACCGGCACAGTGATGGCGCCGAAGATCATGCCGGCGTGGATCAGCGCCATGATCGCGCCGAAAGCAGCGCCGGACGAGACGCCGAGCAGATGCGGATCGGCGAGCGGATTGCGCGTCACTGATTGCAGCGCCGCACCCACCAGCGCCAGCGAGGCGCCGACGGCCGCGCCCAGGATGACGCGCGGCGCGCGCACGTCCCAGACGATGTTCTCGCGGCCGCTCGACCAGGCCACCTCGACGCTTCCCGGCACCAGCTTGTTGGCGATCACGCCCCACACGGTCTCAAGAGGGATCGCGACCGGACCGACGCCGACGGCGATGACCATGGCGGCGACGAGCAGGATGACCAGCCCCGGTATCAGGGCCGGCATGGCATGGATCAGGGCGTGCCTTGGCCCCGCGACGAGGTGGCGGTGCGACACGGTCAGTCGGCGCGCATGGCGGCGGCCAGCCGCTTGATGGCGGCGATGTTGCGCGGCCCCGGAGTCGCCTCGATGTATTCGAGCACGAAGAAGCGGTTGTTCTTGACCGCGGTTATGTCCTTGAAGGCCGGGTTGGAGCGCATGAACTCGATCTTCTGCTCGGCGGTGACCTCGCCGTAGTTGACGATCACAACCATGTCCGGGTTGCGCTCGATGACCGGCTCCCAGCCGATCTCGACCCAGCTCGACTCGACGTCGTCGGAGATGTTCTTGCCGCCGGCGACCTCGATGATCGCCGTCGGCATGGCGTAGCGGCCGGCGGTGAAAGGCTTCTGCTCGCCGGAATCATAGAGGAACACGCTGACCGGCTTGTCCAGCTTGGGCAGCGACGCCTGGAAATCGGCGAGCTCCTTCTCGTAACCGGCGACCAGCGCCTCCGCCTTCTCGCGTACGCCGAAGATCGCGCCGAGATTGAGCAGGTCGGCATACATGTCCTGAAGCGACGACTTGCCCTTCTTCATGATGTGGATGCAGCTCTCGGTCAGCTCGTAGACCGGGATGTTGAAGGGGGTGAGCGTGTCGGGGGTGACGTCGCCGCCGACCTTCATGCCGTAGTTCCAGCCGGCGAAGAACAGGTCGGCATCGGCACCCAGCAGCACTTCCTTGGTGACGTATTTCGGCGCGAGCTCCGGCAGTTCGCCGACGCCTTTGCGCAGGTTCTCGTCCAGCGTCTTCCAGCCGGAAATGCCGGAATAGCCGGCCATGCGGTCGGCGAGCCCGAGCACCAGCATCATCTCGGTCAGGTTGACGTCGTGGGAGACAGCCCGCTTGGGTGCGGCCTCGAAGGTCACGTCGCGGTTGCAGCTCTTGACGGTGGCGGGAAAGCCGCTGGCAGCGGCGGAAGCACAGGTGGCGAGCAGGGCGGCGGCGATGATGGGCAGGCGCATTGGGGCTCCTTGGGTTGTTGTCAGCGTTCGAGGTGGAAGGAAAAGCGCGGGCGACCGGTGATGGGATGGTCGTCGAGGATCGCACCGACGGAAAAGCTCAAGCGGATGCGTTCGGGCGTCAGGATGTCTGCCGGCCTGCCGCAAGCCGCCGCGCGGCCCGCGTCCATCACCAGCACGCGGTCGGCATGGGCCGATGCGAGCGCCAGGTCGTGCAGGGAGACGATGACGGTGCAGCCGAGATTGCCGAGCAGCTCCAGAACTTCGAGCTGGTGGCGGATGTCGAGATGGTTGGTCGGCTCGTCGAGGATCAGCAGATCGGGCCGCTGCACCAGCGCGCGGGCAATCATCACGCGCTGCTTTTCGCCGCCGGACAGCGAGTTGAAGTCGCGCGCGGCGAGCGCGGTCAGGCCGAGCAATGCAAGCGCTGCCTCGACCTGGTCGTAGTCCTGATCGCCGGTGCGAATGCCGGTTGCGTGCGGGGTCAGCCCCAGCTCGACGATCTCGGCCACGGTCAGGCCGAAGTCGGAGGCGCTTTCCTGCAGCACGGTGGGATGCGGCGGGCGCAGTCACGCGGCTTCATCGTCCAGATGTCGGTGCCATCCAGCCGGACCGTTCCCGAGATCGGCCTGTGGTAGCGGTAGAGGCAGCGCAGCAGGCTCGATTTGCCGGCGCCATTGGGGCCGACGATGGCGAGCATTTCGCCCGGGGCGACCGCAAGCGTCACCGGCTCGAGGATAGGCCTGGAGGCGCGCGGCCCCCAGCTGACGCCGTCGAGTTCGAGCAGTGCCGGGGTGGTGCCTACAAGGCGGCTAGCGGCGTGGACGCGATCGAGCATGCCCTGTCTCCGCAGTCAGGCGGAGGTGGCAGAACGATCCGGTGAGCGCGCCGGTACGGAAAAAGGCAGTCGCAACCATCATCATCTCCGCGGCACACCCCGGCCGGTTGAGTTAATCGGATGATGGCAGGTCTCCTGGCTTGCGGGTGATCACTCCTCGGAGCCTTCCCGGCCGTTTGGCCAGTGGCATTTTCCGATTTGCTATCCGCTCACAGTTGCGGGGGCAGCCACGGTTTCGCGTCAGGGACGTCTCACCGTGTTCCCATTTAATCCGCTGCCCGAGTCAGGCAGCAGGAACCATCAATGAGGTGGCTACAGCAGCTGCGAAGTGCTGACAATCGCTAAAGCGTCATGCCGCCTGCTGAATTGCGTCACGCCGGTCGAGCGCGAAGGAAAACAGCGCGACGCCGAAGGCGGACAGTGCGATCGCCGCGCCGACGAGAGGCAGGTCGGCATAGCTGACGCCCATCGAGATCGCGGCACCGCCGGCCCAGGCGCCGGCGGCATTGCCGGCGTTGAAGGCGCCCTGGTTGAGCGTCGCTGCAAGGTTCGGCGCTTCCGAGGCGGTTTCGACGACCCGCATCTGCATCGGCGGCACGATGACGAAGGTCATCACGCCCCAGAGGAAGATAAGCAGGATCGCGGCGGGCGCCGAATAGCCGAGTTGGGCCAAGGCGACGTGGATCGCGGCCATCACCACCAGCGCGCCGATGGCAGTCGGCATCAGCTTCCAGTCGGCCAGCTTGCCGCCGATGATGTTGCCGATGGTCATGCCGCCGCCGAAGAGGAGCAGGATCCAGGTGACCGATGCAACCGACACGCCGGTGACGTCGGTCAGGATCGGCTTGATGTAGGTGAAGACGGCAAACAGGCTGCCCGAGGCGAGCGCCGAGATGATCATGGCGAGCCACACCTGCAGCTTGCCGAGCACCTTGACCTCGCTGGCCACGCCACCCTTGCCGGGAGGGGCGACGCCCGCCGGCACGAGGAAGGCGATGGCCGCGACCGAGATCAGGCCGATGGCGACGACGGCGAAGAAGGTCATGCGCCAGCCGAAGGCCTCGCCCAGTGCCGTGCCGCCGGGCACGCCGAGGATGTTGGCGAGCGTCAGGCCGGCAAACATCAGGGCAATGGCGCTGGCGCGCTTGTTGGCCGGCACCAGGCTTGCCGCCACCACCGAGCCGATGCCGAAGAAGGCGCCGTGGCCGAAGGCGGTGATGACGCGGGCGATCATCAGCGTCCAGTAGGTCGGGGCGATGGCGCAGAGCAGGTTGCCGAGTACGAACATCATCGCAAGCCCGATCAACACCGGCTTGCGCGGCAGTTTTGCCGTGCCCACGGCAATGATGGGGGCGCCGATGACCACGCCGAGGGCGTAGCCGGTGACGAGCAGGCCGGCGGCCGGGATCGACACGCCGAGGTCGGCCGCGACCTCGGGCAACAGGCCCATGATCACGAATTCGGTGGTGCCGATGCAAAAGGATGCAACGGCCAGGGCGAGGATCGGCAAGGGCATGTCGGACTCGGGGGAGGCTGAAACGATTTAGGTCTACAGTTTCCTCAAGTCGCTCGCGGCACAAGCGATGTTGGTGCATTGCAGCAATGCGTGCTGTGCATGGCAGCCATTCGCTGGCAGCAAGCCGGCTTACATCAGGACTGCTGTGTCAGGTCGCGGCGGAGGAACTCGTAGAGCCGCTCGACCGCGGAATTGCCGGTCTGCGGGTTGCGCAGGATGCCAATCTCCATCTCGGGCAGCGGCGGCAGGCCCTCGGCTTCGCCGATGACGCGCAGTCTGGGCGGCACGCTGCGCTGGGCGAGGCCGGCGACGGCCAATCCCGCCTGAACCACGGCGATGAGCCCGAGCAGGCTGGCGCTGGAATAGGTGCAGCGGAACGATCGGTCGGCCGCACCCAGCACCTGCAGCACGCTCTTGCGCGCCACGCAGCCCGGCTCGAACAGGGCGACGGGCAGGGGGTCGATCTCCCAGGCGACATGGTTGGGCGAGGCGACCCAGACGAGGCGCTCGCGCTGCAGCACCTCGATCGCCTGCTCGGGGCCGCGGGTGATGATGGCAAGGTCGAGCCGGCCGTCGGCGAAGGTCTTCACCAGCGAGGTCGACTGCTCGCAGATCAGTTCCACGTTGACCAGCGGGTGGGCGGCAGCAAAGCGCGACAGGACCGGCGGCAGCAGGAAGGCGGCGTAGTCGTCGGGCACGCCGAGCCGCACGCTGCCGGCCTCCTCGGGACGGGTGACGCTGGCCCAGGCTTCGTCGGACAGTTTCAGCAGCCGGCGGGCATAGACCAGAAGCTCCTCGCCGATGGCGTTGGGCAGGACCGCACGCGGGCCGCGGACCAGAAGCTGCTTGCCGACAGTCTGTTCCAGCCGCTGCATCTGCATGCTGATCGCCGACTGGCTGCGCCCTACCCGTGAGGCGGCATGGGAAAAGCTGCCGCTGTCGGCAACGGCGACAAACGTTCTGAGCAGGTCGAGGTCGAGCGGCAAGGCCATGGCAGTATCAGTATTTCGAATAGGGTTTGCCAAATCTATTCGTTTGAATGAAATCGTCAATGCGGGCTTGCTTGATCATCGCCAAGGAAGACCAGCATGATCAACGCTTCCCGCTTTCCCGCCCTCAACCTCGCCGTCGCCATGGCGATTGCCGGCACCGTCGGCGCCTTCGTCACGGAGGCCGGCGTCGACCCGGTCACGACAGTGTTCTGGCGCTGCCTGTTCGGCTCGCTGTTCCTCGGCACCTGGTGCCTCGTGCGCGGTTACCTGCCTGATCGCTCGCTGTCCTGGGGCCGCCTCGGACGCGCTGCGCTTTGCGGCGTTTGCATGGTGTTGAGCTGGACGGCGTTCTTCGCGGGCTTCGCCAAGACCTCGATCGCCGTGATGACCATCGTCTACCACATCCAGCCGTTCTTCGTGGTGCTGATCGGGGTGCTGTTTCTCAAGGAGCGCATCACCGCCGACCAGGTCGCCTGGATGGCGGCTGCCTTCTTCGGCGTCGTGCTGGCCAGCGGCCTCGTCGTCTCGGACAATCCGGTCACGACGACCTGGATGGTCGGCATCGCCATGGCGCTCGGCGGCGCCTTCCTCTACGCGGTGGTGACGATCCTGGCCAAGGGCCTGGGCGAGCAGCGGCCGGAGGTCACGGTGTTGTGCCAGACGGCGGTCGGCGTGGTCATGCTCGCGCCCTTCGCCAATTTCGCCAGTGACATCGCGCCCGCCTCATGGGGCTGGCTGGCCGGCATCGGGGTGCTGCACACCGGCATTGCCTATGTGATGATGTTTTCGTCTTATCCCAGGCTGACGACGCCGGTCATCGGCGTGCTCACCTTCATCTATCCGGTCGTCGCCATCATCATCGACTGGGCGATCTACGATCATCCTATCGGCTTGGCGCAAGGCGTTGGCATGGCGCTCATTGCGGTTGCGACGCTCGGCGTCAAGCTTGGCTGGCGCCTGCCGATCAGGCGTGCCTCCACAGCCTTCGTCGGCCAGAAATGAAGAAGGGGCGCCTGGGCGCCCCTTCCGGTGTCGATGCCGTCAGAACTCAGTTCGTCTTGGGCAGCTTGTAGGCGACCACATAGTCGCCGCGATCGGGCGACTGGCGGGCGCCGCCGGCCGAGATGACGACATATTGCGCACCCGTTTCAGGCGACACGTAGGTCATCGGCGTGGCCTGGGCGCCGACAGGCAGGCGGCCCTTCCACAATTCCTCGCCGGTCTCCACATCGATCGCGCGCAGGTAGTAGTCCTGCGTGCCGGCGTAGAAGACGAGGCCGCCCGAGGTGGCAACGGGGCCACCGAGCGTCGGCATGCCGATCGGAATCTGCATCCCGGTCTTCATGCCGAGGGGGCCGGTGTCCTCGAGCGTGCCGGCCGGAACCTGCCAGACCAGCGTGCGCGACTCGAGGTCGACCGCGCTGATCGTGCCGTAGGGCGGCTGGTGGCAGGGAACGCCGAGCGGCGACATGAAGCCGTTCTTCAACGCGCCGTAGGGCGTGCCCTTTTGCTGAGACAGGCCGTCATGCGCTGCCGAACCACCATAATTGTCGGCCTCCTCGCGGGCGATGAGCTGCACGAACTGCGGCATGCGGATGTCGTTGACGATCAAGAGGCCGCGGGCCTCGTCGATCGCCGCACTGCCCCAGTTCATGCCGCCATAGTAGCCCGGGTAGATCAGGCTGCGGTCGGTCCTCGGCGGCGTGAACTCGCCGTCATAGCGCAGCTTCTTGAACTCGATGCGGCAATAAAGCTGGTCGTAGGGCGTCGCGCCCCACATGCGCGCCTCGGTGAACGGCTCGGTGCCGATTGACGGCATGCCCACCGAGTAAGGCTGGGTCGGCGCCGTCCAGTCGCCTTCCATCGCGCCCTGCGGCACGGCACGTTCCTCGACTTCGGCTATCGGCTTGCCGTCGCGGCGGTCGAGCATGAAGATCTGGCCGCGCTTGGTCAGCTGGATCAGGGCAGGGGTCTTGCCGCCCTTGCCGTCTGGCACGTCATAGAGTGCCGGCTGGGCGGGTACGTCATAGTCCCAGATGTCGTGGTGCACGGTCTGGAACTTCCAGCGCTCCTTGCCGGTGTCCATGTCGAGGGCGACGACCGCGGCCGAATATTCCTCGGCCGCCTTGCTGCGGTGGGCGCCCCAGAAGTCCGGGGTGGCGTTGCCGGTCGGCAGGTAGACGAGGCCGAGGGCTTCGTCATAGGCCGGCGTCGACCAGACGTTCGGCGTGCCGCGCGTGTAGCTCTCGCCTTCCGGCGGCAGCTTGGTGATGGCGGGGTTGCCGAGGTCCCAGGCCCAGACCAGTTCGCCGGTGCGGGCCGAGAAGGCACGGACGGCGCCCGAAGGCTCGCCGGTCTCGACATTGTCCCAGACCCAGCCGCCGACCATGATCAGGTCGCGCATGACGGTGGGCGCCGAGGTCTGGAAATAGAAGCCGTCCTTGATCTCGCCCATGCCCTGCTTGAGATCGACGATGCCGCCATTGCCGAAGTCCTGGCACAGTTCGCCGGTCTTGGCGTCGAGCTGGATCAGGCGGGCGTCGATGGTGGTCATCACGATGCGGGCGGCACAGGCGTTCGATACCGGGGCGGCGGGGGCCACGGGCGCGATAACGCTGGTCGGGGCCAACGGATCGGTGGGCGCCGGGGCTTCGGCCTGGACCGGAGCCAGTGCCGGCTCGTAGTAGCTGACGCCACGGCAGCGCTGCCAAAGCGGCGACTTGGCCTTGGGATCGTATTTCCACTTCACTTCGCCCGTGTCCGGGTTCAGCGCGTGGACGATGTTGTTGGGCGAGCAGGTGTAGAGCGTGTCGCCGACGAAGAGCGGTGTGCTCTGGTCCTGCGCCGAGCCCTGTGGGGTGTCGCCATGGCGGAAGGTCCAGGCGACTTCGAGCTGGTTGACGTTGTCGCGGTTGATCTGGTCGACCGGGGCATAGCGCGTACCGGCCGGCGTTCGGCCGTAATAGCGCCAGTCACCGGCGCTTGCAGCGGCCGGGGGAACGGCAGGCGCGGGCTCCTTGGCAAATTCGTTGCGCGTCACGCCATGCGGCGTGAATGCATAGAAGGCCGTTGCGGCCAGCGCCGTGACAAGCAGGCCGGCGAGCGCGAAGGGAGCGCGCTTGCCCTTGCTTGACGGAAACAGCGGAGCCAGGAGCAGCGCCGGGATGGCGATGACGGCGGGCGCCACGAGGCGTGGCACGAGCGGCCAGAATTCGAAGCCGGATTCCCAGATCGCCCAGGCGACGGTCGCCAGGAACACGATGGCGTAGAGCCACAGTCCCTGCTTGCGGCGCAGCGCATAGAGAATGCCGGAGGCGATGACGCCGAGGCCGGCGAGTGCGTAATACCAGGAGCCGCCCAGGCCGATCAGCTGGACGCCGCCATAAACGAGCGGCGCGCCGATGATGACCATGAGCAGGCCGAAGAGAACCAGGAGCCAGCCGCCGCTGCCTCCGCTTGTCCGTTGTTCTGCCATTTGTAGTTACCTGTGAAGATTGAACATATCGCCACCGCCCTTGTGGGCGACGACGGCTGCGATCGTCATGCCGGTGCTGTGCGGGCGCTTCCTCGCCCTGCGTCCGCATGGAACCGGTGCCGCCCGTGGCGGCCTGCGCATCGTCGAGGCGAAAACCGGTTTTGGTCTTCGCCAGGCACGATGCGTCGTGCGAGAATCTGATCGCATCCTAATAGATAGTATGTTATCTTTCGGCAATGTCCAATGGGGCCACCGATCGCGCCAGTTTCGGCAAGTATTTGGTATCGGTTGCCCGGTTGTGGCGGCACGCCGCCGACCGCGCGCTCGACGATTGCGGGCTGTCGCACGCCACCGCCATGCCGCTGGTGACGCTGTCACGGCTAGGCGACAACATCCGCCAAGGCGTGATCGCCGACCATCTCGGCTTCGAGGGCCCGTCGCTGGTGCGTATCGTCGATATCTTGGCGGCTGACGGCCTGGTCGTCCGGGTCGGCGACCCCGGTGACCGGCGCGCCAAGATCCTGTCCCTGACCGATGCGGGCCGTGCCCGCGTCGTCGAGATCGAGCGCATTCTCGAGCGTCTGCGTACCGATCTGCTCGCCGGCGAAGACGACGCGGGCCTCAAGATCGCCGTCGGCTTGCTGGAGCGGCTCGAGGGGCGGCTGCTGAGCGCTGACCCGGACGCTGGCTGAGGGTGCTGGCCACCTTGATATCGCGTTCTGCGCCATGGCGAAGCCGGGCCGCGCTGCTAGGCTGTAAACCTCCCGAACCTGCGAGGAAGATTCCATGACAAGCCAGACCGACAAGGCGAAAGCCTTCCACGCCCTGCATGTGAAGGGCAATCCCGTCGTGCTCTACAACGCTTGGGACCCCGGCAGTGCTGCCATCGTGGCCAAGGCCGGCGCCAAGGCGATTGCCACCGGCAGTTGGCCCGTGGCCGCTGCCTTCGGTTTCGCCGACGGCGAGAAGATTCCGCTCGACGTCGCCCTCGACAATATCAGGCGCATCGTCGCGGCCGTCGACCTGCCAGTGACGATGGACCTCGAGGGCGGCTACGGCGTCGTGCCGGAGCAGGTGGCCAAGACGGTTTCGCGCGCCATCGAGGCCGGTGCCATCGGCTTCAATTTCGAGGATCAGGTCGTCGGCGGCGAGGGGCTGCACGACACAGCGTTGCAGGCCGAGCGCGTGGCTGCGGCAGCCGGTGCGATCAAGGCTTCGGGCGTGCCGGCCTTCCTCAACGCCCGCACCGACGTCTTCCTCAAGAACAAGCCGGACACCCACGGCGAAAAGCACGTCGACGAGGCCGTCGAGCGTGCCCGCGCCTACGCCAAGGCCGGCGCGCACGGTTTCTTTGCACCGGGTCTCGGTGACGAGAAGCTGATCGGCCGGCTCTGCCGCGAGGCCGAGTTGCCGGTCAACATCATCGCGCTCGCGCATGTACCGCCGAAGGCCAAGCTCGCCAAGCTTGGCGTCGCCCGCATCAGCTACGGTCCGGTGCCGTATCGCCAGATGGCCGAATGGCTTGAGGCAAAGGCGAGGGCGGCTTTCGAATAGCCAACAGGCCAGGGCCCATCCCGACCTTGGGATGGGTCGATCCTATGCCAGTGGCTTCAGTTCGATGGCGATCGTCGGCAGCAGCTCCGAAACCGTCGGGTGGATGTGGACCGCGCGCTGCAGTGTCTCGATTGGTGCCCTGGCGTACATCAGGTCGAGCACGGCGTGGATCGCCTCGTCGCCGCCGGTGCCCAGCACCGATGCGCCGAGGATGTCCCTGCTGTCGGCGTCGACGAGGATCTTCATGAAGCCCTGTGTCTCACCCTTTTCGACGGCGCGGCCGACCCGCGTCATAGGTCGCTGGCCGACCAGCACCTTGCGGCCCGACTTGCGCGCCGCAGTCTCGGTCATGCCGGCCCGGCCGAGCGGCGGGTCGATGTAGAGCGCGTAGGCCTCGATGCGGTCGCTGACCTTGCGCTCGTCCTTGTCGAGCAGATTGGCGGCGACGATCTCGAAGTCGTTGTAGGAGGTGTGGGTGAAGGCGCCCTTGCCGTTGCAGTCGCCCATCGCCCAGATATGCGGGACATTGGTCCGGAGCTGGTCGTCGACTTCGACATAACCGCGCTTGTCGGTGGCGACCCCCGCTTTGTCGAGGCCGAGGTCGTCGGTGTTGGGTTTTCGCCCAATGGCAAGCAGTACATGCGAGCCCGTCACCGCACGGTCGCCGCTGGTGCAGTCGACGCCGACCTGCACGCCGCCCGGATGCCGCGCGAAGCTGATGCATTCCGCATTGAGCCTCAGCTTGATGCCTTCGTGTTCGAGGATGTCCTTGACCGCTTCGGAGACGTCTTCGTCCTCGCGCGAAATCAGCCGCAGGCCCTTTTCGACCACCGTCACCTTTGCACCGAAACGGCGGAACATCTGGGCGAATTCGAGCCCGATATAGCTGCCGCCGACCACGACCAGGTGCTCCGGCAGGAAGTCGACTTCCATCATCGACGTGTTGGTCATATAGGTGATGTCGCCGATCCCCGGCATGTCGGGGATGTTGGCGCGGCCGCCGACATTGATGAAGATGCGTTCGCCGTGCAGCAGTTCGTCGCCGACGCGCACCTCGTGCGGTCCTTCGAAGCTGGCGTGGCCGCGAAACAGCGTGCAGCCCTTCATGCCGCCGATCCAGTCTTCCAGGCTGGTCCGGGAATCGACCGTCACCTTGTCCTTGCGGGCCTTCACGACCTTCATGTCGACCGAGACATCGCCGGTCGAAACGCCGTAGTCGGCGCCGGTGCGGGCGAGATGGGCGGCATAGGCGCTGGCCACCATGGTCTTGGTCGGCTTGCAGCCGGTATTGACGCAGGTGCCGCCGACCAGCTTGCGTTCGATCAGCGCCACCGTCTGGCCCGCTGCCGTCAGGCGCCCGGCAAGAGGCGGGCCGGCCTGGCCGCAGCCGATGATGACGGCGTCGAATTTCCGGGCGGCCGTCATGCGACGGCGCTCACGATCAGAAGGGCGCCGAGGATCGCCACTGCGTCCTCGATTAGCGCGGCCGGCAGGTCCTTGCCGAAGGCGGCAGCGAGCCTGCCGCGCACTTCCGCGCCGCCGAGCGTCCCCAAGATCGCGCCGATGATGCCGGCGGCCAATCCGCCGACCATTATGCCGCCGGCGGTGCCGATCGCAGCACCGGCCAGGGCGCCCATGACGATGCGGGCGCCGAACTGCTGCGGCACCTTGCGGCTCGGGGTCGACGGCAACTGGTCGGTGACGAATTCGACAAGCGCCAGCACGGTGAAGATCGCCACCGTGATCCAGTGGCCCATGAAGCTGGCCCAGGTGCCGGCCAAGGGCAGCCAGCCGAGCCAGGCGCCCCAGGCAATTGCCGCCGGTGCGGTCATGGCCCTGAGGCCGGTAACAATTCCGATGAGAAGCGCGAGCAGGTAGATCATCCGGTGTCCCCCGTGGATGTGTCTGGTCCGAAAATGCTCTTGTCGTGCAGTTCGCCAGTTGCCGGCTCGCCGCCAGATCGTCAGGCTAGCACAGCCTGTCCGTTTGGCCAGAGATGGCAGCTTTTGCAGTCTCGTCCTTCTGTGATTTTGCTTCGTACCGAAGAGGAGATCGTGCCGTGAGCGAACGCAAGAAGATGGCCGCCGGCGCGTGGTACAATTGCGTCGATGCCGAGCTCGACGCACTGCGCCTCGCCGCTGCCAACGCCATCTTCGAGCACAATTCGCTTGCGCCTTCATTGCGCGGGGACATCGCGCCCAAGCTGAAGGCGCTCCTGGGTACGGCGGGCGAGGGCGCGCGTATCGAGGCGCCGTTCCATTGCGCCTATGGCTTCAACATCCATCTCGGCGAAGGCGTGTTCCTCAACGCGGGCTGCACTATCCTCGACACTGCGCCCGTGCGCATCGGCGGCGGCACGATGTTCGGGCCCAATGTGCAGGTCTATTGCCCCGAGCACCACAAGGACCCGGTCCATCGCCGCGCCGGGCTGGAGATCGCCCGGCCGGTCGCAATCGGCAAAAATGTCTGGATCGGCGGCGGCGCCATCATCCTCGGCGGCATCGAGATCGGCGACAACGCGATCGTCGGCGCCGGCTCGGTGGTGACGAAGAACGTGCCGGCAGGTGCCACCGTTGTCGGCAATCCGGCGCGGCCAGTTCGCTGAAACTATTATTCCTGCGATTGACAGCGCCGGTCCGTGCCGCCATATCGGAGGCGTTAATGTTCTCAGGGCGGGGTGAAAGTCCCCACCGGCGGTAAGGGTTTTCGAACTCAAGCCCGCGAGCGCTTTCCGGCAACGGGAAGGTCAGCAGATCCGGTGTGATTCCGGAGCCGACGGTCATAGTCCGGATGGAAGAGAACGAACGGGAAAGCGGTGGCGCATGCTGCCGGGATTCCGTCTCGTGCGTCCTGATTCTGGTTCGAAACGGAAGGATGGACCCATGAATCAGCAATCCCCGAAAGACTTCGATACCCGCCGCGTTGCCGTGATCCGCGCACGCTGGCATGCCGACATCGTAGACGAATGCGTCAATGCCTTCGTTGCCGACATCGAGAAGCCGGGCGGCGGCCGCATCGCCGTCGACGTCTTCGACGTGCCCGGCGCCTATGAAATCCCGCTGTTTGCCAAGACGCTCGCCGAAACCGGCCGCTATCAGGCGATCCTCGGCGCTGCCTTTGTCGTCAATGGCGGCATCTATCGCCATGAATTCGTCGCGCAGGCCGTGCTCGACGGCATGATGAACGTGCAACTCCAGACCGGCGTGCCGGTTCTGTCGGCTGTGCTGACCCCGCACAACTATCATGACAGCGCCGAGCATCACCGCTTCTTCTTCGACCACTTCAAGGTCAAGGGTGCCGAAGCGGCCCATGCCTGCGTCGAACTGCTCAAGGCACGCGAATTGGTCACTGCCTGACCATCGGACGCACCCGGCTCTCCCCCAGGGGAGGGCCGACCGCGCATCAGGCAGGCTCCATTTGGTCAGGCGATGCGCCGCATCGATAATCTGGCTCTGGCCCTGTACGGCGATGCGGCGGGATTGCATGATCGCCGACTTCAGACGGGAGTCCGCCATGTCGTCCATTCCGCTTCCGCTCACGGGCACCTGCCGCTGCGGCCGGGTCGAGATCGAGGTGTCGAAAGCACCGATCTGCACCGCCGCATGCCATTGCCCGGGCTGCCAGAAGATGTCGTCCTCGGCCTATTCGCTGACGGCGATGGTGCCGGCCGACGGCTTTGCGGTCACCAAAGGCGAGACCGTCATCGGCGGGCGGCATGGCCAGGACCTGCATCACCAGTTCTGCGATCACTGCAAGACATGGATGTTCACCCGAGTCGCGGGCGTCGACTGGTTCGTCAACGTGCGGCCGACCATGCTGGAGGAGACGGCGTGGTTCCGCCCGTTCATGGAAACCTTCACCAAAACCAGGCTGGCCTTCGCCGAAACCGGTGCCGCCAGGAGCTTTGCGGAGTTCCCCACGATGGAGGAACTCGAGCCGCTGATGCGGGAGTACCGGGCATGGGCGGAAGCGGGGAAGGCCTCGAGCTAAGGTACGTTCCGCGCCATCGGCGCGAAGCTGCTGAGGCCGAGCCATGCCTGCATGGCGCGGGCGATCCTGTCGTCGCCGTCGACCTCGAGGCGACCTGAATCGAGCTCCTGCCTGAGCGCGCTCAGCCCCATCCAAACCGACGTCATGCTGCGCAGCGATCCCTTGACCTCGAGATCGATGTCGAAGCCAGGATCCGAATTGCACAGGTCGACCGCGCCGCCATCGACCACCAGCCACCAATTCTGCTGGGATTTCGCCACTTCGGGGTACAGAAAGTGAATCGTGCAGCGCTGCGGCGGCAGCGGCTTGGGATTGAGGTTGCGCCGCATGTCCCACATCAGAAGAGAAGGGTCGAGATTCCTGAGGGTTAGCTGGCTTTCCACCCAGCGGTGGCCCCATTCGCCGAGGCCGAGGATGATCGGGCGCAGGTCTTCGCCGGCATCGGTCAGCCGGTATTCGACCGTCCCAGCCGATCCGCGCCCGGTCTGGACCACGCCTGCGCGTTCGAGTTCCTTCAGGCGCTTGGACAAAAGGGCCGGCGACATTCTCGGCACGCCGCGCCGCAAGTCGTTGAATCGGCTCGATCCCATCAGCATTTCGCGCACCACCAGCGCCGTCCAGCGCGTGCACAGCACCTCGGATGCCATCGAAACCGGGCAGAACTGGCCGTAGCCGCCGCGATCGCTCATCTCGCATCGCTCCCTGAGGAATTGGCGATCATAGCGCAAAAGCCGCCCCGGCGCACCGGTACAGTTCCTGAACTGGACCGGCGATGGCTTTGGCGCAATTCTCCACCCCGACCTGCCAGTCAACCAGGAGACGACTTGATGAGAAGTCTTGAAAACATCGCGACGGCAAGTGCAGGTGGGACCATTCCGGTTGCCACCGATGTCGTGGGCGCGGCCCATGAACTGGCTCCGATCCTTGCGGAACGTGCTCCCAAGTTCGACGAGAGCGATCGGTTCGTCGCTGAGAATTACGTGCTTTTGAAAGAAGCCGGACTGGTTCAAGCCGGCGTGCCGCTCGAACTGGGCGGCGGCGGCGCCGAGGTGTCCGAACTTTGCGACATGCTGCGCATCCTCGCCCATTCCTGCGGTTCGACCGCGCTTGCCTTTGCCATGCACACACATCAGGTGGCGATCCCCGCCTGGCGCTGGCGTCACCAGAAGGTGGCGGCGGTCGAGCCCCTGCTCAAGCGTATCGCGGCCGAGAAGATCATTCTACTTTCCAGTGGCGGGTCCGACTGGATCGGCGGCTCGGGCAAGGCCGAGAAGGTCGATGGCGGCTACCGCATCACCGCGCGAAAGGCGTTCACCTCGGGTGCCGTCGCTGGCGACATCCTGATGACCGGCGCGATCCTCTGCGAAGAGGATGGCACCGAAAAGGTCATCCATTTCGGCGCGCCGATGCGGGCGCCCGAGGTCAGCGTCATGGACAACTGGCGCACGCTCGGCATGCGCGGCACCGGCTCGAACGATGTCGTCATCGACGGACTGTTCATCCCCGATGCGGCGGTCAGCTTCTCGCGCACGCCGCGGCAATGGCATCCGGTGTTCCAGATCATCGCCACCGTTGCCTTCCCGCTGATCTACGCGGTCTATCTCGGCGTCGCCGAAAGTGCGCGCGACATCGCCGTCGAGATCGCGCGGAAGAAGCCGGGAGGCGAGGGCGTGCTCAATCTTGCCGGCCGCATGGACACGGCCCTGCGCGCCGCCCAGATGGCCCACCGCTCGATGATCGAGACGATCGAACGCAATGCACCCTCGGCCGAAAGCGTCAATGACGTGATGATCGGACGCGCGCTGGTCGCGCGCCACGGCCTCGAAGTCGTCGACCTTGCCATGGAACTGGCGGGCGGGGCGTCCTTCTACCGCGAACGCGGGCTCGAACGCCGCTTCCGCGACATGCAGGGCGCGCGCTTCCATCCGCTCCAGGCCGGCCCGCAGGCGCAGTATGCCGGGGCGATGGCGCTGGGATTGCCGGTGAACGGGATCTTCTGATCCGCGCAAACGAAGTCGGCCGCCGCGATGTCGCGGCGGCCGAGCTTTTAGGGAAGTCCGTTTTATCTCAGAACAGGCCTTCGATCTGGCCTGCCTCGTTGAGGAAGATCTTTTCCGATGACGGAGCCTTGGGCAGGCCCGGCATGGTCATGATCTCACCGCAGATGGCGACGATGAAGCCGGCACCGGCCGACAGCCTGACCTCGCGCACCGACACGACATGGCCGGTGGGCGCGCCGCGCAGGTTGGGATCGGTCGAGAACGAGTACTGCGTCTTGGCCATGCACACCGGCAGGTGGCCGTAGCCGGCGGCTTCCCAGGCATGGAGCTGGTCACGCACCGACTTGTCGGCGATCGCCTCCGAGCCGCGGTAGATGCGCTTGACGATGGTGTCGATCTTGTCGAACAGCTTCATGTCGTCGGGATAGAGCGGGGCGAACTGCGAGGCGCCGCTCTCGGCAAGCGAGACCACCTTGTGGGCGAGCTCCTCGATGCCGGCCGAACCATGGGCCCAGTGCTTGCAGACGATGGCTTCTTCGCCCATCGCCGCGACATACTCCTTCATCGCCGCGATCTCGGCGTCGGTGTCGGAGTAGAAGTGGTTGATCGCCACCACCGCCGGCACGCCGAACTGCTTGACGTTTTCGATGTGGCGGCCAAGGTTGGCGCAGCCCTTCTTCACCGCCTCGACGTTTTCCTTGCCGAGGTCTTCCTTCTTGACGCCGCCGTTCATCTTCATCGCGCGCACGGTGGCGACGATGACCGCCGCCGCCGGCTTGAGGCCAGCCTTGCGGCACTTGATGTCGAAGAACTTCTCGGCCCCGAGATCGGCGCCGAAGCCGGCTTCGGTGACGACATAGTCGGCGAGCTTCAGCGCGGTCGTGGTGGCGACCACCGAGTTGCAGCCATGCGCGATGTTGGCGAACGGGCCGCCATGGACGAAGGCGGGGTTGTTTTCCAGCGTCTGCACCAGGTTCGGCTGGACCGCGTCCTTGAGCAGCACGGCCATGGCGCCGTCGGCCTTGAGGTCGCGGGCATAGACGGCGCTCTTGTCGCGGCGGTAGGCGACGATGATGTCGCCGAGGCGCTTTTCGAGATCCTTGAGGTCGGTCGCCAGGCACAGGATCGCCATGACTTCCGAGGCAACCGTGATGTCGAAGCCGGCTTCACGCGGGAAGCCGTTGGCGACGCCGCCGAGCGAGCAGTTGATCTCGCGCAGCGCCCGGTCGTTCATGTCCATGACGCGGCGCCAGACGACGCGGCGGGTGTCGATGTTGAGCTCGTTGCCCCAGTAGATGTGGTTGTCGATCAGCGCCGACAAAAGGTTGTGGGCGGTGGTGATGGCGTGGAAGTCGCCGGTGAAGTGGAGGTTCATGTCCTCCATCGGCACGACCTGGGCATAACCGCCGCCCGCTGCACCGCCCTTGACGCCGAAGTTGGGTCCGAGCGAGGCTTCGCGGATGCAGACCACGGCCTTCTTGCCGATGCGGTTGAGGCCGTCGCCCAAGCCCACGGTGGTGGTGGTCTTGCCTTCGCCGGCCGGCGTCGGGTTGATCGCGGTGACCAGGATCAGCTTGCCGTCCTTGTTCTTGCGCGCATTGGCGATGAACTCGGCCGAGATCTTGGCCTTGTCGTGGCCGTAAGGCAGCAGATGCTCGGTCGGAATGCCGATCTTGGCGCCGATCTCCTGGATCTGTTTCTTGTTTGCCGCGCGGGCAATTTGGATGTCGGTCTTGTGCTCGGCCATGACGGCTCCTCCGGAATTCAGACTTTGCGTGAGCGGGCAGCAGCACCCATGCTCGTGGGCGCATAGAAACGCGACACTACTCCGTGCTGCCGTCTCAAAACAGCCGCCCAATGCACGGATTGCGACAGGGGCAAGAGAGCGAATAGGGAGTAGGGAATAGCGAGCAGGGAGTAGGGATAGCGAGCAGGGAAGGTGGCGGGCGCGCAGAGCGTGTTGCGTTACCGTACTACTATTCGCTACTCACTATTCGCCATTCGCTTATCTGCTCAATACGTTGCTGATCTCGACGAGGTTCGAACGCACGCGCAGGATGTAGAAGCCCATCGTGATCAGGTGCGAGGGCATGAACCAGCCATCCTCGGCGCCGTTGGAAATGATGAATGGCTGGATGTTGAGCGCCGAACGTGTCTGCTGCTCCATCGTGTCCCACAGATTGTCGAGGTTGCGGCTGCGCAGCACGTCCTCGAAATCGGCATGGGTCGCCTTCAGCAGGCCGTAGTAGCCGTAGAGCTGGCCATAGGCGAACCAGAAGCGGTCGTCGGCGCGCGGGTCGAACCAGCCATTGTTGAAGTTCTCGGCCCGGTCCTTGAGGATCGCTGAGGTGGCGCCGATGTCGTTGGAAATGCGGTCGATGAACTGGATCAGGTTGTCGGCGCGGGCGTCGAACACCGCTTCGCATTTCTCCAGCCGGGCGTTGAAGCTGTTGAGGCTCTTGATCGCCGAACGGTAGTAGCTCGGGGTCGGCGTCTTCGGACCGAACGGAGTCAGGCCGAAATACCAGGTGTATTCGTCGAACTGCATGTTGCCGCGGGCGTCCTGCAGGTCGGAATCGACCTGGCTGGTACCGCGCACGCGGCCGAGATTGTCGGCCAGCTCCGTCGTCGTGCGCCGGATCGCCTGGTTGATGCCGCGCTGGAACGAGGCCTTGTTGTCGAGGAACGGCGTCTTGTCCCAGGACAGGCCGAACAAGCCTGTCTTGTAGAGGATCATCGACGAGATCCAGGCATTCTCGTTGACGTTGAAATTGGTCAGTTCGGCCGAGATGTCGGCGATGGCCGAACGGCCGCAGGTGCGCGCGGTGTCGGTGCCGCCGCCGGCGACGACCTGCTCGCCGGCCGAAACGTTGCGGTTCTCGAAATTATGCGCCGCGACATAGTCGGGGTTGAAGTTGGTCCAGACCTGCGTGTTCCAGACGAAGTAACCGTAGAGTGCCACCAGGCCGAGGATGGCCGCGCCGAGCGCGCTCTTGAGGATCCAGCCGCGCTGGACGTACCAGCGACCGAGCCAGATGAACGGCAAGAGCAGGATGCCGATGACGAAGCCGAGGCCGCGGCCGATCAACTGGAATATCCGGGTGAAGAAACTCACGATCGGATCAAGCATATGGAACCCCCTCAGTCGGTCAGGCCGTAAAGCTGTGCGCGGAACGCTGCCTTGTCTTTCAGATATGAGCTTTTCAACGTGTCCACAACATTGGATCGCCAGGTCTCGCTGAGCTCTTCATAGTCCTTGTAGAAGCCTTGCTTGTTGAAGACATAGCGCGACACGAAGTCGGACGGCACGAATTCCGAGATCAGCCGGTTGGTCAGCCAGGCGTCGGGATGATCGGGCTTGGCGCGCACCACCAGAAAGCGATGCAGCGGAAATACGTCTTCGAGCCTGAGCTGTCCGAGCTGGGAGATCTCGCGCTTGGCGCCGTTGAGGAAGGGGAAGGTGCCGTCGCTGTTGATCGCGTCGGCATGGCTGTGGATCCAGGTCTGCAGCCAGACCTTGTCGACCTTGCCCAGGTCGCGCTTCGGCTCGGCGGCGCGGATCAGCGCCCTGACCGCCATCTCGGCCCGGTGCTCGAGATAGCCGGAGCTTTCGATCCACGAAGCGCGCGGCAGGTCGAGGCGCCCGGTAGAGGCCAGGAACTTGAACACCTTGTCGGCGTCGCGGATCGACAGGTAGCTCACCTGCCATGGCCGCGAGCGGCGGAAGCCAGGCGCCGATGGATCGGAGATCACCGTCGTCACGTCGCGGTCGACGAAGACGTAGAGCCCGCCGAAATGGCTGGTCCAGAAGGCGTTGTGGCGGAAGATCACCTGGTCGGGCACCAGCGCGTTCTCGCGGATGTCGCCGCAGACCTTGGCGAGCTCGACCATGCGCGTGAGCATTTCGTCGTCGCGCCAGGCCTCGGGCTCCTGCTTCAGCTTGTCGACCAGCTTGCCGAGCTCGGCGGCCTTGCCGAGCACGTCCTCGGCCGACAGCACGCGGAACTCGACCTGGTTGATCGACAACAGGTCCTCGATGTCCTCGACCTTGGACACCGAATCCTCGATCTCGCCGTAGATCACGTCCTTGATCGTCAGCGCGTCGATGGCGCGCTGGTTCTTCGACATGAATTCGAACAAAAGCTGCGAGGTGTTGGAGAACGCCGTGTGCACCACCGGCAGGTCGATCTGCGACGGCGTCAGGATGATGAAACGGCGGTTGACCTCGTTGGGGTCGAGATACTGGTAGTCGCCCAGCTCCTCGGCGATCTCGGGCGAGAAGCCGGTGCGGTCGATCTCGAAACTCTTCAGCTTTGTCGGTTCGAGCCCGAACGCCTTGAGCGCCTTGTTGTAACGGTCGATCAGATGCGGCTCGTCGACCGGCAGCAGGCGGCCGTAGATGAGCTCGTTGTCGCGGAGGAGGTCCATCTAGACACCAAACCAAAGAAGCAACGCGAGTATGTAAGCTAGCGCCAAACAGACCAGATTTGTGACAAATTTTCCAAATATCTCTGCGGCTTCTCCGTAAAATTCGACATTTTTATTTTCGATATTCAAGCTTTTTGATGCATATTTTATTTTATATCTAATACAAACCACACTTCTTATCGCAGGAAAATTCAAATATATGGTTATTATCGTCGCCTGCACCCACAAGAGATATAGGTCTCGCATCCCGACGTGCTCAACGAATCTTGGAAAATCCTGAGATGAGCCTGATAGCCAGTCAAGCATTCCAAAGCCCCTTCGCCTTCAGCTCCTCCATCTCCTTCGCCGCGCGTTCGCGTAGCCTTGCGTCGCGGAGCAGCTTGGATACCGCCGCATCGTCCGACTTGTCGGAGTAGCGGAATTCCGAGTCGGCGTAGCGGTTGATCTCCTGCATCACCATGTCCATCGAGAACGGTCCGCGCAGCTCCTCGATCATCGCCTTCTTCTCGTCGTAACCCTTGTGCATGAAGGTCTCGGGCTTTTCGAACCAATCTTCCGGCAGCTCGATGTCCATGGCGCGCATCTTGATCGCGTCGGTGACGTTCTTGATGGCGCGGCCGGTGAAGCGCGGTTCGGCCTCCTTGATCATGTGCAAGTAGGTGCCGACATCGGCGAGGGTGTTGGGCGCGCCATTGTCCTTCATGAAGCGGTCGTAGACTTTTTCCAGCCCGTCTTCCTGCGGCCTGGCATGCTCCTCATAGGCCTCGGTCACGGCGCGCTGGATCTCCTGCGCGGCATAGAGCTCGTGCTCGCCGAGCGGGATCTTGTGGTTCTTGCCGGCGAGCAGCACGAAGATGTCGATGTAGTCGTCGCGGGTCTGCGGCCCGTCGACCAGCCAGCGGGCGCCGGCGCGCTGGCGCAGCGCGTCGTCGACATTTTCGGGATAGTTGGAAAACATGCCGAAGGAGCAGTTGCCGCGCACGACCGTGCCCGCGCCGGCAAAGGCGTCCATCAGGACGCCGGTGATTTCCTGCTGGCCGGCGGAGGCCCGATCATCGGAGCGCTTCGCCGCCACCTGGTCGATGTCGTCGATGGTGCCGAAGCCGATGGCGCGCGGGTTGAGCACGTTGTTGATGAACTGGCGGCAGTTCTGGCCCGACTTGCCCTGGTAGGACGAGATCTGGTCGACGCCGAAATTCTCGTAGGCGAAGGGATAGCCGGCGACCTGGCAGTAGTTGTTGACCAGGCCGGCGATCATCTGGATCAGCGTCGTCTTGCCGGTGCCGGGCGCACCGTCGCCGATGAAGGTGAACAGGAAACCGCCCAGCTCGACGAACGGGTTCAGCTCGCGGTCGAAGTCATAGGCCATCAGCATCTTGGCCAGCCGGACCGACTGGAACTTGGCGATGTGGTTGCCGACGACCTCCTGCGGCTTCTTGAAGGTCATCACCAGCGGCTTGGATTTCTTGCCCGGCGCGACGTCGAAGCCGTCGAGGGTGAAGTCGTCGGCGTCGATGCGGATATGGGCATTCTCGAAGGCGCCGAGCCCGTCGAAACGACCCTTGCGCTGCAAAAGGCCCTCGATCGCGACACGAGCGAAGGCGCGGCCGCGCGTCAGAAGATCGGCATCGTCCTTGGCGCCCGCAAGCGCGCGGTCGAGGCCCGAGACGATCGATTTCACCGCATCCTGCGGCGTGTCGAACAGGAAGTCAGGTTCGGTGACATCGTTCGGCGCTTCGCCGTCGCTGTCGATCAGCTGGGCGAGATAGGAGGCAAGTGTGAAGGCTGCGACATAGGCCGAGGCCGACAGCAGCTTCTTGAAATGGCTGGCTTCGTCGCCTTCCAGCGGCGTCCGCGCATTCTTGGCCTGCAGCGCCTCGAGATCGGTCGAGCGCGAGAACACGTCGGAGACGGCCAGCGCCACCGCAATGCCGCGGCGGGCGCGGAACAGCAGGGTGTGCTGGGGGATCGACATCAGCTGGTCGTCGGGGCGGATGGCTGCGACGGTCTTCTGCAGCTCGACCTCGCGCGTCTTGCGGATCGAGCCGGTCGACACAGTGGAGACAAAGCGCCGGTTGGTGCCGGCCAGTGCCGTACCCGACTGGCCGGAGGAATCCTCCAGCACGACGATGCGGGTGATGAAGCTCTGCGCGATGGCGCGGTGCTTTTCGATGTCGGCTTCCGAAATCGCAGTCAGGCCGGTGTCCATTGAACCCTCGCTCGTTCAGGGGAGCGTTGGCGCTGCCCCTCATCCCCTGCCGGACCTTCTCCCCGTGAGGACGGGGAGAAGGAGGCTGACCGCGCCGTCGACGCCTCCCTCTCCCCGTTCTTCACGGGGAGAGGGTAAGGGTGAGGGGCTGAGCCAACCCAAGCCGGTCGCGCGCTACACATCGCTAATCACCTGTCCCTTCGACAGGATGTGCACCTTGTACCCGCCAAAGATCTTCTCGGCTTCGCCGGCGGCATAGAGCGCCTGGTAGGCCTCGTGCGGGATCAACGCGTGCTTCTCGTAGCTCGACACGCCCTGGCGCGCGGCTTCGAGGTCGTCGGTGTTGATGAAGAACTCCTCGCTTGCCGGCTCGCTCGACCACAGGCCCTTGCGCCCCGGCTTCTCGGCCTTGGAATAAACCTCCTGGATCGTCCAGGTCAGCAGCCAGGCGTTTTCGGCCTTGCGCACCTTGGACAGCACTTCGGCCACCGCCGAATTGTGCTCGGTGATGCCGGCCGAATAGAACGGGCCGAGCACCAGCCGCCTGAGCTGCTTGGGGTGCAGTTCGGGGAAATCCTTGTCGAGATTAGTAGCAATCGTCAGCGGCGACAGCGAGTAGGTCGAGTTCTTCTCGGTGAAGTCGTCGAAGCGGTGGGCCAGGTCGGGATTGAGCAGGCCGTCGACGGGCAGGGGAATGTCGATCTTCTCGTTGAGCTTGCCGTTGTTGTCGACCAGTTGCTCGACCATCGCCTCGGATGAATCCTCGACCGTGGCCATATAGATCATCGGCAGATTGGCGCTGCCGTCGAAGCTGCCCCAATGTACGAGATAATAGGGCCGCATCGACTTCGGGTTGACCGACACCTTGGCCGTCTGCGCCAGGATGAACGGGCTGAAGGTCACGCCGTCCTTGACGTCCTCGAGATACAGCCGCTCGGCCATCGAGCGTTGCAGCGCCTCGGGGAATTCCTTGTGGCGCAGGATGAAGTCGGCCATCTCCTCGCGCAGCTCGCCGGGCGGGGGGATGCTGGCCAGACGCTGCGCCGCCGTCTTGCGGTCGTTTTCCAGTTCCAGCACGTTCTGGAACACCGGAAAACCGCTTTCGGCGCGCGAAATCTTGAAGGTCTCCATAAAGCCCAGCCGGTTGCGCCAGCAAGCGAACGACCGCTCCAGCCGCGAGATGTACTCGGCCGCGATCTTCGCCACGATGCCGTGCCTGTAGAGCGGCGAGCGGTCGTCGCGCATGAAGATTTCCAGCCCGCTCAGCGCCGCCTTGATCGCATCGAAATAGCGGACGGCCGGGTCGTCGGTGGGGGTCATGGGTGAAATCTCGAATGCATGGGCTCGACGTTGCCCCCCTCTGTCCTGCCGGACATCTCCCCCACAAGGGGGGAGATCAGCCGCCATCTGCGCCTTTGCCCCACTTTCAACGCCGAAGATTGGCGAAGTCTGAGCTGCCACCTGATCTCCCCTCTTGTGGGGGAGATGGCCGGCAGGCCAGAGGGGCGCGCGACGGAGCGCAGGGCTCTCATCTGAATAGTCGTTACGACTGCACGTAGTCCGAAGCGTTATGCTTCTTCAGCACATCGTCGAAGCGGCGGGCAAAGGCGTCGTCGGCCAGCTTCTTGCGGCGCTGGATGTCGGCAGTCGCTACCATGTTCTTCTCGTGCATTTCGAGCAGGTCGCCGATGTGCTTCTGGGCGGCCGCACCGATGCCGGCCATCGTCTCCTCGGCGGTGTTGTCGACCTTGGAGCCCAGCGTGTTGATCTTGTGGGCGACGTCCTGCTGGGCCGCGGTCTTCAGCGAGTCCTCCAGCGCCTTGTAGAGCACGATGCGCTGTTCGGTATCGATGGTCAGCTTGTTGATCAGCGTGTTCTGCGCCGCGATCTGGTTGTTCAGCGAATCGACGAAGGTCTGGAACATCGAAGTGTAGCGCTCGAGCGTCTGGCTCTCGGCCAGCAGTTCCTGCTCCTTGGCCTGCTTCTCGTTGTATTCAGTGGCGAGCTTGGAGCGTTCGGATTCGAGGTCGGTGCGCTCCTTCTGGCTGGTCGACGCCGCGATCTTGTTTTCGATGTCGAGGAGAAGCGGGTTCAACTCCTCGATGCGCTTCTGGACCGCCTCGAGGTTCGACATCGTCGACTTGCGGCGCTCGATGACCTGGGACAGGCTGGTCTCCGAGGTCTTATAGCGCGCGTCGAGCACGTCCTTCTGTGCCTTCAGGATGCCGACGATGGTGTCGGACTTGACCAGGAGTTCCTGCAGGTTGCCGGCCAGTGACATGTTGCGCACACGGTCGGTGCGCATGCGCTGCTTGCTCGAATCGGAGAAGATGCCGACGAAGGTTTCCCAGCCGGTGAAGCTCTTCATGCTCTCGAATTCGGAGCCGAACACGTTGGTGGCGTCTTCAAGGCCGATGATCAAGTCGGCGATGTTGCCTTCCATCACCTTCTGCTGCTTGAGAACATCCTGGATGCGCGCATTCTCGATGTCGAAATCGCTGGCGCCGATCTTCTCGTCAGTCTTGGCGATGGTGTCGAGCACGGTGCCCGATTTTTCGATCTTGGTCCGCATTTCTTCCACGACCTGCTTGGTCTTGGCGATTTCGGCATCGAAATTCTGCAGCGTTGCCATACGTTCCTCCGGTGTCGAATGCGGGACAGTGGCGCCGAATATATGTGCCGCATCTATCGATTGAAAGACGCAAGCGCCCGGCGAAAACATTTAAGGCGAAGCTACTTAGCTCCGCGATGCAAATCCGATGAAATCATCTGGCTGGGCGCGGCCCATCTCTTCTTCCCAGTGGCGCCGGCACAAGGAGACATAGACATCCTTGCCGATTGCCACCTGCTCGCCCTGGCGCGCCACCTTGCCGTCGGGGCCGAGGCGGACCACCATCGTGGCCTTGCGGCCGCAACGGCAGATGGTGCGCACCTCGCGTAAATCGTCGGCGATGGCGAGCAAAGCGCGCGAACCGCTGAACAGATTTCCCTGGAAATCGGTGCGCAGGCCGTAGCACATGACCGGGATATTCAGCCGGTCGGCAACCCGCGCCAGTTGCCAGACCTGTTCTTCTTCAAGGAACTGCGCCTCGTCGACGAAGATGCAATGCACTGTCGTATGATCGTGATGCTCGGCGATACGGGCGAACAGGTCGTCGCCGTGGCGGAACATTTCGGCGCCGGCCTCAAGGCCGATGCGCGACGAGATGTAGCCGGTGTCGCCCTTGCTGTAGTGGCCGGCGACGAACAGCATCGTCGTCATGCCGCGCTCGCGGTAGTTGTAGGACGCCTGCAGAAGCATGGTCGTCTTGCCGGCGTTCATCGTGGCATAGTGGAAGTAGAGCTTGGCCATGTGCTTCCTTAAGCCCAAGCTGGCGGGCGCGGGGAGAGGGCAGCTTCGCCATCCACCGCAAAAAACCTTCGCGATGTCGCTGATGGATCAGCCCGCGGCGTGTGTCGCTGCGTCATGTCACTTGAATCCAAAGGAAAATGGTGTTTGGCTCGCGACAAAGACGAACAACAACACTATCGCGTTGCCGTTAAAAATACGAATGGGAGAATCTACATATGTCGCGCATGATAACACTCGCCGCCGCCATCGGCGTGTCGGCGGTCATGACTGCCGGTGCCGCTTACGCGGGGGACGCCGAGAGCTGCAAGAAGGTACGTCTGTCGGATGTTGGCTGGACTGACATCACTGCAACAACTGGTGTCGCCTCGGTGCTGCTGACAGCACTGGGCTACGAGCCGGAGGTCATCCAGCTCTCTGTCCCGGTCACCTATGCCTCGCTCAAGAACAATGACCTCGATGTCTTCCTCGGCAACTGGATGCCTTCGATGGCCAACGACATCAAGGACTACGCTGCTGACGGCTCGGTCGAGACAATCAGCGTGAATTTGACCGGGCCGATGTATGGCATCGTCGTGCCAAACTATGTCGCGGAAGCTGGCGTCAAGACGCTGACCGACCTCGGCAAGTTCAAGGACAAGTTCGGCGCTAAAATCTACGGCATCGAAGCCGGCAACGATGGCAACCGCATCATCCTCGACATGATCAAGAACCCGGCCGACAACCTTGAGGGCTTCGAATTGGTCGAGTCGTCTGAAGCTGGCATGCTGACGCAGGCCGAGCAGGCGATGAAAGACAATCAGTGGATCGCCTTCCTCGGCTGGACGCCGCATCCTGTCATGGGCGAGATGAAGATCACCTATCTCGACGGCATGGGCGACTCGGGCTTCGGCCCCGCAACGGTCAGCACCAACGTGCGCAAGGGTTACGTCGCCGAGTGCCCGAATGTCGGTAAGTTCATTTCCAACCTGAAATTTGATCTTCCCATGGAAAATGCCATGATGGATGCGATCCTGAAGGGCGGCGCTGCCAACGACGTCGCCAAGGAGTGGCTCAAGGCAAATCCCGACGCGCCCACCAAGTGGCTCGACGGCGTCACCACCTTCGATGGCGGCGATGCTTCGGCTGCGGTGAAGGCGGCGCTGGCAAGCTAAGCCTGCGTCCTTGCCGACAAAATGACATGATGAAGGGCAGCGAAGCGAGACAGCTGCCCTTTTTCGTATCAAGTTAAGCGAGAAGCGCCGGCGCGACCGGTGCCTGCGAAAGCAATAGAGAGGGGACAGATGGATCCGGTATCGAGCTTGCTGGCCGCCTACAAGATTCCGATCGGCCTTTGGGGCAAGGCATTCTTCACTTTCCTCACCGACAACTTCAACGCCATCTTCCGCGGCTTTTCCAACGGCCTCAACCTGCTGCTCGACGGGCTGGTCGATGCGCTGCTGCTGTTGCCGCCGGTCGCGCTGGTCGCGCTCATCGCGCTGCTGGCCTGGTATCTCCAGCGCTCGCGGGCGCTGGCGATCGGCGTCGCACTGGGGCTGTTGTTCATCATCAACCAGGGCCTCTGGAAGCAAACGGTGGAAACGCTGGTGCTGGTCGTCGCCGCAGCCGCAGCCTCGATGCTGATCGGCGTGCCGCTCGGCATCTGGGCCGCGCACAAGCCCAAGGTCTACCGCGTCATGCTGCCGGTGCTCGACCTGATGCAGACGCTGCCGACCTTCGTCTACCTGATCCCGGTGCTCACTTTGTTCGGCCTCGGCAACGCGCCGGGCCTGATCGTCACCATCATCTTCGTCATCCCGACGGCGGTGCGTCTCACCCATCTCGGCGTCGTTTCGGTGCCAAAGGCCATTATCGAGGCCGGCGAGGCGTTCGGCGCTACCAAGCGGCAGCTGTTGTGGAAGGTCGAGCTGCCGGCGGCGCTGCCCACCATCATGGCGGGGCTGACGCAGTGCATCATGCTGTCGCTGTCGATGGTGGTGTTCGCCGCCCTGATCGGCGCCGGTGGCCTCGGAACGGAAATCAACCGCGCGCTCGGCTCACGCAAGATCGACCTCGGGCTTGAGGCGGGGCTGGCCATCGTGGTTCTCGCCATCGTGCTCGACCGGATGACGCGTATCGGGGTGGGAGGCAAGAAATGAACATTGCCGTCGATTTCAAGAATGTCGACATCGTCTTCGGTAACGACACCAAAGGCTCGCTCAATCTGATAGACAGCGGCGCCAGTCGCGCCGAGATCCTCGAAAAGACCGGCAACGTGCTCGGCTGCGCGGGTGCCAATCTCACCGTCAACGAGGGCGAGATCTCGGTGCTGATGGGCTTGTCCGGTTCGGGCAAGTCGACGCTGCTGCGTGCCGTCAACCGCCTCAACATCGTCTCGCGCGGCCAGGTCATGGTCAAGGACGGCGACAAGATGGTCGACGTCGTCTCCTGCGACGAGGCCACGCTGCGGCGGCTGCGCCAGCATCAGGTCGCCATGGTGTTCCAGCAGTTCGGCCTGCTGCCCTGGCGGACGGTCGAGGAGAATGTCGGCCTCGGCCTCGAACTTGCCGGCATGCCGGAAGCCGAGCGCAAGCAGAAGGTCGGCAAGCAGCTCGACCTCGTCAACCTGACGCCCTGGGCGAAGAAATACGCCCATGAGCTTTCGGGCGGCATGCAGCAGCGCGTCGGCCTGGCGCGTGCCTTCGCCACCGAGGCGCCGATCCTTCTGATGGACGAGCCGTTCTCGGCGCTCGATCCGCTGATCCGCACCAAGCTCCAGGACGAGCTGCTGCAGCTGCAGAAGACGCTGAAGAAGACGATCATCTTCGTCAGCCACGATCTCGAGGAAGCGCTGAAGATCGGCAACACCATCACCATCATGGAAGGCGGGCGCATCGTCCAGTCCGGACCACCCGAGGACATCGTGCTGCGTCCGGCCAACGACTATGTCCGCGACTTCATCGCCAATGTGAACCCGCTGTCGGTGCTGACGGCATGGAACGTCATGCGCGACCGCCGCGATCTCGAAGATGCGGGGAAGGGCTGGGTCTGGCTCGACCGGCGCAAGACGACACGCTTCAAGATCGACGCGCAGGGTCTTGTCGCCGCCGCCGAGCGCAACGGCCAGCCGGCCGTATGGGTGTCCGTCGACGACATCGAAAAATCGTCCGACGAGGCCTCGCACGTGTTCTGGGCCAAGCCCGGAACCTCGCTCAAGTTGGTGATGCTCGCCATGCACCGCTCGCAGACGTCGCCTGTGGCGCTGTTCGACGACCAGTCGCGATTCGTCGGCGCCATCGGTATCCGCGATGTGCTGTCGGCGGTGCTCAGGCGGTAGCGATCTTTTCCTTCTCCCCCTGTGGGAGAAGGTGGATCGGCGCGCAGCGCCGAGACGGATGAGGGGTGTTGGCCGGAGTGCTACCACCCCTCAGCGCGGGGTGTCATGCATCGCGCTTCGTCCAATCCCCTCATCCGCCTACACTTCGTTCAGGCACCTTCTCCCACAAGGGGAGAAGGAAAGAAGCCTCACTCTTCCTGATCGCCCAACAACTCGTTCAGCCTGGCCGCATAAGGCTGCACCACGTCGACATATTGCCGGCCTTCGGCGCGCAGGGCCTGTGTCTCGGCGATCTTGGTCTCGACGAAGCTGCGCATCTCGGCCTTCTGCTCGTCATTCAGATCGCTGGCATCGACTCTTTCCGTCAGGCCCGAGAATGTGGCTTCGAACCTTTCGGTGGCGATTGTCGCGAGATAACCCCGGAAGGTGGCGTCGAGCGCCTGCTTCCAGGTTTCGCGGCTGAAGCCGGCCTTGGCGATGCGGCCCTCGAGGCCGGCATCGTCTTCGAACCATTGGTCGGCCTCCTCTTCGTCATAGGCGAGGCGGCCGAGTTCCGGCTCCAACTCGGTGAGTAGCTGCACCACCTTGCCGACCTCATCGAACGTCAATGCCCGAGCCGGCAGCACGAACGCGCCGAGGGCTAGGCTTGCCGCCAGCAGACTGCCGGCGAGATGGCGCTTGAGCAGGGAAAGCACGGTCATCCCATGCACTCCGCTTCCAGTGCCTTGCCGGCATCGTCCTGGGCCTTGGCCTGCATCAGCGAACCGCCGACAGACGCGGCCTGCGCGGCGATCGCGCCGCCGCGACCAAGGCCGCCGAAGCCGCCGACCATCGACAGCGCGCCGCCGAGCATGGCGGCGTTGGTCTGCGCCTTGGTCGCCTTGCGCATGGCTTCCTCGCAGCGCTGTTCGGCCGTCATCTTCCCGGCTTTGCCTTTGGGCGCGACCTGGGCCGCCGCCGTGGGCGCTCCGGCTGTTTTCGTCGTGCTGGTTGTCGAGGTCGTCTGGCTGCAGGCGGCGAGCACGCCGCACAACATCAATGCAATCGCTGTTTTCATGGATCTCTCGATTTCGCTGGAGATGGCGCGAACTCCGTGGAGACGGCCCATGCGCGGACCGCCGACTCTGCCCAGTCGGCGGTCCGGCGATGGCCGGCCACGCATGCGTTCGAAGAGCGCCCCCGCCCGTCGGATGCATCGGTCCGCCACGGCACTGCTCTACGACGGCGCGGCTGGCGCGGTCTTGGCTGGGGACGAACAGATGCGGACTGGTGCGAACCGGAAAGGCCCGAACTACTGGCGGCGGCGCAGGGCTGCGGCCTTGATCTCCTTCGGCGTCGTGCCGAAGCGCTGCCTAAAGGCACGGTTGAAATAGGACAGGTCGCCAAAGCCGGCGTCGAAGGCAATGGCTGAGATCGTGGCTGCGCCGCCATTGCCGAGCGAACGGACGGCGAGGTCGAGCCGGGCATCGCGCAGGAACTCGGAGAAGGTCGAGCCTTCCTGCTCGAACAGCCGCTGGATATAGCGCGGGGTCACGCCCTGACGCCGGGCTATTACGCTGACGTTCAGTTCGGGATCGGTCAGGTGGCGTAGCACCTCGGCCTTGACCAGTTCCAGCCGCGCGGCACCCAGGCTGGCGCGAACCGGTTCGGCGGCGGCGTTCGTCGCGCCTTGCACGACGAGGGCCGCGAGGTCGTAGAGATGATTGCCGGCAAGCGTACGACCGGCTTCGCCGTCGGGTGCTGCGGCGCGCAGCAGGTCGGCATATCCAGTCAGCAGCGCGGCACCCCCGGCTTGCGCCGGAATGTGGTGAAACGCCTGCGTGCGGACACGGGGCGCTATCGCTGCAAGCCGCGCCTCGTTCAGGGCCACGACCTTGAGCAGCGTGTTCGGCAAGGCGAAAGCCATGGCCGTGGCCTCGTTGACCAGGGTGATGTCGCCGGCCCTGATCGACAGCGGCGGCTTGCCGGCGATTGCGACCTCATAATCCGTGGTATGGATAGTCATCAGATAGTCTTGGCGGCCGTCTGCGGCCATCAGGTCCTTGGGGCGTTCGCCGAGCACGGCCGAATAGCACGCGGTGCCGATCGTCGTGCCGGCGTCGAGGAAGTAGGCGGAGACGTCAAACGCAAAGCTGTCGGCATCGGCTGGCCGGAAGCGCAGGCCCGCGACATGGCGGGCGACGAAATCGTGCAGGTAGGACAGGCGGTCTCGTGCGGGAACGTCAAAAGTCGTAAGGCGCTGCATCGAACGGTTCCATCTCAGCGTGCATGATCTACCTATGCGCGAAACGAATTGCGCATTCAGCCTATGCGGGTTGCTGTTATTGACGGAACGTCTGATGCGGTCAAGCGGGCGGCCGCCGGCTGCTGCCGGCAACCGCCATTGCTTCGGGCGCCTTCAGCTTTCGATGAACGGCTTGAAGCCGCCATAGATCATGCGCTTGCCGTCGAACGGCCATGACGCCGGATCGCCCTGCAAGCGCGGGTCGGCCATCACCTTCTTCATGATCTCGTCGCGTTCCTCGCGCGAGCGGTAGACGATCCATGAGAAGACGACAATCTCGTCGTCCGTGGCCTGCACCGCGCGGGGAAACGAGGTGACTTCGCCATAGGGCACGTCGTCGGCCAGGCACTCGACATAGGCGATTGCGCCGTGGTCCTTCCAGACCTCGCTCCCGGTGCGCGCCATCTCCTTGTAGGCCTCGATCTTGCCTTTCGGCACGGCGAGCAGGAACCCATCGACATAGGACATGCTTCTTCTCCTCGTGTTGTGACATTGCAAGGACGAACGGCCGGTGCCCTTTCCGACATCCGTGTCCAACTTTTTTCGTCGGACCTGCCTCTCAATGGCCGGGTACGGCGATGGTTCCGGCCGCAGGGCTGGGTGCGGCGTTGCGGAGCGGGTCGATCGATCCCATACTGTAGACGCCCGCGCATGAGGCTCGCTTGCCATGCCCGAAATCACCACTGCTCCCCACACCAAGGTCAGCCCGAAGACCGAGCGGCCGAAGCTACACAAGGTCATCCTGCTCAACGACGACTTCACGCCGCGCGACTTTGTCGTCACGGTGCTGAAGGGCGAGTTCCACATGTCGGAGGACCAAGCGCATCGGGTGATGATCACCGCCCATCAGCGTGGCGTCTGCGTCGTCGCGGTGTTCACCCGGGACGTCGCCGAGACCAAGGCGACGCGGGCGACCGAGGCTGGAAAGGCCAAGGGCTACCCGCTGCAATTCACCACCGAACCGGAGGAATGAGAGGCACCCGCAAGGCCGGGCCGACGATATTTGGCTTATCGAGCGTCGAACGCCTGCAGGGCAGGGGACCATGGCGCCGAAACTGGAGGTAAGGGCGACCGCCCTATCGGCGATCAGTCACGGCCAGATTGGCTCTTCGCCGGAAACCGGTCCGGCTAGAGCTCACGGCCGGACCAGTCGCAGACGCGGACGTGGTCCGGGATCTGCGGCATGGCGAGTGTGTGGAAAAGCGAGCCGGCGATGTCGATTGCCGATTCCAGGTTCGCCGCTTCGAGCGGAACCCGGTCGAGGGTGGCGTGCGCGCCGTCTTCTTCGCGCAGGCGATAAAATTCGATGACGAAGTTCACATTCGCCTCCAGCCGCCTGATCCCGGAGATCGCAGACGATTTTCGGGGCCGTGCGTCAGCCTTTCGGCTTGCCCTTGTAGGGGGCGGTTTCTGCCTGTTTGACCTGGGAGCCGAATGGGGCAGCCGCCTTCACGGCGACTTTTTCCTTCTTGGGTTTTCTGGTTTCGCGGTTGCTGCGTTGTTGGCCCTTGGCCATGATCATTTCCTCCTTGCCAGTGAAACGTCGCGCCTATCCGGCCGCCGCTTCGACCCCCTCGAGATTGTCTTCCGTGGTGACCCGCTCGTGGCTCTCGCTGTCGCTGCGGATCCGGTATTGCGGCGAGCCGTCCTTGGCCGGCAATGTCGCCTTGACGTGGAAGGTCTCCGCGTCCTTCACCGCGATGCCGACCCGGCTCCTGATCCGGACCATCTGGCCGACCGCGAAGCGATGCGACGGCTTTTCCACGCGCGGGGCTGTAGCCGGTCCCTTTGTGAACCTGATCATGCGAGCTGTTCCTGGTCCTGCCGCAGCGCGGCTTCGAGTTCGGCGTGGTCGATGGCCAGAACCTGGCTGGTGAGCAGATTGGAAGACCGGGCGGGCAGGTGGATGTAGGTGGCAACGCGCCGGTAGGCGATCCAGGATATGCCGTCGATCATTTCCTCATCCTCGTCGATATCGTAGTCGCCCGCCGGCTGGATTTCTTCCAATCCACGCAAGGCGAACGGCTTGTCGAAATGGACGGTCGAGTGCTTGGTGCGCCCGGTCATGACAGCAACTCCGTTAATGGACGAAAAGCGGAGCAATGCCCCGCTTTCCTCACTTCAGCCGTGCTCGGAAGCGAACCGAGAGAGACGCTGCCAGTACATCCGTGGTCAGCGTCCTTCGATCCGATCAATCAGAGCAGCTGAAGATTGGTGGCCGACTCGCGGCCCTTGGTGTCGCGCTCGAGCTCGAAATTGAGCTTCTGGCCTTCGGCGAGGCCGGAGAAGCCTGCACGTTCAAGCGCGCTGACATGGACGAACACGTCCTTGCCGCCGTCAGCCTGTTCGATGAAGCCAAAGCCCTTCTGGCCGTTGTAGAACTTTACGGTTCCAGTGTTCATTAGATTGTCTTTCGAATGAGAAAAGTCGTCGTGCAGCAAGTAATGCCGCACATCAAAGGATCGACGATTTGGAGTGAGTTCGGCGGGTCGAGAGCCTCTGACGCCGCGATAGCCAAGCTTGGCCCAAAAAACGATAATTTACTTATAGCTGTTAATTGAGGTTTATGTAAGGAGTTTTTTCCGGAGCCGCTTTTATTTGCGAGTTTATTTTAGCAGCACGGCTTCTATCATGGGCGCCGGAATGCTGTTACGCTTCGGCAACTAGCAGAAAATCAGCACTTGCATTCCTGTCGGGTCGCTTGACCCTTGGCGGCGGGATGCATTTCCCCATGCGAGGACAAACCATGTTTTTCACGAAACGACCAACCGTTCCTGCGCCCTTATTGGCCATGTCCGTGCCTGTCGCCAAGGCAGCCAGTCGCCTGACGGTGCGTAAGGACGAGGCCGCGCGGCGACGCCTTGCCGACACCGACGGCGCGCGGCGGCGCCAGCTTCAGCTCGTTGAAGACAATCGCCTGCGCTGACGGACTCCATGGCGAGGGCGGTCAGCGTCCCTCGCGGTACCACATCGCGCCGAGCGCCAGCAGCAGCAGTCCCAGACCGAGGAAGCCGCCGAACAAAGGCACACGCGACACCGACTTGAGCACGCTGTCGTCGGTGGTGCGGAAGCCGAGCCAATCGCGGCCCGAGGCTTCAGCCGTGCCGCGCACCGGCACGACGTTCGGCACGGAGATGCTTCCGGAAATGGCCGAAATGCCCGTTGCCGCCAACCGGCGCACGTCGCCGCCGGTCGCATCGGCTGCCGGCTTGAGCACGTTCTCGGTCGAAACGACGTCGGCGAATTCCGGCGCATTGACCGGCCCGACATGGGCAAGCGCGGTCAGGTCGCCATTGCCGACCTGGTAGAGGCCGATTTCGCTGGTCTCGACGCTGCCCAGGAAGATGCCCGGATCGCTCTTGGTCAACGGCACGTCCAGCGTCTTGCCCGAAGGCGTGATGACACGTGCCGAGCCTGCTTCGTCGCGCATGGTCTGGCGGCGGATGTCGAGCACCATGCCGCGTCCATCGGCGGTCAGGCGCTCTTCTTCGAGTTCCGGCTCCTTCATCAGCCAGTGGGCGATGCGGCGGTAGAGCGAGACGTGCGGGCCGCCGCCTTCATAGCCGCGCGCCCACAGCCAGCCCTGGTCCGACAAGAACATGCCGACCCGGCCTTCGCCCTTGCGGTCGAGCAGCAGCAGGGGGCGATCGTCGGCGCCCTTCATCACCACTTCGCCGTCCGGCCGCTCGATGCCGATCTGGCGGAACCAGCGGCTCCAGCGCGGCGGCTCCTGGCCTGAGCCTTCAAGGCCCCGGGTCACCGGGTGGCGTTGTCCGAGTTCGGTCAGGCGGGGGTAGAACGCCTTTTCGATGACGTCGCCATTGGGCATGGCGGGCAGGGCCGAGATCAGCGGCGTGTTGGCGATGGACTGGTCGCCGGCATATTCGGGGCCGGCGGCGATCAGGAGTGCGCCACCCTTTTCGACATACTCGGCGATGTAGTCGTAATAGAGGATCGGCAGCACGTCGCGGTGCTGGTAGCGGTCGAAGATGATCAGGTCGAAGTCGTTGATGCGCTCGACGAACAACTCGCGCGTCGGGAAGGCAATCAGCGACAGCTCGTTGATCGGCGTGCCGTCCTGCTTTTCCGGCGGCCGCAGGATGGTGAAATGCACCAGGTCGACGGAGGCGTCGGACTTGAGCAGGTTGCGCCAGGTACGCTCGCCTGCATGCGGCTCCCCGGAGACCAGCAGCACGCGCAGGTTCTCGCGGATGCCGTCGACCAGCGCGATCGTGCGGTTGTTGGTGTCGGTCAACTCGCCGTCGACGCGTTCGATCGACAGTTCGACGATGTTGCGGCCGGCACTCGGTATGGTGATCTGCAGCGGCATTTGCTGGCCGACGAAGGCGCGCTGGACCGAAACCTGCACTCCGTTGATCGACACGCGCACGTCGACAGCACCGGCTTCGCCGCCGGTGTCGATCACCCGGTAGGTCATGTCGAGCGGCTTGCCGACGATGCCGAAGCGTGGCGCGTTCTCGAAGCGGATGCGGCGGTCGCGCTCGTTCTCCTCGCCGGTGATCAGCGCATGCAGCGGGGCGTTGATCGCCGGCGCGCCCGGCACGTCGTGCACCTGGCCGTCCGTCACCATGACGGCGCCGCCGATGCGCGACGGCGGCACGTCGCGGAACGCACTTTCGAGCGCTGCAAACAGGCGTGTCTCGGTGCGGTCGTCGGCCGCATCGGCGCGCCCGGCCTCGACCACGCGCACCTCGAACTGACGGAAGCGCGCCAGGCGCTCCTTGAGGCCCTCGACCGCGGCATCGGTCTGGACGGTGCGCTCGCCGATCTGCTGGCTCTGGCTGCGGTCGACGACGATGGCGACAACGCTCTTCAGCGGTTCGCGCTCCTCGTCGAGAATCACAGGGTTGGCCAGTGCCAGGCCGAGTGCGCCAAGCGCAAGCAACCTCAGCCATCCGCCGCGCTGGCGGAACCACAGGCCGACGAGCGCCAGCAGCGCCAGCGGCACGAGCAGGGCGGCCAAGACGGGCCACGACAAAAGGGGTTCGAAGGCGACGGACCAGTTCATGTCACTGCCCCAGCCGTTCGAGCAGCACGGGCACGTGCACCTGGTCGGATTTGTAGTTGCCGGTCAGCATGTACATCATGACGTTGACGCCGGCGCGCAGCGCATAGACACGCTGCATCGGGTCGGACGGCACTGTCGGCAGCATCGGTTCGCCATTCTCGTCGACGGCCCAGGCGCCGGCGAAATCGTTGGCGGTAATCATGATCGGGGTGACCCCGTCGCCGGTGCGCACCGGGCGGCCTTCGGCATTGGATGCCTCCAGCGACGCCTCGACCCACAGCGGGCTGCCGTTGAAGCGGCCCGGAAACTCGGGAAGGATGAAGAACGCCTTGGTCAGTACGTGGTCGGCCGGCACCGGCTCCAGCGGCGGGACGTTGAGATTGGCGAGGATGTCGCGCAGCCGCTCGGTGGCAGGGCTTGCCGAATCCGCGCCGATGCCGTTGGCAAACTGGTCGCGCGTGTCGAACAATACCGTGCCGCCCTGTTTCATATAGGCGTCGACGCGGGCGATAGCCGCCTCGCTTGGCATCGGGGCTGCCGGATCGATCGGCCAGTAGATCAGCGGGTAGAAGGCAAGCTCGTCCTTGGCGATGTCGACGCCGGCCGGCTCGCCCGGCTCCAGCGCGGTCTTTTCGACGAGGAATTTTGTCAGCCCGGTAATGCCGGCCCGGCTGATCGCGTCGACCGAGGCTTCGCCGGTCAGGACATAGGCAATGCGGGTGCGCGAAATCGCTTCCACAGCCTCGAGGTCGCCGGGCTTGGTGTCGTCGGCACGGGCGAGGTCGGGCTGCGCGAGCAGGGCGCCGAGGCAAAGCAGGACCGCAGCCGCAGTTCCGGCCGTTCGTGCGCGCCGGGTGCCACGGCGCGAGAACATCCCGCCCATCCACAGGACGGCCAGCGTGTCGAGCGCCATCAGTGCCAGGGCTGCCGCCACGAGCGGACCTTTCAAGTCGCGCGATTCGTCGAAAGCGTAACGTATTTCGGTCACCAGCGCCGAGAATTGCGGCCGGACGATCGGCACGAGTGCTGCGTCGGCTTTGAGCAGGTTGTGGGCGAGCACGCCTTCTTCGCTGCCATAGAGGCCGGGTGGATTTTCGAGCGTCACCGGCAGGGTGCCTGAACCGGCGAGCAACGGGCGGGCGTCCGGCGGCGGCGGCACGATACGGCCTTCTGCCGATATCATCCGGTAAGGTGCCAGCGATGCCGGCTTGTCTTCGGCACCGGCCGTCGCCGTGCCCTGGTTGCGCGACAGCTGCACGATGCGGCGCAACATCTCGACGAAGCTGCCCGAGATCGGCAGGTTCGACCATGTCGCCTGCGGCGCGATGTGGAACAGCACCAGCGTGCCCTTGCCGCGCCGCGCGCCGGTCACCAGCGGCGTGCCGTCAGCGAGGTTGGCCCAGGTGCTTTGCGCGAGATCGGGTGTCGGCTCGGCCAGCACCTGCCGGCTCACCGTCACCTCGTTGGGCGGAGAAAGATCGCCGAAGGGGCCGCTGCCGGGAAAGTCGCTCACCGGCTGCGGTGCCGTCCACGACAGGGCGCCGCCGAGCGAACGTTCGCCGAGCCTCAGCCTGACCGGCAGCAGTTCCTCGTCATTGCCGGCGGCCGCCAGCCGCGAACCGGCGAAACGCACCAGCGTGCCGCCGTCGTTGAGCCACTTGAGCAGCCTTTCGCGTGCCTGCGGCGGAATGGTGCCGACATCGGCCATGACGATCATCGCCGGCTTCTGGTCGATCAGCTGCGGGATCGCTTCGGCAAGATCAGAGCTTGTCGGCTCGCTCAGGTCGGCAAAGGGTTCGAGCGCACGGCGAATGTAATAGAGCGGCGCCAGCAGCGGCTGCGAATCGTCGGCATCCGACTGCGACAGCAGGCCGACGCGGCGGCGCTTGGAGCTGTCGTCCAGCACCCGCACCGCGCCTGCCTGGGCCTGGCCGTCGAGCGCGATCGAGGCAAAATCGTTGCGCAGCTCGAAGGGCACGGTCATCGTGCCGGTCGCCACCGTCTCGCCCGGCGCAAAGGTCAGCGTGGCGTCGGCGATGCGGCGGCCCTTGTCGTCGAAGGCGCCGGCGGTCACGGCACCAGGCGCTGGATCGCCGGGCGCGCGGATCGCGGTCAGGGCAAATCCGTCCATCTCGTTTTCGGCCGATGTCAGGCCCTTGGCGTCTAGCCGTTCCGGCGATGCCCACAGCACGTTCGGCGGGTTTTGGCCGAGCAGCGTGGCGAACGCCTGTTCGTCGCCTGCACTTGCCAGCCCGTCGTCGAGGACAGCGATGCTGGCGCCGGGCAGCGTGGCCAGCACCGTCGCGACACGGGCGTAGACCGGGCCGCGGTCGGTCGGCACCGGTCGAGGCTCGGCGGCGCGCAGCCGGTCGAGTGCGGCCTGGGCGTCGAAGGGGCCGATCTCGGCATTCGGCTTTTCGGCGGTGAAGGCCAGCACGACCGGCTGGCCTGCGGCCCCGGCATCGGCGATCAGCCGTTCGGCGGTCGCGGTGCGGCGTTTCCAGTCCGGCGCGCTCGCCCAGCCATTGTCGACCACCAGCGCCAGCGCCGTCCCGCCCGTCGGCAGTTTTTCGCGCGGGTTGAAGATCGGCTCGGCTAGAGCCAGCACGACAAGCGCTGCCATCAGCAGCCTCAGCAGCGTCAGCCACCACGGGCTCTGGTGCGGCGTTTCTTCCTTTCTGAACACCCGCGCCAGGATCTTCAGCGGCGGGAACACTTCGGCCTGCGGCTTAGGCGGCGTCAATCTGAGCAGCCACCAGATGACCGGCAGCGCCAGCAGGCCCCACAGGACCGCGGGCGCACCGAAGGACAGCGGCAGCCAGCTCATCGGCGGCCTCCCGGTCCGTGGCCTTCGGCGGTCAGCGCCATGTGCACATGCACCAGCGCGTCCGAGGCAAGGCGGTCGGTGTGATTGACAGTGTAGCTCCAGCCCAGCCGCTTGCACCAGGCGGCAAGCTCCTGGCGGCGCGCCGAATAGAGGTTGCGATAAGCCTCGGCCAGTTGTTCGGCACGTCCGGCGGTCAGCTTGTCGCCCGTTTCAGGGTCGGTGAACTCGGTCCGGCCGGCATAGGGGAAACTTTCTTCCGCCGGATCTACAACTTCGATCAGATGGGCGCGGGCGCCGTGGCGGGCCAGCGTATCGAGCCAGGCCATGGTCTCTTCGACCGGGTCGAGGAAGTCGCCGATGATGACGATGTCGGAAAAGCGGCGGATGCCGGAAAGGTCGGGCTTCGCCGGCAGCGACATGGCTTGCGCCAGATGGGAGGCCAGCCGCTCGGCACCGCTGCGGGCGCTGAACGGGTCCGTCAGCCCCGGCCAGGCGATGCGTTCGCCGCTGCGCGACAGAAGCTCGGCCAGCGCGAAGACCAGCACCAGGGCCCGCGATTCCTTCGACACCGTAGCCGCCTTCGACTTGTACAGCATCGACGGCGACAGGTCGGCCCACAGCCAGACGGTGTGGGCGGCTTCCCATTCGCGGTCGCGGACATAGGTGTGGTCGTCGCGGGCCGAGCGGCGCCAGTCGATGCGGGCCATCGCCTCGCCCTGTACATAAGGCCGGAACTGCCAGAAATTCTCGCCGATGCCGCGCTTCTTGCGGCCGTGCCAGCCGGCAATCACGGTGTTGACGATGCGGCGGGCCTCGACCAGCAGGTCAGGCACCAGCGACGCGCGCAGCCTGCCGCGGGCAAGCGCATCGCTGGTCGCAACCGGTGCCGATGACTCGCCGATGCGCGCCATCAGATGTCCTTGACCAGCCGCGCCACCATGTCGCGGACCGTCATGCCTTCGGCGCGGGCGGCGAAGGTCAGTGCCATACGGTGCTGAAGGACAGGCTCGGCCAGCGCGCGGATGTCGTCGATCGACGGCGCGAGGCGTCCGTCATAAAGCGCGCGCGCCCTGGCGCACAGCGTCAGCGCCTGGCTGGCGCGGGGGCCGGGACCCCACGACACGTGTTTGTCAGTCTCGGTATTGCCCTGGCCCGGACGGGCCGAGCGCACCAGCTTGAGGATCGCCTCGACCACGCTTTCGGGCACCGGCATGCGGCGGATCAGATGCTGGATGTCCTTCAGCCGCTGCGGATCGAGCACGTTCTGGGCCTTGGCGTCCTCGATGCCGGTGGTTTCCAGAAGGATGCGGCGCTCGGCCTCGAGCTCGGGATAGAGGATGTCGACCTGCATCAGGAAGCGGTCGAGTTGGGCTTCCGGCAGCGGATAGGTGCCTTCCTGCTCCAGCGGGTTCTGGGTTGCCAGCACATGGAAAGGGGCGGGCAGGTCGTGGCGCTCGCCGGCGACCGTCACGTGATACTCCTGCATCGCCTGCAGCAACGCGGACTGGGTGCGCGGGCTGGCGCGGTTGATCTCGTCGGCCATCAGCAATTGCGCGAAGATCGGCCCGGAAATGAAGCGGAAGGAGCGTTTGCCCTGGTCGTCCTGCTCCATCACCTCGGAGCCGAGGATGTCGGACGGCATCAGGTCGGGCGTGAACTGGATACGGCGCGAGTCGAGGCCGAGCACGATGCCGAGTGTTTCGACCAGCTTGGTCTTGGCGAGCCCAGGCACGCCGACCAGCAGCGCGTGGCCGCCGGCCAGGAGCGCAACCAGCGTGCGTTCGACCACACTTTCCTGGCCGAAGATGACGCGGCCGACGCCGGCGCGGATCTTGGCGATGTCGGCAAGCGCACGTTCGGCTGCGGCGATCATCTCGCTCTCGCTCATCGCCGTTTCCTTGATCATCACGCTCATGCGGGCCGGATCCTTCTTCTGGCGCGGGGCCCTGAAATCGAAACCGATTCCCGGACCGCCGATGCGCTCACTCAAAATGCTACAGCGTGCCTCTCTCGTCCATCCGAACGCGATGCCGCTTCGTAAATCTACCTGGATTATTTGCCCCTTGGTCCGGTGCGTCGTCCGTGTGGACGTCGTGCCTGCCGCCCAATCCCCAGAGGTCAAACGATCCCGGGCGTCGCGATCTCGATGCCCACACCTTGGCCCGCACCTTTGCGAGGTCATGGCATTGAACTTAAATCACTTGCCTATGCTGACAAGCGCAACAACAGTGACTATTTCGTGACCATGACTGGCGACCTTGACCATAGCCGCGAGGCGACGACTGACCCTGGGCTGACCCGCGCCGGCGACGCGGCCGGCCTCGAGGCGCTGATCTCACGCGCCGCCCGCGCCGGCAAAGGGCTGCCGCCGGTCGAGCGCTGGAATCCCGATTTCTGCGGCGATCTCGACATGGAAATTAGGCCCGACGGCACCTGGTTCTATTTGGGCACGCCGATCGGCCGCATGCCACTGGTGCAGCTGTTTTCGACCGTGCTGCGCAAGGACGAGGACGGCAAGACCTACCTCGTCACCCCGGTGGAAAGAGTCGGCATCCGCGTCGTCGACGCCCATTTCGTTGCCGTCGAGATGAACGTCACGGGCGAGGGCGCCGACCAGGTGCTGACCTTCCGCACCAATGTCGGCGATGTCGTCGAGGCCGGGCCGGAGCATCGGCTGCGCTTCGTCGACGAGCCCGAGACCGGAGGCCTCAAGCCCTATCTGCTGGTGCGCGGTCGTCTGGAGGCGCTGGTCGCGCGTCCTGTCATGTACGAGCTCGTCGAACATGGCGAGCGCATCGAGATCGACGGCAACGACATGTTCGCCGTGCGTTCGAAGGGCGAGGTCTATCCTGTGATGCCCTGGGACAGGCTGGAGCGGATGAGCGCGTGATGGTCCGTTCCCCGGCAGCACATTATTCGGCGCAGGATTTCCGCCAGCGTGCGGCGCAGGAGCATCTCAACGATGCCGTCGCCGACTATGGCGACCATTTGCTCAACCCCGACATGCGTGAGCTGTTCGTGCACGACCGGTTGCGCGATGCGGCCGTGCTGATCCCGGTGGTGGACCATGGCGACGCCTCGACCGTCATCCTCACCAAGCGGGCGGAGAAGCTGAAGAGCCACTCCGGCCAGATCGCCTTTCCCGGCGGCCGCATCGATCCGGGCGACGTCTCGCCGGAGGCGGCAGCGCTGCGCGAGACATCAGAGGAAATCGGGCTAACGTCAGACTATATCGACATAATCGGCCGCTTGCCGGACTATGTCACCGGCAGCGGCTATCGCATCGCGCCGGTGCTCGGCGTCGTCCGCCCCGGCTTCCAGTTCACCGTCAATCCGGATGAAGTCGACGACATCTTCGAGGTGCCGCTCGGCTTCCTGATGGACCCCGCCAACCACAACCGCGCCAGTCGCACCTGGCAGGACAAGGAGCGTTTTTTCTACGCCATGCCCTACGAGGAGCGCTACATCTGGGGCGTCACCGCCGGCATCATCCGCGCGCTCTATGAAAGGCTCTACACATGAGCGCAACGATCGCCGGAGCCTCTTGGCTGAACGATCCGCAGTTGCAGAAACTGCTCGCAGTCCTCAATGCCGATGGCGAAGAAGCGCGCATCGCCGGGGGGGCTGTGCGCAACGCACTGCTCGGCGAACCCGTCGCCGATGTCGACATCGCCACCACCAATTTGCCGGAAGAGACCGTTCGCCGTGCCGAGGCAGCCGGCTTCAAGACCGTGCCCACCGGCGCCGAGCACGGCACGATCACGGTCATCGCCGGCGGCAGGCCGTTCGAGGTCACCACGCTGCGTGCCGATGTCGAGACCGATGGCCGCCGCGCCAAGGTCGTCTTCGGCCGCGACTGGAAGCTCGACGCCGAGCGGCGCGACTTCACCATCAATGCGCTTTACGCCAAGGCCGACGGCACGGTGGTCGATCTGGTCGGCGGGCTTGCCGATCTCGAAGGCCGGATCCTGCGCTTCATCGGCGACGCCGAAACCCGCATCCGCGAGGACTATCTGCGCATCCTGCGCTTCTTCCGCTTCTTCGCCTGGTACGGCAAGGGCCGCCCTGATGCCGAAGGGCTGAAGGCCTGCGCGCGGCTCAAGGACGGGCTTTCCCGGCTGTCCGCCGAGCGCGTCTGGTCGGAGTTGAAGCGGCTGCTTGCGGCCTCCGATCCGTCGCGCGCGCTGTTGTGGATGCGCCAGGCCGGCGTGCTGACGGCAGCGCTGCCGGAAAGCGAGAAATGGGGCATCGACGCCATCCATGCGCTCGTCAGGGCGGAAAACGATCTCGGCTGGGCTGCCGATCCGCTGCTGCGCCTGGCATCGATCGTGCCGCCGGATGCGGTGCGCATGAAGACGCTTGGCGAGCGGCTCCGGCTGTCCAATTCCGAGACCGACAGGCTGGTGCAGTGGGCGGCGACAGCGAAGGTGGAAGCGGCTGTCTCCGAAGGCGAACTGGCCAAGCGGCTTTATCGCGGCAATGTCGAAGGTTTCAGGGACCGCCTGCGTCTCGATCTCGCCGCGGCGCGGGGCCGCGCCGAGCAGGACGACAAGGCGTTGATCGAAGCCGGCGGCTATTTCCGGCTGCTCACCTTTGCGGACAAATGGCAGAAGCCTGATTTCCCGCTGCGCGGCGGCGATCTGTCAGAGCTTGGCGTCGAGGGTGCTGCCCTTGGCGCGCTGCTCAAGCATCTGGAAACGGAGTGGGTCGACAGCGGCTTTTCGCTGGGGCGCGACGCGCTGCTCGGGCGCGCCGCTGCAAGGCTCAAGGCCTGAAACCTCGGGCCTGAAGTCCGTCAGGCCGCGTCGCGGACCTTTTCGATGCGCGAGCGGATCGCCTCGATCATCGTCTCGCGGATGATGGTTTCGCCATGCGTCTCGCGCAGGTGCTCGGCGACGCGGCGCATGATTTCAGCTTCGTCCTCGTGGCGCGTGTGCCACTGGCAGCCGGGGACAAGTGACCCGCATTGAAATTCCTTCATCGGATGTCTCCTTCCTCGTCCGGTTCGGGGGTGAACTATAACATGCAATCCGGCGATTGGTTGCGCGGGACTTGAGCCAGCGCGAAATTCGGCTGATGCAGCGCCCGGCCAGGGACGGAAAGCGGAGCCATTGCAAAAGCTTGGGCCGGCTTGCTGCAAAACGGAATCCGCATGGTGCAGGCCGAAATGTAAGGAAGGGCGAAACCTGCGTTCCGCCCTTCCGGAAATTCAATCGCAAAAACGCGCTACTTCAGGATCTTGACGGCTTCGGCGACCTTGTTCTTGCCGCTCATGTCCCAGGAGATCGATACCTTCTCGCCTGCCTTCAGGCCGGGGTCCTTGAACTTCGTGGGCAGCACGAAGGACGAGCCGTCGGCCAGGGTCAGGCTCATCGCCTTGGCGTCGAACGTCTTGATCGTCCCGTCCGTATGCTGGACGGCGGCGAAGGCTACGGCAGAGGTTGCGAGAATGGCAGCTGCGGCTGCCGGAACAAGAAGCTTGCGCATGGCATGCTCTCCGACGAATGCGGGTGCCCGATGGGCTAACCCACCTTGTGAAGGGCCGTCCGGTCACGTCGCGTCGCGGTTCGAACCGCCGGCGTTTCCCGGCCCCGGCGATAGAAATAGACCTGTCTTGTCAGGGGAATATTAGACGAAAAACATATTTTGAAACGGTGACTTAGCCACAATCGACGCCAGATTTTCGCTTTGTGGCATCGATTGTGGCGAAGGCTGATGCAGCCAAAAGCCGCAGGCTATCGGACCGCCTTACTCGCCGAACTTCTTCTTCGGCTTGTACTTCTTGGGCGCACCGGTGCCCGCCGGCTTGTCGTAGGCGGGCTTGTCGCCTGCACGGTTTTCGTATGGTTTCTTTTCGTACGGCTTCTTCTCGTAGGGCTTCTTTTCAAAAGCCTTCTTCTTGAAGGGCGGCTTGTCGGAAGGGTCGTACTGGCCCTTGCGGTGCTGCTTCTTCGGCTTGGCGCCATGGTCGCCGCCGCCAGGTGCACCTTCGAGCCGCTTGATGTCGACGCCCTTTTCGCCGGTGCCGTTCTGTTCGACGGTCCTGGCGTAGTTGTCGGCGCGGTTGGCCACCACTTCGAAATGCGATTCGGTGTCGAAGATGCGGATCGAGCCGATTTCGTTCTTGGTCACATGGCCCGCCTTGCACAGCAGCGGCAGCAGCCAGCGCGGTTCGGCACGCTGCTTGCGGCCGACCGAGACGGAGAACCAGACACCATCGGTAAAGCGGTTGTCCGGACGCTCGGCCCTGGCGGCATCGAAGGCCGGGATCGGGCGGTCGGAAAGCTCTTCAGCCGCGGGGCGCAAAGCCATCTGCTGGCGCAGCCAGGCGAGAGCCAGCGTCTCAGGCGAATGCGCGGCCAGGACCTCGGCGATGATCGCCGCCTCGTCCTCGCCAGCGGCCTCGATGTCGTTGAGCTCGGCCAGCATGCGCTCGCGGTTGCGGGCGTCGATCTCGGCCGGTCCCGGTGCCGACTGCGTCGTCGCTTCGAGTTTTGCCAGCTTGAGCAGGCGTGCAGCGCTGCCGCGGCGGTGGAACGGCACGATCAGCACGCAGACGCCCTTGCGGCCGGCGCGGCCGGTACGGCCCGAACGGTGCAGCAGGGTGTCCGGGTTGGTCGGCAGGTCGGCGTGGATGACGAGATCCAGGTTCGGCAGGTCGATGCCGCGGGCGGCGACGTCGGTAGCCACGCAGACGCGGGCGCGGCCGTCGCGCATGGCCTGCAGCGCGTTGTTGCGCTCGGCCTGGCTCAGTTCGCCCGACAGCGCCACCACGGCAAAGCCGCGGTTGGCAAGGCGCGCCGAGAAATGCTTGACCGCTTCGCGCGTCGCGCAGAACACCATGGTGCTGCGCGCGTCGAAATAGAGCAGCGTGTTGATGATGGCGTTCTCGCGCTCGGGCGGCGCCACCAGCACGGAGCGGTATTCGATGTCGTCGTGCTGGCGGCTCTCGCCGGCGGCGGTGATGCGCAGCGCGTTGCGCTGGAAGCGCTTCGCCATCTGGGCGATCTGCGGTGGCACGGTTGCCGAAAACAGCAGCGTGCGGCGCTCCTGCGGCGCTGCCGCCAGGATGAACTCCAGGTCTTCGCGGAAGCCGAGGTCGAGCATCTCGTCGGCTTCGTCGAGCACGACGGCGCGCAGGCCGGAGATGTCGAGCGAACCGCGGGTGATGTGGTCGCGCAGGCGGCCCGGCGTGCCGACGACGATGTCGGCGCCTTCGTCAAGCGCGCGGCGTTCCTTGCGCATGTCCATGCCGCCGACGCAGGAGGCGATGCGGGCGCCGGTCGCGGCATAGAGCCATTCGAACTCGCGGCGCACCTGGATGGCAAGCTCGCGGGTCGGCGCGATGATCACCGCACTTGGGGCGCCGGCACGGTCGAAGCGCTCGCGGCCGTCAAGCAGGGTGGGGGCGATGGCAATGCCGAAGGCTACAGTCTTGCCGGAGCCGGTCTGCGCCGAGACCAGAAGGTCGACGCCGTCGGCCTCGGGGGCCAGCACGGACGTTTGCACCGGGGTCAGCGTTTCGTAGCCACGCGCGGTGAGCGCCCCGGCCAGCGCCGGAACCATGTTGTCGAAAATCGTCACAAAAATCTTCCAATGAGAGCGAGGCCCGTCACAGCGGGACGAGGGCCAAGGAAAGCGGGCTCTCTAAAGGTTTGCTGCCCGCACGTCAATGCGACGGCGGGCAGGGCAGCCATGCATAGGGCTCAAGCCGCGTTGCGCCGCATCATGCGCGTCCGCATCTCTTTGGGATCGTCATAGATCAGGTCGATCAGGGTCCTTGCGACGGCATCCGGTTCGGTACGCCGCTGTTCCCAGTTTTGGAGCGTGGTGACGGGTATGCCGAGCAAGGCGGCAAAGTCGCCCTGACTCATTTCCAGCAGGCCGCGCGTCAGCTTCAGCTTGGCGCTCGCATCGAGCGCCCGCGTCTTTTCCTCGGTCCAGTCGTGGCTGTCGGCATCATCGACCATATCTGGCAATCTCCCGGTCGTTGGCCTTCCGCACCGAAATGACGTGAAAGACCGTGTCTCGCATCGTGAACACGCAGACGTAGAGCCGTAAGTCGACATACCCGAAGGCGACGAAGCGATCCTCACCATAGTCGCGCCGGTCGTCCAGCAGGGTGGCGACCCTGTTGCGGATCACGTCCGCCCCGAGTGCCAGCGAGAAACCTCGCTCGGCCCGGGTCCATTCGTCCTTGCCCGGATCGAACGAGATCTTCATGCGGCATCCGTCAGCTGCCGCAATTATACGCTATCAGCGTAGAGCTCGCAATCGCTTACGGCCACCTGACCTCTGGCGGCATGCTGGACAGGATCGAGGCGATGTTGCCGCCGGTCTTGAGGCCGAAGATCGTGCCGCGATCGTAGAGCAGGTTGAATTCGACATAACGGCCACGGCGGACGAGCTGCTCGTCGCGGTCGCCGTCGGTCCAGTTGGTGTTGAAGTTCTGGCGGACGAGATGCTGGTAGGCGACGAGAAACGCGCGGCCGACATCCTGCACGAAGCGGAAGTCGGCATCCCAGCCGCCCTTCTCCTCGGGTGAATGCTGCCAGTCGAAGAAGATGCCGCCGGTGCCGCGCGGCTCGTTGCGGTGCGGCAGGAAGAAATACTCGTCGCACCAGTCCTTGTACTTCTGGTGGTCGGCGACGGGGTGTTTGGCGCAGGCGAACTGCATCGCCTTGTGGAAGGCAACCGTGTCGGCGTCTTCCTGCGTGCGCCGGCGATCGAGCACCGGCGTCAGGTCGGCGCCGCCGCCGAACCACCAGCGTGAGGTCGCCACCATGCGCGTGTTCATGTGCACGGCCGGCACGTTCGGGTTCTGCGGATGGGCGATCAGCGAAATGCCGGAGGCCCAGAAGCGCGGGTCTTCCTCGGCACCGGGCATCTGCTTGCGGAACTCGGGCGAGAACTCGCCATGCACGGTCGAGGTGTGCACGCCGACCTTCTCGAACACCCGGCCATGCATCATCGACATGATGCCGCCGCCGCCACGTCCCTCGTCGCGCTGCCACGGCGTGCGCTCGAAGCGACCCGGCGCCCACGAGGCCAGCGGTCCTTCGACCTGGTCCTCCAGCGCCTCGAAGGCGAGGCAGATGCGGTCGCGCAGCTCCTCGAACCAGGCGCGGGCGCGCGCCTTCCTGTCTTCGATGTCGGCCGGCAGTCCCGCCGGGATTTCAGGACGCTGCAATTTAGGCTCCGCACAAATGACTCGTAATTGTCCGGCGCGATCCCTAATCTCCTTCTCGTATGGGTCAAGGAGTTCTTTATGGGCACCCCGACCAGACCGCCGCTGGATGACCTCAGAAAAAGGCTCCACCGCAGCCGGGCCGAACGTGAACTCAAGCCGCGCGACGGGTTCCTGCGCGAGACCTTCGTTTTGCCGCGCAACGATGCACGGCTGAAGGCGCAGGAGTGGTTCTCGCGCTGGCCCAAGCAGGCCTACTGGACCGAGATCGAGAGCTGGTTCGAGCGTCCCGGCGACGTCATCGAGTTCACCATCCGCCGCCTGCCGACATCCGACTGATTCTCAAGCGCGGGTGCAAAGATGTTCCTGAAGACGATCGCCGAGGATGAGGCGAAGGGCCGCGTCGCCGAGATCTACGACAAGGCACGAGCGCAACTGGGCTTCGTCATGGAAGCGACCCAATGCTTCACGGCGCGTCCCGACTTGCTGCCGATATATACCGACTTCAACGACCAGATGCGCGCCGGCTTCTCGCTCGGCATGCGCGAATGGCGGCTGATCACGCTGGTCGCCGCCAAGCAGATCCCGTCGACCTACTGCTCCCATGTCTATGGCAAGCAGCTGATCGCCGATCTCGGCTCGAAGGAGGCGGTGCTGGCCCTCCAGCAGGATTTCCGAAATGCGGGGCTGACTGAACGCGACGTTGCGATGCTGGCCTATGCCGAGCAGATCGCCATCGATGCCTCGCAGGTGAGGCAAGCCGACATCGACCGTCTGCGCACGACAGGCTTCAGCGACCAGCAGATCTGCGACATCGCCCTTTGTGCGTCCTTCCGCTGTTTCGTCAGCCGCTTCTTCGATGCGGTCGGTGCCGGGCCGGAGGCAATTTTCATCGACAGCGACGAGGCGTTTCGCGCGGCGATGACGGTCGGCCGGAGCTACTGACGGACCCGGCAACCACGCCGCCCAGATTTCCCTATTCCGCCGGGACGATCAGCCGCCGCGGTCCCGGGCCCTGGCGCGCCAGCCGGTCCTCGCGGTTGCGCAGCGGGCACTTGTCGATCGACATGCAGCCGCAGCCGATGCAGTCGGTCAGCCCGTCGCGCAGTTTCTTCAGCTGTTCGATGCGGTGGTCGAGATCGTGGCGCCAACCCGTTGATAGCAGACTCCAATCCTCGCGCGTCGGCGTGCGCCCGTCCGGCAGCGCGGCAAAGGCGGCGGCAATGTCGGCGAGCGAGATGCCGACGTCCTGCGCGATCCTGATCACCGCCACCCGCCGCAGCACGTCGCGCGCATAGCGCCGCTGGTTGCCCGAGGTGCGGTGGCTGTGGATCAGCCCGCGCGCCTCGTAGAAATGCAGGGCCGAAACGGCGACGCCGCTGCGCTTCGCCACCTCGCCGACGGTCAGTTCGCTTGCCATGGAGATTCCTGCTTGACCTCAAGGTTGGTTGAGGTTGTACGAGGGTATCCTTCACGATGCAAGGAAGGATCAGGACATGGCGTGCAATCCAAACATGAACCGAAGCACCAACCCGCCGGGACGGAGGTTTGCTGCCGTGTTCATTGAGCTGGCAGACGCATGGTCAGCCGATCTGGCGCAGTGCCTCTCCGGCAACCATCGCGGAACTCAGCGCGACGTTGAGGCTGCGGCCGCCGCCGGGCATCGGGATCAACAGCCGCTCGAAGGCGAGATCGTGGACGTGATCCGGCACCCCAGCCGATTCGCGGCCCAGCATGACGACATCGCCGGCCTGGAAGCGGAAATCGGTATAGGGCAGGGCGGCCTTGGTCGACATCAGCACCAGGCGGCGGCCTTCGTCCTGCCGCCAGTCCTCGAAGCGGTCGAAATCGACGTGCCGGGTCAGGGCCGCCATTTCGAGATAATCCATGCCGGCGCGTTTGAGCGCCCGGTCGGAAATGTCGAAGCCGGCGGGCTCGATCAGGTCGATGGCGAGGCCGAGGCAGGCGGCCATGCGCAGGATCGTGCCGGTGTTGCCGGCGATATCCGGCTGGTAGAGCGCGATGCGCAGTTTTTCGTCCATTTTGAGTTCCTAATCTGTGGCGGCAAGGCAACAGCAAGACGAGCCAAAGCAAAAAATGAAGACGAGGCCGTGGCATTCCGCCGCGAATGGGCGTATACGGCCGGCATTGTCAACTCGGACCGATGGAGGGGTACATGATGCATCTTGATATTCACCGCCCCACCTGTGGGCGACGAACTGCCTGACGGCGGACCGGTTCGACGACTTTCCTGACATTTCCAGGCATTTTCGCATCGCGGTCCGCAGAAGCCCTTATCCGGTTTTCGAAGGACAATTCCGATGTTTGCCAACATCCCACACGGGCCCGACGCCCGTAACGAACCCGACTCTGCAAATTCCCTGGGGCTGAGCCAACTCGCCGAAGCGAGGCGCAAGGCCTGGGCGCTGTCGATCGGCGCAAGCCCGCAAGCCTCGGGCCCGCCGAGAAAGCTGCATCGCGGCATGTTGCCCGATGTCGACATGAGCAATGTCGTGCCCGACCCCAACCACCGGCCGTTCTTCGGCCGCGTCTTCGCCCTGATCGGCCGGCTTGCCGGCCGGTCGGGTCAGGCCCGGCCTGCTGCCAGAACGATGTCAGGAGGCAACCGCTGAGGATTCGCCGAATCCTCAGCGGTCACCTACATTCCTGAGGCCCCCGTCGCATCCCACACAGGATCCGGCGAACAATGGCCGTGCCAGTGGCCCTCCAAGATACGTCCACGCGGAATTCGCTGCGTGTCACATACCGATTGAGAGACTGATATGTTCCGCTGGTTTGAAAACAGACTGAATCCGTTCCCGCCGGAGGAACCGGTCGAGCCGCCGAGGACGCTGGTGGCGTTCTGCCTGCACTACACCAAGGGTGCCTGGCCCTACATCATCGTGGCAGCCGTGCTCACCTCGCTGATCGCGCTCGCCGAAGTGTGGATGTTCGGCTTCCTCGGCAACATCGTCGACTGGCTGTCGAACCAGAAACGCGAGACCTTCCTTGAGAACGAGGGCTGGAAGCTCGCCGGCATGGCGTTCATCGTCATGGTCATCCTGCCGGGCATGGTGGTGCTGCAGTCGCTGGTCAACCAGCAGACGCTGATGGGCAACTATCCCATGCGCATCCGCTGGCAGGTCCATCGCTACCTCCTCAAGCAGTCGATGAGCTTCTACCAGGATGAGTTCGCCGGCCGCATCGCCACCAAGCTGATGCAGACCGCGCTCGCCGTGCGCGAATGCGTGGTCAAGCTCATCGACGTGCTCAACTACGTCATCGTCTATTTCCTCGGCGTGCTGTTCATCGTCGGTTCCGCCGATCTCAGACTGGCGGCGCCGCTGGTCGTCTGGCTCGTCATCTACGTGCTCCTGCTGCGCTACTTCGTGCCGCGCCTGGGCAAGCTTGCCGAAGAGCAAGCCGATGCGCGCTCGACCATGACCGGCCGGGTAGTCGACAGCTACACCAACATCCAGACGGTCAAGCTGTTTTCGCATTCGCGCCGCGAGGCGACGTTCGCAAAAGAAGGCATGTCGCTGTTCATGGACACGGTCTACCGGTCGATGCGGCTGGTGACCTCGCTCTACGGCGTGCTCTATCTGCTCAACTCGACGCTGCTCCTGTCGGTCGGCGCGTTGTCGATCTGGCTCTGGCTCGGCGGTGTCGTCACCATCGGCGCGGTCGCCGTCGTGCTCGGCCTGGTGCTGCGCCTGTGGGGCATGTCGCAATGGATCATGTGGGAAGTCTCGGGCCTGTTCGAGAGCATCGGCACCGTCCAGGACGGCATCACCTCGATCTCGATGCCGCGCCTGGTCGAAGACAAGCCCGGTGCCAAGGAGATCGTCGTCGACAAGGGCGAGATCTCCTTCGACAACGTGCGCTTCCATTACGGCAAGAAGAAAGGCGTCATCGAAGACCTGACGCTGAAGGTTCGCCCGGGCGAGAAGGTCGGCATCGTCGGCCGTTCCGGCGCTGGCAAGTCGACGCTGGTCAATCTTCTGCTGCGTTTCTACGACATCGAGGGCGGGCGCATCGTCATTGACGGGCAGGATATCTCGGCCGTGCAGCAGGACAGCTTGCGCGCGCATATCGGCATGGTCACGCAGGACACGTCGCTGCTGCATCGCTCGGTGGCCGACAACATCCTTTATGGCCGTCCCGATGCCACGGAGGCGATGATGGTCGAGGCGGCACGTCGGGCCGAGGCTCTGGATTTCGTCTCCACCCTGTCCGACCCCAAGGGCCGCAAGGGCTTCGAGGCGCATGTCGGCGAACGCGGCGTCAAGCTGTCCGGCGGCCAGCGCCAGCGCATCGCCATTGCCCGCGTCATGCTCAAGGACGCGCCGATCCTCATCCTCGACGAGGCGACCTCGGCGCTCGACTCGGAAGTCGAGGCCGCGATCCAAGAAAACCTCTATCGGCTGATGGAGGGCAAGACCGTCATCGCCATCGCGCATCGTCTCTCCACCATCGCGGCCATGGACCGGCTGGTGGTGATGGACAAGGGCCGCATCGTCGAGCAGGGCAGCCATGACGAACTGGTCGCCAGGGGCGGGCTCTACGCCTCGCTGTGGCAGCGCCAGTCGGGCGGGTTCCTGCTGGACGACGTAGCAAGCGAGGCGGCCAACGACGCCGAGGCCAAGGGCCAGGCGGCGGAGTAGGGCGAGGTGGCGCGAGGCCGACGCCCTCCCTCCCCCTTGTGGGGAGGGGAAACCACGGCGACCCACACCCAGCGCATCCTCCTCTTAATGTGAACACACCGCCCAACATTCGCCCGGCTTAGCGGCACGTTTCTCCTGCCATGCAGCGGTTGCCTCTCGGGGGCGTTTGGGCCGAAAATAGCGAGTCGTTGCCGCGGGATAGCCCAGAGTGCTCATGAACAGAATCTACAAATGGTTCGAAAGTTGGGTCTATCCCTTCCGCGAGCCTGACAGCCTTCGGCCTCCCGCCACCGTCTGGGGTTTCCTCTGGCACTATGTCGGCCAGGCAAAATTCGCCTTCTTCGCCATGCTGGTCATCGGCGGCATCGCCCCGCTCGTCGAGGCGGGGCTTTTCTACTTCGTCGGCCGCCTCGTCGACATCCTCGACGGGCTGCCCACCGACCGCAGCTGGGCTGCCCTTTGGGACGTCGCCGGCGCCGAAGTGCTGTTCATGGCAGTCGTCGTGCTTGTCGTTCGCACGCTGATCGTCGGCCTGTCGGCGCTTGTCGACGAGCAGACGATCACGCCGGGCTTCTACAATCTCGTGCGCTGGCAGGCGCATCGCCACGTCTCGCGTCAATCCTATTCCTTCTTCCAGAACGATTTCGCCGGCCGCATCGCCACAAAGGTCTGGCAGGCGGGGCAGGCGACCGGCGACCTGATGGAAAGCTTCATCGAGGTCGTGTGGTTCATGCTGGTCTACACCATCACCACGCTTGCCGTGGTCGCGGGTCTCGACTGGCGGCTCGCCGCACTCGTCGTCATCTGGATCGTCGCCTTCGGCTTCCTCGCCAACCATTACCTGCCGTCGATCCGCAAGCATGCCGAGGCCACCGCCGAAGCCGGCTCGATGATCAACGGGCGCATCGTCGATTCCTATTCCAACGTGCAGACGCTGAAGCTGTTCGCTGCCGATGGCGACGACCGCTACATTCGCTCGGGCTTCGACATCTATCTCGAAGCGCTGCGCCCGTTCACGCGCCGGCTGACCGGCGTGCGGCTGGCGCTGACTGCGCTGTCGGGCGTCATGATCACCGCGATTGCCTGGTACTCGATCCATCTGTGGATCGAGGGCGCCATCTCCGTCGGCGCCGTGGCCTTCACGCTCAGCCTCGTGCTTCGGCTCAACATGCTGCTCGGTCGGCTGATGATGCAGCTCAACGGCATTCTCCGGAACCTCGGTGTGCTGGAAAACTCCAAGGCGCTGATCAGCCAACCGCTCGGGCTGACCGACAGGCCGGGCGCTCGCCAGCTTGAGGTGTCGGGCGGCGAGATCCGCGCCGACAAGGTGGTCTTCCACTATGGCAAGGGCGGCGGCGTGCTCGACAGCATCGACCTCGTCGTCAAGCCCGGCGAGAAGGTCGGTATCGTCGGTCCTTCGGGTGCGGGCAAGACGACGCTCGCCAATCTCATCCTGCGTCTCTACGATCTCGAAGGCGGCCGCATATTGATCGACGGGCAGGACATCGCGACCGTCACCCAGAACTCGTTGCGGGCCTCGATCGGGGTCGTCAGCCAGGATACCGCGTTGTTCCACCGTTCGCTGCGCGACAACATCAAGCTCGGCAAACCCGACGCCACCGACGACGAGGTCATCGCCGCGGCGCGCAAGGCCGAGGCGCACGAGTTCATCGGCACGCTCGAGGACAATCGCGGCCGCAGGGGCTACGACGCCTTCGTCGGCGAGCGCGGCGTCAAGCTGTCGGGCGGCCAGCGCCAGCGCGTGGCGATTGCGCGGGTGTTTCTCAAGGATGCGCCGATCCTGATCCTCGACGAGGCGACCTCGGCGCTCGATTCAGACATCGAGGCGGCGATCCAGGAGAACCTGCAGGCGCTGATGCAGAACAAGACCGTGCTCGCCATTGCGCACCGCCTGTCGACCATCGCAGCCCTCGACCGGCTGATCGTGCTCGACCAGGGCGGCATTGCCGAACAGGGTACCCATGACGAACTGCTTGCGCTCGACGGGCTCTATGCCCGGCTGTGGAAGCGCCAGTCCGGCGGTTTCCTATTCCACGAGGACAGCGTGCTCGACGAATCGAGGCCGGCGTGATGGCGCTGTTCATCGCCCCCTCATCCGGCCCTTCGGGCCACCTTCTCCCCGCTGGGGAGAAGAGGAAGGCTGAGGCGCCGACAATCTCCTCTCCCCGGTGGGGAGAGGGTGGCCGAGCGAAGCGGAGGCCGGGTGAGGGGGCCTTGTTCGCAATGAGGAAGGCTTTCGCCACATGACTCCCGAGCCCTTCCGCGAAAAGCTCTGGCGCCGCTTTGAAGGCGCCATCGACCCGTTCCAGGACACCGATCGCGAGGTGCTGCCCGAAAGCGCCTGGGCCTTCATCCTCTATTTCGCCCGGCAGGCGAGAGGACCTTTCACGCTGCTGCTGATCAGCGGCTTCCTCGCCGGTGCGATCGATGCGGCCCTCTACTGGTCGGTCGGCTGGCTCATCGACCTGCTCGACTCCACCAGCCCGCAGCGGCTGTTCGCCGAGCACTGGCCGGAACTCGCCGGCCTGCTGGTGCTGATCCTCGTCGTCCGCGCCGTCATCATCATCGGCTCGGCCATCGTCGAGCAGCAGATCGTCGTGCCCGGCTTCTTCTCGATGGTGCGCTGGCAGGCGTTCCGGCGCGTCATCGAGCAGCCTTACGATTTCTACCAGAACGATTTCGCCGGCCGCATCGCGACCAAGATCGTGCAGGGTGGCGAAGCCGTCGGCGACTTCATCGTCAATGTGCTGCAGACGATGTGGAGTTTCCTCACCTTCGTGCTGCTGTCGCTGACCATCCTGGTCTCGCTCGACCCGCTGATGGGGGCGGTGGTGATGCTGTGGTTCGCCAGCTATGCCGCGATCATCTACTTCCTGCTGCCCGAGATGCGCCAGGCCGGCCGCGCCACCGCCGACCAGCGCTCGATCTTCAACGGGCGCCTCGTCGATGCCTTCACCAACATCATGGCGGTCAAGCTGTTCGACAGCGGGCGGCGCGAGCATGCTTATGTGCGCGACGGGCTCGAGAGCTATCTCGGCGCCGTCGTCCGGCTGACCCGCTCCATCACCACCGTGCGTGCGGCGGTCGCGGTCATCAATGGCGCGATGATGGCTGCGGTCGCTGCCATCTGCATCGTCAGCTGGACCCGAGGCGAAATCTCGACCGGGGCGATTGCCGCAGCACTCGGCCTCGTCTTCCGGCTCAACCAGATGTCCGGCTGGATGATGTTCAACATCAACGGCCTGGTGCGCAACTATGCCACCGTGCAGGACGCCACGCGCACCATCTCGGTGCGCCCGGCGATCCGCGATGTCGAGAACGCGGCCGTGCTGCCGCGTGCGACCGGCGACATCGTCTTCGACAACGTGTCGTTCCACTACGGCAAAGGCAGCGGTGTCATCGACAAGCTCAGCCTGCACATCAAGCCGGGCGAGCGTGTCGCGCTGGTCGGCCCCTCCGGTGCGGGCAAGACGACGCTGGTCAATCTGGCGCTGCGCCTCTTCGACGTCGAGGAGGGCCGCATCCTGATCGACGGTCGCGACGTGCGCGACATCACCCAGGCGTCGCTGCGCGCCCAGTTCGGCGTCGTCAGCCAGGAGGCGATGCTGATGCACCGCTCGATCACGGACAATATCGGCTACGGCCGGGCAGGGGCCTCGCAGGCCGAGATCGTCGATGCCGCCCGGCGCGCCGCCGCCCACGACTTCATCGTCGACGTCGCCGATCCGCGTGGCCGGCGCGGATATGACGCGCATGTCGGCGAGCGCGGTGTCAAGCTGTCAGGCGGACAGCGCCAGCGCGTGGCGATCGCCCGGATGATGCTCAAGGATGCGCCGATCCTGATCCTCGACGAGGCGACCTCGGCGCTCGACAGCGAGGTCGAGGCGGCGATCCAGGACAATCTCTACAAGCTGATGGAGGGCAAGACGGTCATCGCCATTGCCCACCGGCTGTCGACCATCGCCGCGCTCGACCGGCTGATCGTGCTCGACGAGGGCCGCGTCGTCGAGGAGGGCAGCCACGATGCGCTGATCGCCAGGGACGGGCTCTATGCGCAATTGTGGAAGCGCCAGTCCGGCGGCTTCCTGGCCGACCGGCTCGCGGCGGAGTAGGATCGAGTCATGTCTTCTGTCCGCCCGCCTTCCATCCTGTCCAACCGTTCCGAGCAGACGCTCAACGTGCTCGAATACGAGTTCCTCGCCGAAAAAGCGGCAGCGCTCGGGCGCGCCGGCGACCGGGTCGGCGAGGCGCTCGGCAAGCTGACTGCGCATCAAGGCGACGGCGACGAGCGGCGCATCTTGCTCAAGGCGGCGGCTGACGCAGTCTACGCCTATTTCATCCAGCGCGAGCTCTGCGGCCTGCGCAAGCATGACGACGCCATTCGCGACTATCGCATCCCGCGCGAGGTGCTGGTGCGACTCGGCGCCGCCTGATCGGCCCACGGTCGTTTCCCGGCGCAAGTTTGGCCTCGCCGGGGCGAGCCCGGCCTCCCTGGTGGCGCAGGCATGCCCGGTGTCGCAAAATCCGCTGATTTCCGCCATTTCCAGCCAGTTTTCCACCGCCTTGCGTTGTCCCCGCGACAATCTGCCCATGTGCCCTGTCGCGTCTGGACAAAAAGAGGCTTCACGCATAAACCGAAGTCCAAATGCCGGAGGAATTCGCTAGCCTGGTTGCCATGCGCCGTCGGGCTGGCATTGTTGAGCGGGGACAAGTGCTCAGCCTTCGGTGGTATTGAGGCAGAAGGATCAGGTCCCTTGAGCGCAACCGATACGAGCGAGCCCAATCGCCGCGATTTTCTCTATGTGGCCACCGGCATGGCCGGCGTGGTCGGCGCAGGCGCCATTGCCTGGCCCTTCATCGACCAGATGCGCCCGGACGCGTCGACGCTGGCCGCGTCCTCGATCGAGGTTGACGTCACGTCGTTGACGCCCGGCATGTCGCTGACGGTGAAATGGCGCGGCAAGCCGGTGTTCATTCGCAACCGCACGCCCGAAGAGATCAAGGCAGCGCAGGACGTGCCGCTCGCCGACCTCAAGGATACGGTCGCACGCAACGCCAACATCGCTGCCGACGCCCAGGCGACGGACATCGATCGCACGGCCGGCAAGGACAAGGAAAACTGGCTGGTCATGGTCGGCGTCTGCACCCATCTGGGTTGCGTGCCGCTCGGCCAGCAGGGTGATTTCGGCGGCTGGTTCTGCCCTTGCCACGGCTCGCACTACGATACGGCTGGCCGCATCCGTAAAGGCCCGGCGCCCGAGAACCTTCATATTCCGACATTCCAGTTCGTTTCCGACACCATGATCCGGATAGGCTGAGGCAGGGGGACTTAATTCCATGAGCGGTGGACACTCGACCTATTCGCCCAAAACCGGCATCGGCCGCTGGATCGATGCGCGCATGCCGCTGCCGCGGCTGGTGCACGATTCATTCGTCTCCTACCCGGTGCCGCGTAATCTGAATTACGCCTACACCTTCGGCGGCATCCTTTCGATCATGCTCGTTGCGCAGATCCTGACCGGCGTCGTGCTGGCCATGCATTACGCCAACGACACGACGCTGGCCTTCCAGTCGGTCGAAAAGATCATGCGCGACGTCAACTCCGGCTGGCTCTTGCGCTACATGCACTCCAACGGTGCGTCGTTCTTCTTCATCGCCGTCTACATCCACATCATGCGCGGTCTCTACTACGGCTCCTACAAGGCGCCGCGTGAGCTGCTGTGGATCCTCGGCTGCATCATCTACCTGCTGATGATGGCAACCGGCTTCATGGGCTACGTCCTGCCCTGGGGCCAGATGTCCTTCTGGGGTGCTACCGTCATCACCGGCTTCTTCACCGCCATTCCGGTGGTCGGCGAATGGGTCCAGCAGCTGCTGCTCGGTGGCTTTGCCGTCGACAACCCGACGCTGAACCGCTTCTTTGCGCTGCACTACCTGCTGCCGTTCATGATCGCCGGCGTCGTCGTCCTGCACGTCTGGGCGCTGCATGTCGTAGGCCAGACCAACCCGACCGGCATCGAAGTCAAGTCGAAGACCGACACCGTCGCCTTCACGCCCTATGCGACCATCAAGGATGGTTTCGCCATGGTCGTGTTCCTGGCCGTGTTCGCCTACTTCATCTTCTACATCCCGAACTTCCTCGGCCACCCCGACAACTACATCATGGCCGACTCGCTGAAGACGCCGGCGCACATCGTTCCGGAATGGTACTACCTTCCGTTCTACGCGATCCTGCGCGCCATCACCTTCAACATCGGCCCGATCGACTCCAAGCTCGGCGGCGTGCTGGCGATGTTCGGCTCGATTGCGGTGCTGTTCGTCGTGCCGTGGCTCGACACCTCGAAGGTCCGTTCGGCTGTCTACCGCCCGTGGTACAAGCTGTTCTTCTGGATATTCGTCATCAACGCGATCTTCCTGGGCTGGCTCGGTTCCCGCCCCGCCGAAGGCGCCTACGTGATCATGTCGCAGCTGGCCACGCTCTACTACTTCGCGTTCTTCCTGGTCATCATGCCGGTTCTCGGCCTGATCGAGACGCCGCGCCGCTTGCCCAACTCGATCACAGAAGCGGTGCTTGAGAAGAACAAGGGCGGCTCCGCTCATCCGGCAGGTGCGACCGCTGCACCCGAGACCCGCGGCTGAACCAAAGAGAATCTGAGAGGGATTTTGGAATGAAAAAGATTCTCAATGGTCTGGCTGCCATCGGCTTCGTGCTCGCCGGCACGGCCGGCGTGGCGCTGGCTCAGGAAGCGCACAATGCGGCCGAGCCGACGCACTTCCCGATCCACAAGCCCAAGGAAATGGACTGGACCTTCGCCGGCCCGTTCGGCACCTACGACAAGGGCCAGCTCCAGCGCGGCCTGAAGATCTACAAGGAAGTGTGCTCGGCCTGTCACTCGATGGACCTGGTGGCGTTCCGCACGCTCGAGGACCTCGGTTACTCCGAAGCGCAGGTCAAGGCCTTCGCCGCCGAGTACGAAGTGCAGGACGGCCCGAACGGCGATGGCGAGATGTTCACCCGCAAGGCTCTGCCTGGCGATCATTTCCCGTCGCCCTTCCCGAACGCGATCGCGGCCGCCGCGGCCAACAACGGCGCTGCCCCGCCCGACTTCTCGCTGATCGCCAAGGCGCGCGGCGTCGAGCGTGGCTTCCCGACCTTCGTGTTCGACATCTTCACCATGTATGCGTCGAACGGCCCGGACTACATCCACGCGCTTCTGACCGGCTACGATGAACAGCCGCCGGCCGGCATGGAAGTTCCCGAGGGCACGCACTACAACCCGTTCTTCATCGCCGGCAAGTCGCTGGCCATGGCCAAGCCGCTTTCCGACGGCCAGGTGACCTACGAGGACGGTTCGCCCGAGACGGTCGAACAGTACTCCAGGGACATCTCGGCGTTCCTGATGTGGGCTGCCGAGCCGCACCTTGAGGCGCGCAAGCAGACCGGCTTTGCCGTCATGATCTTCCTGGTGCTGTTTGCCGGCCTGATCTACGCCACCAAGCGCAAGGTCTGGGCCAACGCCCACTGATCCGGGCTGGCCGACATGAAATCGAAGGGCGCTCGCAAGGCGCCCTTTTCTTTTGCCGCCTGAGCCGTCAAAACTGTCGGGTAACGGAGCCCCCACCGATGAATACCTCGCTTGAACAGACGCTGCTCGGCGCCATCAGGACCATTCCGGACTACCCGCGCCCCGGCGTGATGTTCCGCGACATCACCACGCTGCTCGGCAATGCGCGCGCTTTCCGGCGCACCATCGACGAACTGGTTCATCCCTATGCCGGCGCCAAGATCGACCAGGTGGCCGGTATCGAGGCGCGGGGCTTCATCCTGGGTGGCGCCATCGCGCACCAGATGTCGGCCGGCTTCGTGCCGATCCGCAAGAAGGGCAAGCTGCCCCACGAGACCGTGCGCATCGCCTACAGCCTCGAATACGGGCTCGACGAGATGGAGATGCACAAGGATGCGGTCAAGACGGGCGAGAAGGTCATCCTTGTCGACGACCTGATCGCCACCGGCGGCACTGCGGAAGCCGCGGTCAAGCTGCTGCGCCAGATCGGCGCCGATATCGTCGCCGCCTGTTTCATCGTCGACCTGCCCGAACTCGGCGGCCGCAAGAAACTCGAAGCGCTCGGCGTCGACGTGCGCACGCTGATCTCCTTCGACGGGCACTGAGGGACCTACTGGTCTCTGGCAGCGTGGAGAAGTTCTCCACGCTTGGCGCTTTTCCCATCATTTTTCGCGCGACTTGCCGGGCCGCTGTAGCGCGGCCCTGAGGTCGCTTGTTCGCCGATCTCCAGCCGCGGACCCGGCAACGGCGCCGTTGCCGTTCGAATTCATGCCAGCGCGATTCCTCGGCCCGACGGCCGCCGCCATGCGGCCGCGCCGCTGAAACAAACGAAACACTCCCGAGCTCTTGTAGATCCAAAACTTCCTGGCCGAGGTGCCGACGCGTCTTGCTCCGAAACACGAGTGTTCCAAAATGCTGAAGTCAACTGCTTCGCAAGATTTTCCCGCACGGCTCCGCGCGAGCCTCATCGGCCAGGACCATCCGGACTATGAGGCGTCGCGCGCGCTTTACAACGCCATGATCGACAAGCGGCCGCGCTGGATCGTTCCTTGCACCGAGGTCGCTGACGTGGTCGCGGCCGTCAATCATGCCCGCGACAAGCAACTGCTTGTTGCCATTCGCGGCGGCGGTCACAACGGACCGGGCTTCGGCAGCTGTGACGGCGGCATGGTCATCGACATGTCGCCGATGAAGCGGGTCGACATCGATCCCGCCACGCGCACGGTCCGTGTCGAGGCCGGCTGCACCCAAAGCGAGGTCGACCGGGCTACCTGCGTTCATGGGCTGGCGGTGCCGGCCGGCATCGTCTCTACCACCGGCATTGCCGGGCTGACGCTGGGCGGCGGTACCGGCTATCTCACGCGCAAGCATGGCCTGACCATCGACAATTTGCTCGCAGCCGAGGTCGTTCTGGCCAATGGTCGCATTGTCACGGCAAGCGCGGACGTACACCCGGAGCTGTTCTGGGCGTTGCGCGGCGGCGGCGGCAATTTCGGCGTGGTGACGCGCTTCACCTTCCGGGCGCATCCGGCGAAGGATGTCTATGCCGGGCCGATCTTCTACGACATCGCGCATGTGGCCGAGATCATGCGCTGGTACCGCGGTTTCCTGCCGGGGGCGCCGCGCGAACTCGGCATGTTCTTCGGCATCAAGACGGTACCGTCCTGCGATCCGTTCCCGCGCGAAATCTGGGGCAAGCGCATCTGTGCGCTGATCACCTGCTACAACGGCGCCGAGAAAGACGGCATGCGGGCGATGCAGCCCGTGCGTGAAGCGCTTCCCAAGCCGCTGATGGACGGCATGATGCAGTTACCGTTCGCCGATCTGCAAGGCCTGTTCGACCCGCTGCTGCCGAAGGGGCTGCAGTGGTACTGGAAGGGCGACTATGTCGACGAGCTGTCCGATGCGGCCATCGCCGCCCATGTCGAGCACGGCTCGAAGACCCCGAGCGAGCTGTCGCTGATGCATCTCTATCCCATCGACGGAGCGGTCCACGACGTGGCTCCCGAGGCCACTGCCTGGGGCGCCCGGCGCGCGCGCTGGTCCATGGTCATCGCCGGCATCGATCCCGACCCGGCCAAGGCGCCGGAGCTCAGGCGCTGGGCAAGCGCCTACTGGGCGGCGGTGCACAAGCACAATGCGCATGGCGGCGCCTACATCAACTTCATGATGGACGATGAGGGCGAGGCGCGCGTACGTGCCGCCTATGGCCCCAATTACGAGCGGCTGGTCGCGGTCAAGCGCCAATACGACCCGGCAAACCTCTTCCGGGTCAACCAGAACATCCGGCCGTAGGTTTCCGCTCTGGATGAAGCGCGCGGACTCACCTTCTCCCCTTGTGGGAGAAGGTGGATCGGCGCGCAGCGCCGAGACGGATGAGGGGTGCTGGGAGGAAGGAGCGGATGCAGGTGAAGCCGCACTCCGTCCAGCACCCCTCATCCGACCTCGCTTCGCTCGGCCACATTCTCTCACAAGGGGAGAAGGAAGGTCGCGCCACAAGGGGAGACGGGAAGACCCCGCTATCCCACCTTCACCAGCACGGCGCTGTCGAACTCGACGACCTTGTCGCCGGTCGAGTCGAAGCCTTCGGAATGCAGCGTCATCATGCGCCAGCCGGGGCGCGAGGCGAGCGGGCGGTGGTCGATGCCGCGCCGCGTGTAGGTCACCGTTTCGCCGGCAAACACAGGCTTCAGCCATTTCAGGTTCTTGAAGCCGGGCGAGGGGCCGAATTCGGGCTTCGGTCCGGGGCCGTCCCAGGGGCGGCCGCGATGCGCCAGGTTGAGCTTCATCCACACCGCCGTGGTGTGCCAGCCCGAGGCGCAAAGGCCGCCGAAGACGCTCCTCTTGGCTGCTGCCTCGTCGGTATGAAACGGCTGCGGATCGTATTTGCGGGCAAAGTCCTTGATCGCCTCGGCGCTGAAGTGATGGCTGCCGAGGGTGATGGTGACACCGATGCCGAGATAGTCGTCGAGGGTCATTGCGCGGCCTCGCGGGTCAGGAACATGCAGGTATTGACCAGTTCGAAGACCGGCTCGCCCTTCTGGTTGACCAGTTCCGCACGCCAGCTGACGAAGCCAAGCCCCGGCTTGGAACGCGACAGGCGGCTGGACAGGATGGTCAGCTTGCCGCCCAGCATGTCGCCGGCCAGCACCGGCTTCTTCCACTTGGCATAGTCGATGCCCGGCGCGCCCTGCGAGGTCGAGTCGAGCAGCAGGGCATCGCACAGCATGCGCATGAACATCGAGCAGGTGTGCCAGCCCGACGCCGACAGCCCGCCGAGGATGCTCGCCTTGCCGGCCTCCTCGTCAAGGTGGAAGGGCTGGGCGTCGAACTCCGAGGCGAATTCGATGATCTCCCGGGCGAGGACGGCCTTGCTGCCGAGGTCGATGACGACGCCTTCGGCGAGGTCCTCATACGCCCATGTCTTGTTGCTGCTCATCGGCAATCCTGTTCAAGCTTGTACGATAACCTTGGACCGGCCCTGCGGGTCGCGCAAGGCCGGCTTGGGGCAACTCGTTGGCTCAGAGCCAGCCGCGGCGGCGGAACCACCAGAACGGCAGGATCGCGGAGACGACCATCAGGCCGAGCGCGAACGGGTAGCCGAGCGCCCATTTGAGCTCGGGCATCAGGTCGAAATTCATGCCGTAGATCGAGGCGACCAGCGTCGGCGGCAGGAACACCACGGCCGCGACCGAGACGATCTTGATGATGCCGTTCTGCTCGATGTTGATCATGCCCAAGGTGGCGTCGAGCAGGAAGGTGATCTTCTGCGACAGGAACGAGGCGTGGTCGGTCAGCGACGCCACGTCGCGCGACAGCGTCTTCACCCGCGCCTTGGCGTCCTTGCCGTTCTTGGCCTGCCCGGTGGCGCTGGCGAGGAAGCCCGCCAGGCGCTGCAGCGAGGTCAGGCTGTCGCGCATGTTGGACGTCAGCGACTCCTTGCGGCCGATGCCCTTGAGGATCACCTGGAAGTCGCGGTCGCGCTTCGAGGCCTTGGTCGCCGTCGGGTTGAAGATGTCCTTCGACAACAGCTCGACCTCGCGCGAAACGCGTTCCAGCACGTCGGCCAGCCGGTCGACGATCGCCTCCAGCAGGCCGACGAGGATCGTCTCGCCCGTCGTGCAGCCGATCGCCGCCTTCTCGGCCCGCAGCGGAAAGGACAGGAACGCCTTGGGCTCGTGGTAGCGGATGGTGACCAGCAAATTGCGGCGCAGCACGAAGGTGACCGGCGACATCACGGGAAAGTCGCTGTCGGCCTGCGAGGGCAAGGTGGCGGTCATGAAGTAGGCGCCGTCCTCGACATAGAGGCGGGACGAGATCTCGATCTCCTCCATTTCCTCGCGTGTCGGAACCCCGACGCCGAGCCACTGCTCGACCTCGGCCTCTTCTTCCCTCGTCGGATTGAGCAGGTCGGCCCAGACGATCTTGTCCTTTTCGGCCGCAATGCTGTCTGCAAGGCGCAGACGATCGTTTTCCACGACGAATGCCTTGATCATCGCCGGTCTCCCATACTGGAGCTGATATCGTGCCCGATCGCGGGCCGGGTTGCTGGATTGCGCCGGCGGGGTCACGAAGGACCGGGGCAGCGCCTAGGCGCGATAGACCCGGGTGGCTGCGACGTCAAGTTGCAAATCGGCAAGGTGGCGGGATGTAGCGGGTCTAGGTGCGGCCAGTGCCACGGGGCGCATGTCGTCTTGAAGTAGATATATAGTGTTCGTATAGGATATTCGGTGAGAGATAATACGTTGTAAGTTGTTTTAAGTTTTCATAGCGGAGATGATTGTGCTACGAGGCGATTCTTATTGTGGGGACTTAGCATGAGAAAGATTATGGTATTTTCCGCTGCATTCTTTGCAGCGGCAAGTGGCGCTATCGCTGCCGATAACGTCGTTGGTGACTCCGTGCCGGAAGCACCTGTGGCATCGTTCTATGATTGGTCCGGCGGCTACGTCGGCGCGTTTGGCGGCTGGGCGCGCGGCAAGACGACTGCCACCGACATTGAGGGCGAAGAGTACGGTGGTGCGACTCCCGGGGCGACGATGAGCCTGTCAGACGACGGTTTTGTCGGCGGTGTGACGGCAGGTTACAATTTTCAGCATGGTTCATGGGTCTTTGGCCCTGAACTGGAGCTGGGCTGGGCCTCAATCAAGAAGACGCACATTGACCCTAATGACAACGAAGACGGCCTGTTTGCGCAATACGGATTTTATGGGACCGCCGCAGGTCGGTTGGGCTATGCTGCCGATCGTACCCTCTTTTATGGCAAGGGCGGCCTGGCCTTTGCTCTAATCAAGAGCGCCGGTGGCGAGTTCGATGGCGTCGGCGAGGAGAATGACGACGGCTATTGGGGCTTTGACGGCAACGAGGCCGGCTTTGGCAACAAGACGCGGCTTGGCTGGACGATCGGTGCCGGCGTTGAGCATGCGCTGTCCGAAAAGTGGACCGTCAAGGCCGAGTACCTCTACGCTGATTTTGGCAGTAGCACGTACAACAATCTTGAAGATCCAGACAGCCCCTTCAAGTTCAGGGACAAGCTCCACTCCGTCAAGTTCGGCGTGAACTATCAGTTTTGATGGAAATCTGCAGGATGAAAAGAAGCCCCGCCTTGAGCGAGGCTTTTTTGTCGACTCGTGCCGGCGCGCAACCGTTCAGAAGAACTCGTCGAGCAACTGGTAGTACGAGAGCCTCGCCGGATCGGCATCGGGCAGGCCGTAGAGCTCGAGGAATGGCGCAACCCATTCCGGGCCGAGATTGAGATGGATGCTCCAGCACAGGATGCCGAGATCCTGGTAGCGGCCGGCGACACCGAGGCGGCTGCAGTCGATGAAGCCCGTGAAGCGGCCGCCCTCGGCGATGAAGTTCGGCATCGAGGCGTCACCATGCGTCACGACCAGTTCCTCGCTGGCAGGCCGGCGCGCGAGCACTTGCTCGAACACGGTCTCGGCCGATTGGCCGAGCCACTCGTCGTCGAAGTCCTCGACATCGACCACGCCCGTCTCCATGCGTGCCCTGGCGAGAGGGATGCGTCTGGAAAGACGGTGGTCGAAGGGGCATGAGGCGATGTCGAGCGCATGCAGCCGGCGCAACGCGTCGGCTATGATGGCAATCGCCTCGGCAGCAGGAACCTCCTGCGTGACGAGGTCGCCGCCCGGCAGCGCCGTCATCAGCAGCCAGTGAAGCCCGGCATGGGTCTCGAAGACGATGACTTCGGGGCAGGGTACGCCCTGCCCACCCAGCCAGCGCAGCCGGGCCACCTCGTCGGGCAGCTCGGCAAAGTCGCCTGTTTCTTCGGTCTTGAGGAACAAGGTAGACTTGCCCGATGCCTCAAGCCTGAAGACGCTGGCACCTGAGGCGCCGATCGTCTGCTGCTGCCAGTCGTAACCGGCGAGCGCTTCACGCAACGTAGAGGGAAGATCGATCTCGACAGTTGAAGGCTGGGTCATCTGCTCCCTGGCGGACATGAAGTAGGCTCCGCAGCTGACATGGAGGTGCTGATAGATCTCAGTCTTCTCGCGTGTCCTGCAACGTCGAACTGCGCAAAAGCAAAAAAGGCCGGGGTTACCCCGACCTTTCTCTAGCGTCTCGACATCCGATGCCAGTACATCCGTGGTCAAAGGTGGAGACGATCTGCAAATCTCCCGGCGACCGTAGCCAAGGTTGGTTAGCAAAAGGTTAACGCTGCGGGATGAGGAGTTGGTCGAAAGCGCGTATGCAAAAGGCGGGCGACTGACTCGCCAAAAGGAAAAGCCCCGCGATGCGGGGCTTTTCGTATGCGGATGCGACGGCCAGGGGCTAGGTGTTGAACTTGAACAGCATCACGTCGCCGTCCTGGACGACGTATTCCTTGCCCTCGTCGCGCGCCTTGCCGGCTTCCTTGGCGGGAACTTCGCCGCCGAGCGTGACGAAGTCGTTAAAGGCAATGGTCTGGGCGCGGATGAAGCCGCGCTCGAAGTCGGTGTGAATGACGCCGGCCGCCTGCGGCGCCTTGGCGCCCTTGTGCACGGTCCAGGCGCGCGTCTCCTTGGGGCCGACGGTGAAGTAGGTGATCAGGTGCAGGAGCTCGTAGCCGGCGCGGATGAGCTTATCCAGGCCGGGCTCCTCGAGGCCGAGATCGGCTAGGAATTCCTGCGCCTCCTCGTCGGGCAGTTGCGCCACTTCGGCCTCGATGGCGGCAGAGATGACAACGACGCCGGCGCCCTGCGCCGTAGCCATTTTCTCGACAGCCTGGGTGTGCTCGTTGCCGGTCGCAGCGTCGCTTTCGGCGACGTTGCAGACATAGAGCACCGGATGCGAGGTCAGAAGGTTGAGCCCCTGCAAAATTTCGAGGTCCTCGGCAGCGATGCCCTTGAGCAGCAGCCGCACCGGCTTGCCGTCCTGCAGCAGCGTCAGGGACTGCTCCATCATCGGCAGGACGGTGGTCGCTTCCTTGTCCTTGCTGGCGGCGCGCTTGCGGAACTGCACGATGCGGCGCTCGAGGCTTTCGAGGTCGGCGAGCATCAGCTCGGTCTCGACCGTCTCGGCGTCGGCGACGGGATCGATGCGGCCTTCGACATGGGTGATGTCGTCGTCCTCGAAACAGCGCAGCACGTGCACGATGGCGTCGACCTCGCGGATGTTGGCGAGGAACTGGTTGCCCAGGCCTTCACCCTTCGAGGCGCCGCGCACGAGGCCGGCGATGTCGACGAAGGAAATGCGGGTCGGGATGATCTCCTTCGACTTGGCGATCGAAGCGAGCTGCTTGAGGCGCGGATCGGGAACCGCAACCTCGCCGGTGTTCGGCTCGATGGTGCAGAACGGATAGTTCGCCGCCTGCGCGGCAGCCGTGCGCGTCAGCGCGTTGAAAAGCGTCGATTTGCCAACGTTGGGCAGGCCGACGATGCCGCATTTGAAACCCATGGTCTTTTGGTCCTATCGGGAAATCGGAATTTGCTCAGGGCTATGGGCGATAGGGCCTAAGATCGTCAAGTCTTTCAGCGTCGCACGCGGTATTGCGTATGCACCGCGCCATTGGCCAAGGGCTTGGCAAAGGCGAGATCGAGCCAGCGATCGGCCTGTTTGCCGCCGAAAGCCCGGATGCCCGAGCCGAGGATTATGGGGATGCTGCCGATCTCGATCATGTCGAGCAGGCCGGCGTCCATGAACTGACGGGCCAAGTCGCCGCCGCCGAGAAGCCAGATTCGGCCTTTGGCGCCGCGCGCGCGAAGATTGGCAAGCATTTCGGCTGGCGCGCCGGCCATTGCTTCGGCGTTTTCGGGTAGGTTGTCGAGCGGGCGCGAGGTGGCAACCAAGCAAGGGTATTGGGCGTAGGCCCATTCCGGTTCGCGGCGGACGACATCATAGGTGGCGCGGCCCATGACGATGCCGCTCAGTGACGCCATGAAGCCGGAAAAGTCGTAATCGTCATCAGGTGGAAAGTTGTCGAGCCAGTCAAACGTACCGTCCTCGCGGGCAATGAAGCCGTCAAGCGACATCGCGAACATGTAGATGACGTCGTCAATGCCCGAAGAGACCATCGGAACCGTTCCTTGTTGCCAAAGAGTGTTTCCTACCATGGGATCTGTCGGAGTTATGTCAGGAGCCCTCAGCGAGCGCACGGGGCATTGGGTCAGTCCGGATCCTTGTCGTAGGCCTTGGTTCCCGGAGGCAGGACAACCCATGGATGACGGCGGCAGTCGTAGACGGAATCCTCGGGAGGCGGAAAATGCGGATCGGCGAATGCGCCGACTGCCACTGCCACAAACGCACTCTCGGCGCCGGCTTCGGTGTGGAACAGGTTCGTGCCGCAGACCGGACAAAACCTGAAGGTGTAGCGCGAGCCTCTGTCGCCGAGGCGCAGGTATTCGGTTGCCGTGCCCGTTACCTTGTAGGGCGGAGCGAAGGCGGCCAGGGCGGCAAAGACACTGCCGGTGCGGCGCTGGCAGGCGAGGCAATGGCAGATGCCGACGCCGAGCGGTGCGCCGTCGACCTCAATGCTCAGTTGCCCGCAGGAGCAGGACGCAGTTCGGGCTTGCACGATGACACCTCGCCTGACGGTTGCATCGGATCAAAGGGCATTGCGCGCCCCTATCGCATGAACGGAGGCGAATGTCTTCGCAGGCCCCTCAGTCCTTGCCGAGCAGCTTCTTCAGCATTGCGGCCATTGGGCCGGTCTCGGGAACCTTGACGGTGGGCTGGTTCGGGCGGGCCTGGCGGATATGGCTCTGGGCCTTGGGCGCCTGCGGCTTGGGGGCTTTCGGCGGCGGGGTGTCATCAGTACCGGTCGGCTGAAGCTTGTCGCGCAGCCCGACAGTGACCTTGTTCATGAAGCCGTTGTCGTCGCCCTTTGCCAGCAGGTCGGTGCTGTCGGCCACGAGGTCGAGCAGCACTTCCAGCCATTCCTTGTCGGCCTTGGCGAAGTCGCCAAGGACATGGCCGTGCACCATCTCCTTGACGCCGGGATGACCGATGCCGATGCGGACGCGGCGATAATCCTTGCCGATATGCTGGTCGATCGAGCGGATGCCATTGTGGCCGCCGGCGCCGCCCCCAACCTTGACGCGCACCTTGCCGGAGACGAGGTCGAGCTCATCGTAGAAGACGGTCAGCGCCGAAGGTTCGAGCTTGTAGAAGCGCAGGGCCTCGCCGACCGACTGGCCGGACAGGTTCATGAAGGTCTGCGGCTTGATCAGGATGATCTTCTCGCCGGCGATGTTGCCTTCGGCGATCAGTCCCTTGAACTTCTTCGTCCAGGGCGAAAACGAATGGCGGCGGGCAATTGCGTCCGCCGCCATGAAGCCGACATTGTGCCGGTTGTTCTGGTATTGCGCACCCGGATTGCCGAGACCTGCAAAGAGCAGCATGTTCGGGTCCTCCGGAGGCGAAGGCTATTCTGCCTCGGCAGCAGCCTCGGTCGTGGCTTCTTCCGACTTCGAAGCCGAGGTGCCGGCGATCGTGGCGATGGTGAAGTCGCGGTCGGAGATGACGGGCTTCACGCCCTTGGGCAGCTTGACGGCCGAGATGTGGATCGAGTCGCCGATGTCGGTGCCGTCGAGGTCGACGGTGATGGACTCGGGGATGGCGTTGGCCGGGCAGTGGAGCTCGACCTCGTGACGGACGATGTTCAGCGTGCCGCCGCGCTTGATGCCGGGCGACTTCTCTTCATTGATGAAGTGAACCGGAACCTGGACATTGACTTCGGTGTTTGCGCCAACGCGCAGGAAGTCGACATGCATCGGGAAGTCACGAACCGGATCGAGCTGGAAGTCCTTGGGCAGGACCTTGATCTTCTTGCCGTCGACGTCGATCGTTGCCACGGTGGTCAGGAAGCCGCCGCCATGGATCTTGTAGAAGACGTCCTTGTAGGACAGGGCGATGGCCAGGGGAGGCTGCTTGTCGCCGTAAATAACTGCAGGCACTTTACCGTTGCGACGAACTTCACGGGCGGACCCCTTACCGACCAGTTCGCGTGCTTCGGCCTTGAGCTCGTATGTTTCGCTCATGGCATTTCCTTTCGGTTGTATGGAGCGCCTACGGCTGGCATGAAGCCTGATCCGTAAACGTCGAAAGCCGCCGGGTGAGGCGGCCTTCCGCCGCGTTGCCTCCAAGGGTGTCTACGCGGGTGGCGGCTCTATATCCGAAGGAGGCCAAAAGTGCAACCGCCGGGGCTCCCGGGCGCTGGCTCGGTCGTGGTGCCGCCGTGGCTGCTCGCGAAAACACCGCAGTGCCTGTATCACGCCCGTTCGAGTCGTTCACGGTCGCAATCAGCCATGCAAGAATTTCTCCTGCTCGACCTGCCGGCGGGCACAATCCTGGTCCTCGTCGTCGTCGCCTTCGTCGCCGGCTGCGCGCGCGGCTTCTCGGGTTTCGGCGGTGCCCTGATCTTCGTGCCGGTGGCAAGCTCGCTGGTCGGTGCGAAGCTCGCCGTGCCGTTGCTGCTGATTGTCGACCTCGTGCTGACCCCGGGCCTCATCCCCAATGCCTGGCGCAACGCCGACCGCGCCAATGTCGGCGTCATGGCGCTCGGGGCGGCGGTTGGCGTGCCCACTGGCACCTACCTGCTCACCCAGCTCGACGGCGTGGTGATCCGCTGGGCCATCGTCGCCATCGTGGTTGCGCTGCTCGCGCTGCTGATGTCGGGATGGCGCTACCACGGCCGTCCCCACGCCACCATGACTGCCGCCGTCGGCATGACCTCGGGGCTGTTTTCCGGTGCGGCACAGGTCGGCGGGCCGCCGGTCGTTGCATACTGGCTCGGCGGCGCCTTCCTGCCGCAGACGGTGCGTGCCAACATCGTGCTCTATTTCGCGATTTCGAGCGTGCTGTCGATCGTGAGTTATCTTATCGCCGGGCTCCTGACCCTGGAGACGGTGGGGCTGTCGCTGACGATCGGGCCGACTTTCGCGCTGGGACTGTATATCGGCTCGCGCCTGTTCAGCCGCGCCAATGAGGCCACGTTCCGCCGCATCTGCTACGGGCTGATCGCGACGGCTGCGATCGTCGGCCTGCCCGCCCTGGATGGCGTGTTGAGATGATTGCAGCTGGCGCCGCTTTCAAATAGAATTCACGTATCGGGGGCATGGTGGACTCCCCGTGAGGCCAGGTGGCCCAAGTTCCGCCTTCGCCCATTTGTGCGGAGGAATTGCCATGCCCAGAATGATCTCATCGCAAGAATTGATCCGCCTCGTCGGCACTGACCGGTGCCCGACGGTCGTCGACGTGCGCAGGGAGACGGTCTTTGCTGCTGCTCCGACACGGATCGCCGGCGCGCTATGGCGCGACCACATGAGGGTCGACGACTGGCTGCCGCAACTGCCTGCAGGGCGCCGGATCGCCGTCTATTGCGGGCACGGCCACAATGTCAGCGAGATAGCGCTCGCCAAGCTGCTGGCCGCCAGCGCTGACGCATCGATGCTTGAAGGCGGAATGGATGCCTGGCTGGCTGCCGGCGGTCCTGTCGTGGCACGCGAGGCGCCTGGTCTGGAGCCGGGGCTGCCGCGACCAAGCGAATGGGTGACGCGCGCGCGCCCCAAGATCGACCGCATCGCCTGTCCCTGGCTGATCCGGCGCTTCATCGATCCGCTGGCGGTTTTCCATTTCGTCTCGGCCGAATGGGTCAAGGACGTCGCCGACGAAACGGGTGCGATCCCCTATGACATCAAGGACGTGCACTATTCGCATCGCGGCGACGAGTGCACCTTCGATACCCTGATCTCGGAGTTCGGCCTGACCGATCCCGCACTTCTGCACCTCGCCCGCATCGTGCGCGGCGCCGACACGGCCCGGCTTGATCTCGAGCCGCAGGCGGCGGGCCTGCTTGCGATATCGCTCGGCCTGTCGGCACTCGAAGAGGACGATCTCGCCCAGCTTGAGAAGGGCATGGCGATTTACGATGCGCTCTATGGCTGGTGCCGCTATGCAACTGGTGAAACCCACAACTGGCCGGCAAAGGCGATCTGACATGGACACGACGCCTTTCCGGGCCGCGCCTCCTTCATTCGGCGAGGCGACGCGGACCTTCGCCAGGATCGGCCTGTTGTCCTTCGGCGGGCCGGCCGGCCAGATCGCGCTGATGCACAAGATCCTCGTCGACGAGAAGCGCTGGCTCGACGAACCGCGCTTCCTGCATGCGCTCAACTACTGCATGCTCTTGCCCGGGCCTGAGGCGATGCAGCTTGCGACCTATGCCGGCTGGCTCATGCACGGCGTCAAAGGCGGGCTGGTGGCCGGGCTGCTGTTCGTGTTGCCGGGGGCGCTGGTCATCACCGCACTGTCGGCGATCTATCTGACCGTCGGCCACGTCACCCTGGTGCAAGGGCTGCTGTTCGGGCTCAAGGCGGCCGTGCTTGCCGTCGTGCTCGAAGCGCTGATCAAGGTGTCGAAGCGGGCGCTGAAGAACGGCAGCATGGTCATCCTAGCCATCGCAGCATTCGTTGCCATTGCCTTCCTCAAGCTGCCGTTCCCGCTGATCGTGCTTGCTGCGGCCGCGATAGGGACACTGCTGCATCTGACGGGCTTTGCCGGCAATGCCGGCGCCAAGGCCGCCGACGAGGATGACGTCGCCTATGTCATGCCCGAATGGACGAAGCCGAGTGCGCGGCGCTTCATCACCACGTTGTCGATATGGCTCGCCATCTGGTTCGTGCCGCTGGTCCTGATGTGGCAACTTCTCGGACCCGGCCACGTCTTCACCGCCGAAGCGACGTTCTTTTCCAAGATGGCGGCTGTGACCTTCGGCGGCGCCTATGCGGTGCTGGCCTATGTCGCCCAGCAGGCTGTCGAGGTGCATGGCTGGCTCAAGCCGGACGAGATGCTGACCGGCCTCGGTCTCGCCGAAACGACGCCGGGGCCGCTGATCCTGGTGCTGGTCTTCGTCGGGTTTCTCGGCGGGGCGCGATTGTCCAGCCTTGCCCCGCTGGCGGGCGGCATCGCGGGTGCAGCGGTGACGCTGTGGTTCACCTTCGTGCCCTGCTTCCTGTGGATCTTCGTCGGCGCGCCCTATGTCGAAACGGTGCGCAACGTGCGCTGGCTGGCCAGCGCGCTATCCGCAGTAACCGCTGCCGTCGTCGGCATCATCGCCAACCTTGCGGTGTGGTTCGCGCTTCACGTGCTGTTCGGCAATGTCGGGGAGACGGTGGTTGGAGCATTCTCGCTGCCGGTGCTGGATTTCGGCAGTTTCGACTGGCTTGCTGCGGTCATCGCCATCGTTGCGGGCGTGGCGCTGATCCGCTTCCACGCCAACATGATCGCCGTGCTGGCCGTCTCGGCGCTTGCCGGCATGGCCTGGCAGCTAACCTGAAGTAGCGCCTGTGTACGAAAAAGCCCCGCCACGGATTGCCGGGCGGGGCTTTGAAATGGTTTTGCTCGGGGCAGAAGGCTCAGTCGAACAGGCTGGATACCGATTCTTCGGTTGCCGTGCGCGAGATCGCTTCGCCGATCAGATCGCCGATCGAGACGACGCGAATGTTGTGGGCGTCCATCACCGACTGGGTCGGCTGGATCGAGTCGGTGATGACCAGTTCCTGCAGCTGCGAGCCGGCGATGCGGGCAGCAGCACCGCCTGAAAGCACGCCGTGGGTGATGTAGGCCGTAACGCTGGTGGCGCCTTTGGCCAGCAGTGCATCGGCTGCGTTGCACAGCGTGCCGCCGGAATCGACGATGTCGTCGATCAGCAGGCAGTCCTTGCCATGGACTTCGCCGATGACGTTCATTACTTCGGATTCACCGGGGCGCTCGCGGCGCTTGTCGACGATGGCGAGCTGGGCGTCGATGCGCTTGGCCAGCGCACGGGCGCGAACCACGCCGCCGACGTCGGGCGAGACCACCATGACGTTGCCAAGTTGCTTGTACTTGGCCTTGACGTCGCGGGCCATGACCGGAACCGAGAACAGGTTGTCGGTCGGGATGTCGAAGAAGCCCTGGATCTGGCCGGCATGCAGGTCGAGCGTCAGCACGCGGTTGGCGCCGGCGCGGGCGATCATGTTGGCGACCAGCTTGGCCGAGATAGGCGTGCGGCCCGAAGCACGGCGATCCTGCCGGGCGTAGCCGAAATAAGGGATGACCGCCGTGATGCGCCGTGCCGACGAGCGCATGAAGGCGTCGATCATGATGAGCAGTTCCATCAGGTGATCGTTGGTCGGAAACGAGGTCGACTGGAGGATGAAGACATCCTCGCCGCGCACGTTCTCTTGAATCTCGACAAAGATCTCCTGGTCGGCGAAGCGCCTGACGCTGGCCTTGCCCAGGGGAATGTTGAGATAGCGAGCGACAGCTTCTGCTAGCACCCGGTTGGAATTGCCCGCGAAGAGTTTCATACGCCGATCCTGGAAGTGAATATGAGCGGGCTTTTAGCGGCCTTGAGCCGTATTGCAAGCGGACTCGCCGTTGAATCCCAAAAAAGCGACATCTTGGAACGGAATGTCGCGGCTCAGCCCGGTTTTGCCGCCAGCCAGTCGGTGAGCTGGTCGATGGTGCTGTCGGCTATCGACTGCATGGTTGCGGGCGCCACGACCGGCCAGCCGTCGCCGCTGCCTATGGAAGGCGCAGTCTGCTGGCCGTTGATGCGGTGGAGCCGGGTGCCTGCCGGGTCGTAGACGTCCCAGACATAGACGACAGTCGTATCCTTGCCCTCGGTCATGGCGGAGAAATAGCCGCGCATGATGATGCCGGGCGGCGTGGTGTCGGTGCTTCCGGCCAGCGTGATGCCGCGTTCGCGGGCGCGGATGCCGAGCCGCTGGGTGAGCGGGGTTGCCGCCTCGACCGGGGTGCCGACAATGGGGGCGAACTGGACGCGCGTCTTTGCTACGATTGCGGCAGCCTGGGGCGACAGTGGCGCAGGCGCTGTGGCAGCGGGGGCGATTGTCGGCGCGCCGACGTCCGTGCCTTCCGCATTGGCCAGCGCGTTCGACTGGTCCGTCGGGGCGATGGCCGAGGGCTCGAGCACGTCCTTGGAGCTGTTGCAGGCCGAAAGTGCGACGAGCGCGGCCAAGCTTGCCGCGGCCACAAACCAACGTTTCATCTGCCTGTACTCCATGGCAAACGCCCCCCAGCGCCCATCGCAGTCACCGCACGATCAAGTCGAGATCATGGCGGGAAAGTGGCTTGGGCAAAGAATCGGTGGTCAAGTAGGTGCGTCCCAGGGTCATCGCGGTTTCGGTTTCCGAATCCATGATGATCATGTGGGCGAACAAGGTCATGTTGGGCGCGATCGGCTCGGGATTGCCCTGGTAGAACATCGGCATGTCCATCCAGGATGGGGTGAATCGCGCGCCGACCGAATAGCCGCAGGCGTTGAGCCGGTGCTTGGTCAGCCCATGCGCCTCCAGTGTGCGGGCGTGGGCGTCGAAGACGTCGCCGAACGTGTTGCCCGGCGTCATCGCCTTTTCCACGCTGAGCAAGGCGTCGAGGGAGGCGTCGTAGAGCTCCTGGTGGCGCTTGGAGACCTTGCCGGTCAGTGCGGTCCGCATCATCGGCGCATGATAATGGTTGAAGACGCCGGCCCATTCGAGCGTCAACTGGTCGTTCTTGTTGAGCTTGCGGCGTCCTGACTTGTAGCGGCAGAGCAGGGCATCGGCACCGGAGCCGATGATGAATTCGTTGGCCGGGTAGTCGCCGCCGCCGGAAAAGATCGCGCCCTGCATGGCGGCCAGGATCTTGGCCTCGTCGCCGCCCTGCTTGATCAGCGGCAGCGCCGCGTCGAGCGCGTCGTCGCCGAGGCTGGCGGCCTTTTCGGCCTTTTCGATCTCGGCCGGGCTCTTGAAAAGGCGCAGCCGGCCGACAAGGCCCGAGGCATCGACGATCTGGCCGAAGGTCTGGAGCTGCTCGTCGAGGCGGCGGCCGTTGAAGGCGGTAAGGCCATGCGTGTCGTATTCGACGCCGATGCGCATGCCGAGCAGGCCGAGATCGTTGAGCAGGTTGCGCAGGTCGAGGGTCGGGTTGGCGTTGTCGCGGTCGGTCCACAGGACGATATTTTCGATGATCGAGGTGTGGCGGGCCTGGCGCAGGTCGGCCGAACGCGTCAGCAGCGTCATCGAGCCGTCGGCCTTGACGATGAGCGACTGGAAGAAGCAGAAGCCGAAGGTGTCGTAGCCGGTCAGCCAGTACATGCTCTCCTGTGCGAACAGCAGCACCGCATCGAGCTTCTTTTCGGCCATCTCGATCATCAGCCGGTCGCGCCGGGCGTCGAATTCGGTTCGTTCGAAATGCAGCGCCATGCCGTCAGTCCTCCAGTGCAATTGCCGAAATCTGCCGCCCGTAATCAGCTTCCTTGCGATGCGTGGTGCGCCGATAGGAATAGAAGAGGTCTTCTTCCGCATAGGTGCAGCGGTTCAGCGCCTCGGCCGTCACGCCCGCGCGCCGTAGCCTGTCGACGGTGTAGAGGTTGAGGTCGAACGTCGAATGGCCGGGGTTTTCGGACGGCGCGAAATAGCGCGCATTGTCGCCGTCTGCCTCGGTGAAGCGGGCGACGAACTCCGGGCCAACCTCGTAGTTGGCAGCACTGATCGACGGGCCGAGCACGGCCAGGATGCGCTCGCGCCTGGCACCGAGGCCAACCATTGCGGTGACGGTGTTTTCGAGCACGCCTGACAAGGCGCCCTTCCAGCCGGCATGGGCAGCGCCGATGACGCGCGCCTCAGGATCGGCGAACAGTACCGGTCCGCAATCTGCCGACGAGGCGCCAAGGGCGATGCCGGGCCGGTCGGTGACGATGGCGTCGGCCTTGGGCCTGTCGCCGGAAAACGGGCCTGTGGCGACGATCACATCGGGCGAATGGACCTGGTAAAGGCTGAGCAGATGGTCTGCCTCCACGCCCATCCAACTGGCGACGCGGCGGCGATTCTCGGCCACGCGGGCCTGGTCGTCGTCCGATCCGACGCCGATGTTGAGGCCCTGGTAGATGCCTTCGGAGACCCCGCCGATGCGGGTGAAATAACCGTGGCGGATGCCTTTGGCCTCCGCGCTGGCGAGCAAGTTGGACCGGATCGGGTCCGGTTTCGAGTCGTTCAGCATTGCCGCCTTGTCATCCCCGCATGCGATTTCGTCAAGGCCGGGCGCGGCGTCGCCGTTCCGCCTTGCTGTTGCGAGCGCGGACAGTGGGGCAGCGGCAAGCGTGCTGTCAACTGACGGCGGGGAAGGGAAGTTTTGTGCCAGCGGGAGCAATCGCGAGCACCTTGAACAGTGTGCCCATGGCATCGGGTCCGGCGAGGCGCTCGACTTCGCCGCCGATCTTTTCGCGCGTCGCCGCGTCCGCCGAAGCGCCGAGCCTGCCGGCGCGCTCGATCAGTCCAAGCGCCAGCAGGAACTCACCCTGGGTCGCCATATGCGCGTCGAGACCGTGCAGGCGGGCGGCAGTCGCAAGAGCGGCGAAATCGACATGCGAGGTCAGGTCCGCTTCGCCGGGATGGGCGAGCACGTCGTCATACTTGTGCTTGCGCAGGGCCTGCAGCGTGTCGCCGATGCCCGGCTCGATGTGGCCGTAGTCGAAGAACAGGCCGGCACCGCCCGAGGCTTCGATGCGCTCGGCAATTGCTTCCATGGTGGCCGTCCTTGCCGGGGCAAACTCGAAGATCGCGCCTTCGGGAGCCGTCTCGGCATCCTTCGGCAGCAAGGCGGCCGCGATGGTCGCCGGACCGGCAACGAAGGCCAGTTCGCCGTCCTCGCCGATGCCGACGGCGCGCTCGTGCCAGGCAGCGCCGATCTTGACGAACTGGCGCGTCGGGATGGCGTCGAACAGCTCGTTGCCGACGATGAACAAAGGAGCCTGGGGCAGGGTGGCAACGCTTTCGTGCCAGGCAATGTTCGTGCCGCCGGCGGCGAGCGCCTGCTTCTGGATTTCACGCAGCCGCGGGCTTGTCTCGATCATGGCGACATCGGCGGCGAAGGCCGGGTCGAGCTTTCGCAGCACCCGCAGCATGTCCTTCATCAGCGTGCCGCGACCGGGGCCGATCTCGGCGAGCAGCGCACCTCGTGGGCTGCCGGCGGCCTGCCAGGCCGCGTAGAGCCAGACGGCGACGAGTTCGCCGAACATCTGGCTGATCTCTGGCGCGGTGGTGAAGTCACCGACCGCGCCGAAGGGTTCACGCGTGGTGTAGTAGCCGTCTGCGGGATCGAACAGGCACAGCGCCATGTAGTCGGCGATACCAATCGGCCCCGATGCGGCGATCAGGTTTGAAATGCGCTTCTTGAGCGCGGTCATGCCGGCTTTGCGGCTTGGGTCACCGGTTTGGCCGACAGCATCGCCCATACCCCGATCAGCACCATCGGCACCGACAGCACCATACCCATGGTCAGCCAGCCGCCAAGGAGATAGCCGATCTGCTGGTCGGGCTCGCGGAAGAACTCGACGATGATGCGCGACAGGCCGTAACCGCAGACGAAGGCGCCGGCGACGAAGCGCGGCGTCTTGAGCTTCAGCCCGGAGTGGGTAAGGAAGCGCAGCACGAGGAACAGCACCAGGCCTTCGAGCAGGGCTTCGTAGATCTGGCTCGGATGGCGCAGGAACGGTCCTCCGGTGGGAAACTCGACCGCCCAGGGCACGTCTGTGACCCGCCCCCACAGCTCGGAATTGATGAAGTTGGCGACACGAACGAGCCCCAGGCCGACCGGCACGCCAGCGGCAACCACGTCGATCAGCGACCAGACAAGGATGCCGTGCTTGCGGGCGAACAGGAACATGGCGACCGTCACGCCGAGCAGGCCGCCATGGAACGACATGCCGCCTTGCCAGACGGCGAGTATGTCGAGCGGATTGGAGATGTAGCGGGCGAGGTCGTAAAACAGGATGTAGCCGATGCGGCCGCCAAGCACGACGCCGGCCGCAGCCCAGACCAGGAAGTCGTCGAGGGCTTCTGGCTTCATCGGCAGGATGCCGTTCGGCCACAGGCGGGTGTTGGTCACAAGTCGCTTGCCATACCACCAGGCAAACAGGATGCCGACGACATAACCCAGCCCATACCAGTGGATGGCGAGCGGTCCGAGCTGGACGATGACCGGATCGATGTTCGGAAAGGGCAGGGCTGCCAGAGGCAGGGCAAGATATTCAGTCAATTCTATCTCCGGTCGAAGCGGTGGCGCGGACCATGCGGCAGCGCTTTGGCAGGGTCAAGGCAGGGGGCAGCCGCTCACCGAGATGTCATTCGTCTGCGGCAAACAGGCGTTCGTAGTCCATCGCGCCGTGGAGGATACGCAGAACCTCGATCCGCTCATCCTGCACACGGTAGAAGATCAGGTAGTTGCCATGGACGCGGCGCCGAATGTCGCTGCCAGAAAGCCTTCTAGCGACTGCATAGCCGAATGGCAGTTCGGCAAGTCCAACGCAGCTTTCGCGCAGTTCCAGAACAAAGCTCAGCGCTCTGGATGGATTGTCTTGTGCGATGTGATCGACAATGGCTTCGAGGTCGGTTTCGGCTGCGTGCGCGAAAACGACCTGCATGATACCATCAGCCTTGGGCGCGGAGCTTGGATTTAAGGCGAGCGAATACGTCTTCGGCGGGCACCAGACGGCCAGCGTCGGCGTCGCTGAGCCCCTGGGCCAGCGCTGCATCCAGTGCGGCAAGGCGCTTTTCGCGTTCTTCAACGAGGCGGATCCCTTCGCGCAGGACCTCGCTCTTGGAGTTGTAGCGCCCGGTACTGACGAGTTGGTTCACGACCTCTTCGAGGTGTGCACCGAGATCGGCACTGATAGCCATTTCGCGTTCCTTTTGGTCCAACAAGTGTAATAATACTTATTGGCGGAGGCAAGATCCGCGGCGTTTTGCAGGCGGCAATGCCCTTGCATTCGGGCCTTTGCCCTACTACGTCGAATGGACAACGCGAGGGTTTGCCATGACGACCGGACCGAACCGCATCCTGGATGAGTTTGCCAAGCTGATGACCGATGCCGCGGGTGCCGCGCAGGGCGTCAAGCGCGAGGTCGAGACCGCGTTCCGTTCGCAAGCCGAACGGGCGATGAATACGCTTGAGCTGGTGCAGCGCGAAGAGTTCGAAGCGGTCCGCGACATGGCGATCAAGGCGCGGGCCGAGAACAAGGCTTTGGCCGCCCGCGTCGAGGCACTCGAGTCGAAACTCGCAGCCCTTGGCGGCGAAGATGCCGGCAAGGCCTCACCGGCGGCGTCGCCGAAGCCTCGTACAAAGAAATAATTCGTTAACTTTTCCACAAAGCGCCATCCGAAAAAGTGCTTTGTCGTGAATCGCTTACCGGCGCTTGATGAATGTGCGCCGCAGCCAGTTTCCACACCCGAATGCGGCAGTGCGAAAAATTGGGCTGTTCACGCGACTCCTGATCAATACACTGAATTTGTTGCATGATTCTTAGCGGGGTCACGCACCGGATGGCGCGGTCCGGCTGGGGGGTATTGAGTCCGGCAGCGCTGGTCGTCCGAGTTCAAGAATAAGTTTGTTCGTCGTGTGTGCCCTTTGCGCGGAGCGCGATGGCGCTCCCGGAACGACAGGAAGCATTTATGGAACTTCTCGAACTCGAGTTCTCGCGCGAAATCCATCCGGTGGATGTTATCGAGCAGGTGGCTCACAACAACGACTGGTCATTCGAGCGTGCCGGCGACGACGAAATCTCGATTTCTGTCGTCGGCAACTGGACCGACTACCAGATTTCCTTCTCCTGGATGGAAGACTTCGAGGCCCTGCACTTGGCCTGCGCCTTCGACATCAAGGTGCCGGAAAGCCGTACGCTGGAAATCCTGCGGCTGCTGTCGCTGATCAACGAGCAGATGCTGTTCGGTCATTTCGACCTGTGGGAGCAGGAGGGCGCGATCATGTTCCGCCAGTCGCTGCTGCTCGCCGGCGGCGTCGAACCGACCAGCCAGCAGGTCGAGGTGCTGTTGTCTTCGGCGCTCGAAGCCTGCGAATGCTACTTCCAGGCGTTCCAGTTCGTCGTCTGGTCGGGCACCTCGGCCAAGGACGCGCTGGCCAGCGTCCTATTCGAGACGCACGGAAACGCCTGAGACTGCCGCATGAGTTCGCACAACGAACGCAAGCCCGAGATCACCTTTGCCGACTTCGACAAAGTCGACATCCGCACCGGCACGATCGTCGAGGTCGAGCCGTTTCCCGAGGCGCGCAAACCGGCGTTCAAGCTGAAGATCGATTTCGGCGCCGGGATCGGCATCAAGAAATCCTCGGCGCAGATCACCAAATATTATGCGCCGGAGACGCTTCTGGGCCGGCAGGTGTTTGCCGTGGTCAATTTCCCGCCGCGCCAGATCGGGCCGTTCATGTCGGAAGTGCTGACCCTCGGCTTCCCGGATGCCGAAGGCGACGTCGTGCTCGGCGCCATCGAGCGCAAGGTTCCCGACGGCGGCCGCCTGTTTTAGGACACGCCGCAATTCAGGGTGATGCCGGCCTGCAAATGGCGATTTCCTGCGCTTCCGGTACTCACGTACCCAAATGTGCGCTCCGTTCCGGTTCTCGGAACTCACCATTTTCGACTCGGCCTGACCTGAATTGTCGACGTGTCCTGGCCGTCTACGCGGTGTACGCCGCCTTCACATTGTCCAGGAACATCTCGGCACAGGCCGTCCAGGTGTAGCGCATGGCGCGTTCGCGCGCTTCGGCGCGGTCGACCTTGAGCGCGGCGAGCGCGGCTTGCTGCAAGTCCTCCGAAACCACGCCGCCGACACCGTCGCCGACGATGTCGATCGGGCCCGTGACTGGATAAGCGGCAACAGGCGTGCCGCTGGCAAGCGCTTCGATGATGACGTTGCCGAACGTGTCGGTGCGGCTCGGGAAGACGAAGACGTCGGCCGAGGCATAGATCTCGGCCAGTTCGTCGCTCGGGCGCCGGCCGAGAAAATGCGCCTCGGGATATCTTGCCTTCAGCCGCTCTATCTCGGGGCCGTCGCCGACCAGCACCTTGGAGCCGGGCAAGTCGAGGTCGAGGAATGCCGGCAGGTTCTTTTCCACCGCGATGCGGCCGACGCAGAGGAAGATCGGCCGCGGCAGGTCGAGCTCGACCTTCTTGTCGGGGTGGAAGTGGTTGATGTCGACGCCGCGGGTCCACGGCCTGAGTTTCTCGAAACCGCGTGACGCGAGGTCGTCGGCGAGCGACTTGGTCGCCACCATGCAGCCCTGGCCGGAATTGTGGAAGCTGCGCAGCAGCCCATAGGTCCAGCTTTCGGGCAGCGGCAGGCGGGCGCTGACATATTCGGGAAACCGCGTGTGGTAGCTGGTGGTGAAGGGGCGGCCGTTGGCCCGGCAATAGCGTCGCGCCATCATGCCGAGCGGCCCTTCGGTGACGATGTGGATATGATCGGGCCGGCGCTGTTCGATGATGCGCGCGATGTTGCCGGGCGTGGTCAGCGCGAGACGGATATCGGGATAGGTCGGCATCGGCAGCGTGCGGAAGAGGTTCGGGGTCAGGAAATCGGCCTCGGCACCGAAGTCGCCAAGCGTTTCGGCAAGCCGTTCGAGTGTATGCACGACACCGTTGATCTGCGGTTTCCAGGCGTCGGTGACCATCAGGATGCGCAAGAGATGTCTTCCCTGTTGCCCGTATCTCGATCAGCCAGGAATCGGCGAGCTTCCCGTTCGATGCGGCCGCCTTTGAGCAGATTGGCATGACACGCCGATGACGCCCCGTCCTTCTCGCAGTTGCGAAGACGAGGTTGCTTCTGCCCGAACAAGCATTTTCTTTGAGACGATTTTCCTGCCCACGCGCTGGGCGCGAAATCCGATCCTTTGTCGAAGCGGGGGCGTTTGCCGAGGATATGGCCAAGCTTCGCATGTCGCGGAGCGAGCCATCCTCCCAACGGCTCTCAGCGAGACACCGAAATGACCGAGACCATCAGTTCGATTTCCCACCGCAACGCGATCAGCCGGCGCACGGCCTTTGCAGCCCTTTTCGCCTCCGTCGTTACCGTCATCAGCTTCACCGTCCCGCACCAGGCCTTCGCCGAGGACAAGTCCGCGATCAAGGTCGGCATCATCTCCGGCGAGGACGAGGATGTCTGGCGCGTGGTCAAGGCCGAGGCGGCCAAGCAGGGCCTGACCGTCGAGACGGTCGTCTTCAACGACTACACCCAGCCGAACGAGGCGCTGGAGCGCGGCGAGATCGACGCCAACGCCTTCCAGCACCAGCCCTATCTCGACAACCAGATCAAGACCCAGGGCTACCACATCACCCCGGTGGGCTATACCGGGCTGTGGCCGATCGGCCTCTACTCCAAGAAGCACGCCAAGGTCGAGGACCTGCCGGAAGCGGCGGTCATTGGCGTGCCCAACGATCCTTCCAACGAGGGCCGGGCGCTGCGTGTGCTGGCCGATGCCGGCCTGATCAAGCTCAAGGACGGCACCGGCATCCTGGCGACCGTCACTGATGTCGTCGACAATCCGAAGAAGTTCGAGATCAAGGAACTCGATGCCGGCATCGTCGGCCGTTCGGTCGAGGGCCTCGACGCCGCCGTCGTCAACACCGACTGGGCGCTGAAGAGCGGACTGAGCGCCGACAACCGCATTGCCCAGGAACCCGTGGCCGACAATCCGTACCGCAACTTCATCGCGGTCAAGACCGGCAACGAGAACGAGGGCTGGGTCAAGAAGCTTGTTGCCGCCTACCAGAACGAGACGGTCAAGGCCGAGTTCGACCGCGTCTACAAGGGCACCGGCGTCGCCGCCTACTGAGCCAACCGGTCATCGATAACAGGCGGCTCGCTCATGGCGGGCCGCCTTCCGCTTTGCGGGGGATTTCATGAACCAGCATTTCAGTTCCGCCGGCGCGACGTTGCCGCCTGGCGATGTTGCGCCCGCCGGTGATGTCGTGCGCATTGTCGACCTCAAGCGTCGGTTCGGCCGGACGCCGGCGGTCGACGGCGTGTCGCTGACGGTGCGCAAGGGCGAGATCCTCGGCATCATCGGCCGTAGCGGCGCTGGCAAGTCGACACTGATCCGCTGCCTCAACGGGCTGGAGCGTCCCGACGCCGGGCAGATCTTGGTCGAGGGGCGCGAGATCACCGGGTTGAGCGAGCGCGATCTGCAGCCGCTGCGCCGTCGCATCGGCATGATTTTCCAGCACTTCAACCTCTTGTCGGCGAAAACCGTCGAGGACAATGTCGCCCTGCCGCTGAAAATCGAGGGCAGGTCGAAGGCCGAGCGGCTCGCCCGTGCCGCCGAATTGCTCGACCTCGTCGGCCTCGCCGACAAGGCCAAGGCCTATCCGGCGTCGCTGTCCGGCGGGCAGAAGCAGCGCGTCGGCATCGCGCGCGCGCTTGCCGCGCGTCCGGCGCTGCTGCTCTCCGACGAGGCGACGTCGGCGCTCGATCCCGAGACGACGCGCTCGATCCTTTCGCTGCTCAAGGACATCAACCAAAAGCTCGGTCTGACGATCCTGCTGATCACTCACGAAATGGACGTGATCCGCACCATTGCCGACCGCATCGCCGTTCTCGATGCCGGCCGCATCATCGAGGAGGGGCCGGTGTGGTCCGTCTTTGCCGACCCGCAGTCGGAGGTGACGCGCAGCCTGCTCGGGGGCATCCGGCCGCAACTGCCCGCAGCGATCGCCGGACGCTTGGCGCGTTCAGGGCGCGAGGCGATCCTGCGCATCGACATTGCAGGAGAGGCGGCGCGGCGTCCGCTGTTGCAGGAACTCGCCGCGGCCGTTCCCGGCCGCTACCGCCTTGTCCATGGCGGCATCGACCACATCCAGGGCGAGCCGGTCGGAACGCTTTTCCTCGGTGCCGCGACACCGGCCGGCCGTCTCGCCGAAGTCGTCGATTTTCTCAATGCCCGGGGCGCCCGGGTCGAGGTGCTTGGCCATGTCACCGATGATGTTTGAACTTCTCCTGCGCTCGCTTTGGGAAACGGTGCTGATGACGGCGGCATCGGGCCTGATCTCGCTGGTCTTCGGCCTGCCGCTCGGCCTGGCGCTTGTCGCCACCGATCGCGGTGGCATCGCCGAGCAACTGTGGCTGAACCGTATCCTCGGCGGCATCGTCAACGGCTTCCGTTCGGTGCCCTTCATCATCCTGCTCGTCGCGCTGATTCCGCTGACGCGGCTTATCGTCGGCACCTCGATCGGCACCTGGGCGGCGATCGTGCCGCAGGCGATTGCCGCGACGCCCTACTATGCGCGCATCGCCGAAGTGTCGTTGCGCGAGGTCGACCGGGGCCTGATCGAGGCCGTGCGCGCCATGGGCGGCGGCGGCTGGGCGATCATCCGCGAGGTGCTGGTGCCGGAAGCGCTGCCGGGCATCGTCGCCGGCTTCACCGTCACTTTGGTGACGTTGGTCGGCGCCTCGGCCATGGCCGGCGCGATCGGTGCCGGCGGTCTCGGCGACCTCGCCATCCGCTACGGCTACCAGCGTTTCGAGACGGCGGTGATGGTTGCAGTGGTGATCGTGCTCATCGTGCTCGTCTGCGGCATCCAATGGGTCGGCGACAGGCTGGTGACGCGGCTCGACCGGCGCGGCTGAAGCCCGGTCAGGCCGGCACGCGGATCATGGCGCGCAGGCCGCCAAGCGGGCTGTCGCTCAACTTGATGTCGCCGCCATGGCTGCGGGCGATGTCGCGGGCGACCGCCAGCCCGAGCCCGGTGCCGGTCGAATCGAGGTTGCGCGCCTCATCGAGGCGATAGAACGGCTTGAACACCTCTTCGCGCTTCTCTTCCGGGATGCCGGGGCCGTTGTCGTCAACCATGACCACCAGCATGCCGCGGTCATGGACGGCCTTGACCTCGACTTCCTTGGCATAACGGAATGCGTTGCCGACGACGTTCTGCAGCAGGCGGGCGAAGGCGTTGGGGCGGACATGCACTTCGGGCTCGCCGACCAGCGTGACCTTGAGCTTGCGCTTGCGCAGCTTGGCTTCCTCGCCAAGCTTGTCGAGATAACTGGTGAGGTCGAAGCGCCCCGGATCCTCGGCCGCCTCGCCGCGGGCGAAGGCGAGATAGGCCTCGAGCATCGACTGCATGTCGTCGATGTCCTGGCTCAGAGCCTCGCGATCGATCTTGTTGCCCGACAGCGCAAGCTGCAGCTTGAAGCGGGTCAGGATAGTGCGCAGGTCGTGGCTGACACCGGTCAGCATCGCCGTACGCTGGTCGATCTGGCGCTCGATGCGCTCGCGCATCTGGATGAAGGCAAAGCCGGCGCGGCGCACTTCCTCGGCACCGCGCGGACGGAAATTCGCAGGCATCGGCCGCCCCTTGCCGAAGCTCTCCGCCGCCTCAGTCAGCTGCAGGATCGGGCGGATCTGGTTGCGCAGGAAGGGGATGGCAATGGTCAGCAGCACCAGCGAGGTGCCGACCATCCACAACAGGAAGATGTGGGTGTTCGAGGCGTAGGCCTGGCTGCGGCGGACGAAGATGCGCAGCACCTTGTCGTCGAGCTGGACGCGCACTTCGACGACGTTCGAGTTGCCGACCGTATCGAGCCAGAACGGCTTGTTGATCTGCCTGCGGATTTCGGTGGAGAGCGCCTGGTCGAGAATGGAGAAGAACGGTTTGGGGCCGGGCGGGGGCAGGGGTTCGGGCGGCAGCAGGTCGATCTTCAGCAGCATGCGCTCCTGGGCGATGCGGATGATCTGGGCGTAGTTCTCCGGCTGCGGGAAGGTGTCGAGCAGGTCGATGATGCCGGCAATGTCGCGGGTCACCGCTTGCGACAGGCGCACCGTCACCGTCTGCCAGTGGCGCTCCATGAAGACGAAGGCGACGACCGACTGCAAGAGGATCATCGGGGTGATGACGATGAGCAGGGAGCGGGCGTAGAGCCGCTTTGGCATGTAGAGCGCAACCCGCCGCCAGAAGCGGTTCCAGCTTCTCGGCACGGCCGTCAGCGCACGCCATGCACGTGTGCCGATACCGCCTCCGCCGGGCCCTTCCATGTCGGTGGTTGCCATCCGCCCTTCCGTTCGCCGCCAGCCGGACTTCGCCCCGCTCGGCCTGCGTTAATCCTAGTGCACGCTCGACAGTTCTGAAACTGTCTTTGAAGTTCAACAGCTTACGTTGTCAAACGTTGCGTTGTCCCGTGCTGAAAACATAGGGATTTTTCTTGAGTTTCCAAATGTCAGGCCGTTCGTCGTCGTCGAAAGACGATTGACGGGAACTGCGCCGACACTATGTCGGGTCACTTGCGTGGAGATGATCAAGGCGCGCCCCGGCCCGCGCCCAAGCGGGCGCGGCACCGCGGGTTGCAGCCGGTGCAGGCGGCTTGGCCGAGGGCTTCGCAAGCCGAGCCGCGCAAGGCAAATCCGGGCCAGGCGTCGCCATTGCAGCGACGCCTGGAGGATGAACGAGGACGACGAAGCGGGTCGCTTAGATGCCGAGCAACGTCTTGGCTTCGTTGAGCGCAGCCTCCGATCCGGCGTGATCTCCGGCGGCATGCAGTTGCTCGCCCTTGGTGCGCAACTCCTTGACCTTTGTCATGTCTGCCTCCGCGAGGGTCGAAGCGGGCAGCGCCGCGTCGATCGCAGCCATGATGCTTGGGCAGGAATTGGCGAAAGCGGTTGCTGGAAAGACTGACAGGGCAAATGCAAGCGTAATTGCGCGTAACATGGCTGTTTCTCCCATGCCGGGCCGCGGAATGCGGCAGTTCTACCGCCGGCGCGCGCGATACTACAATGGAGGGGCCGGATTCAACAACCGGCCGATGCTCGGAAGGTTCGCTGCGCAGGCTGGAGACCGTTATTCCACGCTCAGCCGATAGCCGATGCCGCGCACCGTCTGCAGCCAGACGGGGTTGGCCGGGTCGCGCTCGATCTTGCGCCGCAGGCGATTGATCTGGACGTCGATGGTGCGCTCGCCGACTTCGGAATCGCCGGTCACCAGCTCGTGGCGGGGGATGGTCTCGCCGGCGCGCGCGGCAAAGATGGCAAGGATTTCCTGTTCGCGGTCGGTCAGCTTGAGGGCTTCGCCGCCACGCTTGAGTTCGCGGCGCGCGATCTGGAAGGTGTAGGGGCCGAACACCAGCTGCTCGACCTTAGGCGTCGTTGCCGGCCCGCCGCGGCGCAGGATGTTGTTGATCCTGAGGATCAGCTCGCGCGGGTCGAATGGCTTGGGCAGGTAGTCGTCGGCGCCGGCCTCCAGGCCGGTGATGCGGCTGTCGGTCTCGGAAAGTGCGGTCAGCATCAGGATCGGCACGTCCTTTTGGTCGCGCAGCGATCTGGTCAGTTCGACACCGGTCTCGCCCGGCATCATCACGTCGAGGATGAGAAGGTCGAAGTCGAGGCCCGCCAGCTTGCGGCGTGCCTCGTCGGCATTGCCGGCGACCGTCACGCGAAAGCCGTTCTCGGTCAGGTATTGCTTGAGCAGGTTTCGGATGCGCGTGTCGTCGTCGACCACGAGCAGGTGCGGAGCATCGTCGCCCAGCGTGGCCGGATTGGCCGTCTTGTCGTTATTCTCCATGGTCTTTCCCCGGCGTGTTTCCGGGCAGATGGTCAATCTGCGCCCTTAATTCGGGATTGACCATCGCCTTGAGGAATCGTTCGATCCAGGCGCGTTCGGTCTCTCCCGCGCCCTCCAGTGCCGCATCGATGCGGCGTGACTGTGGCCGCGCCAGCGCCAGGGTCAGCGTCCGGCCTTTCGGCGTGGGATAAAGCTCGCGCTGACGGCGGTCGCGCGGACCCTGGACCTGGACGATATAGCCCGCATCGATCAGCTGCTTGAGCACGCGCGCAAGGCTCTGCTTGGTGATCTTCAGCACGTCGAGCAACTCGGCGACGGTCAGGCCCGGCATGCGGTTGACGAAGTGCAGCACGCGGTGGTGCGCACGACCGAAACCGTACTCGGCAAGTATCTGATCCGGGTCCGAAGTGAAATCGCGATAGGCGAAGTAAAGCAACTCGATGATCGAGAAGTCGATGCCGTCGTCGGCCGTCACTGCGGTTCGGATCGGTTGGGCGGCTGCGCCGCTGCGTTGTGCCATAGAGTTCCTGCTCGTCAATTTATGTCAGCACTGTTGACATAAATTAGGTGCGATGGTAATTTTTGCCAAGCTTTTCGGCGGATTGCGAATGAAAAGGCAAGGTACGGTGGTTTTTTCCGAAACATCGTGAGTTTGCTTTGGTATTCTAGCCCGCCTACGCTTTATCCAGCAGGCCCCTTACGGGCCATTAAGAACGATACGAAACGATAGGCAGGCTCCCGCCTGCGGGAAGGTTTACCATGGCATCCGTTCCTTTCGACCAACTCGATGGATTCATCTGGATGAACGGCGAGTTCGTCCAATGGGCCGACGCCAAGATTCACGTACTAACCCATGGCCTGCACTATGCAAGCGCGGTGTTCGAAGGCGAACGCGCCTATGGCGGCGAGATCTTCAAGCTGACGGAGCACACCGAGCGCCTGCATGAATCGGCCCGGCTCCTTGGCTTCACCATTCCCTATTCGGTGGACGTGATCGACGATGCCTGCCGCGAGCTGCTGAAGAAGCAGGGCTTCAAGGACGCCTATGTGCGCCCGATCGCCTGGCGCGGCAGCGAGGAAATGGGCGTCGCCGCCCACAAGAACCGCATCAACGTCGCCGTCGCCATCTGGCAGTGGCCGAGCTATTTCGACCCGGCGCAGAAGCTCAAGGGCATCCGCCTCGACATCGCCGAATGGCGCCGTCCCGACCCGCGCACAGCACCTTCGAAGTCGAAGGCGGCCGGCCTCTACATGATCTGCACGCTGTCCAAGCATGCGGCCGAGGCCAAGGGTTATGCCGATGCGATGATGCTCGACTGGCGCGGCCAGGTCGCCGAGGCGACCGGCGCCAACATCTTCTTCGTCAAGGATGGCAAGGTCCATACGCCGACGCCGGATTGCTTCCTCGACGGCATCACCCGCCGCACGGTGATCGGGCTTGCCAAGGATCGCGGCATCGAGGTGATCGAACGCGCCATCATGCCGGAAGAACTGGCAGGCTTCGAGCAGTGCTTCCTGTCCGGCACGGCAGCCGAAGTGACGCCGGTTTCGGAGATCGGCCAGTACCGATTCGAGGTCGGCGAAATCGCCAGGACGCTGATGAACGACTATTCGGCAGCGGTTCAGCCCAAGCATGCCATTGCTGCGGAATAGCCAGCAAATACAATAGCTAAGGATTGCAAGGGGGCGGTTTTCGGACCGCCCCTTTTGCTTGCCTCGTGGCGCATTTGACATTCGCCGATTTCAGCGTCTCATGTTGACGTCGGCAGACTGAGGGCCGGCATGCAATTTGGAGGGAATTGTTGTGGAATCGCTTCTTCCGATCATCATACAGATTGTAACCGGCGTAATCGGTGGACAGGCCGTCGGCGCGGCGATCAAGACAGCTGCGATGGGGCAGGTGACGAAGCTGATCGCAGGCGGCGTCGGTGGTATTGCAGGCGGCCAGATCCTCGGCAGTCTCCTTGGCGGCGCTGCTGATCCGGCAACCGCCGGCGCGCTCAGCGGCATCCTTGGCGACGTGGTCGGCGGCGCAGGCGGCGGCGCCATCCTGACGGCGATCGTTGGCGCCGTCATGGGCGCGATGAAGAAGTAAAAGCGTTTCAGACGGAATTCGGATTGGGCGGCTGCGGCCGCCCATTTCATTTTTGACAGAGGCTGCCAAGCTGATCGCTGTGGACGAATGTCGCGACTGACCCTACAGCGCCGCGCATCCAATTGGACGCGCAAAGGACGCTGTAAATATTGAATTGGTGCATGATCCTTTCCGAAAATCCATTCCGATTTTCGGGGGCATGCACTATGTCGGGGCAAAGATCAGAAAGGACAGCCATGGGACAGCTCAATGCCGGGATCGTGCCGGTCACGCCCTTCCAGCAGAATTGCACGATCCTCTTCGACACCGAAGACAAGACCGGCGTCGTCGTTGACCCGGGCGGGGATGTCGACACCATCCTTTCGGTGCTCAAGGATAACGGCATCAACATTACGGCCATCTGGCTGACGCACGGCCATATCGACCATGCCGGCGGGGCGATGGAGCTCAAGGAAGCGCTTGGCGTCGACATCATCGGGCCGCACGAAGCCGACAAGCCGCTGCTCGACAACCTCGCCACGCAGGCGCAGAAATTCGGCATGGGCGGCTCGGTGCGCAATTGCGTGCCCGACCGGTTCCTGACCGAAGGCGAGACGGTCTCGTTCGGCAGCCATGTCTTCGAGGTGCTGCACTGCCCCGGCCACGCGCCCGGCCACGTCGTCTACTACAATCGCGAAGCAAAGTTCGCCCATGTCGGCGACGTGCTGTTCCAGGGCTCGGTCGGCCGCACGGACCTTTATGGCGGCGACCATGCGACGCTGATCCGCTCGATCAAGGAGAAGCTCTTGCCGCTCGGCGACGAGATCGGCTTCATCTGCGGTCACGGCCCCGGCAGCCGTTTCGGTGACGAGCGCCGGAGCAATCCCTACCTCGTCTGAGACCGCTGGTGTCCCGACTGGCACGGAAATGAAAACGGCGCCAACCGCAAGGCTGGCGCCGTTTGTTATTGTCGTCGCGTCGGGCTGCTTTCGAACGGCCGTGCAGGGAAGGCCGTTCGACGAAGCCCGTGAACGTCAGTTGGCGGTGCAGAAATGCTCCAGCCCGTCATAGCCGGTGAAGGTGCCGCTGCGCGGCTTGAAGCTGCGGTAGCGGTCCGAGCAGTAGCTGTACCATTCCGGGCTCCACGGCTCGATTGCGTAGCTGTTGCGGTAGACCACGCGGCGCTGCACCGGGGCAGGGCGGTAATAGTCCTCGCGATAGACGCGGCGCGGCTGCGGCTCGTAATCGTAATAGTCGTCGTAGACCGGCTGCGAACGGTTGCCATTGCCGGCGATGACCGCACCGGCGATCAGGCCAAGCGCGCCGGCAGCGACGATCGCACCGGTGTTGTCGTGGCGGTTGTGGCGGCGCCAACGCTCACCGGCCTCGGCCACCGGCAGGGTGGCGAGCGTGGTGGCGGCAACGGCTGCCGAAAGGACTAGGGTCTTGATGGTGCGGTTCATGTCGGGTCTCCTTCGCCGTCCGGCCCGTATCGAGGCAGGAAATGAGCGTCGACAACATGTCTAGGGGACCGAGGCTGAACGCAGCCTGAACAGACTTTCGGCAAACATTCGAGCCGATCGAAGCCGACAGACGCCATGCGGCGCGGCGTCAGGCACTGCTGCGCAAATGTGGCCGGTGCTCAAGCCCGGCCCGGATCGCGGGCTCTCAGCCTACGGTCAGATTGACTGCCTTCGGGCCCTTGCCGCGCTTGTCCGGCTCGGTGTCGAAAGAAACCTTCTGCCCATCCTCAAGACCGGGAAGGCCTGACGCCTGCACAGCCGAGATGTGGACGAAGACATCCTTCGCCCCGTCGTCCGGCGTGATGAAGCCGAAGCCTTTGGCATGATTGAAGAACTTGACGGTGCCGGTCTGCGGCATGGGAAACTCCTCTGATCCCATCAATTCCAGTTCTTCGGGCCGGCAAATGCCCGAAGTGGAAATTTGTCGTTCATTTTTGGGCCATCGGCAAGCAAAAGTTTTGCTCTCCGGCGCCGCCCGAAAGCGGCGCCTGGCCCGCAAAAGCACGGCTTTCAGCGGTGCCTGGGCGACGTTTCCCGGCTCAGTATTCGCAGTAGCGGATCGGCCCGATCTGGATGCAGGAAGGTGGCCGTGGGCGGTGCGGATCGAACCTGCTGTAGACCCGTACGCGGCAGTTGGGGCCGATATGGCGGTGGGGCACGTTGCCGTAGCGCGGCAGGAAGTGCCGGCGAACATCGCGGTGGCAGTCGCGCGCCTGGATCGGCGGGCGGACCCGGACCGGCCGGCAGTCGGGCCGCCGGTGGACATGCCATTCGGTACGGCCGAATTGCGGAACGAAGTGGCGCTGGGGATCGCCGTGGCAGCCACGGACCTGGACCAGCAGGCCGGGGCCGGCTTGCGGCATGTCACTTGTCGGCATGGCCGCAGCGGGGCCGCCGTAGCCCAGGCCTGCAACAAGCAGCGCCGCGCTCAGAGCATTCAGGAATTTCATCGTCGGCCTCCTCCAGGGCGGGGCGGTTTCAGCTCCCGGCGCAGGAATATGCCATGATTGTCACGGCCTCGCCAGACCGTGGCGAGCCGCGCAGGCGCTGCTATCTCCTTGATTGGCCGAGTGATATTCGGAATTGTATGGACGAAAAGGAAAGGGCGCGACGGTTGCCCATCGCGCCCTTCAATCACAACTGCAACCTTGCTTGGCTTAAGCCGCGCGGAGGTTGACCGCCTTGGGACCCTTGCCCATGCGGTCAGGCTCGACGTCGAAGGTGACCTTCTGGCCATCGACGAGCGTGCGCAGGCCGGAAGCCTCGATAGCGGAGATGTGGACGAAAACGTCCTTGGCGCCGCCATCCGGCGTAATAAAGCCGAAGCCTTTGGTTGCGTTGAAGAATTTTACGGTACCGGTCTGGGCCATTGGGAGAACTCCTTCACCCGTTCAGTGGTCTGGACCTGCCAGCCGCCTGGCGTCGGCGGCAAGTCGGTGGTTTTGCTTGGCGGTCATGCATTCGCGCACGATAAAAACCCCCCGCCGAGTCACGGGGTCGTCAGAGATTCACAGTATCGGGGAAAGGGTCGTGCAAAACGTTCCAGTCTCCGGGTCAGCAAACGCCCGAACTGGATGTGATATTGCATGGAAACGCTTAGGTTGCAAGATGTCGCGGCCAATGGCGATGGCACTTCGCAGCGTCGCATCAATATACGACATTCTGAAAACAGCCATTGGCCAGATTGCCGCGTCTGATGGGGCAGTTCGCCCTTGACGGATTGCTTTCGTTGACAGAATCGCGAGGATCGGGGCAGGGGCTGAGACAGTTCCCGCTGAAGCGGGAACAAGAGGGAGCTAATTCCATGGTGTTTTCGGCAAAGACCTTTGTGCAAAGAGCAACGGTCGCCTCGTTGCTGTCGCTGATGCTCGCATCCTGCGTGGTGGTGGAGGAGGGGCCTGGGCCCGGCCCGCGGCCGCCGCGTCCGGACCCCGGACCCCAGTTCTGCACGCGCGAATATGATCCGGTCTGCGCGCGGCGTGGAAACGACCGCCAGACCTTCGCAAACTCCTGCATGGCGGAGGCCGCCGGCTACCGTATCATCCGCGGCGGCGAGTGCCGTGGCGGTGGCGGCGACGGCGGCTGGAACGGTGGGGGCTGGAATGGCGGCGGGGGCGGCAACCAGCAATTCTGCACCAGGGAATACCGGCCGGTCTGCGGCCAGCGCGGCGGTTCCTTGCGTACGTTCCCCAATGCCTGCGAGGCTGATTCCGCCGGCTTCCGCGTCGTCGACAACGGCCCCTGCTAGAACAGCGGCCAGCCTCCCGGCTGTCGGCGCCGGGAGGCTGGTCCCATTAGGATCAGTTCGGCGAAAAGTCGTTTGCTCGCCTGACTTCGCGCACGCGGCAATCGTCGCCGACATGGCGATGGCGCAAGACGATGCCATCGACGCGGTGCGTACGCACATCGCGGTGGCAGTCCGCTGATCGGCGCGCGGGTTGCTGCCGGCCGCCGACCAGCACCGGCCGGCAACTGTCCTGCTCGTGGTAGTGCGACGCGCGCCGGCCGATCTCGGGGATATACGAGTCGCGCACGTCTTCGTGGCAGCCGCCGACTTTGACGACGAGGCCAACGATCGCCGGCTGGAACGGCGTCGAAGGCGGCGCGGCAGAGGCAGGCAAGATCGCTGCTGCCAACAAAGTGGCGAGCGAAACGGCCAGGAATTTCATCCGGCTTCTCCTAGGGGTGGCACAACCAGCCAGCAGATTGCGCTGCGCGCAGCCAACTTCAATGGCTTGCGGTGGCCGTGAAGCCATTTCGCCTTGGCAGGGTTACCGCTTTCTTGCTGCGGCTATTTCCGTTGGCCGGTCGCGCAACTTGCGCCGCGAAACGCTGGAGTGCTTCGAGGAGATCCTGCGCCAGGCGACTGCTGGCCCCTTTCATGTTCTCGACGACGGCGCAATGACAGGTGGCGGGTGGGGGCAAGTGTCCTGCGATCGTGTAATTCCGGGGTCTTGCGCGCTGGAAAAGTTTATCGAAAGTAAACTCAAGTAAATAAAGAATACGTAATTTCTAGTATAGCATTCATGATGGAATCTTGCTATCTGCGTATGCATATCCATTGAATAGGGATTGCATATAATGTTTTTCGTGAAGGCTGGTGCGGCGCTAGCCGTTTCATTGTTGTTTAGCTCTGCGGCATATGCGGCGGATACAGTTGCACATGATGCCGCTGATCTTTCGGTAAACTGGACTGGCGGATATGTCGGCGTTCATGCCGGTTATGGCTGGGGTACCGTCCTCGACGTCAACAATCCGAATGCCACGGAGCAGGACATCGACGGCGGATTCGGCGGTATCCAGGCCGGCTACAATCACCAGTTCTCGAACAATGTCGTTCTCGGCGTCGAAGCTGACGTTTCGCTGGGCAATGTGAGCGGCGCCTTCGACGGCCGGACGATCAGCGTGTACAACGGCTACTACACCGAGGATGAAATAACCGCCCTCGGTACGCTCCGCGCGCGCCTCGGCTATTCCGCCGGCCGCTTCCTGCCTTTTGTCACGGGCGGCCTGGCCTGGGCCAATGTCGATCACATGCTTGGCTGTGACCGGGCTCGCGTTGTTGGGGCTCCCCTTCCGCCCACCGGTTGCGCTACCAAGTTTGAAACATCCAAGTCGGATATCGCAGTCGGCTGGACGGTTGGGGCTGGTGCCGAATATGCACTTACGGACAAGTGGTCGCTGAAGGGCGAGTACCTGTATACCGATCTCGGCAAGAACAGGGTCATGCTCGTCGATGCGAACTTCCCGGGAAATCCGGTCAACAACCGCAATTTCGACATGCAGTTCAGCGCTGTTAAACTCGGCTTGAACTACCGGTTCTAATCGTTCCATCAGAACGAACCCAAGCCCCGCCGTTACTGGCGGGGTTTTTGCTTGTCTGGACATGCGCAAGACCAAGCAATCGGCGCCGTGCCGGCAGGTTCGGGCGAAGGCCCGTTTCATGCCACAACTGTCCGACCGGATCGGAACGGCGGATATGCACAAAAGCCTCCGCGACATGTATCGTATGGGACCAGCCGAATAGAGTTCTGCCGCATAGCGTTTGACGGCGTCCGGGCGGACGCCACAACTGGGAGGAACAGGTCATGGCTTCAGTATCGATACATCCAGCACTCGATGGCGGCGTCAAACCGGGCAGCGCCAGCTTCAGCGGCGGCACGCTGGTCTGCGCCTGCGCCGACCGCCCGGTGAAGGTGGCGATCAAGGGACAGGTTGCCCACAACCACGCCTGCGGCTGCACCAAGTGCTGGAAGCCCGACGGCGCCAGGTTTTCGGTGGTGGCCGTCACGGCCCATGAAAACGTCACCGTGCTGGAAAACGGCGACAAGCTCGCCGTGGTCGACCCGAGCGCACTGATCCTGCGCCACGCCTGCAAGGGCTGCGGCGTGCACATGTACGGCCCGGTCGAGCGCGACCATGCCTTCAAGGGCCTCGACTTCATCCATCCCGAGCGCTTCCAGGAAGCAGGCTGGGCCGAACCGGGCTTTGCTGCCTTCGTCTCGTCGATCATCGAGGCCGGGGTCGATCCCTCCGAAATGGACGGCGTGCGTGCCCGGCTGAAGGAACTCGGTCTCGAGCCCTATGATTGCCTGTCGCCGGCGCTGATGGACTACATCGCCACCTGGGTGGCGAAGAAGTCGGGTGTGCTGAAGGGCTGACCCAGCCGCAGCAAAGGGGGAAGGGCCGGCCTTAGCTCGTAAAGCCTATGCCGGGCCGCCCTTCCGTCTACATGATCGCCAGACGATCCGTGCTATCGTGCGGACGGGAGAAACGGCGGCAACGCCTGATGCGCCCGCACGCCTCCGCAATCGAGGGAGGTCGAAATGGCATATTACGTTTTCCTGGTGAACTTTACTGACCAAGGGGCTCGCAGCGTACGGGACACGACGAAGCGGGCCGACGCATTCAGGGCGATGGCGGAAAAGGGTGGAGCCAAGGTGCACACGCTGTTGTGGACGCTCGGCAAATACGACGTGATCAGCATTGCCGAGGCGCCCGATGACTTGACCGCGACAGCGCTTAGCCTGTCGATATCGGAACTCGGCAATGTCAGAGCCCAGACACTCAAGGCGTTCGACGCTGGAGAGATGCGCCAGATCATAGCCAAGATGGCTTGATTTCGTTCCCCATGCGGGACGGGAGCCCCGGTGCTTGCCGGGCTTCTGTCCCGATCGACGCCAGAGGCGGGCTTGCGCTGGGCGCGAAGTCGGCCATTGTGCGCAGCAGTCAAGCGCGCGGCGTGGGAACGGACTTTGAATCGTCAAAACTCAACACACGAGATGCATCCGGATCCGGCGGAATTCATCCGGGCCAACATGCGCATTGCATCAGTGCCGTCGGTGCCCGAGATCCGGCTCTACAGCGCCCATCCGGCAAGCGGGCTGTGGCGACTCGCGGCGGACGCGGACGAGGATCCGTTGCCGCCCTACTGGGCCTATCAGTGGGCCGGCGGGCTGGTGCTTGCCCGTCACATCCTCGACCGGCCGGAGACGGTGCGGGGACGGCGCGTGCTCGACCTGGGCGCCGGCTCGGGACTGGTCGGCATCGCCGCGGCGAAAGCCGGGGCACGGTCGGTGCTGGCGGCCGAGACAGACCGCAACGGCGTCGCTGCGATCCGCCTCAATGCCGAGTTCAACGATGTGCATGTCAGCACGGCGGCCGCCGACCTGACCGGTGGCGCGGCGCCGGATGTCGACCTGATCCTGGTCGGCGATCTTTTTTACGCCGCCGATCTTGCAAGCCGCGTCACCGCCTTCCTCGACCGATGCGTGGTCCAAGGCATCGACGTGCTTGTCGGCGACCCCGGTCGCGCGCACCTGCCGCATACGCGGCTGAGGCTGGTCGCCGAACATGCGGTGGCCGATGTCGGTACAGGCAGTGCGGTGGCGTTGAAGCCGAGCGCTGTGTTTTCGTTCGGGTAAAGGCCCTTCGCCCTTCATTCCGGAAGACGAGCGCAGTGGATGACGAACGACGCGATGTGAGCGCTATCTTGACTTCATCCCTGTTGTGAGAATATTTCTCATATATGGAAAGTTCACTCCTCGATGAAACCGGCATCGACCGGCGTATCGCCCAGCGGCTGCGGTCGCTGCGCGCCGAGCGCGGCTGGTCGCTGGATGAACTGGCCAAGCGCAGCGGTGTCAGCCGGGCAACGCTGTCGCGGCTGGAAAACGCCGAGGTCAGCCCGACCGCCAGCGTGCTCGGCAAGCTGTGCGCCGCCTATGGGCTGACAATGTCGCGGCTGATGCACATGGTCGAAGGCGAGTTCGCGCCGGTCGTGCGCCGCGACGTGCAGGCCACCTGGTCGGACCCCGAAATCGGTTTTCGTCGACGTTCGATCTCGCCGCCGGCGCAGACGCTGGCCGGGGAGGCGTTGGAGTGTGAGCTCGATGCGGACGTGAGGATAAGCTACGACGCGCCGCCACGGCCGGGCCTCGAGCACCATCTGCTTCTTGTCACCGGGCGGCTGGCCGTGACGGTTGACGGCAGGACGCACGAACTCGGTGCCGGCGACTGCCTGCGCTACCAGCTGTTCGGGCCGAGCGCCTTTGCCACGCCTGAAGAGATGGGCGCGAAGTATCTCTTGTTTATCGTGTGAGGCATCATGACCGTCGTCATCACGACCTTTTCCGCCGACGACATCGAAAGCCACCTCGGCGCCTTGGGCGCACTCCTGCACGCCTGTGTGCATGACGGCGCAAGCATCGGCTTCGTGTTGCCCTATGCGCATGCCGAGGCCGAGGGGTTCTGGACAGGCAAGGTGCTGCCCGGGGTGCGCGACGGCACGCGGATCATGCTGGTGGCAAGCAAGGACGACAGGATCGCCGGCACCGTCCAGCTCGGCTGCGATACCATGCCCAACCAGCCGCACCGTGCCGACGTCAACAAGCTGATGGTGCATCCCGGCTTCCGTCGCCAGGGCATCGCGCAACTGCTGATGAAAGAACTCGAGGTGCGGGCGCGGGAATTGGGACGCAGCCTGATGACGCTGGACACGCGTACCGGCGACAATGCCGAACCGCTCTATACAGCGCTGGGCTACCGGACTGTCGGCGTCATCCCAGGTTTCGCCCGCGATCCGATGGGCGGGGATCGTCTCGATCCGACGACGATCATGTACAAGACGCTCTAGAGCAGCATCCAGACGCCGGCGCCGATCAGCACGGTGCCTGCCGCGCGCGACAGCAGGCGGCCAGGAACGATGATTTTTTCCAGCAGGATGAAAGCGGCGATTGCCGCGACCCAGAGCAGGTTCATGATGCCGACGACGAACAGGATCGCCATCAGTGCCCAACAGCATCCGATGCAATAGGTGCCGTGCTCGACCCCGAGATTGATCGCGCCGCGGGGATCGGAGCGGAAGCCGCCATGGCGCATGATGAACTGCATCGGGCTCTGGCAGGTCGACAGGCAGACGTCCTTGAGCGGTGTGCACTGGTAGATGCCGGCCGCGATGAGCACGACGCCGCCAATCCTTGTGCCGAGGCCCGTCATCGGCGTCAGCAGCAGGACGCTTTCCAGTATCCATTGAGCCGATGTGGCAATCATGGAGAAGGCAACCCAGGCAAGCAGGTAGCCGGCGGCGAACCAAGCGGTCGCGGCGAAGGGCTTGCCCTGTGAGCCGGCCTGGCGCCCCACGCCGGCATAGACAAGCAGCATGGGCGCCACGGAGGGCAACATCATGCCGATCATCATGATTGCCCACATGGCGAACATGAAGGCGAAGTCGCCGACGCTCCAGCCCCGCAGGGCAGGGGCGAGCGTGCCGCCCATGTCCATTCCAGGCATGTCCATCCCGGGCATGTCAGTGCCTGAAGGCGCCGCTGCCCCCATGTTCGCAGCGAGCCAGGCCACATAGGCCCATGCCAGCGCTGCAATGGCCACGACGGCGGCCAGGACGACCGCCCGATCTCGCTTCAACAGGAGTTCGAGGCGAGTGGCGCTCATTGAGTCGGGCGGACAACCCCGCTTTCAGTCATGTGCATCCGGGCGAAATGCGCATGGGAATCCTTGAGGTCGAGCTCGATCGCGCCTGACGTCTTGACCCAGCCACGGCCGACTTCGGCGACGGTGTATTCGAAGCCGTTGGGAAGGTTGATGCGTGCCCGATGGGCCTCTGATGTCACCGGGTTCAGGATCGGCTCGCCGCGAGCCTCCATGACGCCGGGAATGTTCACACGCGCGGTGCGCCCGTCGATGTCGACCTGAATGTCGATCTTGGCAAAGACCGGGTCGTGGACCTTCTCGAAGGTCGTCGAAAAGACCTGGAAGAATGTCGCGCCGGGTTCGGTGTCCTCACCCGTCATGATCCTGAGCAGCGCTTCCCGTTGCTCCGGCGTCGCCCGTTCGTCGACGATCGCAACAACCTGGCCGTGGCCGTGATGGATCGCGCCTGGCCAGGCCACGATCATGGCAATGCGCAACCCGTCGAGCTTGGTGGTGCCATGATGACCCTGCTCGATATCGATCGCGCCGATGGCGCGGCAGTGGCCTTGGGTGGGGAGCGCATTGAACTGGCAGGGGCAGCCATAGGCGCAGTTGCAGTGCAGGAATTCACGTCCTCTAATGGTCCATTTGACGGCCGACATCTTCACCTCCTTGCGTTTGCAAGTCTCGGCAAGTCGTTTGCGGGTTCGTCCCAGGTAGCTGGAATAGCCACGCCGGAACGTTCGGCACCGTCCCCAGAAGCCACGTAGTGTAGCAGAAAAAGGCGGTCTCCATAACCGGCCTAAGGAGCGATTGCCGTCTCGCCAATTTCCCGGTGTGACGCCCAAGGACTGCATCGCCATACAACGAAGCTCGAATGCCAGTGCGCGGGCGCAACGGGCTCCCGGGTTCCTGCCAGATGGCAGCTTATGTCAGTTTTTGCAGTGCAGCGGATTGACGGCAGACGAATAAAGTTTTACGACTGACGAAATTAGAAATTCGTCAGTCGTAAAATCGAGCGACCTGAACATGAACGACGTTGCTGAAAGCCCCGTGGATCTGGCGCGACAGGAGACGGTCGGGCGCATCCTCGATTCCGCCGAGCGGCTGTTCAGGCACTACGGCTACACCAAGACCAATGTGGCCGACATTGCCCGCGACCTCGGCATGTCGCCGGCCAATATCTACCGGTTCTTCGCCTCCAAGGTCGAAATCCACCAGGCGATCTGCGGCCGTATGCTCGGTGCGGTCTACCAGATGGCCTGCGAAATCCTGCGTACTGAAGGCAGCGCCAGCGATCGTTTGCGCCGCTTCATCTATGCCCAGCACAACCTGACCGTCGAGACCATGCTCGACCAGGAAAAGGTGCATGAGATGGTCGTCGTCGCGCTGGAGCGCGACTGGCACGTCATTGAAAAGCACATTGACCGGCTGCACGACCTGATTGCGGAAGTCATCGCGCAGGGCATCGCCACCGGCGAGTTCTCCAAGCAGGATCCGCAGATTGCCGCGCGCTGCTTCGGTGCTGCAACGGCGACACTGTGCCACCCGCAGATGGTGTCGCAGTGCGTCAACAAACAGAACCGCGCGACCTTCGAGGAACTTACGGAATACGCCCTGAGGGCGCTGAAGTAACAAGCGGCCGACGGGCCGGCATCCAGATAAACAGACAACCAGGAGTGCGAACGATGATTTCGTTCAAGACCTTCAATGCGAACCTGCGTCCTCTGGCCAGCCTGGCTTTGGTGTCGCTGCTTGGCGTTGGCCTTTCCGCCTGCTCTGAAGCCAAGACCGAGACCGTCGAGGCCATTCGCCCGGTCAAGGTGGTGGAGATCGCCAGCACGGATGCGACACGCGAACTCGACTATTCCGGTGCCGTAAAGGCGCGGACCGAGATGAACCTCGGCTTCCGCGTCGCCGGCAAGATCACCGAACGGGTGGTCAATATCGGCGACAAGGTAAAGCCGGGCGACCTTCTCGCTCGCATCGATCCGACCGACTACCAACTTGGCGAGAGCAGCGCCGAGGCGAGCCTCCAGGCTGCCGAAAAGCAGGTCGAGACCGCCCGCCTGGCCGATGAACGCGCCGATCAGCTGTTTGCCAAGAAATTCGCCTCCGAGGCGCAGCGCGAGCAGGCGGCACTTGCCTACAAGCAGGCATCGTCGCAGCGCGACGCGGCCCTTTCGTCGCTGCGCCAGGCCAGGAACCAGGTCGGCTATGCCGATCTTCGTGCCGACCAGAGCGGCATCGTCACCTCCGTCAGCGCCGATACCGGCCAGGTGGTTGGCGCCGGGACGCCGGTCGTCGCGGTCGCGGTAGATGGCGACAAGGAAGTGCAGATCGCCGTCCCCGAACTGGAGATCGCCCAGTTCCAGCCCGGCAAGCCGGTCAAGGTGAGCTTCTGGTCGGACGACAATCTCGTGCTCGACGGCAAGGTGCGCGAGGTCGCCGGCAGTGCCGATCCGCAGTCGCGGACCTTCTCGGTGCGGGTCAGCCTGCCTGACGACAGCCGTGTCCTGCTCGGCATGAGCGCCACCATCGAGGCGTCAGTCCAGAGCGGCAAGGCGGTCGTGTCGATCCCGCTCAGCGCACTGGCCAAGCAGGACGGCAAGGAGATCGTCTGGGTGGTCAACAACGACCGGGAAACCGTGCATGCGCGTGGCATCAAGGTGGCCAGCTTCGCCGCCGACGGCGTGCAGGTGGCCGAAGGCTTGAAGCCGGGCGACATCGTGGTGGCAGCCGGCACGCAGTTCATGACCGAAAACCTGAAGGTCAAGCTGCCGACGCCAGAACAGCGCGCGGCGGCGAACGAAGCCACCGCGGCAATTCGCTAAGAACAGTGCCCGCTGCGGCGGCCGATGGGGCCGCCGCCAACGCCATTCAACATTGAACCTGCGCATCTGCTGTGCCGGATCCCGGTCGCGTGCGCCAATTGGAACCACGGCCATGGACAATTCCAGCCAGGACAAGAAGCCCTTCAACCTGTCGCGTTGGGCGATCGGGCATCCGAGCATTGCGCGTTTCCTGTTCGGCCTGATCATCATCACCGGCGCGCTCGGCCTGATGCGCATGGGCCAGAGCGAGGACCCGGAATTCACCTTCCGCGTCATGGTGGTACAGGCGATCTGGCCCGGCGCCTCGATCGAGGAGATGCAGGACCAGGTCGTCAACAAGATCGAGCGCAAGCTGCAGGAAACCCCGCATCTCGACTGGGTGAAGTCCTACACCCGCGCCGGCAGCGCCATCATCACCGTCCAGGTGAAGGGCGACACCGACACCGCCGAGGTCAAGGACGCGTTCTATCAGGTGCGCAAGAAGGTCGGCGACATCTCCAGCGAGCTGCCGCAGGGCCTGCTCGGGCCGTTCTTCAATGACGAGTTCGGCGACACCTTCATCACGCTGCATTCGATTGCCGGCGAGGGCTACAGCTATCCCGAGCTGAAGGCGCAGGCGATCAAGGCGCGCGACATGCTCTTGACGACGCCCGGCGTCGAAAAGGCCGTCATCCTCGGCGACCAGCCGCAGCGTATCTATATCGACGTCTCCTCCAAGGCGCTGGCCGAACGCGGGCTTACGCTGAACGACGTGCGCAACACGATTGCCGGCCAGAACAACATCGACCCGGCGGGCGCGGTGGACACCGGCACGCATTCGGTACGCATCTCGGTCGAGGGCGATCTCTCCAAGACGGCCGACATCCGCGAGCTTAGGCTGCGCGCCGGCGACCAGATCACCCGGCTTGGCGACATCGCCACCGTGACGACTGGCCTCGAAGATCCCTATCAGCGCAAGTTCCGCTACAACGGCCAGGACAGCGTCCAGGTCGGCGTGGTGATGGCCAAGGGTTTCAAGGTCACTGATGTCGGCCATGCCGTCGAGGAGACCTACAAGCGTTTCGAGGAATCTCTGCCCTACGGCGTCTCCGTCGACCAGATCTCCAACCAGCCGGAGGTCGTCACCGAAGCCATCGGCGAGTTTATGAAGGCGCTGATCGAGGCGCTGCTGATCGTGCTCGTGGTGTCGTTCCTGTCGATCGGCTGGCGCTCGGGCCTGGTGATCGCGATCACCATCCCGCTGGTGCTCGCCGCCACCTTCGCCATCATGTACGAACTCGGCATCGACCTGCAGCGCATCTCGCTCGGCGCGCTGATCATCGCGCTGGGCCTGCTCGTCGACGACGCCATGATCGTCGTCGAGATGATGGAACGAAAGCTCGAGGAAGGGCTGGTCAAGGTCGAGGCGGCGAGCTTCGCCTACACCTCGACGGCCTTTCCGATGCTGACCGGCACCCTGATCACCACGGCCGGCTTCATCCCCGTCGGTTTTGCTGAATCGACGGCAGGCGAATATGTGCGCTCGCTGTTTTATGTCGTCGGCATCGCGCTGGTGATCTCGTGGCTCGTTGCAGTCTATTTCACGCCATGGCTCGGCAACATGATCCTCAAGCAGCGCAATCACGCCGGCAGCCATCACGACGCATTCGACACCAGCTTCTACCGCCGGCTGCGCGCGACGGTCAGCTGGGCCGTGCGCCACCGCATCATCGTTCTGGCCCTGACGCTGGTGACCTTCTTCGGCAGCCTGTTCGCCTTCCAGTTCATTCCGCAGAACTTCTTCCCGCAGTCGTCGCGGCCGGAAATCCTGGTCGATCTGTGGCTGCCGGAAGGCACCAGCATCAAGGAGGTGGAAAAGCAGGCCGAGGCGCTGGAAGCGCGCATGATGGACGATCCGGACAAGAAGTTCATCGCCACCTATATCGGCGAGGGCGCGCCGCGCTTCTTCCTGCCGCTCGACCAGCAGCTGCGCAATCCGAACTTCGCCCAGCTGCTGATCATGGCCAATGACGAGCCAGCGCGCGAAAGGCTGATCGTCAAGCTGCGCACCATCCTGGCCGAGGATTTCCCTTCGATCCGCGGCAAGGTCGACCGCCTGTTCCTCGGGCCGCCCACCGGCTGGCCGGTGCAGTTGCGCGTTGTCGGTCCGGACCGTACCGAAGTGCGGCGCATCGCCGACGAGGTGAAGGCCAAGTTCGCGGCGACGCCCGAACTCGACGCCATTCACGACGACTGGCTCGAGCCGGTGCCGGCGATGAAGCTGGTGATCGACCAAGACCGGGCGCGCGCACTGGGCGTTTCCTCGCAGCGCATTCGCCAGATGCTGCAGGCGGCGATGCAGGGTGCGCCGCTGGACGACTTCCGCGACGGCGAGGAGACGGTGTCGATCGTTGCCCGCGAGCCGGCGGCCAATCGCCAGCTGCTGTCGGCGGTCAACTCCGTCTATGTGCCGACCGACTTCGGTGGCTTCGTGCCGGTGTCGCAGGTGGCCAAGGTGCTGCCCGTCATGGAGCAGGGCATCGAATGGCGCCGCGACCGCCTGCCGACGATTACGGTGAGGGCGACCCTGCCGGACGGCGTGCAGCCGAATGACGTGACGATGAAGCTGTTCAACGAACTCAAGCCGCTGCGCGACAGCTTGGCTGCCGGCTACAAGGTCGAGATCCAGGGCGGTGCCGAGGATGCGGCCGAAAGCCAGGCCTCGATCGCCGCCAAGGCGCCGGTCATGCTGCTGGTGATCGTCCTTCTGCTGATGGTGCAACTCCAGCACTTCGGCAAGGCGATGCTGGTGCTGGCGACCGGTCCGCTCGGCATCATCGGGGCAGCGGCGGCGCTGCTGATATCGGGCGCGCCCTTCGGCTTCGTCGCCATCCTCGGCGTGATCGCGCTGCTCGGCATCATCATCCGCAACTCGATCATCCTCGTCGACCAGATCGACCAGGACATCGCCGCCGGCATGGAGCGCTACGAGGCGATCATCGGAGCTGCCGTGCGACGCTTCCGGCCGATCATGCTGACGGCGATGACGGCCGTGCTGGCGCTGATCCCGATCTCGCGCGGCGTGTTCTGGGGCCCGCTCGCCTACGCCATGATGGGCGGCATCCTGGTGGCGACCGTCTTGACCATCCTGGTTCTGCCGGCCGGATATGCGCTGTTCTTCGGCAAAGAGCCGAAGAAGAAGCAGGCAGAGCCCGAGGGCGAGGATCGCGGCAATGTCGCCGAGATTGCGCACAGGCCGGCACTGGCGGCGGAGTAGGCGGCTTACGGCGCCTGGAGAAAAGCACTGATGCGCCCGGCCACAAGGCCGGGCGCCTCCCAGTGCATGTTGTGGCCGAGGCCGGGCAACGTGATCAACCGGGCGCCATCGATCGCGCCCAGCATCTGGGCCTGATGTTCCGCCGTGGCGATGTCGTCGTGCTCGCCGCGCATCATGAGTGTGGGGGCGGAGATGTCCTGCAGCAGCGGGAAGGGGTCGTAGGCCGTCTGCTCGTAGTGGATCGAATGCCAGATGCGGGCCGGAACCGAGGCGCATTCCCGCCGGACATGGGAGAGGAATGCCTCGTCGACCGGGACCGTGCCGGCGCACCAGGCCCGGATGAACGCGGATTCCGGATCGATGGGGTCGCGCAGTGCGAGGATGTTTTCCCACAGCCAGCCGGCGCGTTCGCGCGGCACTGCGGAGGTCGACATCAGCACGATCTTGCCGACCATCTGCGGCCAGCGCTCGGCGAGGGCCTGCGCGAGCCGCCCGCCTAACGAATGGCCGACGACATGGGCATTCGCGATGCCGATTTCGGCAAGGAAAAGCCTGACATCATGGGCCATTTCGGGAATGGTGTAGCAGCCCTCCGGCCTGTCGGAACGGCCATGGCCGCGCAAATCCGGTGCAATGAGCCGAAAGCCACCGGCAAGATGAGGTGCAATCAGGCTCCAGCTTCGCGCGCTGTCGGTGAAGCCGTGGAGGAGCAGCACTGGTGTTCCGCCTGCTTCGCCCATTTCGACATAGGCGAGGCGGATTCCGTTCGGCAGCAGGCAATCCTGCTTCGAGGTGGCGAAATCGTCCTGGGACAGCCGTTGCATCAGGGACCGGACCCATCGCGCCGAAGCATTGGCTTCGACGCGGGCAGGATAGCCGGTCCGTCGGCTGGCGGCTATCCCGTCACGCGCTGCGCCGGCATGTCCCGGCCATTCTGATGCAGCGTCAGGCCTGACGCCCGGCCGCTGCCGTCGACGTCGAAGCTGATCTGGGCGTCGACGACCTTGTAGAAGAAATGCACTTCGCTTTCCGGGTAAATCTCGGCCTTGCCTTGGCCGGTCGCCTGCGCGAACAGTTGTTCGCCTTCGCGCGTGATGGTCAGGACGAAGTCCGGCGCCAAAGGGTAATTGCCGACATAGCCGTCATAGATCGCCGGATCGACGGCCACCGCAACGCGCACCTTCGGCGGCGGGGCGAGCGGGCTGTCGCGATTGAGCAGGTGAGCACCGATGTCGTCGACGCCGACCTCGGTCGAGGTGTTGGAGAGGGCGACGACTCCCATGCCCTTGGCCGGCAGGAAGCCGAGGAAGGAACGATAGCCGCCGGTGCCGCCATTGTGCCAGATCATCTGGTCGTCGCCGCTGCCTGAAATGACCCAGCCGAGCCCGCTCTCTTCGTTGCCCGGGCCCATCGGGCGGCGTGTCGCCAAGGTTGTGGCGAGTGCCGAGGAAAGCGGCGACGCGCGCACGCCAAGAACCATCTCCAGAAAGTTCAGCAGGTCGTTGGCCGTGGACAGAAGCGCGCCGGCGCCTGCCAGCGTCGGCAGGTCCCAATTGGGAACCGGCGCGAGGGTCTCGTCGTGGCCGTTGGCGAGCCGGTTATTCATGTCGCCAAGGACGGCGTCGGCCGTCGACGACATGCCGAGGGGCGCAAGGATGCGCTCGCGGACCAGGCTTCCGTAGTCCTTGCCGGCGCGCAGCGCGAGCGCATGACCAAGGAGACCCATCGCCAGGTTGGAATATTCGTACTGGCTGCCGATGTCTCGGGGCAAGGTGTAGCCGGACAGAAACGCGTGGAGCTGCTCGACCGTGTAGTCGGCATAGGGGTTTTCCTCGTCGGCCGGCGCGAAATTGTCGGGCAGGCGCGGCAGCCCCGAGGTATGGGTCGCCAGGTCGACAAGGGTGATCTGCCTGCCGTCGCGTTCCGGCACGGCCACGTCTGCGGGCAGGTAGCTTGCGACCGGGTCATCGAGCCCGACCTCGCCGCGCCCGGCCATCTCGGCGAGCAGCAGGGCGGTGAAAACCTTGGTGATCGAGCCGATCTCGAAGACAGTGTCGCCGTCGACCGGGCGGGCATGAAAGGCGCCGAATTGGCCATGGGCTATGATGCGACGCCCTGCTGCGCCGAAGGTGCCGACGACGATGCCGAGGCTCTGCCGCTGCAGGTCGATGCGCTCGACGAGGATGCGCCTGATCTCGGCATCGGACGGAAATTGCGTTCTGGATGGAGCGTCCACAGGAACAGAAGCGGTCATCGGTCGATTGGCCCTCATGCCAGATGCGGATGGCGGCTGATACCGGTCGGACATTACGCCAGCATGGCGGGCTCACCTTCTCCCACAAGGGGAGAAGGCATGGTCCGCTACTTGCCGTCAATCGCCGCTGCTTATGAGGTCGGCCGGCGGTAGGCCGACGAGTTCGCGGTAGCGATCTGGATCGGTGGCGCCTTCGGTGACCACCAATAAAACGCGAGATTGAGCATCAAGGCCGATCGCAGCGCGCATCTCCGGATCGCGCGCGGCGGTGAGCAGCCCGGCCATGCCGGCTCCGCCGCTTTCGCCCGCGACCACCACCGGGTCGTGGCCGAGCGGGCGGGCGAGGCGGTTCATAATCTCGATGGCCGTTTCGTCCTCGACGGTCATGAAGGCGTCGGTAACACGCGACAGGATGCGCCAGGCAAGCGGCGAGGGTTCGTAGCATTCGAGCATCGCCATGACGGTCGGCTCGCCGTGCTGGAGTTTGACCGGGTGTCCTGTCCGCGCGGTCTCGAAGATGCAGGCGGCGCGTGCCGGATCGACGACCACGAAGGTCGGGCGGTTCTCGCCGAAGCGGCTCGAAAGATAGGCGGCGGCAGCGGCAGCGATGCCGCCGACGCCGGCCTGGACGAAGACATGGGTCGGCGGCGCCGGCAGCTTCTCCAGTGCCTCGCGCATGATCGCGGTGTAGCCCTGCATGACGAGGCCGGGGATGCGCTCGTAGCCGGGCCACGACGTGTCGGAAACGACGGTCCAGCCGTTTTCGGCGCAGACCCGCGCGGCCTCGGCGACCGAATCGTCATAGGTGCCGGCAACACGCACCATCTCGGCGCCGTAGCGGGCGATGGCGGCGACACGCGCGTCGCTGACGCCGCCATGGACGAAGATCACCGAACTGGCGCCAACAAGCTGTGCCCCTTGCGCGACCGAGCGGCCATGGTTGCCGTCCGTGGCGCAGCCGAAGGTCATGGCTGCCGAGATCTTTGCCACTTCAGGGCTGTGCAGTTCGGCCATGCCGACCGGACGGCCGAGCTGGCTTTCCGCCGCTTCCAGCACCAGGCGGATGACGGCATAGGCGCCGCCGAGCGCCTTGAAGCTGCCGAGGCCGAGGCGATAACCCTCGTCCTTGAGGTGGATGGCGCCGAGGCCGAGGTCAGCGGCAAGCGCAGGCAGCGACCGCAGCGGCGTCGGCTTGTGGTTGGGCCGGTGCGACAGGAAGCGTTCGACGGCCTCCGCGGCCTCGACACCAAGCGTCTCGGCGTCGATTGGCTCGAGCGGCCGGCGATAGTCCGGGTGCTGGTTGCGAATAAGCATGGGTCGATGTCTCCTCTTTCGGCGCATTTATATTGCAGCGCCGGCGAGAAATGCGCTCTATTCTGGCGTCATTGGTGCAAGTTTGTTTCGCGAGGGATGATGGACAGGCAGGTGGTACCGGGTCTCGATGAATTCGACCTGAAGATCCTGGCCATTCTTCAATGCGACAATACCACGCCGCAACGCGAGATCGGCGAAGCGATCAGCCTGTCGGCGCCGGCGGTGCAGCGGCGCATCAAGCGCATGGAAGAGGGCGGCGTGATCTCTGCCAATGTCGCGGTGATCGACCCCGAAAAGGTCGGACGACCAATCACCGTGATCGTCGAGATCGCGGTGGAGAGCGAGCGTGTCGACCTGCTTGATGCGGCAAAAGCGAGCTTTGCCGCCGCGCCCGAGGTGCAGCAGTGCTACTACGTCACCGGCGAGGCCGATTTCGTGTTGGTGGTCACGGTCGCAAGCATGGCCGAATACGAGGCGCTGACGCGGCGGCTGTTCTTCGCCAATCCCAACATCAGGCGGTTTCGCACGCTGGTGGCGATGGACCGGGTGAAGGCCGGGCTGACCGTGCCGGTTGGCTGAACGCCCCGTCCGCCGCCGGGCGGACGGGTTTCATCTATGCCAAGGCCGCTATTTCTTGACCGGTGCGTTCATGGCCCAGGAGACGCCGAAGGGATCGCGCAACTGGCCCCAGCGGTCGCCCCAGAACATGACGTCGAGCGGCACGACGACCTCGCAGCCGGCATCGACGGCGCGTTTCCACCAGGTGTCGATGTTGTCGCCGAGGATGAGCTGCATGGTGTAGCCCTGCGCCTTCTCGTGCGGATGGCCGTGCTCCGGATAGGCGTCGCAAAGCATCATCGAGCTGCCGTTGACGTAGAGGTGGATGTGCATGGTCCGGCCCTGCTCGTCCGGCGGGATGGCGAAGGCCGTCTCGGCGCCGAAGGCGCGCGTGTAGAATTCGGCCGCCTTGCTGGCGCCGTCGACCTGCAGATAGGCGATCAGGCCGCCGAGAACCGGGGGAGCGGCGGTCGGTGCAGTGCTGTCGGGCATTTTTCTCTCCGTTCGTTGATGGCCGTTGCCGCCGGCGAAAGCGTGCGACTCGGTTGTTCAGGCATCGAACCGGGTGCGTGGCGCGCTCGGCGGTTGGATGCCTTGAACTGAAGACGAACGAAGCCTGCCGGAATCTACATGTCCGGCCAACATTTTTCGCGAACGACCGGAGGCATCGTGCTGGCAGGCGCGAGCCTGCTCAGTTCGAGTTCGTGTTCGAATTGCTCGACGAACTGGTGCTCGTCGAGGTGCTGGTCGACGAACTGGTGCCGGTATTGCTCTGCGAGTCGCTGTCGGTGGTGCAACTGCCGTTGGAGCAGCTCCTGGAGCGCGAGCTCGACTTGCTCGTCGACTTGGAGACCGTGACCGACCGGCTGCCTATCAGGATGGGAGCACTGCCGACGGCGAAGAACGGCATCGCGGGTTTCGCCGCCGGCACCGGACCGGCTTCCGCTGCGGAGAAGGTCAGGACCGCGCTCGCGAAGATCGCGGCCGAGGTGAAGCGCTGAAACCTTGCCATTGCACATGCTCCTTTGCGTGGCACACCAAAACGCCATTTGAACATGGCGATGCGTGGCGCGTGAATTCGTCAATTGGAGCTAGACGGGTCCGCACGGCCAGGGGCAATCAAGCTTCAACGAAGAAGCTTGTCGTATTCTGCGTGCTTCCCAATCCAGAACCAGACGAAGTCGTGCTCCAGTCTGACGGCGACCGCGCGATGGTCACGCCCGACACGCACCGACCAATAGCGGCCGACAGACTTCAGATGCAGTGAAGGGTGGTGCGGGTCTGCGCGAAGCAAGGCAAAATTCTTGTCGGCCAATTGCTGCACAGGCTCAGGGAGAAGATCGTATGCCGCCCAGAACCTTGAGCTGGCATGATGGTTCAAAGCGGCCGCGTCCGTCCGGACTTGAGTTCAGCCAAGGCTTCTTCCGCAAACCTGTCCAACTTGCCGGCGGCGACGTCTTCCTCGATCTGTCGGTCCCAGCGTTCGGCCTGCAGTTCCGCGAACCACGCGGCGAACTCCTTCAGCTCGTCCTTGGACAGAGACGCAACCGACTTTTCGATCTGCTCGAGCTTGGTCATGCTGACAAGATAACATGATGCCAATCGGGGGCAACGGCCGGCCTATTTCCCCGGCCGTCCTGACTTGCCCGGCTTCTTCCTGGCACGCGCGGCCTCGGCTGGATCCTCGTAGGAGCCAGCGCCGATCTTGGCACGCTTGACCGGCTTGACGCCTTCGACCGGCTTTTCGGTGCGGCGGACGGTCATCTCGTCGAGGCTGTTCTTCTTGAACAGCGAATTGCCGTCTTCGGGGACGCCGTAGTCCGAACCATGGGCTTCGGCTGCCGACTGCTTCTTGAACAACGAGCGTGACACCGCACCTGCGGGCGTGGTCATGTCGGTGCCTGGCCCCATATCGTCGATATGAGGCTTGGCGAACAGCGACTTGCCCGCGGGCACAGTGCCATCGGCACCCATTTCGTCGAGGTCCGGCTTGCGGAACAGGTTCGGACGGGCAGCCTTGGCTGCCTCCTCGGCGGCGCGTGCCTCGTCGAGCTTGCGGAAGCGTTCCTGCTCCTCAACCGTGCGATGCTTGGCCACGCCCTTGTTGTGCTTGCCCTTTTCGCGCCCCGACGCCGGGCTTTCCATGTCGGCATATTTGGCCATCGGGTCGTCCGAGATGGCCAGTTCCATCTCGCGCAGGCGCTTGATCTCGTCGCGGATGCGGGCGGCCTTCTCGAAGTCGAGGTCGGTGGCGGCATTGCGCATCTGCTTTTCGAGCGCATCGAGATGGGCCTTGAGGTTGTTGCCCATCATCGCACCGGCATTGTCGGTGAACTGCGAGATGTCGGCGCGGACGTGATCCTTCTCGTAGACCGACTCGAGGATGTCGGAAATGCGCGACTTGACGCTTTCGGGCGTGATGCCGTTGGCCTCGTTCCACAACATCTGCTTTTCGCGGCGGCGCGACGTCTCGGCCATGGCGCGTTCCATCGAGCCGGTGATCTGGTCGGCGTAGAGGATTACTTTGCCATCGACGTTTCTTGCCGCGCGGCCGATGGTCTGGATGAGCGAGGTCTCGGAGCGCAGGAAGCCTTCCTTGTCGGCGTCGAGAATGGCGACGAAACCGCATTCGGGAATGTCGAGGCCTTCGCGCAGAAGGTTGATGCCGACCAGCACGTCGAAGGCGCCGAGCCTGAGGTCGCGGAGGATCTCGATGCGCTCCAGCGTGTCGATGTCGGAGTGCATGTAGCGGACGCGGACGCCGTGCTCGTGCAGATATTCGGTCAGGTCTTCGGCCATGCGCTTGGTCAGCACGGTGACGAGGGTACGGTAGCCGGCCTTGGTCGTCTCGCGGATTTCGCCGACGACATCGTCGACCTGGGTCTTGGCCGGGCGCACCTCGACCGGCGGGTCGATCAGGCCGGTCGGGCGGATGACCTGCTCGGCAAAGACGCCGCCGGCCTCTTCCATCTCCCAGTTGCCGGGCGTCGCCGACACAGCGACGGAGAGCGGGCGCATGGCGTCCCATTCCTCGAAGCGCAGCGGCCGGTTGTCCATGCACGACGGCAGGCGGAAGCCGTATTCGGCCAGCGTCGCCTTGCGCCTGAAGTCGCCCCGGTACATGCCGCCGATCTGCGGCACAGTGACGTGGCTTTCGTCGATGAAGACGAGCGCGTTGTCGGGGATGTATTCGAACAGGGTGGGCGGCGGATCGCCGGGGCGGCGGCCGGTGAGATAGCGCGAATAGTTCTCGATGCCGGCGCAGGAGCCGGTGGCCTCGAGCATCTCGAGGTCGAAACGGGTGCGCTGTTCCAGGCGCTGAGCCTCGAGCAGGCGGCCAGCCTTTTCAAGCTCTTGCAGGCGGTGCTGCAGCTCTTCCTTGATCGACTTGATGGCCTGATTCAAGGTCGGGCGCGGCGTCACATAGTGCGAGTTGGCGTAGATTTTTACGCTTTTGAGGTCGCCAGTCTTCTGGCCGGTGAGCGGGTCGAACTCAGTGATGGAGTCGATCTCGTCGCCGAACAGCGAAATGCGCCAGGCCGAGTCCTCCAAGTGGGCCGGAAAGATCTCGATGGTGTCGCCACGGACGCGGAACGAGCCGCGGACGAAATTGATGTCCTGGCGCTTGTATTGCTGGGCGACAAGGTCGGCGAGTAGCTGGCGCTGGTCGAGCCGGTCGCCGACCGCCATCTGGAAGGTCATGGCGGTATAGGTTTCGACCGAGCCGATACCGTAGATGCACGAGACCGAGGCGACGATGATGACGTCGTCGCGTTCGAGCAGCGAGCGCGTCGCCGAGTGGCGCATACGGTCGATCTGCTCGTTGATGGTCGATTCCTTCTCGATATAGGTGTCGGTGCGCGGGACGTAGGCCTCGGGCTGGAAGTAGTCGTAATAGGAGACGAAATACTCGACCGCGTTGTCGGGGAAGAACTTCTTGAATTCGGAATAGAGCTGGGCGGCCAGCGTCTTGTTGGGCGCCAGGATCAGCGCCGGGCGCTGCGTCTCTTCGATCACCTTGGCCATGGTGAAGGTCTTGCCCGAGCCGGTGACGCCGAGCAGAACCTGGGTGCGCTCGGTCGAATTGACGCCTTCGACGAGATCCTTGATGGCGGTGGGCTGGTCGCCGGCCGGCTCGAACTCCGACTGCATGACGATCTGGATGCCGCCCTCGGACTTCTCCGGCCGGGCAGGGCGGTGGGGAACCCAGATCTCGCCGTTCTTGTGCAGCGGGTTACCGCTTTCGATCAGCGCCGACAGGGCGGCGACGGTCGCGGTGACACCGGAATTGGACAGCGAGGCGGCGTCTTCGAGAGAGATGTCGAGGCCGGCGACCGGGTTGAGGCCGGCGGCGGCGCGATCCTTGGCCGAGGCGGCACCGCCCATCGAGGTGCCGCGCGCCGAGCGTGTGGGTGCAGAGCTCTTTTCGGGGATCTTCTTGGCCTTTGGCTGCGGCTTTTCTGCCTCTCTGGCGATCTCTTCGGCCCAGTCGGAAATCGAGCCGGACAGCGGCGCGCCTGAAAGCTCCGCCTGCGGCGCTTCGCCGAAGCCGGGGCGATGCAACGGCTCGGACGCATTGAGGAAATCGGTCACGCCATTGCCGCCACGCTTGCGCGGCGCGGCACGGTTGTCAGCCCCCGAGGTGGGCGATTTCTTGTCAGCAGATTTGGCCATGAGCGGAATATGGGCGGTATCAGCAGAAATGGAAAGGGCACGGGCGCCGGAATGCCGGACCGGCGGCCGCGACCGTTCGTGCTCCTGACATCAGGCTGTCAGGAAGTCGTCAACGCGGGCAGGGGAAGCCCGGGGCGATCTTGCAGTTGGCGCCGGGCGGGCGCGGCCTTGGCGGCCGTGGCTTGGGGGGACGATTCCAATGCGGAGGCCGGTTCCAGTGCGGCGGGCGATAATGCGGCGGACGCACGACGATGGTCGGCGCCACGACGACTGCCGGCGGACGGCCGACATAGTCGGAGAGATAGTTGGCCGAGACCCAGCCTCTCAGCCGGGAACCGTAGACATTGCACCAGTTGCCCTCGCAGCCGCGCAGGTCGACGCGCGTGCCTTCATGGAGCATCCCGATCTTGGCATAGCCGGTGCCGGGGCCGCTGCGCACATTGACGTTGCCGGTGGTGTAGGCGTCGGCGGCAAGTGCTGCGGCCGGCAGCACCATCATCCCGGCCAGAATGGCCGCTGTGATGCCAAGTCTTCGAAATATCATGGGCAGTCCTCCAAGCCGAAATTCATTTCGAAACGACCCAAAATACAAGCTGTCTTGCAGCGCGCCAGTATACTGGTTCGATTATCCTTTATGCCTGGGTAATGGCATGGGTTGCGGTCGTGACACCGGTCGCGGCCACGACCGGGGGGCGCTGTCGCACTTGCCGCAGCGTCAATTGGCCGGTATGGCGTCCGGTCAGCTATCTCTGAGCCAAGGGCGTCGGTCTTTGTGGCCGTCGAGACGCATCTGTCCGGAAACACGGCATCAACGGAAATGCGCAGATGAGGATCACGCATTTGGTGGGCCATGCCGGGCTGAACGGTGTCGCGACCAGCTCGAGGATGTTGATCCAGGCGCAGCTCGATGCCGGGCACGACGTGTTGCTGGTGCATTCGCGGAATTCCTGGATCGAACACCAGAAATTCGACGGTCCGCTCGAGAAGATGGGTTCGGATTTTGCCACCACTCCGGCCGAGTTGCGCCGCGTCGGCTACGCCGCGCGCGACTGGGGCGTGGACGTGGTGCATGCCCATGGCAGTCGCGGCAACAAGTTCGGTCTGGTGTTCCGATGTGCCGCCGGCACGCCGATCGTCATGACTGCGCATACCCGCCAGTTCCAGCTGCCATGGCTGTTTGCCCATGCGGTGATCGCGCCGAGCCAGCAGACCGCCGATTATTATCTGTCGCGTCGGCTGGTGCGGCGGCGGAACATGCATCTGGTGCGGCACATGTTCGACGTTGGCAGTGTCGTGGCAGCGACGCTCACGAGCCGAAGTGCTGCGCGGGCGGAGCTGGGGATCAAGGCGTCTTCCTTCGTCATTGGTTCGGTCGGCGAAATCGACGCGCGCAAGAACCAGATCGAAATGGTGCGCGTGTTGAAAGGGCTGATCGGACGAGGCATTGATGCGGAAGTGCTGCTGATCGGCGAGAAGCGCAACATGGCCGGCGATGCGCAATGGAGCGCTGCCGTCGCCGACCCACAGATCAAGGGGCGCCTGCACCTGCCGGGCGAACGGCAGGATGCTACCCGGTTGCTGCACGCCATGGACGTCTATCTCTGCACGTCGAAGATGGAGGAGGGTCCGATCGCCACGCTCGAGGCAATGGCCACGGCGCTGCCAGTGCTGTCCGCGGATATAGGCTACTCCTCGGCACTGCTGCGCGACGGCATCAATGGCTGGATCTTCCCGCATGGCGATGTCGAGCGGATGACCGAAACCGCGTCGATGCTTGCCCGTGACGCAGCGTTGCGCCAGTCGATCGGAACGGCCGCGAGGCAGACGATTGCCGAACGGCTCGCACCGCAGGCGATCGTGCCTGAAATCGACAGGTTATACCGCCTCGCCATCGAACGCGCCGGCAAGAAGCTGCCGTAAAAATAGCCGGGGGCAGCCGTGTCGCGCCAGCCGCGTACACTGATTTGCTGCTAGGGTGCGGGCGACTAATTTCGGGCGACGCGTGTCCAGCAACTATCCCTTCTCCTACAAGCTCTCCTGGCCGGCCCGGTTTCTGAAGCCGTCGCTGCGCGGCGGCATTTCGGCGCTTGTGCCTGCCGAGGCCGTGCTGTTGCCCAGACCGGAAAAGAGCGTGCGACTGGCATTCGTCGGCGACATTTCGGCTGTCGCCAACCGGCGGCCGCCGGTTTGCGACGGGGAGCTGAAGGCACTGCTCGCTTCCGCCCATCTGGTGGTCGGCAATTGCGAAAGCCCGGTTGTACAGCGCCCGAGCGCACGGTTCGGCACCCGGCTCGGCACGCACCATGCCATGACGCGCGCATTTCTGGCCGGCGCGCTGGAGGCGACAGGAATGACGCCGCAGCGGCTGGTGCTGTCCTTGGCCAACAATCACGTGCTCGACCAGGGGATCGAAGGTTTCGACGAGACGCTGTCGGCGCTGGGCGCGCTCGGCATTGCGACGATCGGCACGTCGACGGCCGTGACCAGGGTGGCAGTCGGGCCGTTGACGCTCGGTCTTGTCGCGTTCACGCAATGGCGCAACGCCGGGGCAGCGGAGTTTGCCGGCCGGGTGGCGATGGCCGACGATTTTTTTGCCGACAGCCGCGATGGACTGCCGGACGCGCAAGGCGTCGACCTCGTGTGCGCGGTGCCGCACTGGGACTGGGAGTTCCGGCATTTTCCGCGCGATCAAACGCAGGCCTGGGCGCGACGACTGGCGGAGCTCGGTATCGGGCTGGTGGCCGGGCACCATGCCCATGTCGTCCAGCCGATGGCGCGGATCGGCGAGACGCTCGTCGCCTACGGGCTTGGCGACTTTTTCGGCACGGCGCTCGCGCGCCAGCCGTGGCCGGGGCGGATCGGGGCGATCCTCATTGCCGAGGTCAGCGCCGATGCCACGACGCGCGGCCAGGTCGCCAGCTACCGGCTGGTGCCGTTCATGCGCCTGCGCGACGGAGACCGCGAAACGCTGGTGCCGCTCGACAAGGTCGAAGGCAGGCCAGGCGTCCAGGCGCGGGCACGTTGGGAAGCAGTCTGCCAAGGCGGCTGCGCAGCCCTCACATGTTGATTCCGGTTGTTGCGCCATCCCCTTGTTTGCGCCGCGACATTTGCCGAAAAGCCGTTATCATCCGGCCAGCCGCCGGCGCACCATGCATCCGGTGCATCGGTCTAAATTGCGGCGTCCCTAACGCGACAACTGGTTGCGCGACGCCGCCGGGGAGCACCTATGAGCGCAGGTTTCATGCCCGACGAAGCTGTCATCGCCGGCATCAGGCGGGACCTCGACGCCTACGAGGCGCGGCGCAAGGCAGCCAAGCGCTCGGTGCTGTGGCGCGTGCCGCTTTACCTGGGCTTGCTGATGCTGGTGGTCGCCGTTCTGGCGGTGGTGTTCAATCTTGCCGCGGACCCCGCCGAGACTTGGGTTTCGACGCCGCATCTCTATCTCTACGCGGTTGCCTTCATCGCCTCGTTCTTTGTCTATTTCCGCGCGGCCAAGCCGGCGGGTGATCTGCAGGCGTCGTTGCGCGAAAAGCTGCTGCCGATCGTGTTCGGGTTCGTCGGGGACATGCGGCTGGCAAAAGGCGAGACGCCCGGGAGCTTTGCGCGTCTGCCGCGCGAGACCATCGGCGATTACAGCGACAGCCATTTCGACGACATTGTCTCGGGCACATATGAGGGCTTTTCGTTCGAGCTCTACGAGACCGCGTTGTGGCGACGGGTGGAAAAGTCCGACGTCACCTTGTTCGACGGCATCATCGTGGCGTTCGACATGGCGAAGCCCTTTCCGGGTACGCTGGTGGCGACACTGAAGACCAACACGGTGATGGGCTTCTTCCGCGAGATGTTCGGCGGCGGGCTGCAGGAGATCGCGTCAGGCGGCGAACTCGACAAGGCCTATGACTTCCGCACCGACAACGTCGAGGCGGCGCAGCCGCTGGTCTCGGGGCAAATGGCGCAGGCGCTGAACTGGCTCAAGGAAGCGTGGCCGGGCGAGCCGGCGCGGATCGCACTGAGCGAGGGCGACGGCTTCCTGCTCCTGCCGCACAAGAAGGAGTTCTTCGAGCTGCCGGCCTCGAGCGTCGTGCTCGACTACAAGGCCCATATCGAGCCGATGATCGCCGACATGGCGACGATCCTGGCGACCGCAGCACTGGTACGCAAGATCGGCACTTGAACCGTCGGCCGTTCGTTATCCGAAGCGCAGCTTCAGCCCGACGATGGCGAGGATGAAGACCAGCGTGATCGAGTTGGAGAGGATGACCGGCAGCGAGCCGAGCGCCACGCCATAGACGATCCATAGCGAGATGCCGGTGGCAAGCGCCGCGTTGGTGCCAAGCGAGATGTCGCCTGTCTTGCGCTCGCGCAGGATCTTCATGATCTGCGGCAGCCAGGCGAGCGTGGTCAGGATGGCGGCCGCGGCACCGACGATTTCGAACAGGGGGTTCAAGGCGGGAGCTCTCGAAAAAGCACAAGACGTGCAGCGCGAGCTATGCCAGATCGGCGGGCGGCTGTGAAGCGGACGCACAAGCCTGGCCCAACGAAACGACGGCGCAAAACGTCGCGGGACATTGCCGTCGTGCCGCGGAATATCTCCCGTTTCGTGATCGGCCGGCGAAAAATCCGACCATCGGATGGCTGCGCGATGACGGCGATGTGACGGCCTCCACGCCATGGCAGGCAAGGCGATCCTTACTACTGCAAGGGTGGCAAATCACTCGGCGCAGTGCAGGCTGCTTTCGAATATGGCAGAAATAAGCCGCTGATTCTGTTCGATAATTTCACGCAACGTGATTTGCGTCCAGCAGGCCTGGCAGTCAATCTCCAGGTCGTTCGGCGGGCATTGCTGAGAGGGTGAAGCCCGCGAGGACGAGAAAGAACCGGAGTACCAGACATGAACAAGTTTCTTGCAACGGCCGCCGCTTCGCTTGCCTTCATCGGTGCCGCTTATGCCGCCGACATCGAAGGCACCGTGCAGTCGGTCGACCCGGCGACGCGTTCCATCACGCTGGAGGACGGCAAGGTCTATGTCATCCCCGAGACCATCAAGGTCGACGAGTTGGCCGCTGGCGCCAAGGTGAAGGTGACCGTGGACGACACGACAGGTGCAGTGACCGCGATCGAAAAGGCCTCCTAAGGCCGGTTCGCGAAAGCGGCCTGCCGGCCCCAATATTGGCCAACGGCAGGCGCGTGACATTCTCGACACCTTCCAAGCTACCTTTTGGCCGGCCCTTCGCGGGTCGGCCATTCTTTTTCCGAGGCGTCTGACGCGTCAGAAAGCGATGGGAAAGTTCTCCGCGAGCCAATTCGTCGAGCGCTTGGCGGCGGCCAGCGTGCCGTCGGCGGCGTGGCCGAGACCGGAACGGACCAGCGCGTAGCCGTTGGCTGTGCGGTAAAGCACGGACTGGCCGCCCTCGACGATGCCGGAATAGGCGGTGGGCCGGATTTCAGGCTGGGCCGGCGGCGTGGCCGGGGCTGATGCGAGCTGCGGCTCGGCAAAGACGGTGGTGCGGCAGATGCCTGTCACCAGCGGGTAGTCGTGATTGCCTTCGCGCAGGATGCGGCTCTTCATCGCCGCCTCGCAATCGGCGACCGAATTCCACTGCGCCGGCGTCTCGCCGATATATTCGCAGAGCTTGGCATCGCAGTCGCAGCCGACGATGGTCATGGCGACAAGGGCAGACTTGATCACGGGTCCGAATCCTCAGGGATTGTTGACGCCGTGATTTCTCCGCTTCGAACGCGGCGCCAGTTGGCCGCAATCATGGCATGACCGTGGCTGTGGCATTTCTATCTGCGGGTGTGCAGAAGGCGCGCTTGCTTCGTCTACCTGTCGAGCCCAGCGGCCTTGCGAAGAGCATCGTTCATCCGCGTCTGCCAGCCTTCGCCATCTGCCTTGAAGCGGGCGACCACATCGGGGTCGAGCCTGAGCAAGATAGATTGCTTCTTGTGCAGTGAAGGAGGACGCCCAATCTTGCGACGAAACAGCTCATCAGCGGGCTGTGCGTCGGGGTCGGCAACGGCATCGGCCGTGATGGCGCGGTCTTCCTCGTCGGAAATCTCTTCGAGGGAAATCAAGGCACGTCGACGTGCTTCCGCCATCCTGGCTTTTTCCGAGGCCGATCTAGAAACTTTGGACATAGATCTCGATCTCCCGTCTGTTGGCCTTGCGCAGCGAGATGACACGACACGTGTCGCCTCGCTCGGTGTAGACGATCACATGGACACGGCTGCCAATGAGGCCAATGGCGACGAGGCGGGTTTCGCCATAGTCGGCCCTGTCGTCCTCTACGATCAGCGCGGTGTCGAATTCGAATGCGCGCGCACGCTCCAACGAAACGCCGTGCTTCGCTTCGTTGGTCTCAGCCTTTGCCTGATCCCATTCGAGCTTTATGTGTCCGCCCCTCCAGACAATTAACGTATATACGAAAACATTCCTTAGGGCAAGAATTTCAGTATATACGCTAATGTCATGTCTGTTTCGGATGTGAACTTCGCAATCTTTCCCTTGCGCATTCGCCTGCGCGGCCAACAATAAGCGGGGAGGCGGCGGCGCATATACCGTCGGGAGGGTGCGTTTGGTGAAGATCGGAGTGGTCAGAAACCCGGTGGCTGGCGGTGGCCGGCTGGACGCGCATTGGACGGAGATTGCGGCAGCTCTTTCCGAGCGCTTCGGCGACGTCGAATTTCGTGAGACGGACGAACCTGGCGACGGCTCGGCGATCGCCCGCGACCTCGTGGCGCTCGGTTGCGAGCTGGTGGTTGCAGCGGGCGGCGACGGCACGATCAGCGAAGTCGCCGACGGGTTGCTGCAAATGCAGGCGGAGACCGGGACCGTCGCGGCGCTCGGCGTCGTGCCATGCGGTACCGGTTCGGATTTTGCCCGCGGCATGGGCATTCCGACGGACGCCAAGGCGGCTGTCTCGCGGATTGCCGAGGGCGAGGACCGGATCATCGATGCCGGCCTCATTTCGTTCATCGACGAGCACGGCCGCCTGGCCAGCCGGCATTTCGTCAACATTGCCAGCCTCGGCATGTCGGGTGCGACGGTGCGGGCGGTGAATGCCGACCGGCGCAAGCGGTGGGTCTCGGCCAAGACGCTGTTCTTCTGGCGCACGGTGACCGAATTCGTGCGCTACCGTTTCCAGGACGTCCGCATCACAGTCGACGACGGCGAACCGGTCGAGGCCAAGGTGGCAATGGTGGCGGTGGCCAATGAAAGGTTCTTCGGCGGCGGCATGATGATCGCACCCGATGCCAAACCCGACGACGGGCTGTTCGACATCGTCATCCTGCGCGCGGCGAGCAAGCTGAAGCTGATCTTCGACCTGCGCCTGCTCTATGGTGGGCGCCACCGCAACCATCTCGCCATCACCATCCTGCGCGGACGAAAGGTCGTGGTCGAACCGCTGGGCGATCCGCTCGCCAATGCCGCGCTCGTCGACATAGACGGGGAATCGCCGGGGCACATTCCGGCGACCTACGAGATGATGGCGAGGGCGTTGAAGGTCAGGTGTTGATTCAGGTGGCTCGGAATCTGAGTCTAGGAACTGGCGTAGGCTGCTGAAATCATAGGGGCGAGGGTTAGGCGTCCATCTCCCTGACCATTGCCTCGATCTTTGCGGCCTTCTCGAAATGGTCGAGCTTGTGGGTGCGGATCCACCATTCGGCGGCTTCCATCAGAAGCTCCGGGTCGTCGTTCTTGTTGGCGAAAAACGCGTAGAACGACAGCCCTACTTCGGGGCCTTTGGCGGCGATCTTGCGCGCGCAGACGTCGAGTATTTTTGCTCTCAGGCTCGGCCGCATCGGATAATCCTTCAGATGGATGGTCAGCGCTATCTCAGGCTGAGGCCGGGTGTCAAAGGCCGGGAATAGGGCAGGCTGTGCCGGGCGTTACCCTCCCCTTTGTGGGGAGGGTGGCCCGCAGGGCCGGGCGGGGGTACTCACCAAACTCAGTGCTTGCCGACCCCCACCCCGCTCCGCTTCGCGGATTGACCCTCACCACTTGGGGAAGGGTAACGTGCGCGTTCCATCACAGCTTCGCCGGAAAACCCGGCGCGCGCAGGTCCGTGCCGACGGCATCCTCCAGCAGCTTGACGATCATCGTCGACCAGGCGTCGCCGCCATAGGCAGCCTTGCCCTGTTCGAAGATGGTGGCGACCCGGGAAGCAAGGTCGAGCGGCACGCCGAATTCCTGGCCCATGCCGAGCGCGAAGCCTAGATCCTTGAGCGCAAGGTCCATGGTGAAGCCGATGTCGTAGGAGCCGTTGAGCACCAACTGGCTTTCGGTTTCGTGGACGAAGCTGTTGCCGGAGGAAGCTGATATGGCGTGATAGGCCTGGGCGAGGTCGAGGCCGCCCTTCCTGGCCAGCATCAGCGCCTCACCGGCGGCGACGAGGTGGATGAAGGCCAGCATGTTGGTGATGACCTTGATCACTGCCGCCGAGCCGATCGGCCCCATCAGGAACGCGCGGGCGCACATTGCCTCGATCGCGGGGCGGTGGCGCTCGTAGAGGCCGGTATCGCCGCCGACCAGTGCGGTGATCTTACCCCCGGCGGCGAGATGCACGCCGCCGGTGACGGGGCACTCCAGCGTGTAAACGCCGTTGTCGGCGGCGAGGTCGGCAAGCCGCAGGATCTCGTCACGGCCGTTGGTCGACATCTCGATCCAGGTGCCGCCCTTGGGCAGGCCGGCGAGCAGCCCGTCGGGCCCTGCCAGCACCGCCTCGCTGACCTTGGGCGATGGCAGGCAGGTGATGGCGTTGCCGGCGCGGGCAGCGGCGTCTGCCGGGCTCGATGCGGCGAGGGCACCCAGCGCCACGAGACGTTCGACGGCTTCGGGGTTGCGGTCATAGACGGCGACCTCGAAGCCGCCGCGCACAAGGCACGCCGCGAGGTTGGCGCCGAGATGGCCGAGGCCGATGAAGGCGTAGGCGAGGGGCTCGGTCACAGCAATTCTCAGGGCATCAACGGCGTCTGGACCATCTGCAAATGCAGGTGGGGACCGTCATAGGGGTTCGCCTCGCACACCGCCTCGTCGAGCTCGACGCCGAGGCCCGGTTCCTTCGACGGGATGACATGGCCGTCCTGCCATTCGATCTTCTTCTTCAGCAGCTTGGCGTGGAAGCCGTCCCACTGCTTGAGCGACTCGAGGATGAGAAAGTTGGGCAGGGTGACGGCGAGCTGGATGTTGGCCGCACCCACGATCGGGCCGCAATAGCAGTGCGGTGCCACCTGGATGTGGTAGGCCTCGGCCATGGCGGCGATCTTCTTGGTCTCGAGGATGCCGCCCGAGCGGCCGAGGTCGGGCTGCAGGATGGTGGCCGCGCGGTTTTCGATGACGCGGGCAAACTCGAATTTTGTCGTCAGCCGCTCGCCGGTGGCGATGGGGATCGAGGTGCCGCGCGCCACCTCGGCCATCACCTCGGGCATGTCTGGCGGCACCGGCTCCTCGAACCACAGCGGGTCATAGGGTTCGATGGCGCGCGCCATGCGCAGCGCACCCGAGGCGGTGAACTGGCCATGCGTGCCGAACAGGATGTCGGCGCGGGTGCCGACGGCCTCGCGGATGGCCTTCACCATGCGCACTGACAGGTCAATGTCGACCAGGCGTGGCTGGTGGCCGTCGAAGGCAGTCCAGGGGCCGGCCGGGTCGAGCTTCACGGCGTTGAATCCCTGGTCGACATAGAGAGCCGCGCACTCTGCCGCCATGTCGGGGTCGTTGTAGACGTTCTTCGGTGCCACGTCCTCGGTGTGGACGCTGCCGGTGTGCGGGTAGAGATAGGTATAGGAGCGTAGCGTCTCGTGCACCTGGCCGCCGAGCAGCTTGTAGACCGGCTTGCCGGCCTCCTTGCCGATGATGTCCCAGCAGGCGATTTCCAGCGCCGAGAAACAGCCCATGGCGGAGACGTCGGGCCGCTGGGTGAAGCCGGAGGAATAGCAGCGGCGGAACAGGTTCTCGATGTCGTGCGGGTCCTGTCCCAGGAGATAGCGCTCGGCCATGTCCTCGATCATCCGCGCCGTCACATGGGCCGAGAAGGTGGCGTTGTAGGCCTCGCCGTAGCCAACGACGCCGCCGTCGGTGGTGAGCTTGACGAAGATGAAGTACTTGCCGCCGATGCCGGGCGGCGGGTTGTTGACCACGAAGGTCTTGACGTCGGTGATCTTCATCGATGCTCCTCCCGGTAGCGTGAAATCGTTGACGTCTGGGGCTGCCCCTCATCCCCTGCCGGACCTTCTCCCCGTAAGAACGGGGAGAAGGAGGCCGGCCGCAACGCTGGCGACCCCTCTCCCCGTCCTTCACGGGGAGAGGATAAGGGTGAGGGGCGGCGCTGACGCTCGACACTGGTCACCCCACATCCTCCAGCACCAGTTCGGCACCCTTCCAACCGGTCATGATCGCAGCGGCGTTGGTGTTGCCGGTGATGTTGTCTGGGAAGATCGAGGCGTCGATGACGCGCAGGCCGGAGATGCCGTGCACGCGCAGCCGAGGATCGACGACCGAGGTGGCCGGGTCCGGCCCCATGCGGCAGGTCGAAACCGGATGGTAGACGGTGCCCGAGCGCCTGCGGAAATCCTGAATCAGGTCGGTGTCGGAAGTGATTGACGGGCCTGGCAAAACCTCTTCCGCGATGACGTCCGAAATGGGCGTCTGCGCGGCGAGCTTGCGCAGGAATTTCACCGCGTCGAGCATCTCCGAGACGTCGCTTTCGGTCGAATAGGCGTTGACCGTGATGCGCGGATGCACCGTCGGATCGGCCGACCGGATCATGATCTCGCCGCGGCTCGACGGCCGGCAATTGGACAAGCCGATGGAGAAGCCGGGGAAGGGATCCGGCGACAGGATCGGGCGCTCGCCGGCCTTGGGCAATACCGTGGAAAACACCTGGAAATAGAGCTGCATGTTGGGGCGCGCGCGCGACGGATCGGAGCGGAAGAAGCCGCCGCCCTGGTTCATGCTCATCGACAGCGGGCCGGTGCGCAGCAGTAGATACTGCATGCCCGCCAGCGCTTTGCCCCACCACGGGCGCAGGACCTGGTTGAGTGTCGGCACCCTGGCCTTCCAGGTATAGTTGATGCCCTGGTGGTCCTGCAGGTTGCGGCCGACATGCTCGTTGGCGTGGAGCACCGGGATGCCGAATTCGCCGAGCACCGCCGCCGGGCCGATGCCCGAGAGCTGCAGCAGTTGCGGCGTGTTGACCGAGCCGCCAGACAGGATGACCTCGCGGCCGGCGCGGGCCGTCTTCTTGGCGCCGTTCTGTAGGTACTCGACGCCCACCGCGCGCTTGCCCTCGAACAGGACTTTGGTCGCCAGCGCATCGGTCTCGACGCGGACATTGGGACGCTTCATCGCGGGACGGAGGAAGCCGCGCGCGGCCGACATGCGGCGGCCGTCTTTGGTGGTGATTTGATAAACGCCGACACCCTCTTGAGCCTCGCCGTTGAAGTCCTGATTCAACGGCAGCCCCGCCTGCTGGCTCGCCGCAAGGAAGCGGTGGGTTAGCGGATGGACGTTTTTCCTGTTGTCGGTGACGTGGATCGGCCCGCCCTTGCCGCGCAGCGCAGTCGCGCCGGCCTGGTTGTCCTCAATCGCCTTGAAGGCGGGCAGCAGGTCGCCAAAACCCCAGCCGGGATTGCCGGCGTCGCGCCAGGCGTCGAAGTCTTCGGCGGCACCGCGGATCCAGACCATGGCGTTGATCGAGCTCGACCCGCCGAGGATCTTGCCGCGCGGCCAGTGATCCTGGTTGTCGGCAAGGCCGGGGTCGGCCTCGGCAGCGTAGTTCCAGTTCACCGATGAGTCGAAGAAGGTCTTGCCGTAGCCGAGCGGCATCTGGACGAAGAAGCGGCGGTCGGTGCCGCCCGCCTCGAGCACCAGCACGGAGTGGCGCCCGCTCGCCGAAAGCCGCTCGGCGACCACCGAACCGGCGGAGCCTGAACCGACAACGATGTAATCGAACGTCTGCATGCGGGCGTCGGCCTGTCTATATCCACAATCCGGCCAGACTATCGCCTCGGCGAAAGGCTTCGGCGTCGGTTACGGCATGGCCTGTGAAAAATACGACTGGCAGATGCAACAGATGCGGCGTTGACGCGGCTGCCGCTGCAAAGTTACGGGTGGCGAAGCGAACGGTACAGGGAAATGACGATGGTGCAGTATGCCGATGGCCAGCCGACGGGCGAACTCACGCTGAGGACGCTGGCGATGCCGGCCGATGCCAATGCCGCCGGCGACATCTTCGGCGGCTGGGTGATGGCGCAGATGGACCTTGCCTGCGGCATCCGCGCCGCCGAGCGCGCGCGGGGCCGCGTGGTGACGGCGGCGGTCAAGGAAATGGCCTTCGCCAAGCCGATGAAGATCGGCGATACGCTGTGCATCTACACCCATGTCGAGCGCGTCGGCCGCACCTCGATGACGCTCAAGGTCGAGGCCTGGGCGCAGCGCTATCTCTCCGACATGATGGAGAAGGTGACCGACGCCGATTTCGTCATGGTTGCGCTGGATGGCGAAGGCAAGCCGAAGCCGGTGCCGGCGGAGTAGACGTGCGGGCGCGAGCCTCGAAGGACACACCACAAACACAGCCCTTCACTCAGCCGCTGCGTCAAACCTCATGCGCGCCTCGGCGACGCGGCCCTGATTGTGCCGTGCCCATTCGCCCAGCGCAAAGACGGGAACCAGCAACTCGCGGCCGAGGTCGGTCAACTCATAGTCGACACGCGGCGGAATGGTCGGGAAGACGGTGCGGGTGAGGAAGCCGTCGCGCTCGAGCCCGCGCAGGGTGGTGGTCAGCATTTTCTGGGAAATGCCGCCGACGGCGTGGCGCAACTCGTTGAAGCGCATCGGGCCATCGCCGAGCTTGCCGACGACGAGCACGGTCCATTTGTCGCCGACACGCTGCAGGATATCGCTGACGGCGCGGCAATCCTCGGTGCGGTGCGGGTGCCTCGGTATCAAAAAAGTGCCTCCTTGTGCGCGTGAAATACAGTCACCTATATAGCGTCGGTATCCATCAGTTACCAGTATCGCTTCGATACCCACGCCCGAAAGGTTCCTGTCATGTCTAAACCCAAGATCGCCATAGTCGTCGGCTCGACGCGCGCCGCCCGCTTCGCCGACACGCCGGTGGAGTGGATCGCCAAGATCGCAAAATCCCATGCGGATATCGAGGTCGAAGTTGTCGACCTGAGAGATTTCCCGCTGCCCTTCTTCGATGAGGTCGCCTCGTCTGCCTGGGTGCCGTCGCAGAGCGACGTGGCCCAACGCTGGCAGAAGAAGGTCGCCGAGTTCGACGGCTTCATCTTCACCGCCGCCGAATACAACCACGGCCCGACGGCGGTGCTGAAGAACGCGCTCGATTACGCCGCCAAGGAGTGGAACAAGAAGCCCGCCGGCTTCGTCGGTTATGGCGGCGTCGGTGGCGCGCGCGCCGTCGAGCAGCTGCGCATGCATGCGGTGGAACTGCAGATGGCGCCGACCAAGGCCGCCGTGCACATCGTCTGGGCCGATTTCCTGGCAGTGCGCCAGGGCGAGAAGAAGCTCTCGGACATCGAGCATCTCAACCAGGCAGCCAACGGGCTGATCGAAGAGATCACCTGGTGGGCGAGGGCGCTGAAGATCGCGCGTGAGGCGGATGTTTTGGCTGAGGAAGCCAAGGCTGCCTGAGCAGCACGTGAACGACGTTCCTCCCAGGGAATTGAGGGCGGCCTTGAGCCGCCCTTTTTTAATGCTGACTCAGTGCCCCGACTTGCCGTGGCTGCCGGGCAGGCGGGAGGCCAGGACCTTGTCGATGCGGCGCCCGTCTAGGTCGACGACCTCGAAGCGCCAGCCCTGCGCGTCGACGCATTCGCCCGTCGTCGGCAAATGGTGCATGTGCGACAGCACATAGCCGGCGACGGTTTCGTAGTCGCGGTTCTCGGGCAGGTCGATGCTGAGCTGGTCGGCCATCTCGTCGGCCTGCATGTAGCCGGCAAGCAGCCACGAGCCGTCCTCGCGCTGGACGGCATTGTCGACGTCGTCCTCGTCGAGATCGGAGCGGAACACGCCGGTGATCGCCTCGAGGATGTCGGCCGGCGAAACGATGCCTTCGAAATGGCCGTATTCATCATGGACCAGCGCCATGGGCACTTCCGACTGCTTGAGCGTGGCCAGCACGTCGAGCGCGTCGGCCTGGTCGTGGGCGATCGGAGCGGTGCGTACATGCTTGCGCGGGTCGAAGGCACGGCCGGCCAGGAGCGATGCGAGGATTTCCCGGGTCTGGACGACGCCGACCATGGCATCGACCGAGCCTTCGCCGGCCGGCAGGCGCGAATGCTGGGTTTCCATCAAAAGCTTGCGGGTGGCAGCCTCGTCGGCCTGCAGGTTGATCCAGTCGACCTCGGTACGCGGGGTCATGACGGCGCGCACGGCGCGGTCGCCCAGGCGCATGACGCCGGCGATCATCCGGCGCTCGTCGGATTCGATGGTGCCGTGATGCTCGGCCTCGGCGACAAGCATCTTGATCTCCTCGTCGGTGACCTTTTCCTCGCTTTCGCCGCGCTGGCCGAGCAACCAGAGAACGCCACGGCCGGAGATGTCGAGCAGCCACACCAAGGGGGCGGCGATCTTGGCCAGCAGCGCCATGGCAGGCGCAACGCGGACGGCGACGCCTTCGGGGTCGCGAAGCGCGATCTGCTTGGGCACCAGTTCGCCGATGATCAGCGAGCCATAGGTGATGGCGGCAACGACGATGCCGACGCCGAGTGCGTCGGCGGCGCCGGCGCGCACGCCATATTCTGCAAGGACGCCGCTCAGCCGCTGGCCCAGCGTGGCGCCGGAGAAGGCGCCGGAAAGCACGCCGACAAGCGTGATGCCGATCTGCACCGAGGACAGGAACCTGCCCGGGTTGGCGCCCAGTTCAAGCGCGCGACCAGCACCCGTGATGTTGCGGTCGATCATCGCCTTGAGGCGAGCGGGGCGGGAGGAGACGATGGCAAGTTCGGACATTGCCAGGAGGCCGTTCACACAGATGAGGACGACCACGATACCGATTTCAGCGTAAAGCATAATGATCGCTGCATAGCATTGCTTCCGCCCCTTCGAAAAGACGGCAGCGAAAATACTCTTACGTCAGGGCAGGACGCGGCGGCTATTCGTGCGGCGCAAGTACCGCAACCTTGACCTTGCCGTCGGTAAAGTACGGGTCGCCACCGCCGTTGCGGCCTGTCTTGGTGAGCCCGATGCCGGGAACCGTCTCGAACGACAGGACGCGTCCGGCTGCGGTGAGATCGCGGATCACCTGGTCGCGCTCGGCGTCTATGTCGGGGGCAATGTGGTGCGTGATCTCGCCGGTGTCATGGCTGACGCCGACGCCACGGTCGAAGCTCGCGGCGCCGTACCAGGTCGGTCGGCCGTCGGGCCCGAGGGCGAATGTCAGCCACAGGCGAATGTGATGGCGCGTGTCGGGGCTCTCGCCGGCCGGCTTTTCGAAAGCGATGTCCTGCGGGCGGCCGTCGAGCAGCAGTGTCGACACAGGGGCATCGCGATAGGACCGGTCGAGCAGCACGCTTTCGCCGATTTCGAGCGACGATTTGAGGGAAAGGCCATCGGCGCGGTTCCAGCCTGCCGCAGCGAAAGCCCCGAGCAGATCGGCCTCGGTGCCGACAAGGCCGATATTGATGGGGTCGCCGGGGATGCCTTGCGGCGTGGTGGTCAGCAGGGCCGGGGGCTTGAGGCCATCGCGCAGGATGCGGAACGACCAGAATTCGGGCGCGGCGAAATAGGCGAGCGCGATATAGCTCGCGCACAAGGCCGCAAACCACAGGGTCGCCTGTCTGTGCAGTTTGCCCCTTGCCATCAGATGCTGCCGCCGGAGATGGATGAAGCCGGATTTCTATCCCTATTCAGGGTCGGGAGCAAACCGGAGCGCCGTGCAGCGATGCCGCGTCAGCGGCAGGCGCGATAGCCGTTGCGGCGCTGCTTGATGTCGAAATGGAAGTGGTTGCGGTGGTCGTAGTTGTAGCCGGGGCCGAGCACCGTGTTGAAATAGCTGCAGCCGTCGGCACGGATGGTGTTGAGGAAGCCACGGGTGCGGAAGGCAAACAGGCCCGGCTTTTCGACGTCAATGTCGCGGCCGTTGTTGAGCTCGATGCGCATGATGTCGAGCGCATTGCCCTTGCCGTGTTCCGACAGAGTGCGCGAGCCGGCGATCTTCCGGCAGGAGTAGCTCGAACCCTGATGGATCGTCTTGACGCCGGAGAAATAGCGCAGGCGCGCGGCCGGCACCAGGTCACGCTTGGTCCAGGCCGCGAAGCTGGCTGCCATCTGGCAGGTGACGGTGGCGGCGGGCTTCATCTGTACCGAGCCGATCGCCGAGACCTTCACCGGATAGTCGATGCCGCAGGCAGCACCGTTGCTGATCGACGGCAGGTCGCGGTACTGCACGTCGAGCTTCTTGAGGTCGGCGCGGCAATCGACCTCGTCGGCCGGCATGACCGCCGGTCGCATCGGCGCCGTCTGCGGCTGGTTCGAAGGATCGTCGAGCCTGGGATAGGCGACCATGGAGGGATTGGAGGGCACAAGCGTCTGCAGCCCGCGGGCTGGGACAAGGGCCGCGGTCCTTACCGGCTGCGGCTGCTGCGGCTCGATCTGGCCGAGATTTTCAGCCTGTGCGTCCAGTGTCGGTTCAATAGCCGGGGGCGCCGATGCCATCGTCGGATCGGACATGTCATAGGTCAGGTCGGCGGCATCCGCGGGCGCGGCATTTGCCTGCGGAATGGGTTCGACAGGTGCCAGCGAGGCGGTCTGCGAGCCGACATCGACGGCCGGCTGGAGCGTGAAGACGTCGCCCGACGTGCAGGAGCTGACACCCAGGCCGACCACGACAAGCGTCGTCGCAAGCAGCAAGGCGCGCCGGCGCGATAGTTCGGCTGGGCTGGCGGCGCGCGAATCTGCGGCCATGCGAAGGCTCCTGTCCCCTTGAGGGACTAAGCCTAGCTGCCAACGGTAAAGGAAAGATCAGCGCTGCGATTCACAGCTGCGGCCAAATTGCGGCGCGGGCCTATTGGCAGAAGGTGCCGCCGTTGCGCCGAGGGGCGAGGTCGAAGTGGAAATGCAGGGCGTGGTCAGCATCGCTGCCGGGGCCAAGCACGGTCTTGAACGGGCCGCAGGCGGCCTTGCGGATTTGAGAGAGGAACTTGGCATTCTTCGCTGGCGGTGCCGGCTCGACATCAATGGCTGTGCCCTTGGTCAGGGTGAAGCGGGATATGTCGAGCGCATTGCCGAAGGCGTGTTCCGACAGCTTCCTGGTGCCGTTGCGCGGGCGGCAGACATAGGCCGAGGCCTGGCCGACCGTTGCCAGCTCTTCGCCGAACTCGGCCTTTGCCGCCGGTGAGATGACGTTTGTGGCAAAGCGCGCCGAGGCTTCGGCGGCGGCACAGTTGATGACGGCGTCGGGCGCAATGTCGATCGAGGCAGCAAGCCGCTTCAGCTTGAGCGGAAAGGGCAGCGCGCAGCCATCGGCATTGCTCTGTGGCGCTGCCTCTTCGAACTCGGCGCCAAGCAGCTTGAGGCGCGCCCGACAAGCCGTCTCGTCGGCAGGCATGGTGGTGGGCCGCTCTGCATGGGAGCGCTTGTCGGGCAGCATCTTCGGCGCTGGTGGGCCGAACATCTCCCCGGTGGAGGGTTTGCCGGACGCCCGACCGGGACGCACAGGTGGAACGGGCACGGCGGCCGGTACAGCTTCGGCATGCAGCGGCGTTTCAGGCAGTGGCGGGCCGAACATCGGGCGCTCTGGTCGCTGGGCCGCCGGCGGGCGCGGCCGGGGTGTCGGGATCGCGGCCTGCCCCGTCGCCTGCACTTCGGCCGCCGGCGATAGTTCGGGCAGGGGCGGTGCAGGGGCAGCCTGCGGCACCGGTGCGCGAACGGGCAAGGCGGGCCTTCCGCTATCGGCAAAGCCGTGCGGCATCACGGCGAAAGTCGCCAGCGGCAGTATCAGGATCAGGGAAAACAGGCGGCGCTTGCATGTGTGCATCGGCGCTCAACGCCACCGGCCGGCCGCGGGTTGCCGAAACAACAGGGGCAGGGCCATCAAATTCGGTGACGGGACTGTCATCAATGAAGGCAGGCAAGGCCGCTCACGCGCCCAGCGCCTCAAGCCCTTCTTCGAGCCAGTCGCCCAGCATCGGCATGCCAAGCAAATATTTGGCGGTGCGGCGATTGCCCCGCTGCCGCGCTTCGGCGACCGCGTCCGACCATTCCGCGGCGTCGTAGTCGCCGCGCCCGACCCAGGCGAGTGCCACGAGCTCAGCCGCCTGGTCGACATTGAGGTCGGCGATCAGCCCGCGCAGCTCTTTTTCCGTGAGGTTTTCCGCCTCTTCCTCGGCGAGCCCGTCATGACGATGGTTGTCGTGGGTGTCGCCGTCATATTCGATCTCGTGTTCGGCGCCGTCCTCGTAATCCTCATTGACGCCGGCGCTGATCGCCTTGGCCTTGAGGATGAACAGCCTGACGGTGTCCGGGCCGATGGTCAGGTCCCACTCTTTTTCGCGCCGCTGCTGCACGAGCGTGCTCCTGTTGCCTTCCCCCGGCTGATGATAGCGCATTTGGCGGCAACGTCACTGCCTCGATATTCGCGGCGTGGTTGCCGTGGTTGACATGACTTTAGGAGAGGCGGATATAGCGCGCCTTCCTCCCCCCTCCAGACGGTATTTCCCCATGGCTTTTCTGCTTTCGCCCAAGGTACTTCCTGTGCTGATGCTGATCGCGTCCAACGTGTTCATGACGTTCGCCTGGTACGGGCACCTGAAGTTCAAGGCGGCTCCGCTCTATGCGGCGGTCATTTTCTCCTGGCTGATCGCCTTCTTCGAATACTGGCTGGCGGTGCCGGCCAACCGCATTGGCCACGAGTTTTATACGGCGGCGGAACTGAAGACGATTCAGGAGGTGGTCACGCTCAGTGTCTTCGTGATCTTCTCGGTGTTCTATCTCAAGGAAGGCATCACCTGGAACCACGCCATGGGCTTCGCTTTGATCGCCGGCGGGGCGGCGCTGATTTTCCGCGGCTGAGGCAGGACGAAATGCTGCCTTCGATGCGTTGACCTTGTCGAGGACGCATCGGTGGAGGTAGCCATGCAGACGCGATTTCTGAGACTTCTGGCAGGGGCGCTGGTGTCCTTGCCGCTGTTTGCCGTTCCCGCATTCTCCGCCGATGGTGGCGGAGGCGGCAATTCAGGCGGCGGCAATTCCGGCGGGGGTATGGGCGGTGGCGGTGGCAACGGCGGCGACCAGGTGAAGTGCCGCACCGGCCTCGTCTACAACAAGAAGACCAAGAAGTGCGAAGCGCCCAAGGCCGGCATGATCGACGACGATAGCCTGTACCTGGCCGGCCGTGCACTAGCCATGGACGGCAGGTATGACGACGCGATCAAGGTACTGACGCTCGCCGCCGACAAGACCGACGCGCGCATTCTCAATTATCTCGGCTATTCCCACCGCAAGGCCGGGCGAATCCTCGTCGGGCTCGGCTACTACCAGGAGGCGATCCTCAACGATCCCGACTATATGCCGGTGCGCGAATATATGGGCGAGGCCCATCTGACGCTCGGCGACGTTGCCGGGGCGCGGCTACAGCTGTCGGAGATCGGGAAGCGCTGCGGGGTGGGCTGCCGCGAATACGGCCTGTTGGCCGAACAGATCGAGACCTATCTCAAGGGCTAGCCTTGGAATGCTGCTCGGAGCCGGCATTCATGCAGCTCCGGCAACATGGCTCGGATGAAATGCGGCCTCAAATGCGTTACTCTGGCGATGGGCACATTTTAGGAGGTAGCGATGCAGACCCGAATTGCGAAAGTGCTTGCTGGCGTTGTCGTGTCGCTGCCCTTGCTGGCGGCGCCGGTGTTCTCGGCCGATAGCGGCGGGAGCAGCAGCGGCGACGAGGTGAAATGCAACAACGGCATGGTCTACAACAAGAAGACCAAGAAGTGCGAACCGCCCAAGGCCGGCATGATCGACGACGACAGCCTCTATTCGGCGGGCCGTGCGCTTGCCATGGACGGCAAGTATGACGAGGCGATCAAGGTGCTGACGCTTGCCGCCGACAAGGCCGATCCGCGCATCCTCAACTATCTCGGCTATTCGCACCGCAAGGCCGGCCGCGTGCTCGTCGGCCTCGGCTACTACCAGGAAGCGCTGCGCAACAATCCCGACTACACGCTGGTGCGCGAATATATGGGCGAGGCGCACCTGATGCTCGGCGATGTCGCGGCCGCCCGTGTGCAACTGTCGGAGATCGGGAAACGCTGCGGCAAGGGCTGCCGCGAATACGGCCTGCTGGAACAACAGATCGACGCCTATTTGCGGGGGTAGCCGGCGCTGTAAGGCAGTAGGGCTGTAGGGCAAATACCGACTGCCCTATTCCCCTACTGCCTTATTGCCTTGTCCCTAATCCCCCCGCGACAGCCTGACGATGGTGCCGTTGCTTTCGTCGGTGAGCAGCCAGACCGAGCCATCCGGGGCGACGTTGACATCCCTGATTCGGCCGAACGCGCCGTCGAGCATCCGTTCCTCGTCGAGAACGTTGCCCTTGGCGTCGCGGTCGAGGCGGCTCAGCAACTCGAATTTCAGCGAACCGACGAGAAGGTCGCCTTTCCATTCCGGGAACATGTCGCCCTGATAGCTGGCGAGCCCGGAAGGAGCGATCGACGGGTCCCAGTAATACAGCGGTTGCTCGTAACCCTTGGCTGATGTGCCGACGCCGATCTTTTCGCCGGAATAGTCCCTGCCGTAGGTGATGACCGGCCAGCCATAATTCCTGCCGGCCAGCGGGCGGTTCAACTCGTCGCCACCCTGGGCACCATGCTCGACGGTGATCAGCTCGCCCAGCACCGGATCGAAGGTTGCACCTTGCAGGTTGCGATGGCCCTTGGACCATATTTCCGGCGCCATGACCTTGCCGTCGGGCGAGGGATTGTCGGCCGGAACCGAGCCGTCGGCATTGATGCGGATGACGGCGCCGGCATGGTCGTGCATGTCCTGGGCGCGATTGCCATCGCCGCGGTCGCCGGTGGTGACGAACAGCGTGCCGTCGTCGTTGACGACGATTCGCGAGCCGAAATGCTGTCCGGCATTGCTCTTGCGGTTCATCGAGAAGATGACTTTCACCTCTTCGAGCCGCGCGGCAGCACCTTCCCGGACCAGCTTCGCCCGGGCAAGGGCCGTGCCCGCGCCGCCGCGTCCGGGCTCGGAGAAGCTGAAGAAGATGGTGCCGGAACGTTCGAAGTCGCGTGCGACGGCGATGTCGAGCAGGCCGCCCTGGCCGCGGACCTGGACCTTCGGCACTCCAGCCACCGGCGCCGACAGTCCGTCCTGCGACAGGATGCGGATATTGCCGGAGCGCTCGGTGATGATGGCTTCGTTGCCCGGCAGGAAGTCGAGCCCCCAAGGGTGGTCGAGCCCATCGGCAATGACGTCGGCGCGCAGCGTGACGTTGTCTGTGTTGTAGCTTTGGCTCTCGGCGAGGGCCGGCGAACCAACCAGGGCGAACATGAATGCGAGTAGCGGCGTGCTGTTGCTCATCTATCGGACATAGGTGGAAAGGCCGGCGCGGCAACGGGGATAGAGCATCAAAGCAATCACAAGCGGGTGAAGCGGGGACGGCTCAGGTTGTCTGCACCAACAGGTCTATGGTGGTAAACGAATTTTTTGACGTGAATTCTGCGGCAGGATTGCTATATTCGCCGGAGATAGAGGTGAGACGGTTCCGTTAGCCGAGGCTGCCGGACCGTTTTCTTTTTTTGTGCCTCGCGGCAGCAATAGGCAAGCCGCGCGGCAAAGGCCAGGAGAGGTCGACTATGAACAAGGTTCCGATGACGGCGGGTGGATTCGTCGCGCTGAAGGAAGAGCTGCGCTGGCGCCAGCAGGAAGAGCGTCCGCGCATCATCGAGGCCATTGCCGAGGCGCGCTCGCATGGCGACCTTTCGGAGAATGCCGAATACCATGCCGCCAAGGAATCGCAGAGCCTCAACGAGGGCCGGGTCAACGAACTCGAGGACCTGATCGCGCGCGCCGAGGTGATCGATGTCACCAAGCTGAACGGCGACAAGATCAAGTTCGGCGCCACCGTTGTGCTGGTCGACGACGATACCGAGGAAAAGAAGACCTACCAGATCGTCGGCGACCAGGAAGCCGACGTGAAGTCGGGCCGCATCTCGATCTCCTCGCCGATCGCGCGCGCGCTGATCGGCAAGGAAGTCGGCGACGCCATCGAGGTCAACGCGCCGGGCGGCGCACGCGGCTACGAAATCGTCCAGGTGCAGTTCATCTGAGGCAACAGGCGGCATTGGCTGTGGCGATGCCGGATCAGACACGATGAACAAAGCAAACAACCGCGCCGAAAAATCCGGCGCGGTCGACATGGCGCGCATCGAGGTGATCGCGCCCAATCTCAAGAAGCGGCTTTCGGGCGTCACCAGCACCATCGTGCAACTGGTGCCGGTGCAGGCGCGCGACCTCGGCATCGCCGTGTTCGGGCCGGGCCTGCCCGACAGCCTGCCGACCATGCGCTGGTGGCAGTTGCCCTTGCTGCTGAAGCGGCCAGCCTCCGGGCGGCCGCGCATCTGGCATGCACGGCGCAACGTCGAGATGCTGGCCGGGCTGGTGCTGCGCCACGTATTTCGGGCGCCGCTCAGGCTGGTGTTCACCTCCGCCGCCCAGCGCGACCATCGGCCCTTCACCAAATGGTTGATCCGCAGGATGGATGGCGTGATCGCCACCAGCCGGCTGTCGGGAGGCTTCCTCGAAGTGCCGCACAAGGTCGTAATGCATGGTGTGGACCTTGAAAAATTTCATCCCGCGCGCACGGCGGATGATGCGTTTTCCGCTGCCGGCTTGCCCGGCCAACGTGCGATCGGCTGCTTCGGCCGGGTCCGTCACTCCAAGGGCACCGACCTGTTCGTCGATGCGATGATTGCGCTTCTGCCCGATCATCCGCAATGGACGGCCGTGATCACCGGCCGCGTGACATCGGAGCACAAGGGCTTCGCCGACGAACTCAAGCAGCGCATCGCTGCGGCCGGACTGTCCGACCGGATCCTGTTCCTCGGCGAGGTGCCTGATGTCGCCGTGTGGTACCGCAGGGTGACGCTCTATGTCGCGCCCTCGCGCAATGAAGGGTTCGGCCTGACGCCGCTGGAGGCGATGGCCTCGCGCACGGCGGTGGTGGCAAGCGATGCCGGGTCCTATTCCGAAATCGTGACGCCCGGCAGCACGGGCGTCGTGGTGCAGGCCGGCGATGGCAACGCGCTGCGAGAGGCGATCAGGCCATATCTCGGCGATCCGGCGTTGGCCGAGGCGCATGGGGCTGCGGGGAGCGAGGATGTGGCGAGAAGATTCCGCCTCGAGGACGAAGCCGCGGGAATATGTGAGGTCTACGAGCGAGTGTGGGCCGGCCGCGGATGAAGCCTGAAACCGTGCGGTTCGCTTGCAGCGGATGGTTGGCATGGCGAGAACTGGGTGAAGAAGCACGATGAGCAGCAGCAGTCGCTGAAATCAGGCCTTTTCCGAACGGATCGATCACAAGCGTGTCGGGAAAGGTCGGAGAAATAGTTGGACTGAAAAAGCTGTTGCGAGCGCCTGTTGAGCGTGGTCAAATTAAGCGGAAGTAGGTAATATCTTGCCGTTGAATCTGGATAAAATATTGCGAAAGGCCAGAGGTATCCGGCCCTTTGGTGACGTTTATTTCAAACGATTATACAGAAAGATCGAACGATCAGAGTTTATTTTCATCCATTCAATTACCAATAATATTGGCGACCTCATGTCATGCCCGGTAAGGTATTTTGATAGGTTTACGGCTCATAACTCTATCGAATTGAGCAGCAAGGAAATATTGGAAGTATCTAAATTTGGCGGGTCTGAATTTCTTTTGAAGCTCCTTGAGGGGAAAATTGTCTGTTTTGGCGGCGGTGGCCTAATTGGACTGGACCGTCACGATGTACACGACAAGGTCATTGAATTTCTGACTATGTTCGCTGATCGTGGAGGCGACGTGGTTGTATGGGGCGCTGGCCATAACAGGACTGTGGGATTTCGCGAATGGTTGGACGGGGTTGGTTCCAGCCCTTATCCATCATCGTTTGAGAAGTTTCGGCTGGTTGGACTCCGTGATTACCCAAACCCATATGATTGGGTTCCCTGTGTAAGTTGCTTGCATCCTGTATTTGACGAAAAAATTCCTAGTCAATACGAGTGTGTCGCGTTTCTTCACGGTCACGAATCTAGTCAATTTGGAGATGAATTCTCAAACGTTCCAAATATCTATAATATTAGCAAAGGAATCAAGGATAATTCTGAAAGTTACTTCTTAAAATGCATTAATATAATTGGATCCGGTGATAATGTTGTAACAAACAGTTATCACGGATTGTATTGGGCGACATTGCTCGGGAAGAAAGTGATTGCTATTCAAAACTCTAGCAAATTCTTAGACTTTAGATACAAATACGAGAATTGCTTGGATTTTAAGGATTGGAGGAAACATGTCGGAAAGGGAAATCTTCACCAGAATGCACTAATGGATTGCAGAAGTGCGAATACGGAATTCCTGAAGAAACTTGAACTTCTAATGAATTAATAAAGATGAACGATCCGCGAGTATTCGGTTTCGTTTGCGAATATTTCATCTCTGATTTTGCGACACTGCCCTGTCTTTCAGAAGCGTGTAAGCCGATCATCTCTCAAGAGCGTCGCGCGATTGCTTGAATCAAGCCATTGGCTCAAGCCCCGTTCAGCCCAGGTCAGCCTATTGTGGCGGGTATTTTCCTTGACCCCATGGCTCCGCTCTTTCATCCCCTGAGTGACGTAGCCATGGCCATGATGGAGATGGAGGGCAATGGCGGAGTAGCGGATGTGCCGGGGTTCTATGCCGACATGCCGCAGACGAAGGCCGAATTCCACGTCGAGGCCGCCATATTGCATGTCCTCGTTGAAGCCGTTGATCTGGATCGCCTGGCTCCTAAGGCATGACGCACTGTGGCCGTTCCAGGTCGGCCGTGCCGGTGTTAGCCGGTTCAGCCATTCGTCGAACGGGCTTGTGGCTACTATTTTCAGCAGCTTAGAGGTGAAGGGAAGCCCGTGCCGCATCAACCAGAAGGCGTTGAACGCCTGCTGTCCGGCAATGTCGTCTTGCGTCAATGCCTTGGACACGTTGGGCGGAAGCTTGAAATAGCCGCCGGTCAGGAAGCGATCCGGTTGCGCCAACCGCGTGTGCACCTCCACGAAGTCCCGGCGCGGCACGCAGTCGCCATCGGTGAGCAGGATGCGTTCGCCTTGCGCTACAGCGATCGCCTTGTTCAGTATCCGGCATTTCTGGAAACCTTCATCGGGCTGCCAGACGTGTGCGATCGGGACCGGACTGTTGGGTGCCATCGCCGCGAGCATTTCGCGGGTTTCGTCACTGGAGCCGTCATCGGCAATCACGAGTTCGAAATCATGGCGGTCCTGGGCGAAATAGCCCCACAGCACCTTCTGGAGCCAGAGCGGTGAATTGTAGGTGGAGATGATGACGCTTGTCTGCATGCTTTTCGTCCTGGTTCGCTCCAAACCTGTCAGCGCGAACGCGGAAACCCGTATTTCCTGACCATATTCTGGATGCACCGGTCGTTCGCGCCGCCGATGAGGTTCTCGGCCTGCAATGACGTCGTCTGGCTGCCTGGCCAGTCTATGATCTTGGCCTTTCCCGGCAGCTTTTCGCCGACATGTCCGTTCATCCGCCACATCCAATATAGCCATACGTCGTCGGCGCTCGGGCTCAACTCCGAGAAGAGCGCGACGTTACATACGTCCTCATGGAAGGCGTCCGGCGGGTAGAGAACTCCCATCACGCCCGTCGGAAAGATGAGCGGAGAGGTTGCGGCCGGTGCGATATCCCGTCGCCAATCCACGTAGGGTGCTGGATCACCATTGCCTGTCACAGCGATCCGGTGCGCGCGATGGCATATGACATGCCTCTTGGAAGGATTGTATGCGACTGTGAGCTTTTCGACGCAATCCGCCCGGTAGTAGACGTCGTCGTCCACGGTGATGACGAAGCAATCCCTGTGGTTTTGCAGTGTGGGTATGATTTTCGTGTAGGCCCGCATGTCGGTGCAGGTGGCGATTTCAAGGCCGTGCCCGCGCAGTTCGAGAACGTTCTCTGGTACCAGCGGGTAATCCTCGTGGGATACCCACAGGATGGTCGTGTCGGGTCGGACAGTCTGAAAAAGGATCGACTTCAGCGTGAGCGCCAACGTGTCGAAGCGCCCCGGGTAGCTCGTCAGAGAGACGATCAGAGGTTTCGGCAGGCCGTGTGTCCGCGCCTCGCCAAGGGACGCTGACCGGTCATCAATCTCCCTCAATGCCCGTTTGAGCCTGACGCTCTTCTTCAGCGCTTTGAATTTTGCCGGGATGTTGAGCATGCCGCCTAGCTTTCCCAATGCTTTCGCAGCCATTCCGTGTCGCCGATCCGGCGATACCAGCGCTGTCCGCCGCCGGCCAGAACCTCGCTCATCTTCGGGCTGCCGGCGAAGACGACGATGCGCGCTCCTGGCGGCACGGTCGGGTCCTGCAGGAAGCTCTTGAAGTGGCGAGGCACGCAATGGTTTTTGTAGCTGACGCACCATTCGCGTGGCCAGTATTGCAGGTTGCCATGCGCCGCAAGCTGCGCGCTCTGGAATTGCTGGGAGATCTCGTACCGGTCGAGCGCGCCGGCCGGATCGGCGACGTATGCGTCGAGAATATAGGCATGGGCGCCGATCTCGTAGCGAAACACGGAACTGTTGCCTACGGACGCAAGGAAGCGATCGCGCTTTCGATTGAGCTTGCGCAGCGGCTTGCTCCGGAAAAGATCATCGTCACGGATGATGAGGAATTCGCCCGGCTGCTCGAAGAAGGGGTCGAGATCATCAACGACCACGAGGTCGAGGTCGAGGAAAAGTGTCGTGCCTTGCAGGTCGGCCAGATCGCGGCGGAAAAGAGCGAGCTTGCGCCAGCGTCTGTCTTGTCGGCCGGTGGGCAGGTCCAGAGCGGGGAGCGGCAACGCCTCGATGTCTTTGTCCAACCCGGTGGTATCGTCCGTGAAGCAGACGAAGCGATGCGGACGCTTCAGATGCTTAGCGACGCCGCGGCGCAGATTGTTGACGTATTCCGGGCCGTAGAGAGATCCCCATTTTATGCAGATTACATTGACTGCATTGTCCAGACCTGAATTCGGCATCTTACCGTTCTGCTCCGCTCTCAGCCTGTTCGCCAAATACGTTCATGAATACACTTGTAACTCACTGCGAACCACATTCTAACCTTGGGAGCCGAGCCAGTGACCATTTCGTCCGGTTTCTTCTAGCCGGAAACGGCCCAACTTCCATCGTGGTGAAATTATCGCCTGAGGAGCAGGCGACCTTCTAGATGAGACCGCCGTCCATGTCCATTCGGACGCTGCCGAAGGAGCGTCCCGCCCCTAAATCCCCACCAGTCCTTCATCCTTCACCTGCCGGATCGTCAGTGCGGTGCGCACCGTATCGACGTTGGGTGACGAGGTCAGTTCCTCGATGACGAAAGTCTGGAAGGTGCCGAGATCGGGAGCCAGGCAGTGCAGCATGAAGTCGGATTCGCCCGAGACCATCCAAGCGCTGCGCACGATCGGCCAGTTGCGCGTGCGGTCGGCGAAGGCCTTGAGGTCGACTTCCGACTGGCGGTTGAGGCCGACGAGGCAGAAGGCGACGACGTCCATGCCGAGAGCAGGGGCGTTGAGCAAGGCGCGGTAGCGCTGGATGATGCCTTCGTCCTCCAGCCGCTTGACCCGGCGCAGGCAGGGCGGCGCCGAGATGCCGACGCGGCGCGACAGTTCGACATTGGTCATGCGGCCGTCATCCTGCAACTCGCGCAGGATCTTCCAGTCGATGGCGTCGAGGTCGGCCTTGATCGGCATGTTCGCTCCAGGTCTTGCGCAAGAATCTTGCGCATCCTTGTAATTAAACTACTCGCAGCCATTGGGAAGCCCAAGCTTCGGAAATCGACGCGGGGCATGGGCGCGTTCCCCCGGAGATCAAGCTTTCGGGGGAGTAACATCTTGTCGCCTTGCGCGGGGCAGGGGTGAACACCTAGATTAGAGGCGATCTGCGCCCCGTCTTGCGGGGTGCTGCTTTTTTCATTGACTACGAAGGCCCCACGATGACCGCCAAACATGCGCCAGTCCTCATCATCGGTTCGGGTCCTGCCGGATACACGGCAGCGATCTATGCGGCGCGCGCCATGCTCAAGCCGATGCTCGTCGCTGGCATGCAGCAGGGCGGCCAGTTGATGATCACGACCGACGTCGAGAACTATCCGGGCTTCGCCGAGCCGATCCAGGGTCCCTGGCTGATGGAGCAGATGCGGGCGCAGGCCGAGCATGTCGGCACCGAGATGGTCCACGACATCATCACCGAGGTCGATCTCGACGTGCGGCCGTTCCGCGCCAAGGGCGATTCCGGCACGGTCTACACGGCCGACGCGCTGATCATCGCCACCGGTGCCCAGGCCAAATGGCTCGGCCTGCCGAGCGAGCAGGTGTTCCAGGGCTTTGGCGTTTCGGCATGCGCCACCTGCGACGGCTTCTTCTACCGCGGCAAGGACGTGGTGGTGGTCGGCGGCGGCAACTCGGCGGTCGAGGAGGCGCTCTACCTCTCCAATCTCGCCAAGACGGTGACGGTCGTGCATCGGCGCGACCATTTCCGCGCCGAGCGCATCCTGCAGGAGCGGCTGTTTGCCAAGGACAACATCAAGGTGATCTGGGATCACGCGGTAGACGAGATCGTCGGTGCTGCGGCGCAGAAGCCGCTGCCGCCTTCGGTCAACGGTATCAGGCTCAAGAACGTACACACGGGTGCTGTCACCGAAATGGCGACCGACGGCGTGTTCGTGGCGATCGGCCATGCGCCGGCGGTCGAGCTGTTCGTCGGCAAGCTGAAGCAGAAGCCGAACGGCTATCTCTGGACCGAGGCGAACTCGACGCGCACCAACGTGCCGGGCGTGTTTGCGGCGGGCGACGTGACCGACGACATCTATCGCCAGGCGGTGACGGCTGCGGGCCTTGGCTGCATGGCCGCCCTCGAAGCTGAAAAGTACCTCGCGGGAATTGAAGTGCATCGCGAAGCGGCCGAATAGGCCGGCCAGACGCCTGACATAAGAGGGGAAAAATGGCGTTGGATTGGGATAAGTTGCGCGTGTTCCACGCAGCGGCGGAGGCTGGCTCTTTCACGCATGCGGCGGAGACGCTGAGGCTGTCGCAGTCGGCCATCTCACGCCAGGTCAGCGCGCTCGAGCACGACATCGGCGTGCCTCTGTTCCACCGCCACGCGCGCGGCCTGGTGCTGACCGAGCAGGGTGAGATGCTGTTCCGCACCGCCCACGACGTGCTGATGAAGCTCGAGACGATCAAGACCAGGCTGACCGAGACCAAGGACAGGCCGTCGGGCGTGTTGCGCGTGACGACAACCGTCGGCCTCGGCGCCGGCTGGCTGACCGAGCGTATCCAGGAGTTCCTCGCACTCTATCCCGACATCCAGTTGCAGCTGATCCTCGCCAACGAGGAGCTCGACCTGACCATGCGCCAGGCCGACTGCGCCATTCGCCTGCGCCAGCCGCAGCAGCCCGACCTTATCCAGCGCCGGCTTTTCACCGTGCATTTCCACCTCTATGCCTCGCCGGCCTACGTCAACAAATTTGGCAAGCCGGCGTCGATCGCCGAGCTCAAGAGCCACCGCATAGTCACCTTCGGCCTGCCGGTGCCGACGCATTTGAGCGAACTCAACTGGCTGGAGACGGTCGGTGACTTCGAGGGCGGTCAGCGCGTGCCGACGCTGCAGATCAACGACATCCTGTCGATCAAGAAGGCGGTGCAGACCGGTGCCGGCATCGCCATGCTGCCCGACTATGTCGTGGGCAAGGACGACGGGCTGGTGCAGCTCCTGCCCGAAACCGAGGTGCCGTCCTTCGACACCTATTTCGCCTATCCCGACACGATGAAGGAACAGGCCAAGCTGCACGTGTTCCGCGATTTCGTCATCTCCAAGGCACGCAGCTGGGCCTTCTGAGGCTCGGTTCCAGGTACGGCATCAGCCATCGCCGCGCCACGGCGTGAGGCGCGGCAGCCAGCCGGGCACGTTGTTGCGGTAGGCTTGGTATTGCGCGCCATAGCGGCGCGTCAGGACCGGCTCTTCATAGAAACGCACGAAGGCGGCCATGGCGGCGCCGATGGCAACCGCATAGGCAACGAGCGGCCCGTGCGCGAAGATCAGCGCCTGGCCGAGGATGATCGCCAGTACGGCGACATACATCGGGTTGCGGACGTGGCGATAGGCGCCGCCGATGACCAGCCGTTCGGTCGGCGCGACCGGGGCAGGCGTGCCCGAACCCTCCACAGCGAAGCGGGCGAAGGCATGCAGCAGCACGCCGAGCCCGACCGCGACGAGCATTGAACCTGAGATGACGAACGCCGCGCTGGCCAGGGGCAGGCCATAGTTTGCCGTGAGCAGCCAGGGAACCAGGCCGGCAACGATGCCGGGTGCGGCCAGGAAGAAGACGGCGCTGCCGAGCACTGCGGATGGTTTGCGCAAAGCCTGCACTCCCATTGATCCTGTTGCTTGGAGATTGCGCATGGTGCCGTTTCTGCCGCAACAATGGCCTGGTGCTGCCCGAACCGGCGCCATTGCACTGCAGCACGGAATTTAGTGGCAATTTCGCTGAAAACCCCCGCTGCAAAGTGCATTGCAGCATCGACATCTGGCGTTTTTAGCCACAAATTCTGGTCCTATCGGGCCTCTAACATTGTTGGACCACGGCTCGTGCCTTTTTGCATGCGTGCGTTGCAAAATAGATGCTTGTTTGTTGGGCATGGAGAGCACATATATTGATCATCTCCAGGGCGCGTTCCTCCTCCCATTAGCGCCCTCGAGTGTTCCCCTCTGGAGGTTAGCCTTAATCGGCACTTCCAAACAAACTCAGCCGGATCTTCTTGGATCCGGCTTTTTTGTTGCCCGCTTCCAGGCGATCCAGCCCACGTAACAGTGACATGTAACCCCGGGTAACGTTCCCCGAACACACTGACGCGCCTAGCTTTTGCTTGGACGCGGTGATGGCGCGCCGGGAAAGATGGGGGCATCACCCGTGCGAGCCAGGGCTCAGGCAAAGCGCCGCGTCCAGCAGATTGCCAACGACCCAAGACGTTGGCCACGTAGCGGCGGACCTGCCGTCCCGCCTCCCGCGGAACGGTCCGCAAAAAAGCGGTGTCCGAGGATAGCCTCGGGCACCGCTTTTGTTTTTTCCGGGACGTGTGTTTTACGTCGGGCGAGAGCCTGTGATTCCGTTTTCCTGATCACTGGCAGAAGCATTCGTGGGGGGACAGCATGAGCAAGGTATCGGTAGCAAAGCTGCCAACCTATTCCGGCGGCTGTCTTTGCGGTGCCGTCCGCTTCGAGGCTCTCGGGCGTGCCGCCAAGCCGCACACATGTTCATGCCGTTCCTGCCAGCGCCACACCGGTGCGTTGACCGCCTCCTGGGTTGAGTTTGCCAGCGGGGAGGTCAGGTGGACCGGGCCTGGTGGTGTGCCATCGCTCTTTCGCTCTTCGGACTATTCGAGCCGCGCCTTTCGCCCGGCCTGCGGCAGTTCGCTTGGCGCAGTCGACGATGAACCCGTCGTGGCATTGCTGCTCGGTGTCTTCGACAAGCCTGACGCGGTGGAGCTGATGCCGACCGCCCATTCGTTCGAGGACGGGCGGCCGAAATGGTGGCACGTCGAGGTCGAGGCCGGGTAGGGCTCACATGTAGAGCTTGGCCGGGTCCTTGCCGGCGTAAAGCTGGCCGACCTCGGCGCCATAGCCGTTGAACAACTGGGTCGGTACCAGTTCGCCGGTGTGCAGCACACGCTCCCTGGCCTGGCTCCAGCGCGGATGCGGCACCTCGGGGTTCACGTTTGCCCAGAAGCCGTATTCGCTCGGCTGGATCGCTTCCCAGAGACCGACAGGCTGCTCGGCAACGAAGTCGATCTTGCGGATCGACTTGATCGACTTGAAGCCATACTTCCACGGCAGCGCGAGACGTAGCGGCGCGCCGAACTGCTTGCCCAGGGGCTTGTCATAAGCGCCGGTGACGAGGAAGGGCAGGTCGAGTGCCGCCTCCTCGATGGTAACACCTTCGACATAGGGCCATGGGTAGACGAAGTCGTTCTGGCCGGGCGCCATCTCTGGATCGAGAAAGGTCTCGAAGCGGATGAACTTCGCATCTGCCTTGGGGGTGGCGAGCGCCACCAGTGCCTTGAGCGGAAAACCGCTCCACGGAATGGTCATCGACCAGGCCTCGACGCAGCGGTGGCGGTAGAGCCGCGTCTCCAGCGGGAATTTTCGGATCAGGTCGTCGATGCCGAGCGTCATCGGCTTGTCGACCAGCCCGCCGATCTGCACCTCCCAAGGACGCGTCTTGAGTTGCTGGGCGTTGGCGGCGATCTCCTTGTAGGTGCCGTATTCATAGAAGTTGTTGTAGTTGGCGTTGATCTCTTCGGGCGTCAGCGAGCGGTCGAGCTTGTAGGTCGTGTTCGGCTTGGCCGGATAAAGCTCGGCGGTCGGGTCCTTGTCCTCGGCGCGTGCCGGCCGCGGCAGCGCGGCGGCTGCAAGGCCGAGCCCCATGCCGGCGAGAATCGAGCGGCGGTTGAGGAACATCTCCTCGGGCGTGGCCTGAGCCTCGCAGATTGCCCAGGACGGGCGGCGGTGTACGAATGCCATGCTCGGTTCTCCAAAAGTCGGCTTGCAAGGTTGCCCCTGCGGACCGCGAAATCAACGTGGTCACGTTCACATACGTATGCGAACGCTGCCGCGTTTCAGTGTCTTGCCCAATCCAAGATCAACAGAGCGTGAGCAGCAAGGACCGGACGGCCGCTGGCGCCGTCCGGTCCTTGCAATGTCAAGCCGCCTTGCCGGCCGATTGCATCGCCTCGTCGGCGAGGCGGCCGGTCAGTTCTGCCATGTGGTCGAACTCGGCGCGGTAGGTGGCAGCACCCGCGGTCGCCGAGCGCAGCTCGATGATCAGGTCGCTGATTTCGGATTGCGGCATCGTCGCCTCGACCACGTCCCAGCCCGGCCAGTCGGCGCGCGCGTCGTAGCCGAGGATCTGGCCGCGGCGCTGGGGCACGAGCGCGATGATGCGCGCGGTAGCATCCGACGGCGTGAAGATCTCGACCTTCATGACAGGTTCGAGCAGAACCGGCGAACAGCTTGGCATGCCCTCCTTCATCGCGATCTTGGCCGCCATCTGGAAAGCCATGTCGGAGGAATCGACGCTGTGGAACGAGCCGTCCGACAGGTTGACGGCGATGTCGACGACCGGAAAGCCGAGCGGGCCGATCTTGAGGAAGTCGCGCGCACCGGCCTCCACCGACTGGATATACTGCTTGGGCACGACGCCGCCGGTGATGGTGTCGGTGAACTCGAAACCCGAGCCGCGCGGCAGCGGCTTGATCTCGATGACGACGTCGCCGAACTGGCCGTGGCCGCCCGACTGCTTCTTGTGGCGGCCGCGCTGCTGGACGGCCTTGCGGATCGTCTCGCGATAGGGCACCGCCGGCGCATAGCCTTCGACGGCGATCTGGTTGCGGCCTTCGAGACGCTCGCGCACGACCCTGAGATGCATCTCGCCATGGCCCGACAGCACCGTTTCGGCCGAGTCCTGGTTGTGATGCAGGGTCAGCGAGGGGTCTTCCTCGGCGAGGCGCTGGATGGCGGCCGACATCTTGACCTCGTCCTTGCGCTCCTTGGGCCGCAGCGCGAAGGCATAGACCGGTTTCGGCGGCTCGAGCCTGACGAGGGGCTTCATGCCGCCCTTGGCCGAGGTCAGCGTCTGGCCGGTGGCAACGTTGTCGAGCTTGCCGAGCGCCACGGTATCGCCGGCGCCGGCGTTGGAGAGCTTGGACTGGTCCTTGCCAAGCATGCGGTAGATGCCGGAAACCTTCGCTGTGTCGGTGGTGTTGAGCCAGAGCTCGGCGCCGTCGGTGACCTGGCCGGACAGGATGCGCGATACCGACAGCTTGCCGGCATGCGAGGTGTGGATGGTCTTCATCACCTGGACTATGGCTGCACTGCCCTCTGCTATCCCGAGCCGCTTGCGGGTCGCCTCTACGTCGGGGGCGTCGTGGCGGATGGCCTTCAACAGCCTGAGCGCGCCATTGCCCTTTTCGGCCGAGCCGATCAGCACCGGGGTGACCGCGCCATCGCGCAGGTCGGCGGCAAGGTCGTCGAAGATCTCGTCCTTCGGCGGCTCGATCTCTTCGAGCAGTTGTTCCATCAACTCATCGTCGTGGTCGGCGAGGGTTTCAAGCATTGCAAAGCGCGCTTCGAGCTCGCGTGCCTTCTCGTCGCCGGGAATCTCGGCGATCTCGCTCTCGGCATATTCGCGGTAGACATAAGCGCGCTCCAGCGCGAGGTCGATCGAACCGACGACGACGCCATCCTTGCGCAGCGGGATCTGGCGCAGCAGCAAGGGCGTGCGGCTGACCGGCTGCAGCAGCTTGAGCGTATCGCGCACGCCTGATGTCGCCTTGTCGATCTTGTTGAGGAACAGGATGCGCGGCACGCCGAGATCGTCGAGCTTGCGCATGATCAGCTGCAAGGCGGGGATCTTCTTCTCGTCAGGCTCGGCGACCACGACCGCCAGGTCGCAGGCGGCAAGGATGGGGTCGGCCTCGAAGGCGAACTCGACCGAGCCGGGGCAATCAACGAATGTGATGCTCTCGCCCATGAACTGCGTTGTGGCGAAGACCGCGTCGACGCTCATGGCGTGGGCCCGGGCCTCAGCCGAATGGTCGGAGACGGTGTTGCCCGACGATACTGGTTGCTGCTTGGGAATGGCGCCCGTGCGGGCGAGAAGGGCTTCAAGAAGAGTGGTTTTACCGCTGGCAAAGGGACCGACGATGGCGATGCATTTCGGTCCCGTGCGTCTTCCTCCGGCGCGACTACCCATGAGAGCTGACCTCCACTCAGGCATTTTTCCCTGAATGCGGCGGCCGGCCTGTTCGGCCGTCGCGGGCAATGACGTGTGGTGTTTTCCTCCCGGTCGAACATATCGTCACACGGCTTTGCGGGGAGGGCAAGGGGAAGGGCGCCCGGGGCCCGACCTTTGAAGCAGGCAAGATGCGGGGGGGGCTTGCCGGTGCGAAGCGACGCCATCCCCAGAAAACAAAAAAAAGCCCGGCAGGTTGGCACCTGCCGGGCTTTTTAGCGTTGGTGCCGAGGATCAGTCCTTGGCGTTGAGGTCGGTGCCGAGCGTGTCCTTGACGAACAGCGTGCCGATGATCAGCGTCATGGCGGCAATCGCGATCGGGTACCAGAGGCCGTAGTAGATGTCGCCGGCCGCAGCACTCATGGCGAATGCGGTTGCAGGCAGCAGGCCGCCGAACCAGCCGTTGCCGATGTGGTAGGGCAGCGACATGCCGGTGTAGCGGATGCGGGTCGGGAACATCTCGACCAGGATCGCGGCGATCGGGCCGTAGACCATGGTCACGTAGATGACCAGCACGGTGAGGATGGCGATGACCATCGGCCAGCTCACTGCTGCCGGATCGGCGACCATGGCGAAGGAGCCGCCGGCGGGGATGTTGAAGAAGCCGACTTCCGGAGCACCGGCCGCCTCTTCAGCGGTAACGATCTTGTCCTTGATCGCCTGTTCGGTCGGAACGGTGGTCTTTTCGCCGGCGCGGATGGCGGCGGCGTCGAGCTTCAGTTCAGGGTTGGCGGCGATGAAGGCGTCGAGCTTCTGGTCGGCAACCTTGGCAGCGCCGCGGACCAGCGGGTAACCGCCGTCGTGAAGGGCGATGTTGACTGCCTTGACGAAGGCAGCGTCGCTCGCCTTGGCAGCATCGCCCGCGGCGATGGCGTCATAGGACGTGACGGTCTCGTCGCCGATCTTGACCGAAGCCGGCGTGCCCGGAGCCGCCGTGGTAACGACGTCATAAGGAACCGAGTTCTTGGTCAGGAACGACGTCGCGATATCGCAGGAGGTGGTGAACTTTGCGGTGCCCACCGGGTTGAACTGGAACTTGCAGTCGCCAGGTGCGGCGGTGACGGTGGCGCGAACGTTCTGCTGGGCGGTGGCGAGTGCCGGGTTTGCGGCCCAGGTCAGCGCCTTGAACAGCGGGAAATAGGTGACGATGGCGAGTGCCAGGCCAGCCATGATGATCGGCTTGCGGCCGATCTTGTCGGACAGCCAGCCGAACAGCACGAAGAAGCCGGTGCCGAGCAGAAGCGAAATCGCGATCATGATGTTGACGGCCTGGGCGTCGACCTTGAGCACGTTCTGCAGGAAGAACAGTGCGTAGAACTGGCCCGAGTACCACACCACGGCCTGGCCGGCGGTGAGGCCGAACAGCGCGAGCAGCGCGATCTTGGCGTTCTTCCACTGGCCGAATGCTTCCGACAGCGGCGCCTTGGAACCCTTGCCCTCTTCCTTCATGCGCTGGAAGGTCGGCGATTCCGAAAGCGACAGACGGATCCACACCGAGATGCCGAGCAGGATGAAGGAGAGCAGGAACGGAACGCGCCAGCCCCAGGCGGCGAAGGCTTCCTTGCCGAGCCAGGTCTGCACCACCAGGATGACGACCAGCGACAGGAACAGGCCGAGCGTCGCGGTGGTCTGGATCCACGAGGTGTAGTAGCCGCGGCGGTCATCGGGGGCGTGCTCGGCGACATAGGTCGCAGCACCGCCATACTCACCGCCGAGCGCCAGGCCCTGCAGCATGCGCAGCGCGATCAGGATGACCGGAGCGGCGATGCCGATCGTCGCGGAACCGGGCAGCAGGCCGACGAAGAAGGTCGACAGGCCCATGATCAGGATGGTGACGAGGAAGGTGTATTTGCGGCCGACGAGGTCGCCGATGCGGCCGAAGACGAGCGCGCCGAACGGGCGCACCAGGAAGCCGGCAGCGAAAGCAAGCAGCGCGAAGATGTTACGCGTCGCCTCGGGGTAGGAGGCGAAGAAGGTCGCGCCGATGAAGGCTGCGAGTGAACCGTAAAGGTAGAAATCGTACCATTCGAACACGGTGCCGAGCGAAGAAGCGAAGATGACTTTCTTCTCTTCTCGCGTCATGCCTCGCCCGCGGCGGGCGTCGGCGGTTGCCGAAATTGCCATTATTGTCTCCTCCCAGAGTGCCGGCGGTAAAGGCCTGGAGAGCAATCTCCGGGGGAATCCGCCGAACCTAACCACGGTCGAAGTGATAACGCCGGGAGGCAGGCGTTATCCATCGCTGCTTTGGGATTATGACCTTAGTCGTAGAAGCAGTCGCGAAGTGTTCGAAGCCATTGATGCTGCATCGCAAAAGCGATGCGTAGCTGGCGCCAGAACAGTCTGGCTCCTTGTTCGAACTCACCGGCGTGCGCAGACGGAAAGCTATTGGCGGATGCTGCCCGGCGGCACGATTGCGCCGCCGAGCCATCTGCCGGGAAGTGCGGGCTCAGGCGGCCCGTTCTTCCTTCTCGACGAGGTAGCCGCGGTCTCGCAGCCACCGGGCGATAATGATTTCGACCATCGACGACACCGAACGGTGATCGTCCTTGGCCGCCTTGACGAGCGCTTCCTTGAGGTCGCGTTCGATACGGAATCCGAGTGGGTGTGTCTTAGACATGACAATTCCTGAGACTTGCCGGGACGTGTAGTCCCGTGGGAGGACGACCGGTGTGCGACGAGCCTATGAATGTGTCGCGAGTTGACCGGTCATGCGGCGCAGGTGGGGCGCGTTGCGCCGTCAGGCCTGGGCTGGCGGTGCGCGGGGTGCGCTCGTTCGTGCGCGCAGGAAATTGAAAGGCGAGCCGGCCGGCGATGCGGCGCTGTCGATGGCCGCGATCGGCAGGCCGTGAGCAGCCCGAAGCAAGCCGTTGTCATCCGCGAGGTCGCAATTGCCCTCAGCCAGCGTGACGCATGAATCGCTCCACATCGGAAGCGCGAAAGGATCAGCGGGTTCCGTGTAGGGCGCGTCGCCGGCGGAAAGCTGAGGGCTTTCGTCTTGATTGCTGAAATGCGCGTGACTCGATGCAACCGAGGCCGTGAGGGCAGCAAAAACCGGTAGCAGCAGCAAGAACAAGTGCGCGAGCAAACTTCTGCTCCTTCGCCCCTGCTGCTGCTGTCTATGCTGATACAATTGCTGCCTCTGGACGCCTCTGCATACCTCCGCCTGCTACGGCGGATATAGTTACTTTAGATTAACAGAGTTCGGGCCGGCACGGCAATATGCAAATGTATAACAGCGTATGAGAATCGAAGATTCCTGCCGGCAACCTCATGACAGTTTCGGTCGATTCGCACAGCCGGCAAAGAAAAACCCGGCCGGAGCCGGGTTTTTCCAACAGTCAGATATGTGAGCTCAGACGAGAGAGGCGGTAAAGCGCTGGATGCGCGTGCAGGCCTCTTCGAGAATCTTCTCCGAGGTGGCGTAGGAGATGCGGAAATTCGGACCGAGGCCGAATGCCGAACCCTGGACCACTGCCACGCCTTCGGCCTCGAGCAGCTCCGAGGTGAAGACCGCATCGTCGGTGATGACCGTGCCGCCTTGCGTCTTCTTGCCGATCAGCCCGGCGCAGGACGGATAGACGTAGAAGGCGCCTTCCGGCGAGGGGCAGGTGATGCCGCGCGCCTGGTTGAGCATCGACACGACGAGGTCGCGGCGGGCCTGGAAGATCGCCTTGTTCTTGGCGATGAAGTCCTGCGGGCCGTTGAGTGCCTCGACCGAAGCCCACTGGGCGATGGTGCAGGCACCCGAGGTCTGCTGGCCCTGGATCATGTCCATCGCCTTGATCAGCTGGATCGGACCGGCGGCGTAGCCGATGCGCCAGCCGGTCATGGCATAGGCCTTCGACACGCCGTTCATGGTCAGCGTGCGGTCGTAGAGTTTCGGCTCGACCTCGGCGATGGTCTTGAAGACGAAGTCGCCATAGGTCAGGTGCTCGTACATGTCGTCGGTCAGCACCCAGACATGCGGATGCTTGAGCAGCACGTCTGCGATGGCGCGCAGCTCGGCCTCGCTATAGGCGGCGCCCGAGGGGTTGGACGGCGAGTTCATGACCAGCCACTTCGACTTCGGCGTGATCGCCTTTGCCAGTGCGTCCGCCGTCAGCTTGAAGCCGTTGTCGATGCTGGTCTCGGCATAGGTCGGCGTGCCGCCGCAAATCGCCACCATCTCGGGGTAGCTGACCCAGTAGGGCCGGGGGATGATGACCTCGTCGCCGGGGTTCAGCGTTGCCATGAAGGCGTTGAACAGGATCTGCTTGCCGCCGGTGCCGACGATGGTCTGCTCCGGCTTGTAGTCTAGATTGTTCTCGCGCTTGAACTTCTTGGCGATGGCTTCGCGCAGGGGCGCAATGCCGGAAACCGGCGGATACTTGGTCTCGCCGCGGCGAATGGCTTCGATTGCCGCATTCTTGATATTGTCCGGCGTGTCGAAGTCAGGCTCGCCTGCGCCCAGGCCGATGACGTCGCGGCCGGCGTTTTTCAGCTCGCGCGCTTTCTGCGTGACCGCGATGGTCGCGGAAGGCTTAACGCGGGAAAGGGCATCGGCAAGAAAGGCCATGACTTCAGGTCTCCGGTTCGGAAAAACACGCGGTCGCGCGACCGCTTTTGCGCGTCCAACGGAACGCGCGGCGCTGTAATGTCGCATGACGCAAGGAATCGCAAGCATATTGACGCCTTGGCGTGCCGGATGTGCTGGGCCAGAGACCTGGTGAAGCTGTGCATAAGCAGGCGGCTGCCGGCACGTGGGTCAAGTTTGAGACATTCCGTTAACCGGCGATCAAATCTTCGATGAGATTTTGGCGGAGCAATTTCGCCAGCATTCCGGAAATAGGACGGACCGTGTCGAAGAGCATCGGGCTCGCCCATATCATCCGGCACGACGACGGTTCTGCGACCGGAGTCTGGGGCGTGCACGCCCTGCACAGCGCGTTTCAGCCGATTTTCGCCTTTCAGTCGGGCCGTTTGCTGGTCACGGCCTTCGAAGGGCTGATCAGGCCGTTTCGTGGAGCGGACGCGGTGCCCCCGGGCATGTTCTTCGCCGTCGTGGACAGTGCAGAGCGACTGCAGGTCGAGACCCTGACACGGACGCTGCATCTGCTCAACGCCGCGACGTTCGTGCCCAAGGCTGCGTCGATCTTCATCAATTTCGATCCGTCGGTGTTTCTCGACCGCTCGATTTCGGAACACGCGCTGCGCGACATGCGCCAGGTTCTCAACGAGACCGGCATCGATCCACGCCGCATCGTCTGCGAAGTGACCGAGAAGCCGGCCTCGGAAGAGGCGCTGTTCGATTTCGTCCGGGCCCTCAAGGCAAACGGCTTGCGCATCGCCGTGGATGATTTCGGCTCGGCCGAATCCGACATCAAGCGGATCCGCGACATCAAGCCCGACATCGTCAAGTTCGATGCCCACTGGATCAGCCGCCTCATGGAATCCGGTGCAGGCTTCGCCCTGCTCAAGGAAATGGTGGCGAACTTCGAAGAGAAGGGGATTCGCACCGTCTTCGAGGGGCTCGAGGAGAGCTGGCAACTGCAACTGGCCGAGCGCTCCGGCGCCTCGATGGTGCAGGGGTTCGTGCTGGCAATGCCGGAGATCGTGCCGGCGGATTTTTCGCATTTCGAGCCGGCAGCACCCGAAGCCGCCGGCAAGCAACAGGGGTCCCCGGCCGTGGCCGGAGACGCTGGCCCGCTGGCAGGCAGCGCGCCGAGAACAGGCCGAAGTTTCGGCAAAAGGACATCGTGATGAGTGACGGGTTTTTCGGCTTTGGCGCACTGCCGGCGGATCTTGCTGCCAAGATCGTCGCCGACGAGGTTGGGCTGGAGTACGGCATCCATGGCGGTTTCCGCCTGCGTTGCGCCATGCAGCCGATCTTCAGGCATGAGCAGGGCCGGCTGACGCCGGTGACCGCCGATGCGCATGTCGTGCCCTACCTGCAGGGCCAGCCGGTCCCGATGCTCGAATTCCTCGCTGAAGTGGCTGCCGAAGATCGCGCGATCGTCGGGCGCATGATCGAGGCACTGCCGCTCGCCAACGTCCACAATATCGGCGTCGAAGGCATTTCGTTGCTGTTCCGTCACGATGGAAGCGGTGGCGACGAAGCCATGGACGACCTGTGTTTCATGGTGCGTGTCCTTGAGGACGAAGGTTTCGATGTGTCGCAGCTGGTCTGCGAAATCGATGGCGTCGACGAGCGCCTTGCCAACGCCTTGCGTGAACTGGGCCTGCGTGTCGCGCTTGCTCATCACGGGGCAGAGCAGCCGGATGCGCATGCAGCCAGTCGGGTGAATGCCGACATCGTCAGGCTCGATCGGGTGTCGTTCGAGCGTTTCTGCGCCGACGCCGCTACCGGCCGGCTGTTGCGGCCCGTAGTCTCGGAGTTCAAGGCGCAAGGGGCAGCGGTGTTGGTCGAGGGCATCGACAGCGAAAGCCGTCTTGAAATAGCCCTTGGTGCCGGCGTCGAGCTGTTCCAGGGCGACCTGCTCGAGCCGGCAATGCTGGTCGGCAGCGTCTTTGCCGACGGACCGCGCGAGGCGTCGCAATATCGCCGCGGCGAATGTGTCGTTGTTCCATTGTTTGGCTGACACCTGGCCGCTGTTCGGCTGATGCCTGGCGAAGCATCACAAATGCTGATGTTTCGCAGCAGAACAAATCGCTGGTCTGACGTTTCCGCGCGGTGATAATCGCGGTCGAACAAGGGCCAGCGCAATGACCACGATCTACGGAATGACCGACAGCGGCAATTGCTACAAGCCACGCCTGCTCATGGCAAAGCTTGGGCGGCCTTTCACCCATGTCGAAACCAGTTCGCGTGACGGCACAACGCGTTCACCCGGCTATCTTGCCAAGAACGCCAACGGCAAGGTGCCGCTGCTCGAGCTGGACGACGGCCGCTTTCTTGCCGAATCGAATGCCATCCTGCTGCATCTGGCCGAGGGCACCCGGCTGTTGCCGGCCGATGCCTATGAGCGGGCGCTCGTCTACCAATGGCTGTTTTTCGAGCAATACAGCCATGAGCCCTATGTCGCGGTACGGCGCTCGCTGTACGTTTATCCCGAGCGTGCGGCGCAGGCGACGCCGGAACGCCTGGCGTCTTTGCTGGAGAGCGGCAACAAGGCGCTCGGCGTGATGGAAGTCCAACTGGCCAAGACGCCGTTCCTGGCGAGCAATGCTATAAGCGTCGCCGACATCGCGCTCTACGCCTACACGCATGATGCTGGCACGGGCGGCTTTGAGTTGGCGAATTTCCCGGCGGTGAGTGCCTGGCTTGACCGCGTCCGGGCCGACCCTGGCCACGTGCCGATCGGCTGGCTGCCCTGACTAGGCTTGGTGCTACAAAATAAGAAGGCCCGGAGATCGGTATGATCTCCGGGCCTTTTCGTGAGTACGGCGAGGCAGGTTCTCAGTCGATCCGCAGTTCTTGCCGTCCGTCAAAAAACAAAAAGGCGGGGTGTAACCCCGCCTTCCGCTGTCAGCAGCTGATCCTGGATCCTTTGGCCCGTGGCTCACGGCAATCTGCCGCATCGTCCTTCAGGCTTTGAGTCCGGCGCGCTTGTCGCGCTGCCGCCAGTACATCCGTGACTTGCTACGCAATCAGAGCTTTCGCTCCCGCGCGCCTTAAATCAGACTGCCTTGAGAGCTCCGGCAGACGAGCGGCCCGTACGACGGTCCTGCTCGATCTCGAAGCTGATCTTCTGGCCATCGGCCAGCGAGCCCATGCCCGAACGCTCGACAGCGGAGATGTGGACGAATACGTCCGCGCCACCTGCGTCGGGCTGAATGAAGCCGAAGCCCTTGGTTGCGTTGAACCACTTAACGGTGCCAGTTGCCATTGCGATAATCCTTGTCGTCTGCAGTTTGGTCTTGATCAAGCTATGTGCCCGACCCGTGATATCGAAATTTTGGAGATAGACGTCTGCAAACGCGAGTGTGTCGCGGGGCACGGATCTGTCGGCCGAAATATCAACGGGAGCGATATACGGGCAATTGTCGTTCAGCGCAAGCCCTTCCTGATGCTGGATGCTCGAAACCGGCATCAATAGTCATGCAACCATGGCGGGCGAAAAGTGTTATATTGCTTGGCGTTACAGCGTCGTGGATTGGAGAATGCGCAAGCCACGCTGCAGCCCCTTGTATCGCAGCATCAACCCGAAATCCGATTCCCATCATCGGGTTGATGCGTGAGTGCCGCTGCCGAAGTCTTCGGAGAACTGTCATGAAAATCATTCTGCTTGCTGCTTGCCTGACTCTGTTTGCGGCCGAGGCCCAGGCCGTCTCGCGCTATATTTCGACCAGCATGAGCTGCGCCCAGGTGCAGGGGGCCGTGCGCGGCGAAGGCGTGGCGATCCTGCGCTGGACGTCGCCAACCTCGGGTGTGCCGCGCTACGACCGCTATGTCAGGAACGACCGCTTCTGCCCGTCGGGCCAGGAGGCACGGCGGGCCTATGTGCCAACCGCCGATGCGAGATCGTGCCCGGTCTACAATTGCAAGCAGATTGAGCGCGACCGATTCTTCTTCAAGCGCCGGCTGTTCCCGCACAATTGAGCGCCGGCTCCGTGCCGAGGTAGCCTTGCCCATTCCGCTCCGACTGGGATGGGCACGCTACCGTGCATATGCATGACGCTGTTTGCGATCTTAGAAGCCGAATGATACCTGCGCTGCCGGCGGCGGGCCGACGTGGACGCCTTCCAGCACCAGCATTCTTTCCTTCATCACCGAGCCGCCGGTTGCCGAGAAGCCGCCGATCTTGCCGCCGGCCGCCAGGATGCGGTGGCACGGAATGACCAGGGGGATCGGATTGCTGCCGAGTGCTGCGCCGGTTTCGCGAAACAGGCCCTTGTGCCCGGCCTGCTCCGCCAGTCCGCCATAGGTGGTGGTCTCGCCGTGATGGAGATTTCTGGCTGCGGCATAGATGTCTTTGCGAAAATCGTCGACGCCGGCGAGGTCGACCGGTACGTCGGAAAAATCGACATCGGTGCCTTCGGCATAGCGCCTGATGTCGGCGACGAGAGCAGCAATCCATGCCGGAGCAATTTGGTCAGTGTCGAGGGTTGCTGCGTCCGTGCCGGCCAGGCGCAACAAGCGCCGTTCGGCTGCCGCATGGGTCTTCTCGGGCAGGCAGACGCGGGTCAGGCCGGCATCGCTCCAGGCGAGCGCCATGAAGCCTAGCGCTGTTTCGAACACCGCATGACCGGGCAAGGGCAAGGAAATGGCGTTGTCCACATCAGTTCCTTTCGTCGAAGCATTCGTTGCGAAATCGGTACATATCGGGAACATTTTCGCACGATCTGCGGCCCTATGCCACCCGAAAACCGCATCCGCCTGTGGATTGCCCGGGCCGGGGCCTTCATGTAAGGAGGTTCGGGCGGGACGAAATCATTAACCAGAGTGTGCATTTGCCGGCGATAAAGACCCATCTGCTGATCTCGGCGGCATTGGCGACGGCTCTGCTGTCGGGCTGCCAGACAAACACAGCGGCGCTTTCCACAGACCTTTCGACAGGCGCGGACGTTGCCTTGAGCGCCGATACGAGCCTTGCCCCATCTACCGGGGCCGATCTCGCGCTGCCTGAGACGGTTGCCGTGGTGCCGACCTCGTTTGCCGCGGTCGAAGCGTCGCCGGCAACGGCCGTGCTTGCAGCTGCAGCGATCGAGCCCGATGCATCGGATGTCACCGTTGCCGCTGCAGCGACCGCCCCGGCGGCTGGTAGCGTCGCCGTCGCAACTGCATCTGAAGCCGCCAAGACACCGGCCACCACTGCACCGGCACCTGCCGCCGCCAATGCGCCCGTCGTTGCTGCCGCCAAGGCTCCGGTCGACCCGATGACGGCGCCGATGGCCGGTGGCGATATCGTTGCGGCCGCCAGCGACCCCAAGCTTTCCGGCGCGTTCCCGCCGGCGCCGACGCTTGCCGACTACGCCCTGCCGGCCAAGGCGCCGGTGCCGAAGAGCTACCAGGTAGCGTCGCTCGGCAATGTCGCGCCCGAAAGCTTCGCCACCTCGTCCTATGCCGCGCCCGACAGCCCGGCGCTGGCCTCGCGCGACAAGATCGATGAACTGATCTCGAAATACGCGGCCCTTTACGAAGTGCCGGAGAAGCTGGTGCGGCGCGTGGTCAACCGCGAGAGCACCTTCAATCCGCTGGCCTATAACAGGGGGCACTGGGGCCTGATGCAGATCAAGCACGCGACGGCGCGCGGCATGGGCTATGACGGCCCGGCCAACGGCCTGCTCGACGCGGAGACCAACCTGAAATTCGCCGTCAAATATCTGCGCGGCGCCTTCATGGTGGCCGACGGCAATGAGGACCAGGCCGACAAGCTCTACCAGAGCGGCTATTATTACCACGCCAAGCGCAAGGGCCTGCTCGACGAGACCGGGCTCGGCCGCGACCGCGCGCGCCACCGCGGCTGACACATGCCTTCGCCGCAAGGTGACAACGACGTTCGCCTGCGCAAGGTGCTGGGCGGCGAACCGTATACCCCGCAATGGCCCGACGGTTTTGCGATGCGGACGTTCCAGGCGTCCGACGCCCGGGCTTTGCACGATCTGCTCGAGCTTGCCTTCGACGACGGCTTGAACGGCCCGTTCGACGTCTGGTGGCCCAGGCTCGCCGATGACGCCGAGTTCGATCCCGGCCTGTGCTTCCTCGTCCACGACAGCAGCGGGCGGCTGGCCGGTGCGGCACAATGCTGGAACGGCGGCTTCGTCAAGGACCTTGCCGTGCACCCCGACTTTCGCGGCAAGGGCATTGCCGAGGCGCTGATGCGGCAGGTGTTTGCGGCCTTCGCGGCGCGCGGGACCGGCCATGTCGACCTCAAGACCAACCGCTTCGGCAACGCCGCCGCCTATCGGCTCTATCTCCGGCTCGGCATGACCGAGGTCGACTGGTCGGGAGAGTAATGTACAACCATTAGTATACATCAATTGATATATGCTATTCTAGATTGCGATAATTCGCGATCGGCATTACGCTGTTCCCCTTCACGCCAGTCAGGGGAGGCACTTTCATGGCCGGGCCGAATCTCAGGGAGCGTAGCAGACACGGCTTCGTCAGCCGGCAGATCTTGGCGGAGGGCGCGGTCATTGCCGCGGCGCGAGCGGCGCCGGCCGCGGTGTCGCCGCTGGCCGTCGGCGGCGCGCAGGGCGAAGCCTTCTTCGACTTCATGTTCGGCGAGCTGCGCGGGCAGGGGCTGACGGCCACGGACGCCGACCTGCTCGAACTCGCCAACGCCATGGTGGAGCCGGACCTCGCCCCCGGCGACCCCGCCCAGGCGGGGCTCGACAACCCCGACATTCCAGCCGGCTTCACCTATCTCGGCCAGTTCGTCGACCACGACATCACGCTGGACCTGACGCCGCTGAGCGAGGCGATGGCGGACCCCGAGATGACGCGCAACTTCCGCACGCCGGGGCTCGACCTCGACTGCGTCTATGGCGCCGGGCCGGGGCCGCACCGCTTCCTGTTCGCGCGGGGGCCAAATGCCGACGGCCAGGTGGTCGATACGCCGAAGCTGCTGCTCGGCGCTGCCGAGGTGTCGATCGAGAATCCCGACCGGCCCGGCCAGCAGGTGCCGCAGCTGCCCAACGACCTGCCGCGCAACGCGCAGGGCGTGGCGCTGATCGGCGATCACCGCAACGACGAGAACCTGATCGTCGCGCAGATCCATCTCGCCTTCCTGAAGTTCCACAACGTCGTGGTCGACCATCTCAAGGGCACGGTGCCCGACGACAGGCTGTTTGCCGAGGCGGCGCGGACGGTGCGCTGGCATTACCAGTGGATGGTGCTGCACGACTGGGTCGAGCGGCTGACCGAGCCGGGCATCGTCGCCCGGATCCTGCACGAGGGGCGAAAATTCTACCGCTTCAAGACCAAGCCGTTCATGCCATGGGAGTTTTCCGGCGCCGTCTACCGGCTCGGCCATTCGATGGTCAGGCCGCGCTACAACCACAACCGCATCTTCCGTTCGCCCGAGCCGCATCTGGCCGAAGGCACGTTCAACTTCTTCTTCCGCTTCACCAACCTGTCGGGTGGGCTCGACAGTGGCACGCCGGGGCAGGGCACGTTCCCGAGCAACTGGGTGATCGACTGGCGGCGCTATTTCGAGCTGCCGGCGCCCGACGCCATCAAGGCCGAGTTCAATCATTCGCGCCGGCTGGATCCGCTGCTGGCCGGCGCGTTGCACCGGCTGCCCGGGGCGGAGACCGGCTCGGCCAAGGCAAGCCTTGCCTTCCGCAACCTCAGGCGCGGGGTGCAGATCGGGCTGCCGCCGGGCCAGGCCGTGGCCGCGCTGATGCGCCGGAAGATCGCCTTCGACCCGATCTCGCCGGCCGAGATCGCCACTGGAGCGGACGGCGCGGTGGCGAAGTCGCTCGGCTTCGACGTCAAGACGCCGCTCTGGTACTACATCCTCAAGGAAGCCGAGCTGCGCGGCGCGGGTAGGCGGCTCGGCCCGGTGGGGGCGCGCATCGTTGCCGAGGTGTTCGTCGGCCTCGTCCAGGGCGACGAGGGATCCTATCTCTCCGACCCCGCATGGAAGCCGCATCTGCCGGCTGATGTGCCGGGCACGTTCTTCATGGCCGATCTGCTGAAGTTCGTCGCTGCCTGGGAGAGCCCCGCCGACCCGGACAAGAGCCTGAACCCGGTGGGGGATTGAGGGGTGTTCCTTCTCCCCGTGTGGGAGAAGTGCCTGAACGAAGTGAAGGCGGGTGAGGGGTGCTGGGCGGAGTGGGGCATTTCCGAACCTCCCGACGACATCCATTTCTCCACCCTCTCATTCCTTCCAACACCCCTCATCCGACCTCGCTTCGCTCGGCCACCACCCGGCCCTCCGCTATGGCTCCGGGCGTTCGTCGTTGGAAAAGCCAAATCGTTGGCTTTTCCTGGCCTTCGGCCACCACTCCTCACCCCACAAGGGAGAAGGGGAGTTCGCGCACTTCATCTGTGCCACGCTCGCTTTCGCGCCTGGCCATTGTCATCCTTCGACAAGCTCAGGATGAGGAAGTTCGGGAAGCGGGGCGCGGGGCCGTGCCTGCCGAATGCTAAATGGTGGCGCGAACCCGCGCACCGCCGGCGATTTCCGTTCCCGTCCGTTCCGCTTCCGGAGCATCGGGCATTTTCGCCCATGCCCCCACTAGCGCATCGTCCAGCGCACCCGGGCCGTAATACCCGAGGGGGAACCCTTGGACGGAACCTCCCCGGACCATGAGCCACGTTAGCCCTTGATCGGAGGCGCCGGTTCCTCCCCGCATGCCACCGTCGCGACCGGCGTTCCCGCGGGAGGAACTGGCTAGGATTGTACGGGAGGTTTTCGGGGCGTGGAAAAGAGGGGTGGGTCTATCCACGCGGATTGCTGACAGATGGTGACAGTCAGGCCTCATGGCGCTCAGGGTTTCCGCACGTCGCTTCGCTCCTGCTCCGCCCTAGGATGACGAGCAGCGCATTGTCGATTTGATTGGGTACATGGAGAAATACTCCACTGGTTGCAGATGCTAGAGCTCGGTCTTTTTGCAATTTATGCTTGTCTTCCAAGTAAATTCACCATCAAATCTTTCCCGGGGAGAGGGAGGGCGAGACGTTGAACAAATTACCTAAGAAATTTGTCGACCGGGTTGCGCCGGGTTTGAAGAAATATCAGCGGATAGCCTTGGCCCAGCAGAAGGCCGATGTGGCGGAAGCTGACACTGTCACATTGGTGAAAGACATACTGGCCGATGTTTTCGGCTACGATAAGTATGATGACCTGACTGCCGAACATCAGATCAAGGCGACATTCTGCGATCTTGCTATCAGGATCGGAGGGCAGCTTCGCCTGCTGATCGAGGTCAAGTCAGCCGGCAGCAGCTTGGCAGAAAATCACTTGCGGCAAGTGATCGACTACGGCGCGCACCAAGGAATTCACTGGGTCATTTTGACCAACGCCGTCGAATGGCGGCTGGTGCGCATCTACGTGGCCAACCAGATCAGCCATGAGGAGGTTTGCCGGATCGCCTTCACAGACTTGAACGCCAAGAATGAGGACCATCTGCAGCAATTGTTCTTGTTCGCCAAGGAAGGCCTGACCACCGACGCGATGGATGCGTTCCACCAGCAAGCCCAGCTTTTCAACAAGTTCACTGTGTCTACGATACTTCGATCCGAACCCGTGATTTCGGTACTTCGACGGGAGATCCGGCGGCTATTCCCGGACATCAAGGTGGCGCACGAGAACCTTGCCCTGCTTGTCGAAAACGAAGTGATCAAGCGTGACACAATCGAGGGCGACAAGGCCAAGGAGGCGGCGACCAGGATCAAGAAGGCCGCGCTGAAATTGGAGCGGGCAAAGAGCAAGGCGGCGAAGGCAGTAAGCCTTGACGCATCATGAAATTAACTTCGCCGGCATCGGATGTGATGGATAGGGAGCTGCTGATGAACGACGTTAGCTACGCGGGTCGGTCACTTTTGGCGCTCGTGGTATTGCTGCTGTGCGGTCTGTCTTCTGCTTTTGCAGAGGAAAAAGCTGCACTCAGGATTGCCGTTGCCGCCCCAATGTCAGGCCCGTTCGCCCCGATGGGCGAACAGGTTCATAGAGGAGCGGAACTGGCGATCGAAGATATCAACGCCAATGGGGGGGTCGGCGGTCAAAAGCTCGAAATCGATGTCGTCGACGACAAGGGAGATGGTGCGACCGCGCAAGCGGTGGCCAGGAACCTTGCCAAGTCCGGCGTGCGGTTCGTGGTCGGCCATTTCAATTCCGGGGCCTCGATCCCTGCTTCGGAAGTGTACGCCAAGATGGGCGTCTTCATGATCACTCCGGCGTCCACCAATCCATACTTCACCGACGGCGGCGGTAAGGGCAAGAATCTCTGGAACACGCACCGGACGGCCGGCAGGGACGACGTTCAGGGCCGTCTGGCCGGGGAGTACATCGCAAGGGCGTTTGCCGGCAAGAATGCCGCCATTCTGAGCGACGGTACTCCATACGGCGACGGCCTTGCCTTCAAGGCAAAAGCCGCGCTGAAGGCGGCCGGGCAGCCGGAGAAACTGATGTCCAAGATCAAGATCGGGCAGAAGGACATGTCGCGGCAGATTGCGAGCATGAAACAAAAAAAGATCGACGTGGTCTTCTTCGGTGGCCTTGCCGATGAGATGGCAACGCTTGTGCGCCAATCCAGCGAGGCCGGTTTCAAGCCCCAGTTCATCGCCGGAGATGGCATCTTCTCTGCCGATTTTCCCAAGGCGGCAGGTCCAGGCATCGAAGGGACAATGTTTGCGTTCTCGCTGGAAGACCGGGATCACGCGGATGCGCAAGCCGTCGTCGCGCGATTCAGGGCGAAAGGTTTCGAGCCGGAAGCCTATACGCTGAAAGCCTATGCCGCCGTGCAGGTGGTAGCGAAGGGCATTGAAATTGCAGGCAAGAGTGACCCGAAGGCCGTTGCCAAGGCCGTCCGCTCGGGATCGCCGATCCCGACGGTGCTGGGGCCGCTGACTTTCGATGCCAAGGGCGATCGCCGGGAGCCAGATGTCGCCTGGTACGTGTGGAAGGCTGACGGCAGTTACTCTCCTGTGATGCAGAAGTAGTTCCTGCAGCGCCTGTGCGTCAGGGGGCGGCGGCGATCCGCCCCTTCATCTCCAGCGCCCACGCCCGCCCTTCATCGCCGCCCCAGAGCAGCCAGGCGACGTAGCCGGCTGAGGGGGTCTGCTCGTTGCCGTAGTTCTTGCCGCGCTTGTCGACCTCGTGGCGGGCGAAGTAGCTGACCATCCGCTTGATGGTGTGGGGCGAAAGCTCGGTGCGGGCGACAAGCTCCTCGGCGCGGGCGACGCCGATCTCGGTGCCGCCGCGTCCGAATTGTTTTCTGAGCGCAAGTCCCTTGGCGGCGTTGTCGGCTACCACCTGTGGCGGGATGAGGCTCGTGCCGGATGCCTCGCGGCGGATCTCGTCGAAGGGGTCGTAGGCGATGGGCATGCGGCGATTCCTGCGTTTGGGGCAGGGTAGCCGGATGGGAGTGGGATGGGGAGAGTGGGGCGCGTGGTGGCAACTGCCTCTATGCGCAAATAGGGGGCACTAGGTCGCAAAGATCACAAAAAGCAACGTATCTAATTGAATTGATTGAGAAAATCGCGTCCGTAAGGATGTATCAAGACGTTTGCCAAGTTTAACTGCGAGCCCAGTACGTGTCTTCAGTGGCTTTGTCCGGATATCTCTACAAGCGGTCATCCTGTTCGGACAGCGGGTGACTTGTAGGGCATCAATAAGTTAGCGTTGTGCTTTCCGCGTCTGAGGATGATGCCGATGCCAACTTTGGTCGAACTCGTTCCTTATGATCCGAATTGGGCGAAGCACTTTTCCGATGCTGAAGCGGTGTTAAGAGCAACGCTCGGCTCCAGCGTTGTGGCTATTGACCACGTTGGAAGTACTGCGATTCCAGGCATCCCCGCCAAGCCTATCATTGATATCGACGTCACATTGTCGAGTTTGTCAGCAATTCCCCGTGGCAGCGCGGGCTTGGTCAATGCGGGATATGAGCCTCGGGGAAATCGGTACGACGATGACGTTTGGGCGTTCTTGTTGAAAAGCTCGGCCCCTCAACTTCGAGTCTATCTTTGCCCCGAGGGAAATCGCACTCATGAACGCCGGTTGGTGTTTCGCGAATACCTCCGCCACCACGATGATGCTGCGAAGGAGTATTCATTCTTGAAGAGGCGGCTTGCTGCACAGTTTCCATATGATGGAGATCGTTACACCTCAGAAAAAAGCCAGTTTGTTCAGGGGATAGTAGAGATAGCGCTGGGATACGTTTGATGACTTTGGTTGACAGCAGAAGATGCGCTTGCCTCTTGCAATGCTCTGCCTTTCTGTTGGTTTTCGATGGTCCGAGGCTCCGTTTTCACCGGAACCAAGGTAGTCGCGATGCCATCATAGGTCTGGTGGTTTTTGCTACCGAATGCCGCAAATAGGCGCGGTGATCCGCTGCGCTCGCGGAATACCCCCACCCTCAATCCCTCCCCACAAGGGGGAGGGAGGTCCAATCGCGCTATTCGGCCCATGTGATGGAGGGCAAGGGCAGTGAACTTATCGGCGCTGTGAGAAGCGCCAGTTCACTTCGAGGCGTAGATCGCGCACTTGCCCGTGGTCTTCATCTTGTACGTCTTGCCGACCGAGTTGCAGCGCTCCAGCGCCTGCTTTTCGGCGGCCGCCTGGGACGGTGCGTTGAGGGAGGCGCCGCAGTAGAAGGCTTCGACGGCGCCTAGGTGCGTCTGCGCGTAGGCCGAGTGGCCGGATGCGGCGACATATTTCTTGTAGCCGTCCTTGCAGGGGCCCGTCGTCTGTCCAAACTGCAGCGGATAGCGCTTGTTGCCTGCCTCGCCGGCCAGCGAACCCTTGTCCTTGGCCATCGCCGCGCCCGGCACGGCCGCGACCAACAGTCCCGCCAGCACCGATGCCAGTGCCAGCCGCATAGTGTTCAGCTTCATTCTCAAATACTCCCCACCCGATCGTGAAGAGTTACCTGCAATCTATGCGGGTGAAAAGGTGGAGGTGAAGAAATATCGAAGTACCGCGAAAAGAAGGCGGTCTTGTTTTAGCTTCTGCTTGCGCATTGATGCTCGGTTTCAAGCCGCGCGTCTGAGCCGGCTAGTGGCTTTGCTGGGGCTGTTCCGGCGTGTGCCGGCGAGCTGAACGGCGGGGGGCGGATGGAGCTGAGCGCAAAAGCGGGAGGAGGTCGCGATCCTTTGCACCTCCCTCTGGCCTACCGGCGTTCGATGCTAGAAAAGCCAAGCAATTGGCTTTTCTTCCGCCATGCGGACCGCATCTCACCCCCCCCACAAGGGGGGAGATCAGCAGTTTTGGTGTAGCGCGGTTACTTGAAGTAGTCCTGCAGCGGACGCACCTCGAGCGAGCCGGCCTTGAGCGCGGCGATGGCTTCGGCAACCGCCGCGGCGCCCGAAAGCGTGGTGTAGTAGGGCACCTTCTGCATCAGGGTGGCGCGGCGGATCGACTTCGAGTCCGACACCGCCTTCTGGCCATCTGTGGTGTTGAAGACGATCTGGATCTGGCGGTTGCGGATGGCGTCCTCGATGTGCGGACGGCCTTCGAGCACCTTGTTGATCTTTTCGGCCGGCACGCCGTTTTCATTGAGGAAACGCGCGGTGCCGGAGGTGGCGAGAACCTTGAAGCCGAGGCCGGAGAGCCGCTGGACGGCGCCGAGGATGCCGGCCTTGTCCTCGTCGCGGACCGAGACGAACAGCGTGCCCGAGCGCGGCAGGTCGACGCCGGCGCCGAGCTGGGCCTTGGCGAAGGCGAGCGCATAGTCGCGGTCGAGGCCCATGACCTCGCCGGTCGACTTCATTTCCGGTCCGAGCAGGATGTCGACGCCGGGGAAGCGGGCAAACGGGAACACCGCTTCCTTGACCGCGATGTGGCCGGGATTGCGCGCATCGGGCTTGGCGCCGTAGTGGGCGAAGGCCTCGTCGAGGCTCTCGCCCGACATGATGCGGGCGGCGATCTTGGCGATAGGCTTGCCGACGGTCTTGGCGACGAAGGGCACGGTGCGCGAGGCGCGCGGGTTGACCTCAAGCACGTAGATCACGCCATCCTTGATGGCATATTGGACGTTCATCAGGCCGCCGACATTGAGCGCACGCGCCATGGCCGAGGTCTGGCGCTCGAGCTCGTCGACGAGTTCGGTGGAGAGCGAGTGCACCGGCAGCGAGCAGGCGCTGTCGCCCGAGTGGATGCCCGCTTCCTCGATGTGCTCCATGATGCCGGAGACGAAGGTGTCCTTGCCGTCGCAGAGGCAGTCGACGTCGACCTCGATGGCGCCCGAGAGATAGGTGTCGAACAAAAGCGGGTTCTTGCCGAGCAGGGTGTTGATCTGGCCGGTCTTGTCGTTGGGGTACTTCTGCTTGATGTCCTCGGGCACCAGGCCCGGCACTGTGTCGAGCAGATAGGACTGCAGCATGCCCTCATTGTGGATGATCTGCATGGCGCGGCCGCCGAGCACGTAGGACGGGCGCACGACCAGCGGGAAGCCGAGCTCGCCGGCAACGGTGCGGGCCTGCTCGACGGAGTAGGCGATCCCGTTCTTGGGCTGGGTCAGGTCGAGCTTCTTGAGAAGCTTCTGGAAGCGGTCGCGGTCCTCGGCGAGGTCGATCATGTCGGGCGAGGTGCCGAGGATCGGGATGCCGGCCTTTTCGAGCGCGTCGGCAAGCTTGAGCGGGGTCTGGCCGCCGAACTGGACGATGACGCCGTGCAGCGTGCCGGCGGCCTGTTCGACGCGCAGGATTTCGAGCACGTCCTCGGCCGTCAGCGGCTCGAAATAAAGCCGGTCGGAGGTATCGTAGTCGGTCGACACGGTCTCGGGGTTGCAGTTGACCATGATCGATTCGTAGCTGGCCTCGCGCAGCGCATAGGCGGCATGGACGCAGCAATAGTCGAACTCGATGCCCTGGCCGATGCGGTTGGGGCCGCCACCGAGGATGACGACCTTCTTGGCGGACGAGACTTGGGCCTCGTCGGCGAGGCTGCCGGCGAATGGCACCTCATAGGTCGAATACATGTAGGCGGTGGGCGAGGCGAACTCGGCAGCACAGGTGTCGATGCGCTTGTAGACCGGGTGGACGCCGAGCTTTTGGCGAGTCTTATGAACGGCTTCGGGCTCGCTCCTCGTAAGCGAGGCGAGGCGGGCGTCGGAGAAGCCCATCGACTTCAGCATGCGCAGGTTGTCGGCGTCCTCGGGCAGGCCATGCTCGCGCACGCGCGCTTCCATGGCGATGATGCCGGCGATCTGCTCGAGGAACCACGGGTCGATCTTGCACATGGCGTGCACGTCTTCGAGCGAGGTGCCCATGCGGATTGCCTGGGCGACCATGCGCAGGCGGTCGGGGGTGGGCGTGCCGAGGGCGGCGCGGATGGCGTTGCGGTCGTCGCCGTCGGTGCCGATGCCGGGGATCTCGATCTCGTCGAGGCCGGTGAGGCCGGTTTCAAGGCCGCGGAGCGCCTTCTGCAGCGATTCCTGGAAGGTGCGGCCGATGGCCATGACCTCGCCAACCGACTTCATGGCGGTGGTGAGCACGGGCGAGGCGCCGGGGAACTTTTCGAAGGCAAAGCGCGGGATCTTGGTGACGACGTAGTCGATCGACGGCTCGAACGAGGCAGGGGTCGCGCCGCCGGTGATGTCGTTCTCGAGCTCGTCGAGCGTGTAGCCGACGGCGAGTTTTGCCGCGATCTTGGCGATCGGGAAGCCGGTGGCCTTGGAGGCAAGTGCCGAGGAGCGCGAGACGCGCGGGTTCATCTCGATGACGACGAGGCGGCCGTCGGCCGGGTTGACGGCGAACTGGACGTTGGAGCCGCCGGTCTCGACGCCGATCTCGCGCAGCACCGCGATCGAGGCGTTGCGCATGATCTGGTATTCCTTGTCGGTCAAGGTCAGCGCGGGGGCTACGGTGATCGAATCGCCGGTGTGCACGCCCATCGGGTCGATGTTTTCGATCGAGCAGATGATGATGCAGTTGTCGGCGCGGTCGCGCACGACCTCCATCTCGTATTCCTTCCAGCCGAGCACCGATTCCTCGATGAGGACTTCGGTGGTGGGGGAGGCGTCGAGGCCGGACTGGACGATGTCGAAGAATTCCTGGCGGTTGAAGGCGATGCCGCCGCCGGTGCCGCCCATGGTGAAGGACGGGCGGATGATGGCGGGCAGGCCGACATGGTCGAGCGCCTGGGCGCCGATCGCCATGCCGTGGTTGATGTAGCGCTGCTTGCGGTCGCCTTCGCCGAGGTTCCACTGGGTTTCGAGCGCGTCGAGCGCGGCGTCGAGATCGGCCGGGGCCTCGAGCTTGAGGGCGGCGCGCTCGGCCTCGTGCTTCTTGCGGTCTGCGTCCTTGACGTCGGAGGCGTTGGCCAGCATCGACTTTGGCGTCTCGAGCCCGATCTTGGCCATGGCCTCGCGGAACAGCGAGCGGTCCTCGGCCTTGTCGATGGCGTGCGCGTCGGCGCCGATCATCTCGACATTGTAGCGTTCGAGCACGCCCATGCGGCGCAGCGAAAGCGCGGTGTTGAGCGCGGTCTGGCCGCCCATGGTCGGCAGCAGCGCGTCGGGGCGCTCCTTGGCGATGATCTTGGCGACCACTTCAGGCGTGATCGGCTCGATGTAGGTGGCGTCGGCCAGCTCCGGGTCGGTCATGATGGTGGCCGGGTTGGAGTTGACCAGGATGACGCGGTAGCCCTCCTCCTTCAGCGCCTTGCAGGCCTGGGTGCCGGAGTAGTCGAACTCGCAGGCCTGGCCGATGACGATGGGACCGGCACCAATGATCAGGATGGACTTGATGTCGGTGCGTCTTGGCATGGCGTGCGTCCGTCAGTAGGCCTGCGCGAAGAACCGGGACGGGGCAATGCCCGGGCCGGTGCGCAAGTGAGATTCAAGTATCAGGCTAGGCGCGCCTTATAGGGGAAGGACGGGGAGGGGGGAACCCCGAAAATAGCATTTAAGCCATTGTAGACAGGCAAGAATGACTCCGGTGCGCGCGGTTCGTCGTGCGAGGGCGCTTCGAGGTGCGGCCGGTGCGTGTCCGCTTCGAACTTTGGAGGTTCAGCTATCTTCCCTGAGCCGCTCCAACTGGGGCAGGCCGCGGGCGGCGGTGACGATCGAATCGAGCAGTCCGGGGAAGCGGCTGTCGAGGTCGTCGCGGCGCAGCGAGATCAGCCGGCTGGTGCCGGAAACCTCGGTGCGGGTGATACCGGCCTCGCGCAGCTTGGCGAGGTGGTAGCTGAGATTGGTCTTGGAGCCGAAATCGAGGAACTGGCCGCAGCTCATCGCCACGCCTTCGTTGCGGGCGAGATAGCCGACGATGGCGAGCCGGGTCTGGTCGCCGAGCACGGCAAGCACGTTGGCGAGGCTGATCTGGTCGGGATTGGGGTGCGGCAATGACATGGTTCGAAGGTAGCGGCGCTGTCCGGTCGGTTCAAGGTTTGCGCGGCCTGCCGACACCACGATGGCAGGAGCGCGTTCGAAGCAGATTGACATGACGCAGCGACAAGTTCAATAGTTCAACATATTTTGAACTAAGGACAGCGTCATGGACAAGCGCCTTATCTGGCTGGCGGTCGGCTCGTTTGCGATGAGCACAGTCGGCTTCGTGTTCTCCAGCCTTCTGCCGGCGATCGCCGGCGACGCCCATGTCTCGGTGCCCTTCGCAGGCTACCTGATCATGGCGTTTTCGCTTGCCTATGCCGTCGGCGCTCCCGTCCTGTCGGCGCTGGCAGGCGAGATCGACCGCCGCCGCGTGCTGGCGGCAACGATGCTGGTGTTCGTCGCCGGCAACATCATTGCGGCGACGAGTTCGTCCTTCGGCGGGCTGCTAGTGGCGCAGATCGTGATGGGTATGGCGGCCGGGCTCTATGCGGCCACCGCGCAGGCGACCGCGGTGTCGCTGGCCGGGCCCGAACATCGGGCGCGCGCCATTGCCGTCGTCGTCGGCGGCACGACGTTTGCGGTGGCGCTCGGCGCGCCGGTGGGCTCGCTGATCGCCACGATGTGGGGCTGGCGCGGCACGTTCCTGGCAATTGCGCTGCTCAGCATATCCTGTGCCGCGATCCTGTGGGTGCGGCTGCCCAGGGGATCGCGCGGCGGCAAGCTGACGCTCGGCGAGCGCTTCACGGCCATCGCGAGGCCGGGCATCCTGCCGTCGTTGCTGGTGACGCTGCTTTATCTCGCCGGTGGTTTCACCGTCATTTCCTATATCGCGCCGCTGGCGCTGGAGGGGGCGGGGCTGCCGGCCATCGCCCTGCCGGGCATGCTGCTGGCCTTCGGCGCGGGTGCGGTCATCGGTAATTTGTCGAGCGGCTACCTCGCCGACCGGATCGGGGCGACGCGCATGGTGGTGCTGTCGCTCTTGATGTCGTCGGGCTTCTGCCTGGCGATCGCGCTGACGCTGAAGCTGTTGCCGCATCACATCGCCGGGCCGGTGCTGATCGGCCTGATGGTGCCGTGGGGTATCATCGGCTGGGCCTTCCCGCCGGCGCAGGCGAGCCGCATCGTCGGTTTCGCACCCGAGCTTGCGCATCTGACGCTGTCGCTCAACGCTTCGGCGCTCTATTTCGGCATTGCCTTCGGCACCGTGATTGGTGGACGCGTGCTGGAATTCGCCACGCCTTCGGATCTCGGTCTTGTCGCGGCGGCCTTCCCGCTGGTGGCGCTGGCCGTGCTGGCACTGTCGCGCCGTTCGGCCCGGCTCGCGGTGGCACGGTGATTTGCGCGCCGGTGGCCATGGGTGCTCGCCGTCTTGGATGGCATAAGCGCTGCCTTCTAAGCGAGCGAGGCAGCGATGAAACAGGACGAGAGACACTGGACCGGCGTGGCCGAGCAATGGATCGCGTGGGCCCGCGCGCCCGGCCATGACGCCTTCTGGGCCTATCGCAAAGGGCTGGTGGATTTCATCGGCAAGGGATCTGGCCGCGCGCTGGAGGTTGGTTGCGGCGAGGGCCGCGTGTCCCGCGAACTCAAGGCGCTCGGCTACCATGTGACTGCGACCGATGCCGTCGCCGCCATGGTGGAAGCGGCCCGTGAGGCCAAGTCGGCCGACGACTATCGTGTCGCCGGTGTCGGCGACCTGCCTTTCGAGGACGGCTCGTTCGACCTGGTGATGGCCTACAACGTGCTGATGGACGTCGAGGACGTGCCGGCGGCGGCGCGCGAAATCCGTCGCGTCTTGAAGCCAGGCGGGACGCTGTTCGTTTCGCTGGTCCACCCATTCCGCGACCGCGGCCGCTTTGCCGGGCGTGAGGCGGACGCGCCGTTCGTCATCGACGGCAGGTATTACGGCCGGGAGTATTTCGAGGGCGAGGAGCAGCGTGACGGCCTGACGATGCAGTTTGCCGGCTGGTCGCAGCCGCTCGAAGACTACATGGCAGCGTTCGAGGCTGAGGGACTGGCAATCACGGCGCTGCGCGAGCCCACACCCGACACAGCGGATACAGACCAATTGCGCCAGTGGTCGCGCATCCCGCTGTTCCTGTGGCTTAAGGCGCGCATCCTGGCCTGAGGTCGCAACGGTCGCCTGACACCGGTCCGTTAAGGGCGGTCAGCCGGCACATATTAGAGGTCTCGCATTTTCTTGATGCAAATTATCAGGAATAAGGCTATCGGCTCGCGCGTTCAGGTGGCTGCATCGGAAGCGGCGGGGCGAGCGAAGAATGGAATTCCTGCAGAAACTGGCGACGCATGGCGACCGTGCCGCCCTGATTTTCCCGGGTCGCCCCGCCATCAGCTATGCCGAGCTGGCACGCTGCGCAGCCGAGATGGCCGCAAGTTTCGGCAACGGCCGGAAACTGGTGGCCATCGAGGCGGCGAACTCCGAACACGCCATCACGGCCTATCTCGCGGCACGCGCCGGGGACCATGCAGTGGCGCTGCTGGCGCCGGGTGATGCCAGGGCCTTTGCCGACTTCGAAGAAGACTTCCGCCCCGACGCGAACGTGCGGCTGTTCGACGGGCGCTGGCGCGTGGTCGAGCACGAGGGGGCAGGAGAGGCATTGCACGGGGACCTCGCCGTGCTGCTGGCGACGTCGGGCAGCACCGGCAAGAGTCGCTTCGTCAGGCTGTCGCGCAAGAACATCGACAGCAATGCCGACGCCATCGCTTCTTATCTGGGGCTGAAGGCGGACGACCGGGCGGCGCTGCTCCTGCCGTTCCACTATTCCTATGGCCTGTCGGTGCTCAACTCGCACCTGGCTGTCGGTGCCAGCGTGTTCGTCTCGGCCAAGGGCGTGGTGGACAAGGGATTTATCGACGATCTGCGCGCGGCCGAGGTGACCAACATCAGCGGCGTGCCCTATTCCTACGAACTGATGGAAAAGACCGGGTTCCAGCCCGAGGAACTGCCGTCGCTGCGTTTCATGACAGTGGCGGGCGGGCGCATTCCCGCCGGGCTTGGCGACACTTTTCGGCGCAAGCTCGAGCAAGACGGCCGCCGCCTTTTTCTGATGTACGGCCAGACGGAAGCGACTGCCCGCATCGCTTATGTGCCGCCGGAGGCGCTTGCGGCGAACCCCGACAGCATAGGCATTGCCATTCCGGGTGGCGAACTGATGCTGGTCGGCGACGATGGCGCGCAGATCGAGGCATCGGGTGCTGCGGGCGAACTCGTCTATCGCGGCCCGAACGTGATGATGGGCTATGCCGAGAGCCGGGCCGATCTGGCACAAGGCGCGGAACTGGAAGAATTGCGCACCGGCGATGTCGCCGAACGCTGTGAGAACGGCTTCTTCCGCGTCGTCGGGCGGCTCAAGCGCATGTCGAAGATCGCCGGCCTCAGGATCAGCCACGAGGCGGTGGAGCATGCGCTGGCGCAGCGTGGCATCGTGGCGGCTGTGACGGGCTGTGACCGGCGGCTGGTGGCGGCCTATTCTTCCGGCGAGGCGCCCGAGGACGTCTGCAAGCTGATGATCGCGGCGAGCGGCCTGACGCCGCTGCATGTCGAGGCGGTGGCGGTCGAAGCCCTGCCGCGGCTGGCATCGGGCAAGGTCGACTATCCGGCGGTGGCGCAGCGCGCACGACAGGCGGGGAAAACCGACCCCGGCATTGTCGAGGCGTTCAGCCGGGCCTTCTATCCGCGCAAGGTGACGCCGGCCGACAGCTTCGAGGCGCTGGGCGGCGACTCGCTTTTGTTCGTGCAGCTGTCGCTGACGCTCGAGCGCAAGCTGGGACGTATCCCCGAGGGCTGGGAGAAGATGCCTGTGGGCACGCTGGCAAGGCTCGGGCGCCAGACCAGCGGTTTGCGCGTGGTCGATTCCGATCTCCTGATGCGGGCAATGGCGATCATGCTCGTCGTGCTCCACCATGCCACGCTGTGGCCCATCCCCGGCGGGGCTGCGGCGCTGGTGATGCTGGTCGGCTACGGGCTGGCGCGTTTCCATGGCGCAGCCCTGATGCGCGGGGAGACGACGCGGCTGCTCAGGACGCTGGCCGCAAACCTGGCCGTCTATGCGCCGATCGTCGCCGCATATTCGATCGCGCGCGGCGAGGTGCTGTGGCCGTCGGTCTTCCTGGTCGGCAATCTCGGCATTTTCGATCCCAAGCACATGCTGCCCCATCTCTACTGGTTCGTGGAGGCCTACGCGCAGGTCATGCTGATCGTCGCCGGGCTGTTCTCGCTGCCGGCTGTGCGACGGCGGGTGGCCAAGAATCCCTTCGGCGTCGGCATGGCGGCGCTCGTCGTGGCGGTGGCGATCAAGTTCCTGGCGCCCAAGGTCTGGGCGGTCGGGGCGGTGCAGATATTCACCGTGTCGGACGTGTTCTATCTGGCTGCCTTCGGCTGGTGCGTGTTCCACGCCCGAACGGCGCGGCAGCGCCTGCTGGTGCTGGGGGCTGCGATCCTGGCGTTTCCCGTCATGGCCTATTGGGGCGGCAACTGGACCGGATCCTGGGTCAAGTTCATGCTGCAACTGGCCTGCGTGACCGTGCTGCTCTACATGCCGCGCGTGGCCGTGCCGAAGCAACTCGCCGCCGTCGCCCTGCCAGTGGCTGCTGCGGGCTATCACATCTACCTGTTCCATCGCCTGCTGCCGGAGCTGTTGGCGCCACACGTCAAGCCGCTGATCTCGTGGCCGGTGGCGTCCGCGCTGAGCGTGGCAATCGGCATCCTGACGGGGATCGCGGCATTCCATGCCCAAAAGGCGCTCGCCGCCTGGCTGGCGGACCGACGCAGCCCGCGGGCCGATGCTCCGCTGGGGGCACACGCCGCGCCGGCGGAGTAGCTTTTCCCTTTCCGCATCCTGCTGCCGCCGCACTCGGTTGACTGCACGGGGCTTGGCAATTAATAGATCGACTAGTCTATTAATTAATGAAGCGAGTGAACCGATGCGGAAGGTCGATCCTGAAAAGCACGCCGCCAGGCGGCAGGCGATCCTCGATGCGGCAAGGACCTGCTTCGCCAGGAAGGGTTTCCACCAGACCAGCACCGCCGAGATCTGCGCGGCGGTCGGTATGAGCCCGGGCAATCTGTTCCACTATTTCCCCAACAAGCAGGAGATCATCGGCGCGATCGTCGACCAGGAAGGCGAGGAGACGGCGGCATTCTTCCAGACGTTGGGTGCGCGCGACGACCTCCATGCCGCGCTGCTCGATTTCATGGACTTGGTGCTGGAATTGGCTGCCGATGCCGAGTTCTCGTCTCTGGCGCTGGAGATCTCCGCCGAAGCGGGGCGGGACCCGGCGATCGCCATGCGCGTCGGCCGCAACGACCGCGAATTGCGCTCGGCGCTGCAAGGCCTGCTGGCCGAGGCGGCGGCGCGCGGACAGGCCGACGCCACGCTCGACATGGCCGATGCGGCGACCTGGGTGGCGGCGCTGATCGACGGCATCTTCAGCCGCGTCGCGGTCGATGGCGAGTTCAAGCCCAAGAACCAGCACGCAACGATGCGCGTCCTGCTCGGGCGGTTCCTGCGGCCGCGGGCGGATGTATCGACCATGACGGCAGGGGCATGAGAGCAATGACTGCGAAATCGGTTCAACAAGAGCGGATCACCAATGTCGATGCGCTGCGCGGCTTTGCGCTGTTGGGCATATTGGTGGTCAACATCACGGCATTTTCCTCGCCTTATTACGGGCTCGGCGTTGCCGATCCGGCATTTGCCGCGCCGCTCGACCAGGCGGTGCGGTTCGTCGTCGCCTTTCTGTTCGAAGCAAAGTTCTATCTGCTGTTCTCGTTCCTGTTCGGCTACAGCTTTACGCTCCAGATGGCCTCGGCGGAGCGCGCCGGTGAGGCCTTCGTGCCACGCCTGCTACGGCGGCAGGCCGGGTTGTGGGTCATCGGCCTGGCGCATGCGGTGCTGCTGTTCCACGGCGACATCCTGACGACCTATGCGGTGCTGGGCATGGTGCTGCTCGTGCTGCGCAACATCGAGGAGAAGACCGCGCTTCGGCTCGCCTTCTGGCTGGTCGTCGTCACGGCATTGGGCTGGGCAGCGCTCGGCGCACTGGCGGCACTGGACTCGATGTCGCTGGATGCAGCGGCGGTGCTGGCCGAAGGCGAGGCGACAAAGTCGGCCTATCTTGGTACGCCGGGCAGCGTCATCGCCCAGCACCTTGCCGAACTGAGCAATGTCTGGGTGGTGATCGGTCTGATGCAGGGGCCATGCGCGCTGGCGATGTTCCTGGTCGGCCTCGTCGCCGGCAAGCGTCAGCTGTTCGTGCAGCTCGACGACTATCAGCCGTTGCTGCGCCGCCTGCTCGCTGCCGGCATGACCGTCGGCCTCGCCGGCGCGGCTTTCTACGGCTGGACCTCGGTCTACGGGATCGGCACCGGCTGGGAACTGCCCGGGCTGGCTGTCGGCCTGCTGACCGCACCGCTGCTGACCGGGGCCTATGTGGCGCTGGCGATGCTGGCCTTCCAGCGGTTCAGGCGCCTGCCAGAAATGCTGGCGCCGGCCGGGCGCATGGCCTTGTCCAATTACCTGTTCCAGTCGCTGGTCTGTTCGGTGCTGTTTTATGCCTATGGCCTCAGGCTGATGGGGGAGGTGCCGCCGCTGGGCGCGCAACTGATCGCCGTGGCGATCTTCGCCGGGCAGCTGGCGCTCAGCCGCTGGTGGATGGGCCGTTTCGCCTATGGCCCGCTGGAATGGCTGCTGCGCGCGGTGACCGTCGCGGCCTGGCCGCGATGGCGCAGGGACGCGGCGCCCGTCCGGCAATGACGAACCCGGCGGGAACAAGCGCGGCCCGCCTGCGTTAGCCTGAGCGCCAGCTAGGACCGGCGCCCGGGAGGAAGCGACAATGGCCATCACACAAGCCCCGACGCCGAAGGGCAAGGCAGCCGCCAAGGGCCTGCGCCAAGCAGCGGCCAGGGAAGAGCGCAAGGTCGAGGCCAAGACCGGCCAGGACTTCAAGAAGGGCGAGAAGCGCTTCGAGGAGCGCTCGAAAAGCTCGGACGGCAAGAGCGCCGGCACCAAGCAGAAGAGCTGACCGCCAGCGGTTGCGCGCCCGGGTGGCACAACCAAAAACCCTGTGACTTGAATCAAGCGTTGGGCTAATTGTCTCCCTGAGCGGAGCCAAGCCCGCGACGACGAACATTGAGGGATATGCCCATGCGTTGGAGAGGCCGTCGCCAGAGTGACAATGTCCAGGATGCGCGCGGCCAGGGCGGCGGCGGGCTGGGCGGTGGCTTCGGCCGCGGCAGCGGACGCCTGCCGATCGGACCGCGCATCGGCGGCGGCGGTGGACTTTCCGGCATCATCATTCTCGTCGTGCTGTTCTTTGCGCTGCGCGCCTGCGGCATCGACCCGATGCAGATCCTGGCCGGCGGCGACGGCTCGCCTGGCGGGGGCCAGGTGACCGAAGGCGGCGCGCCGGCAAACGACGAGATGACCCAGTTCGTCTCGACCGTGCTGGCCGAGACCGAAGACACCTGGAACGGCATCTTCCAGGCCGAGGGGCTGAAATACGAGGAGCCCAAGCTGCTGCTGTTTTCGGGCCAGGTCTCGTCGGCCTGCGGCTACGCCTCGTCGGCCTCGGGGCCGTTCTATTGCCCCGGCGACAAGAAGGTTTATCTCGACACCTCGTTCTTCAACCAGTTGGCCAAGCAGTTCGGCGCCGCCGGCGACTTCGCCCAGGCCTATGTGATTGCCCACGAGGTCGGCCACCACGTGCAGAACCTGACCGGCATCCTGCCCAAGTTCAACCAGATGCGGCAGCGCATGAGCGAGGCCGACGCCAACCAGATGTCGATGCGCGTCGAGCTGCAGGCCGACTGCTTCGCCGGCGTCTGGGGCCACTACACCGCCCAGAAGGGGCTGCTCGAAGAGGGCGACATCCAGGAGGCGCTCAACGCCGCGCAGCAGATCGGCGACGACACGTTGCAGAAGCGCATGCAGGGCTATGTCGTGCCGGAAAGCTTCAACCACGGCACCTCCGACCAGCGCCAGCGCTGGTTTGCCGCCGGCTTCAAGAGCGGCAAGCTGTCGTCCTGCGATACGTTCAACAATCCGATCTGATGGCTTCGGACAAGCGCATCGAACTGGTGCCGGGCGGCCCGTCGCTGTCGCGGCTGGTGTTCGGCGCCTGGCGCTTGCTCGATGGTGGAGCGAAGCCGGACGCCGAGGCAGTAGCCCGGCTGATCGACATGTCGGTCGATCTCGGCATCACCAGCTTCGACCACGCCGACATCTATGGCGGCTACGAGGTCGAGGAGGCCTTCGGCGCCGGACTGGCGCGCTGGAAGGGCCGGCGCGACAGCATCGAGCTGATCAGCAAATGCGGCATCATGCTGAAGTCGCCGCAGCGGCCGGCAAACCGGCTGAAGCATTACGACACGGGTGCCGCCCATATCTCGGCGTCGGTCGACCGGTCGCTGAAAAACCTCGGCACTGATTATCTCGACCTGCTGCTGATCCACCGGCCCGACCCGCTGATGGATGCCGACGAGACGGCGGCGGGGCTGGAGCGGGTGGTGAAGGCGGGCAAGGTGCGCGCCGTCGGCGTCTCGAATTTCACGGTGGCGCAGTTCGACCTTCTGGCGTCACGGCTCCCGTTTCCTGTCGTCACCAACCAGATCGAGCATTCGGTGCTCGAGACCTCGGCGCTGACGGACGGCCGTTTCGACCACGCGCAAAGGCTGCGCTATGCACCGATGATCTGGTCGCCGCTCGGTGGCGGGTCGCTGTTTACCGGCGATGGCCAGCGCGAGCACAAGGTGCGGGCGGCGCTGAGCCTGGTGGCGGCCGAGACCGGCGCCCATGACATTGCGACGGTCGCCATTACCTGGCTGCTGCGCCATCCGGCGCGCCTCGTGCCGGTGCTCGGCACGATGAAGCCGGAGCGGCTGGCGCAGCTCGTGCGCGCGCTCGACGTCACGCTCGACCGCCAGCAATGGTTTTCGATCCTCGAAGCAAGCGAGGGCAGGGCGGTCCCGTAACGTTCCGTCCGTGCCCCAAGACGCATCAGACACTTTGATGTGTTCACGTATTGTTCCTGATCGTTGCCGCTGATATAAGCGTTCCGCACTGCCCCCGGCGGCTCGATGCCGGCTGCTGCCTTCGGCGCAGCCGTAATAAGACATGCTGCGACAGCTTGAAGCCGCGCATCACCGGCATCGCCGATGCGCGACGACATGCCAGGTGGGTTCGACATGGTTGATGAAAAGACTGCCAGAAGGGGCCTTGCGCTCGTCTTTACGACGCTGCTGCTCGACGTCATCGGCTTCGGCATCATCATGCCGGTGTTGCCGGCCTTCCTGCAGGAACTGACCGGCGTCGGCGTCAGTGCCGCAGCGATCGAGGGCGGCTGGCTGTTCTTCGTCTATGCGGCGATGCAGTTCCTGTTTGCGCCGCTGATGGGCAATCTGAGCGATCGTTTCGGCCGCCGGCCGATTCTGCTCGCCTCGGTGCTGACCTTCGCCATCGACAATCTGATCTGCGCCATCGCCTGGTCGTATTCGATGCTGTTCATCGGCCGCGTGCTGGCCGGCATCAGCGGCGCCAGCTATTCGACGGCCTCGGCCTTCATCGCCGACGTCTCGAACGACGAGAACAGGGCGAAGAATTTCGGCCTGCTCGGCATCGCCTTCGGCGTCGGTTTCGTGATCGGGCCGGTGCTCGGCGGCCTGCTGGGCGGGTTCGGACCGCGCGTGCCGTTCTTCTTTGCCGCCGGCCTTGCCTTCCTCAATTTCGTCGTCGCCTACTTCTTCCTGCCGGAGACGCTGACCAAAGAGAACCGCCGCAAGTTCGAGCTCAAGCGCGCCAATCCACTCGGGGCGCTGAAGCAGATGCGCAACTACAAGGGCATCGGCTGGATCGGCATGGTGTTCTTCCTGATGACGCTGGGCCACATGATGTATCCGGCGGTGTGGTCGTTCGTCGGCAGCTACCGCTACGGCTGGAGCGAGCAGCAGATCGGCTTCTCGCTCGGCGTGTTCGGCATCGGCGGTGCGCTTGTCATGGCGCTGGTGCTGCCGCGCGCCATACCGCTGCTCGGCGAGTGGCGCACGGCGGCGGTGGGCCTGGCGTTCACGACGGTCGCCGCCTTCGGCTATGCCGCCGCCTGGGAGGGCTGGCTGGTCTATGCGGTGATCGTGGCGACCTGCCTCGAGGCGCTGGCCGACCCGCCGCTGCGCAGCCTCGCGGCCGCCAAGGTGCCGCCATCGGCGCAAGGCGAGTTGCAAGGTGCGATGACCAGCCTGTTTTCGATCACCAGCATCATCACGCCGCTGCTCTATACCGGGATCTTCGCATGGTTCACCGGGCCGAACGCCCCGGTTTCATTCGCCGGCGCGCCCTATGTGCTGGGTGGGGTTTTCCTGTCGCTGTCGCTGTTGGTGTTCTTGCTCAAGGTCGAAAGGCCGGCAACGACCGAGCAAGCGGCCCTAACGACAACCTCATAGCCGGGAGTCTCGCCAAGTCAGGCGAGGCCCGATTGGCCGTCAGGCCAGCAGGAAGCCACCACTATTGTTCCATGAAGCGCACACCCACCGATGTCGGTGAATACCAGCACACGCGCGCCGTTCGTTTCGCCGCCTCACCGGCAATTGCCAGATTGAACTCTGGCGGGACACCTGTTGTGTCGTCAAAATCCAACCTTGCGCCATTTTGGGACTGGTTGCGAACAATCCCCTCTAAGGAGCAATAGCCGCCGTAGAACGAGAGCTTGGCTCCCTTCAGCGTGCGGCGGCGGCCTTCCTTGCGTTGTTCTAGCTGTTCACGCGTATTGAGATCTATCACATATGCCATGACTACCCCCGTTTCTTCAGTTCACTCGTAGTCGTCATGCACGAAGCGTGCCAGCATCAAAGTGGACGGCGTGCTTGTCGAAGTTGTACGCCAAGTACTGAAGACGCGAACTGACAATATTGCCTCTTTGTAAACGGTCTCTACTTGTCGATCTCAGGTTCGGCGTCGTTGCGCTGCCGGGCGAAACTGGGCGCGAGCTTGACCGGAAGCTGGGCGTGGCGAAGCACTGCCAGTGCGTCGCAGCTCTTGTGGCGGGTCGAGTTGCTCGGGCAACAAAAAAGGCCGCCCCAAGGCGGCCTTTTGCGTTCAGTCGAACGACTGATCAGCGCTCGGCGAGAGCGGGCTCGCCCTGGCGTTCGCGGATCAGGTTGGCGAAGCGGCGGAAGAGGTAGTGCGAATCCTGCGGGCCGGGCGAGGCCTCGGGATGGTGCTGGACCGAAAACACCGGCCGGCCGGTGAGTGCGATGCCGCAGTTGGAGCCGTCGAACAGCGAGACGTGGGTTTCTTCCACGCCTTGCGGCAGCGACCCGGCGTCGACCGCAAAGCCGTGGTTCATCGACACGATCTCGACCTTGCCGGTGGTGTGGTCCTTGACCGGATGGTTGGCGCCGTGGTGGCCCTGGTGCATCTTTGCGGTCTTGCCGCCGAGGGCAAGGGCCAGCATCTGGTGGCCGAGGCAGATGCCGAAGACCGGCAGTTCGGTCTTGAGCAGGTCCTTGATGACGGGCACCGAATATTCGCCTGTCGCGGCGGGATCGCCGGGGCCGTTGGACAGGAAGATGCCATCCGGCTTCATCGCCAGGATGTCTTCGGCCGAGGTCTTGGCAGGAACCACCGTGACCTTGGCGCCGAGGCCGGCGAGCAGGCGCAGGATGTTGCGCTTGACGCCGTAGTCGATGGCGACGACGTGCATGGTGGCCTCGTTGCGCTCGCCATAACCCTCGTTCCAGACCCAGGGCGTCTCGGTCCAGGACGACGACTGGCCCGACGTGACCTCCTTGGCGAGGTCGAGGCCGACGAGGCCGGACCAGGCACGGGCCTGGGCCTTGAGGTTGTCGATGTCGAACTTGCCGTCGGGGGCGTGCGCGATGACGGCATTGGGCATGCCTTTTTCGCGGATCAGCGCGGTCAGCGCGCGGGTGTCGACACCCGACATGGCGACAATGCCGCGGCGCTTCAGCCACTGGTCGAGATGGTCGGCGGCACGATAGCTCGACGGGTTGGTGACATCGGCCTTGAACACCGCACCGACAGCACCGAAGCGGGCCGCCGGGTTGAGGTCCTCGATGTCCTCGTCATTGGTGCCGATGTTGCCGATATGGGGAAAGGTGAAGGTGACGATCTGGCTGGCATAGGAGGGATCGGTGAGAACCTCCTGGTAGCCGGTCAGTGCGGTGTTGAAGCAGACTTCGGCGACGGCACTGCCTGTGGCGCCGAGGCCTCGGCCCGTAATGACCGTGCCGTCGGCCAGAACCAGAACGGCGGTCGGCACTTCGGTTGCCCAGGGGGCGGTCTCTGAGGCCATGGCGATGCTCCTGCGTAACGGGCGCCGCGACTTGAAAAATGGCTCGGGAGAGGCCATATCGCGCAGCGAAAAGCACGGACGACCACCGTCAGGCGGGCCCCGTGCACAAAACAAACTAGTCCTTGCAAGGCGCGGACAATAAGCGAAGGCCGGCGGGTGGTCAATGACCGGTTCGGGATTCGTGGCTAATTATTTTTCCTAATGAAAACAGGAAGTTGGCCATTGTCATTCGGTTTGCCACTGTGGCAGGTCGGCGCTATTGTTTGCGACACGTTCAGGAGTAATGGCCATGCGCGAGATGCTCGCCGAGGCGCTGAAGACTGCATTGAAAGCCGGCGACAAGCGCCGTACCTCGACGCTGCGGCTGATCCAGGCCGCAATCCAGGACCGCGACATCGCCCATCGCGGCGCCGGCAAGGACCCGGTGTCGGACGAGGAAATCCTGCAGATCCTGACCAAGATGGTCAAGCAGCGGCAGGAATCGGCCAAGGCCTTCGAGGAAGGCTCACGGCTGGAGCTCGCCGCGCAGGAGCGCGACGAAATCACCATCATCACCGACTTCCTGCCCAAGCAGATGGAGGAGGGGGCGGTGCGCGACGCGGCGCAGAAGGTGATCGCCGAGGTCGGTGCCGACGGCCTGCGCGACATGGGGCGCTGCATGAATGCGCTCAAGGAGCGCTATCCCGGCCAGATGGACTTCGGCAAGGCGAGCGGCATCGTCAAGAACCTGCTGCAGTAGGCTTTGCCCCGATTGGGTTTTGAACAACGCCCCGGCTGCCATGCAGTCGGGGCGTTGTTCTTGGGAGCTCAGGCGGCGCGGCGAAGCCTGAGGGGCGTCCTGTCCTGGAGCGCCCAGATATGGCCGAACGGATCGAACACCGTGGCGCCGCGTCGGCCGTCGGTCGCTACATCCAGCTCTCCCCGAAGGGTCGCCCCCGCATTGACCGCTCTTTGCAGGGCGATCTCAGCGTTGGCGACGTCAAGTATGAAGACCGTACTGACCGCGCCCTTGGCCTTGGGATAAAAGGGGCCGCCTCGGTGCGGCTCCAGTTCCCTGCGGGGGTTGGCTCCTCCGACTTGCATTGCCGTATCCCCGATGTGAAGGTCTATGGAGATCGGCTCGCCCTCGAACATGTAGGCACCGCCACGAACGGCGCCGAAAGCCCGCTGGTAGAACGCGGCCGCTTCTTCCTCGCAGCCGTGCTCGACCACGATCGAGATGTGGAATTCGGACTTGGTGTCGCAGTGCGCCTTGAGCATGTTCCAGTCGTAAAAACCGAATTGGTGCGCGACGATCTCGAGACAGGCGCTGTGCGAGAGGTGGATGTTTTGTGCGGCCAGGCTGCTGCGCAGTTCCTTGGCCATGGACTTCACGCGATCAAGTGTCGGCATGGATTGGTTCCCTTGGAAGGGGTGACAAACAACGTCAGTGCTCGCGTTGCCGACGGCCACCCAAGAGGGTCAAACCAAGGGTGAGGTGCATTCACCAATCCGGAAGGAGCGAGCGGCAGGCTGCACGGCCAGCTTGAGTGTCGCCAACAAATCCGATTCGGGCAAGGTCGATGTCGTCAAGGATGCCGGCGCGGCCTGCCTTCTCCCCTTGCGGGAGAAGGTGGATCGGCGCGCAGCGCCGAGACGGATGAGGGGTGCTGGACGAAGTGCTGCGTCTCCGCCCCCCGGAGTTCCCTTCTGCTTCCTCTCGTTTCTTCCAACACCCCTCATCCGCCCCTTCGGGGCACCTTCTCCCACAAGGGGAGAAGGTGAGGTCACGCCTCGGGCAGGCGCTGGCGCACGATGGCTGCGTGGAAGCGCGCGCCGTGGATCAAGGCCTCGTCGTTGAAATCGAAGGACGGGTTGTGCAGCGGCGCCGAGGCTTCGCCATTGCCGATGCAAGCGAAACAGCCGGGCACATGATCGAGGAAGCGGGCGAAATCCTCGGAAGCAGTGACGATCTCGCCGTGGCCGTTGACCGCGCCGGTTTCAAAGACGGTGCGGGCTGCTGCGATCGCCGCCTCGGTGGCATCGGCGTCGTTGATCAGCGGTACGAACTCCCTGGTGTAGGTCACCTCGGCGGTGCAATTGTAGGTCAGCGCCGTGCCTTCGGCGATGATGCGCATCTGCCGTTCGATTTCGGCGCTGACCTCCGGGCGAAAGCTGCGGGCGTCGCCGAGCACGCGGGCAAAGCCGGGCAGGGCGTTGCGGGTGCCGTCGGTGATGAGTTCGGTGACCGAGACGACCGAGATGTCGGCCGGGCTCAGCCGGCGCGAGACGATGGTCTGCAGATTGGCGACCAGCGCGCAGGCGGCGACGAGCACCTCGCGGCCGCCATGCGGGCGGGCGGCGTGGCCGCCGAGGCCGCGCAGCACGATCTCGAAATTGTCCTCCGCCGACATGATCGGCCCGGGCCGGGTCTCGAAATGGCCGACGGGCAGGCCGGGCATGTTGTGCAGGCCGTAGATCTCGTCGAAGGGGAAGCGGCTCATCAGGCCGTCGTCGAGCATTGCGAGCGCGCCCTTTCCCCACTCCTCGGCGGGCTGGAAGACGAAGCGCACGGTGCCGTCGAAGCCGCCGTCGCCGGCAAGCAGCTTGGCGGCGCCCAACAGCATCGCCGTGTGGCCGTCATGGCCGCAGGCATGCATGACGCCGGTATTTTGCGAGGCGTGGCCGTGGCTGGCCTGCTCGGTGATGCGCAAGGCGTCCATGTCGGCCCTGAGCGCGATGGCTCGATTGCCGGTTCCGCGGCGCAGCGTGCCGACGACGCCGGTGCCGCCGATACCTTCGACGACTTCGTCGAGGCCGAATTCCCTCAGCTTTCGGGCGACAAAGGCGCCGGTGCGCTTCTCCTCGAAGCCGAATTCGGGATGGGCATGCAGGTCGCGCCGCCATGCGGTCATCTCGGCGATGAGGGTTTTCTGGTCGAGCGCGGCCATGTGCTGATCCCCGGGTTCGGAGGGAGAGCCTCACTCGGATTGGCGGTGGCAGGCAAGGCTTGTCCGTGAGGCCAGGGCGCGAGGCTTACCTTCTCCCCTTGTGGGAGAAGGTGGATCGGCGCGTAGCGCCGAGACGGATGAGGGGTGCTGGGCGGAGTGGGAGGGTGGAGAATGCGTGCCGTCAAAGAGAGTTTGGAAATACCATACTCCGTCCAGCACCCCTCATCTGCCCCTTCGGGGCACCCCGGCCCTCCGCTATGGCTCTGGGCGCTCGTCGTTGGAACAGCCAAATCGTTGGCTTTTCCTGGCCTTCGGCCACCACTCCTCACCCCACAATGGGAGAAGGGGATGTCTGAGTCCGCTCAGCTTGCCTTGAGGCGCGAGCCGCGCAGCAGGCCCTGCTCTTCGAGCACCGGATAGGCCATCGAGGCGAGCAGCGAGTTGATCTGCTTGAGGTCGCGGATGGTGTCGAGGTGGATCGAACTGGTCTCGACGCTCTTGATGGTGCCGTCGCGCAGGCGCAGGAAATGGCTCTGGCTGGTCTGCTTCTCGACGTCGCGCAGCCTGTCCTTCTCGAGCACGAGCTGGCGGGCGGTATTGGCGTCGCGCGACACCAGCACGTTGAAGGCAAGGCGCGCATTGGCCATCACCGATGCGTGGAACGCGGTCAGTTCGCGCCAGCCCTCGGGCGTGAACTCGAGGCCGCGGTCGAGCTTCTTCTGCACATGGGCGAGCATGTTGCGGACGATGATGTCGCCGACCTGCTCGAGCTTGACGCAGGCGCCGAGCAGTTCCTGGCAGCGCAGCGCCTCGTCCTCGGTCATCGGCCGGATGGTGGCCTTGGCGAGGTAGAGCTTGATCGCTGCATGCTTGCGGTCGACCCGATCGTCGAGGGATGCAAGGGCTGCGATCTTGTCGGCCTCGGGCTTCTCGTAGAGCTCGATGATGCGCTGGAGCATGATCTCGACGGTTTCGCAGACGCGGACCACTTCGCGCGTGGCGTTGGCCAGCGCCTGGGACGGCGTGTCGAGCGCGGCCTCGTTGAGCGCGCTGAGTTCGGCTAGCGCCATGTCCTTGGCCGGGTCGGCCCTGGTGCCCAGCGCGACGATCTTTTCCGAGGCACTGTAGACCAGCTTGGCGAGCGGGATACCGGCGACCAGGATGATGCAGTTGAACAGGATATGGGCGTTGATGATCTGGTCGGGCACGGTCGCGCCGAGGAAGGCGACCGACGGCTTGGCCCAGAGGAAGGCAACCAGCATGACGAGCGAGCCTGCGCCGCGCATCAGAAGATTGCCGATGGGGACGACCCGGACTCCGGGTTCGGCGTTGCGGGTGAGCAGGGGGGCGATGATCGAGCTGCCGAGATTGACGCCGAGCACCAGCACGATGCCGAGTTCGGGCGGCACGAAGCCGCGGCCGGCAAGGGTGACGATCAACAGCACGGCGGCGATCGAGGAATGGAACAGCCAGGTGACGACGGCGGCCAGCAGGTAGGCGGTGATGGGATCGCCGGCGAAATAGTCGACGATGACGGGCAGCAGCCTGCTTTCGCGCAGCGGCTCGGAGGCCTGGCCGACCATTTCGAGCGAGAGCACGAGAAGGCCGATGCCGACGAGGATGCGGCCGGTCTGCTGCCAGCTGCGGCGGTCGGTGGCCAGGAACATGGTGGTGCCGGCGGCGAGGCAGATCGGCACCAGCAGCGACAGGTCGAAGGTCAGGATCTTGATGACCAGTGCCGAGCCGATCTCAGCGCCGCGCACGGCAAGCTGGCCGGCGATGCCGCTGACGATGCCGGCCCCGGCGAAGGAGCCGACGAGCAGGGTGACCGCGGTGGAACTCTGGAAGGCGATGGCGAGCGCGGTGCCGGCCAGAACGGCCAGGATCGGGTTGCGCATGGTGTTGCGCAGCTTGTGGCGTAGGACGTCGCCATAGGCGCGTTCGACGCCGGTGCGCACCATGCGCGTGGCGAACAGCAGCAAGGCTATCGCGCCGGCGAGGTGGAGCAGGACGACGGAGCCGCTCATCGGCGGCACCGGCTGAAGTCTGGGGCGGCTGCGAAGGGCAGGACGCGCATGCGAATCACTGTCTTGACCATGTCGATTAGATTAGCCGGATAATATTTTTCGTCCATATTGCACGCGTGTGCACTGCTCGCAAGATATCTGAGTTGCTCATATATGAGATACGTCCGGCGGAGCCTCGGGTTCCCGGGCGACATTCCGTGCACGCAATTGGGATGGTCGCTGCGATTGGCCTGTGAACAGCGGGCATGCTGGCGAATAGGAGTCGTGTCCGACGGAGCGAGCGCCTATATCAGTTTCAAACAAGCAGGGCCCGATGCGCTTTTCCGACGGATTCTTGAGCGAGATACGCGACCGCGTGCCGATTTCGGCCGTGGTGGGCCTGCGCGTGACCTGGGATCGCAAGAAGACCAACGCGCCGCGCGGCGATTTCTGGGCGTGTTGCCCGTTCCACGGCGAGAAGTCACCGTCGTTCCACTGCGAGGACCGCAAGGGCCGCTACCACTGCTTCGGCTGCGGTGTCTCGGGCGACCATTTCCGCTTCCTGACCGATCTCGACGGCATGACCTTCCCGGAGGCGGTCGAGCGCATCGCCGAGATGGCCGGCGTGCCGATGCCGGCGCGCGATGCGCATGAGGAGCGGCGCGAGAAGGAACGCGCCAGCCTTACCGACGTGATGGAACTGGCGACGAAGTTCTTCGAGGACCGGCTGCAGAGTGCCGACGGGGCAAGGGCGCGGGCCTATCTGCGCGACCGCGGCCTTACGCCTTTGACGCAGCAGACGTTCAGGCTCGGTTTTGCGCCCGACAGCCGCAATGCGCTCAAGGAGTTCCTGGCGTCCAAGGGCATCGAGAAGGTGCAGATGGAGGCCTGCGGACTGACCGTGTTCGAGGACGTGCCGGTCTCCTACGACCGCTTCCGCGACCGCATCATGTTCCCGATTCCCGATTCGCGCGGACGCATCATCGCCTTTGGCGGCCGCGCCATGTCGGCGGAGGTCTCTGCCAAGTATCTGAACTCGCCGGAGACCGAGCTCTTCCACAAGGGCAACGTGCTCTACAATTTCGCCCGCGCCCGCAAGGCGCTACAGAAGGGCGGGGCGGTCATCGCCGTCGAAGGCTACATGGACGTGATCGCGCTGGCCCAGGCCGGCTTCGACAATGCGGTGGCGCCGCTCGGCACGGCGTTGACCGAAAACCAGCTCGAACTGTTGTGGCGCATGTCGGGCGAGCCGGTGCTGTGCTTCGATGGCGACAAGGCCGGCCTCAAGGCCGCCTATCGCGCCGCCGACATGGTGCTGCCGTTGGTGGCGCCCGGGCATACCGCGCGCTTTGCGTTGCTGCCCGAGGGCAAGGACCCCGACGACCTGGTCAAGGCCGAGGGGCCGGAGGCGTTTCGCGCGGTACTTACCGCCGCGCGACCGTTGTCCGAACTGGTCTGGATGCGCGAGACTTCGGGCGGCGTGTTCGACACGCCCGAGCGCCGCGCCGAGCTTGAAAAGACGCTGCGCGAGCTGACCGGCAGGATCAAGGACGAAAGCGTCCGCTATCACTACCAGCAGGAGATGCGCGAACGGGTGCTGAGTTTCTTCGGCAACCAGCGCGGCAGGCAGCAGGGCCAGGGCGAGCGCGGCAAGGGCTCGTTCGGCAAGGGCGGCGAGCGTGGCCAGTGGAACAAGGGCGGCGCGGGCGCGGCGGCCGGCCGGTTTGCCGTATCGGAAAGCCTGGCGCGCTCGGCGATGGTCAAGCGGGCGGGCGGCATCATGCCGTTGCGCGAGGCGGCCCTGGTGGTGGCGCTGGTCAACCATCCCGCGCTGATCGACGAGAATTTCGACCATGTCGAAAAGCTCGATCTCAGCCACGGCGAACTGAGGCAACTGCATACGGTGCTGATCGATGCCATGGCGCATGGCGAAGCCAACACGCGCGAGGCGGTGGTGGCGGCTATCGGGCGGGTCGGCTGCGCCGAGATGTGGGAGCGGGCGGTGGCGCTGGCGCGGCGGACGCGGCAGTGGACGGCACTCGAGGATGCGGCGATCGAAGATGCCCGCGACGCCTTCGCCCAGGCGCTGCACTTGCACCGCAGCGCCCGCACCTTACATAAGGAACTGAAACAGGCCGAGGCGGCGCTGGCTACCGATCCGACCGACGAGAATTATCGGCATCTGGTGGAGATCCAGGCGCAGTTTCACGACGTGCAAGCCACCGAGGCGCTTATCGAAGGCTTCGGGGTGTCCTCGGGCCGAGGCGGGCGGAACTAGAGCGAGATTGCGATAATCCCGCATTTGATTCGCTTTTTTGTCGCGAATCATGCGACAGGCGCTTGACCTTCCGCCGGAATGACGGAATCAGGTCGATTCGAAAAGTTAACCGGCGGCCAGACCGCCAGTCGTGTCGACGGCCTGTAGAATGCGGATTGGGGCGCTTGTCACTGGACAGGAAGATATTCCGCCACAGATATCAGGGTTAATCTGGACTTAACACAGGTGCAGCTACTGGCAGTTCAGGCGCAGGTTGGATGAAGCCATCTGATTTGCACTGTCCGAGAGTTTAAGCGGCTGACGGGCCGCCTGGAGAAAGCAAAGAATGGCGACAAAAGAAAAGGAAGAGGTCGAGACCGAACGCGAAGGCGCAACTGACGGCCCTTTGCTCGACCTTTCCGATGACGCTGTCAAGAAGATGATCAAGGTCGCGAAGAAGCGCGGCTATGTCACCATGGACGAGCTCAACGCGGTGCTGCCTTCGGAGGAAGTGACCTCCGAACAGATCGAAGACACGATGGCGATGCTGTCCGACATGGGCATCAACGTGGTCGAGGACGACGAGCAGGGCGAAGAAGCCGAGGCCGCCGAAGGCGATGCCGAGGAAGATGCCAACGAGCTTGCCGAACAGACCGGCACGGCCGTTGCCGCGACGACGACCAAGAAAGAGCCGACCGACCGCACCGACGACCCCGTGCGAATGTATCTGCGCGAGATGGGCTCGGTGGAGCTTCTGTCGCGCGAGGGCGAGATCGCGATCGCCAAGCGCATTGAGGCCGGCCGCGAGACGATGATCGCGGGCCTGTGCGAAAGCCCGCTGACCTTCCAGGCCATCATCATCTGGCGCGACGAACTCAACGAAGCCAAGATCCTGCTGCGCGAGATCATCGATCTCGAAGCGACCTATGCAGGCCCCGAGGCCAAGCAGGCGCCGATCGTCGAGCGTGTCGACGAGGACGCCAAGCCGAAGGCCGACGAAAAGTCGCGCCGCGGCGGCCGCGACGAGGAAGACGACGTCACCAACGTGGGTGGCGACACCCGCGGCGAAGAGGATGAGGAAGAAGACGACGAGGCAAGCCTGTCGCTGGCGGCCATGGAAGCGGAACTGCGTCCGCAGGTCATGGAAACCCTCGACGTCATCGCCGACACCTACAAGAAGCTGCGCAAGCTGCAGGACCAGCAGGTCGAAAACCGTCTTGCTGCCGCCGGCACCCTGTCGCCGAGCCAGGACCGTCGTCTCAAGGAACTGAAGGACCAACTCGTCAAGGCGGTGAAGTCGCTGTCGCTCAACAATGCGCGCATCGAGGCGCTTGTCGAGCAGCTCTACGACATCAACAAGCGGCTGGTGCAGAACGAGGGCAAGCTGCTGCGCCTGGCCGAAAGCTACGGTGTGCGCCGCGAGGAATTCCTGCGCGAATATCAGGGTTCGGAACTCGATCCGAACTGGATCCGCTCGATCTCGAACCTGTCCAGCCGTGGCTGGAAGGAGTTCACCAAGAACGAGAAGGACGCGATCCGCGACCTGCGCGCCGAAATCCAGAACCTCGCCACAGAAACAGCGATCTCGATTCTGGAATTCCGCAAGATCGTCAACCAGGTGCAGAAGGGCGAGCGCGAAGCGGCGATGGCCAAGAAGGAGATGGTGGAAGCCAACCTCCGTCTCGTCATCTCGATCGCCAAGAAGTACACCAACCGCGGCCTGCAGTTCCTCGACCTGATCCAGGAAGGCAACATCGGCCTGATGAAGGCGGTCGACAAGTTCGAGTACCGCCGTGGCTACAAGTTCTCGACCTATGCGACATGGTGGATCAGGCAGGCGATCACGCGTTCGATCGCCGACCAGGCCCGCACCATCCGCATCCCGGTGCACATGATCGAGACGATCAACAAGATCGTGCGGACCTCGCGCCAGATGCTGCACGAGATCGGCCGCGAGCCGACGCCGGAAGAACTGGCTGAAAAGCTCGCCATGCCGCTCGAGAAGGTGCGCAAGGTGCTGAAGATCGCCAAGGAGCCGATCAGCCTCGAAACGCCGGTCGGCGACGAGGAGGATTCGCACCTCGGCGATTTCATCGAAGACAAGATGGCGATCCTGCCGATCGATGCGGCAATCCAGGCGAACCTGCGCGAGACGACCACGCGCGTGCTCGCCTCGCTCACCCCGCGCGAGGAGCGCGTGCTGCGCATGCGCTTCGGCATCGGCATGAACACCGACCACACGCTCGAAGAGGTTGGCCAGCAGTTCTCGGTCACCCGCGAACGCATCCGCCAGATCGAGGCCAAGGCGCTGCGCAAGCTCAAGCATCCGAGCCGCAGCCGTAAGCTGCGCAGCTTCCTCGACAGCTGACAAGAAACTCAGAAATGGCCGTCCCCAGGACGGCCATTTTGCTTTCCACCGTTCAAAATCGGGTCAGCCTGTTTGAGTTCACCTGTCTATTACGATCTGAGCGAACTTTATCTGCTGAGCCGGGGCAGGCTCAAATTCTATGGCATCGCCAGGGTGGTGGCGGAGATCGGCTATGAGCTTCATCTCCTCGACAAGGGCGTGGTATTTGTCGTGTACGATGAGACCGCGCGCGACTTCTTCGAGGTCAAACCGCATTTCGGCAAGGCGTCCTATAACGGCGTCGTCGATCTCGGCTTTCCGGAAGGCGCGATTCCTTTCCGGCTGCGTGGACCGAAGGCGGGCCGCAGCCTGCCGAACCGCATGTTTGCGACCACGTTCAGCGCATTCCTGAGAGCGGTCAACCGTTCAAAACTGCGCGCGCTCCGGTCGCATTTGAAGCCGATTGCGCTCAATGATGGATATCTGGTGTCGGCGGGGCGGCCGAAGCTCCTGGTCGACATGATCGATTGCCTGGTCCGGACCCGTTCCAAGACGCGGTTCTACCCGCTGCTGCACGATTGCATCCCGTTGCACGATTTTGGTGACAAGCCGGATGCATTCCAGCTCAATTTCCATGCGGACAACAACAAGGTGATCCGCCACGCCAGCCATATCATCGCCAACTCGCAGTTCACTGCGAGGGACCTGCAGGCGAAGGTGAAGGAGGGACTGTTGCCGCCGCTTCCCGGGGTCTCGGTGGTTCCCCTGGCGCATGAATGCCGCGCGGACGGCGAGAAGCCGAAGCTCGAGCTGCCGGCGCGGCCCTATGTGCTGGGCGTGGGCATCACGCTCGGGCGCAAGAACCTGGATGTCGTTCTCGCCGCACAGCGGCTGCTGGTGGAGCAAGGCAAGACACCGCCGCTGATGGTGATCGCCGGCGCCAACCGTCGCAGGACGGTCGCCGGCCTCAAGAGCGGCCTGAATGCGATGGTGGCGCCGCATGTGCTGATGGTCGACAGCCCGTCGCAGGCGGACCTCATCAGGCTGTACCAGAACGCGCTGGCCACCCTGATGCCGAGCAAACTCGAAGGCTGGGGCCTGCCGCTGGGGGAGTCGCTCTGGCTGGGCACGCCCGCACTGGCGTCGCCATCGTCCAGCCTGCCGGAGGTTGGTGGTGACCTCGCTGTCTATTTCGACCCGGATTCGCCGGGGGAACTGGCCGGCCTGCTGGAACGGCTGGCCACCGACCAGGACTATCGTCGCAGCCTGCAACAGCGCATTGCCGAGGCAAGGCCCAGCCTGCGGAGCTGGCGACATGTCGCCGAGGACATGCTGGCGGCGATCCAGAGCCCCGACTGCCAGCCGATGCACGTGGCCGGCTGATCGGGACAGGCCGTTTGCCGAGGTCCTAGGACGCTGACCGAACCCGGATCATGGGTGACCTTCCCTGCATTGGCGGGATCGCGGCCGCAGCCTTGGCCGAGGCAGGATCATGCGCCTTCCAGACGCTGCAAGATCTCTTTCATCTTGTCGATCTCGGCCTGCTGGCCGGGCACGATATCGGCGCACAGCGCGGAGATCTCCGCGTCGCCGAGGGTGGCGTTTTCGCACATCAGCACCGCGCCGGAGTGATGCGGGATCATCGATTTCAGGAACTGCACGTCGCCAACCCCCGTCTGTTCCCTGATCATGAACCACGACGCGGCGAACACCAGAAGGCTGAAGGCGACGATCGCCATGTTCATCGCGCGGTTGGGATACATGGCGCGCATGAGCAGGAGCTCGATCAAAATCATCGGGAACACCATCAGTGCTGCCATGTAGAACTGGTTCAGGTTTGCAAATACATCGGCGAACGTGTTCACCATGGCATACATCAGCGCAAACATGGCGATGTAGGATAGAACGGCCATCGCCAGAAGACGAAGGTAGTTCTGCATGGAATGATGTTGACTGTTCATGGCATCATCCTTGGTTTGCTTTCACCAAGCCAAACCAACTGGTTGCACAAAAGTTCCGATTGTTTGCACGTTACGGACAGAGTGGCGGCTTGTACGGCATGCCTCCGCCGGGTTTTGACCCGCGCAAACGGCAGGAACTGGGTGGCGCCTGGCGCCACCCATAGTAGTCACGACGCCCTGGGAGACTCGACGACCAGTGCGACGATGCGGCGGACGAGCGGCAGCACCAAGAGCAGGGTGGGAAACGCCACCAGCCAGGACAGCGCCCAAGCCGACGGCCAAGTGGCGAGGAAGGCGGGCGTCGGGCCGAGGCTCTTCAGCGTCGAGATGGCCGAGACCACAAAGGTCATCACCACCGACAGAACCAGCGGCATGGCAAAGGCGGCATAACGCGCCGGCAGCTTGCCGCGCGGCTTCGAACGTAGGGTCATGGGAGAGTATTTCCTGAGATCGGCATCAATCACGAGAGCGCAAGACATGGCATTCCTCCCGGTCGGGCCGGTTGAATGCGTTGCTTGACGTGAGACGCTTACGGCGTGCGTTGGCGCAGCGGCCCGTTCCTAATGGGCCTGGGCACAAAAGGCAATGGTTGCGAAATCGGGTGGCTTCCGCAGGCGCGCCTGTTCAATTATGGTCCTGGCGACCTGGGAGGTTGCCGTGTCGATCGAATTCCTGCTGACCACGCTGATCATCGTCGCTTCGCCCGGCTCCGGTGTTGTCTACACGCTCGCTGCCGGCCTTTCGCGCGGCGGCAAGGCAAGCGTGCTAGCCGCTTTTGCCTGCACGCTCGGCATCGTGCCGCATCTGATCGCGGCGCTGACCGGCATTGCCGCGCTGCTGCACACCAGCGCGCTGCTGTTCGAGATCGTCAAATATGCCGGCGTCGCCTATCTGCTCTACATGGCATGGCATAGCCTGCGCGAACATGGCGCGCTCAAGATCGAAACCAACGCCGATCCGCGCAGCACATGGCAGGTGCTGATCGACGGCATCCTGGTCAATCTGCTCAATCCGAAGCTGTCGATCTTCTTCGTCGCCTTCCTGCCGCAATTCATTGCACCCAACGAGCCGAACGTGCTCGGGCGGATGCTCGAATTGTCCGGTTTCTTCATGCTGGCGACGTTCGTCATCTTCGCCATCTACGGCCTGTGCGCCGCCGCCATGCGCGACAAGGTGACGAGCAGCCCGCGGGTCATGACCTGGATGCGGCGGACCTTTGCTGCGGCCTTCGTTATGCTCGGCGCCAAGCTGGCGCTGACCGAACGCTGAAGGGCCACGTGATGCAGTTCAGCATCGGCCGCGAAGATCCGGCCACGCCGGGGGTCATCGCGCTGCTGGAAGACGGCGACGCCTATGGCGCGTCGCTCTATCCGGCCGAAAGCAACCACTTCCTGCCGCTCGAAGCCCTCAGGGCCGACAATGTGCATTTTGTCGTCGCGCGCGACGATCAGGGGACCGCCGTCGGCACCGGCGCACTCGCCATGGCGGACGGTTGGGCCGAACTCAAACGCATGTGGGTGATACCGGCAGCCAGGGGCAAAGGGCTTTCCAAGGCGATCCTGGCCGAACTCGAGGCTCGTGCCAGGGCGGTCGGCCTTACCTTGCTGCGGCTCGAGACCGGTATCGCCAATCACGAGGCACTGGCGCTCTACGAGCGCACCGGGTTTGAGCGTCGAGGGCCGTTCGGCGACTACGGCGAGGACCCGCTCAGCGTGTTCATGGAAAAGCGCCTCGCCAGCCCAGGCCACAGCGGCTGAGCGCCAGAGGCCCGCTGCCGCCCCAGCACAGCACGAACTTGCACCTGATACGGAGGGGGAGGATACTCCCGCGCGTGGATGCATTGAGGGCGACGACCCGGATGCCCGCCCCGGCTATTTGAGCCGTGCTCCGTGGCACCGGAGGGAGGTGTGCCATGACGACATATATCATGCTGCTCAATTGGACTGACCAGGGCGTGCGCGAGGTGCGCAACTCGCCCAAGCGGCTCGACGCGGCCAAAAAGCTGCTCGGCGACATGGGCGGCTCGTTCAAGCAGTTCTACCTGACCATGGGCGAATGCGACATGGTGGCGGTGGCCGAGGCGCCGGACGACGCGGTGGTGGCGCGCTTCGCGCTGATCCTTGGACAGGGCGGCAACGTCAGGACACGCACGCTGAAGGCATTCCCGGAACTTGCCTATCGCGAAATCATCGCTTCGCTCGGCTAGCGACCGGCAGTGAAGAGGCAGGGCGCACGTGCGGTGCGTGTGCCCTGGCTGCCACCGGTTCGAAACGCCTCGACTGATTCAAGACAAGCGTCTAAGCTTCGGAAAAACAACGGGAAGAACAAGCATGTCGTTTCTGAAGAGGCTTTTTGGCGGTGGTGGCGGTGCGGCCGAGCCCGCCGCTGCGGCCGTTGCCAAGGAGATCGAATACAAGGGCTTTTCGATCAAGGCGATGCCCTACAAGGAAGGCGGCCAGTTCCAGACCTGTGGCGTGGTTTCCAAGGAAATCGGCGGCACGGTCAAGGAGCACAAGTTCATCCGCGCCGACCGCTTCGCGGCGCTCGACGATGCCGTCGAAGTGTCGCTGACCAAGGGGCGGCAGCTGGTCGACGAACAGGGCGAGCGCATGTTCGGCTGAGGCTGGCGGCGATTGCCTCGCAGATCATGGCCCGGCCCTTGTGCCGGGCTTTTGCTTTTCAGGGCCGCTCGCGCAGCATCAGCCCGTCAATGACCGCCGAGATGACGGCAATCTCGTCTTCGGGTGGGGCGCCGGCATCGATCGCCAAGGCTGCTCGGTCGAAGGCGGCGGCAAGCAGGCCGGTCAGCGCAGCCAGCGGCAGCTTGCGCATGGCGCCGGCCCGCATCGTGGCGGCGAGGCCCTCGCGCAAGGTGCGGTTGCCGTGGCGGTTGTCGATCTCGTCCATGCCGGCGCGGCCGAGCACAGCGGGGCCGTCGAGCAACAACAGCCGCGTCCTGCCGGGCGAGCGCATGGCTTCGATATAGGCCTTGCTGCCGGTGAGCAAAGCTTCGCGGGCGCCCATGGCTTGCGGTGCAGCATCCTCGATTTCGGCGGCGACCGATGCCGCCTCCTGCTCGGCCACGGCGCGGAACAGCTCCTGCTTGTCGGCAAAGTGGTGGTAGAGGGCGCCGCGCGTGACGCCCGCGGCGGCGACGATCTCCGGTGTGCTGGTCTCGGCGTAGGATTTTTCGGCAAACAGCCGGCGTGCCGCGACGATCAGGAGGGCGCGTGTCGCCTCGGTGCGGTCGCGGTTGGAGCGGCGCTCGGTTTTCTCTTGCATGCATGCAGCCTGTATGTTAATTCACATTTACATGCAGACTGTATGTTGATTGAGGAGATAAGGAAAGCCATGAAAACGACGAGCTACTATCCCGTGCTGATGACCGGCGATGTCGCCGGCACCGCCGCTTTCTACATCAAGCACTTCCGCTTCGCGTCGGAGTTTGACGCCGGCTGGTATGTCCATCTGCGGTCGACGGAAGACAGGGGCGTCGATCTCGCCATCGTCCAGGGCGACCACGAGACGATCCCCGAGGAGGGGCGCGGGCGGGTCGCCGGCCTGCTGATCAATTTCGAGGTCAAGGATGTCGATGCCGTGCACGCGCGGCTCGTCGCGGAAGGGCTGCCGATCCTGCGCTCGCTGCGCGACGAAGACTTCGGGCAACGCCACTTCATCACCACGGATCCCAATGGCGTGCTGATCGACGTCATCACGCCGATCCCGCCGAGCCCCGAGTTCCTGGCAATGTACGTGCCGGATAGGGCTGACGCCTGAAGCAAGCGAAAACGGAGGCGCCGTGAGGCGCCTCCAGCATTTCAGGGGATGGGTCAGAGCTTGCCAGCGAGGCCGAGGTTGAAGGTGTGCTGGTCGCGATCGGCACCGAACGATCCGGCGTAGCTCGACGTAAGACTGAGCCTGTTGGTGAAATCGGCAGCAAGGCCAGCCTCGACACGGCCGAAGGTGCCTTCCCCCGTCTCTGCCTGGCTGAGGAAGGCAGTCGCCGCAGTCGTGTAGCGGGTCGAGACCGTCTCGTCATTGCCGAGGAAGGCGCCGCCGATGCCAACGCTGCCGAAACCACGCAGGGATGTTCCGGTTGCGAGCTGCCAACTGCGGGAGGCGCCGATACCGGCGAGGGCCTCGAGGCGATCGACATCATAGGACTGGACGACGAGGTTGCCCGCGCCGGCGCCCGTCTCGATATAGGAATCGACGTGCGTGCGCAGGTAGGTCAGGCTGGCAAAGGGGGTGATTTTGGCCGCTTCCAGTTCGACGTCATGCGAAGCGCGCAGATGCGCACCCAGGCTGTAGCCGTCGATCTCGGCAGAGGCCGTTCCTGCACCCGCCGTACGGGCATATTGCCAGCGCTCGGTCGAGGCGGAAAGCCGGCCGTCGAAGACGGTGCCGGTCGGCGCCTGCCAGCGGACATAGGGGGAGGCGGTGAACTGGCGGTTTTCGAGGTTGGCGTAGACGCCTTCGATGTCGCCGTCGCCGCTGGCATAGCCGCCGGCGAGCCCGACGAGCAGATCGGGCGATATGGCGTGCTCGATGCCGAGGCCTGTGACATAGCCCGAAAAGTCGAGCTGTCCTGCGGTGAAATCCTGCGAGCCGGTGGTGTAGCCGCCGAAGAGGAAGCTGCGGCTGCCGTCGAAGCCGGCAAGCGCAACATTGCCGCCGGCATCGCCGATCGAGCGGGCAAGTGCCGCGGCTCCGTCCGAACCGGCTTTGCCTTCCTCTGTATATTGCAGTGCGCCGGTGGCGAGTTGTGCCGTGGCCTGGCCGCCTGTCGAACCGGTGCCGCGGGCAAGCATGAGATCGTAGGCTTCGTGCAGGCGTTGGGACAAGGCGACAGAGCCGCCAGCCGCGACGAGGCCAGTGTCCTTGACGGTCCAGTTGAGCAGGCTCTGGACTTGGGCGGCGGTCAGGCCGGCAAAGATCGGGCTGTTGATGAAGAGTTCCGACTGCTGGATGGCAAGTGCGACGTCGGCGGCATACAGCGCGCCGTCGGAGTCGATATTGCGCCCTATCTCGCCGAAGAGCAGGTTGACGTTCATGATCGACACGGTTTGGCCCGCCGCGACGGTTACCGGGAAGACGATGTAGGGGCTGTCGTCGTGGTTGGCGTAGTACGCTGCGGCCTGATTGAAGGCGTAGTCGTTGTTGCCGTAGAGATGGGCGATGACCGGGCTCAAGGACTCGTTGCCAGGCTCGAACTGGCCGGTCACCACATAACCTGATTCCGTGGCGTGAACGTACATGTCGTCGCCGGCGGCGAGAGTGCCGCTGAAGACGATGTTGGCGGTAATCGTGTCGCCGGTATTGTTGGTGAAGCTGTCGAACCAGCGAACCGAGTTGGCGGGAAGCCCTGGCACGCCGGTATAGGACTGGGTCTGGCGCGAGGCGTCCAGGCCGTTGAATTCAGAACCATAGGCGGTGACGGTATTAATGTGGTAGTCGTTCGTTGCCGCGCCGTAGATCACGCCCCAATGTGCGTAAGCGTTGTCGATATCGGCTGAAGAGGTTTGCTTGACTGCGCCGGCGTAACCGGTTCCCCGATATGCGTTGTCGAAACCCACTCCGGCGTAGGCACCTGACCATCCTTCACAGTTTTCGAAAGTGCAAATTTCGAAGTCGATCGTGCTTTGGCCGGCTCCTGCCGGTGCTATGCCCAGCGCGATTGCCGCTACCGAGACCGAGGCGCCGAGCGAAGCTCCCAATAGTTTCATGAATTTCCTCGAAAAGTCGTCAATCAGATGATTTGGTCATGTGAAAGCACCGTTCAGAATTCGTGCCGCCACAAGAGAAGTATAATCACTTCGAATCTTAATATACTATAGTTAAACTATATTTTTCTAGAAAAAAATCACCCGATAATATATGCAATCATGGATTGATGAGAATTTTTTGCATGCACCTATGGGCGATCTTGCTGGTCGCCGTCTTTAGGCCCGCAGAACGGGAAACTCCTGGCGCAGCATTCGCCGGAGGCGGTGGGCGAAAGAGGGGCCTGAAAAGCAAAGAGGCGCCTTTCGGCGCCTCTTGAGGGTCGAACAACGCAGCTGCCTGCCTATCGTACGACCAGCACCGGAACCTTGGAGTAATGGACGACCTCTGCCGTCTGGCTGCCGAGCAACAGCCGGCTCACCCCGCGGCGGCCATGGGAGGCCATGACGATGAGGTTGCAGCCGCGCTCCGTGGCGGTCTCGACGATCGCTTCGGCGGGTGACTCGCCGAATGCCTGGACAGGCTCCACGCTGACGCCGATCCGGGAGGCCGCTTCTTTGGCGAGGCTCAGCGCTGCATCGGCATGCTTTTGCTGGGCATCGCTCCACGAAGCCATCGTCGCAGGACTGTTCAATGGATAGGGCTCGGTGACGGTGATGACCGTGACCTTGCTGCCAAGATTCTTGGCCAGCGTCAGCCCGTGGTCGACACCCTTCTGCGCAAGTTCGGAACCGTCGGTGGTTATGAGGATATGCGTGTACAAATCTACCTCCACTGCTTGATCATCGTCGTATTGATCGGGTCCCGCGGCCGGCGGCTGCGGGGGGCAGTCCATCAGCTTGCTGCGACAGCGCCTGCGATCGCGTCCTTGAGCATCAGCCGGCGCTTTCGCAACGTCGCCTCGTGTTCCTGGCTCACCGGTTCGATGTGGGTTTCAGCCTTGTGGATCTGGTCGTTCACATCGTCATATTCTTCGAGGATACGAGCGAAGCGACGTCCTGTGCTTTCAGGGCGTGAATGGTATCCAGCTTGCCGGGAAATTCCTCACCCAGGGTGTGCGGTGTGTTCGACATTTCATCTCCTTGCGAATTGTCGAGGCAACTATAGTGCCAGGCGGAGGCGTTGAACTTGATCTGGGTCAACTTCCAAAGGGGTAGGGCGGCGCAACTCAGCTCCTGTCGATGGCCCGCAAATGATGGTGAAGGACGTTGATCTCTTGCCAGCCGTACTGCGACCCTGAGCGCGTGACGATCCTTGCGGTGTCGTGCTGCCTGCGCAAGGGAACGTTGACCGCGTGCCGCACTGCCTGTGAAAGGTGATCGAACAGCATCCCCGGACCCAGCCGGCTCTCGTAGAAGGTGGCCGGTTCGGTCCAATCGATAGACCTGACGTCTTTCATCGTGCAACCGCTCCTGGGAAGCACATTTCAACGCGCATTGGCCCCATATCGATCCGCGTTGCGTTCAGCTCGCACCCGCGGTGGAAGGACTGCGATGTTGTCACCTCTGGTCGTTGTAGGGTTCCTTCATCTGGCCGATCATTCGTGCCAGCTTGGAGAATGAGGGAATATCCGCTTCCGGCTGGCATTGGTTGGCAAGTTCCAGCACCCTGATCGGGAAGTTGATGGCGTCGCGATTTGACGACGACATTCCCTCTGATCGATCTTCGGCGGTCTCGCTCGCTTCGGCTTTGCGCAAGGCGATGTCGATTTCCTCGACCGTCAGCACACCCTTGCGGACGAGGACGTGATTGATAGCTGCGATGGCCATGATCAGGCCTTCGAGTTGCAGGTTGGCGACGTTCATGGCGATTGGCTCCTTTCAACGAAGCAGCAACGCCTGAACGCCGAAACCGATCCGGTTGATGGGTGATGTTGACGGATGCAAGGGCTGGGCGGGGTCAAGACTGCCAAAAGCGGGCCCGCTTCATCCTGTAGCCAGGCTGCTCGCTGCCGCCTGGTCGTTCAAGGATATGCGTGCTGGTGCCCGGCGCGTTCTGGCCATCTGAATGGCGCGCCTTTTCGTTGGTCTCGCCAACGGGCTCCGTGTTGCCGTATCGGTCGGCCGGCTGCTTGTTTTCGGCAGCCTGCTGCGAAAAGGCATCGCTGGGATCCGGGCCTTTCCGTGCGACTGGCCTGCGTGCGCCGGTTTCATAGTCGTTCTGCATCGATTGTCTCCTGCTGCTGCAGGACAACATGGAGTGGGGCGTAAAGTTCCTTCGCTGCGCGGGGAGCGTGGTCGGTCCGCCGTTGTGGAGGCACGACACGGTGCCAGCAGGTCGAGGGGGAGTTCTTGCTGTTTTGGGAGGAACCTTCTTGCCTGTGATCCATTCCCTCCCTTGCCAATTCCGGCAAGGAGCAATCCCAAATGAAAACGCTGGCTGAGATTTTCGAGCATACACTCGAGGATATGTATTACGCCGAGAACGCCATCACCAAGGCCCTTCCGAAGGTGGCCAAGGCGGCCAAGGACGCCAAGCTGAAGAAGGCTGCCGAGGATCATCTCGAAGAGACCAAGGGCCAGATCAAGAAACTGGAGCTGGTCTTCAAATCCATCGGCAAGAAGGCTTCGGGCGAAAAATGCGATGCGATCGAAGGCCTGATCAACGAGACCGACGGGCTGATGGAAGAGGCATCTGGCACCGCACTGGATGCCGGTCTTCTGGCAGCGTGCCAAGCCGTCGAGCACTACGAGATTGCCCGGTATGGATCCCTGCGTGAATGGGCCAAGGACCTTGGTTATGACGAGGCTCACACGCTGTTGAGCGAAATCCTCGACCAGGAGAAGGCGACGAACAACAAGCTGACAAACCTCGCGGTGACGGCGATCAACAAGACATCGGCGACCGCGAAAGCGGCATAACGCTTACTCGGGAGTGGCAGGAACTACGGCGGACGAGGGCAGGGGCCCGTGCGGCGTCGGCAGGGAGTGGCGGGCTGCCTGGCGCCTGAACCATCATGCCTCGGCCATGGCAACTAGGTCGGGGAAACGACAGCGAGCAGGGCTGCAATACCAAGCAGTAGCGGGCCCATCCACTTGAAGTGTTTTACGAGGTTGCCCAGCCACGCTTGATGGGGCGGAACGGAAAGCTCAATGTATCCGAACCCAATGGCCGCCATCCAGACACCGGCGCAGGCCATGATGATCTCGTCGATGTAGGCTGCGAACACGCTGTCGATCTTCCCCTGAGTGAACCACCAGGAAACCAGAAATGGGGCTGAGCGACAAGCAGCACTGGCGGGAGACCGGCAGTCCGCTACGCTTCGTTCGCCCCCTACCTTTTCCAGTTCATGGCGATCGTTGCCGCACCCAGCACCGCTACGGCGCAGCCGAGAATGAACGGCGGAATGAAATAGGACAGCGCCTCGCTGTCCTCCCAGCGCAGCCGGAAGTCGTTGCAGCCGGTGCCGCAGCCGTAGGCGTTGAGCCAGACCCACATGCCGAAGGTGGCCGCACAGATCAGCAGGCCCGCGGCGGCCAGGACATATCCCAGAATGCGCAAAGTGGCCTCCTGCCTCCAGCCGTTCCGGTCGAGCGACGTCCGGGCCGCCGAAGGCTGAATCAATCCAGCAGGTTGGCCGGCGCGGCTGAGATGATGAATCCGCGCCGGTGAGACGATCCCGTCCGGCTCAGAGGCTCGGGCCGTCTTCCGCAGCCGCTTTCTTGGCGCCCTTGGCAAGCCCGGTAAGACGATCGATGTAGGCAAGCAGCAGCGCCGACAGCACGAAGGTTAGGTGGATGAGGGTCAGCCACATCAGCTGGTCGGAGGTGTATTGCTGGTTGTTGAGGAAGACCTGGAGCAGGTGGATCGACGAGATCGCGACGATGGTCGAGGCGACCTTGATCTTGAGCGAGCTGATGTCGATGGTGCCGAGCCAGTGGACCTCGCCGTCATGGTTGTCGAAGCGGCTGACGAAGTTTTCGTAGCCGGAGATGATGACCATCACCACCAGCGACGCAACAAGTGCTGCGTCGATCAGGCCGAGCACCTTCAGGATGGTGTCGGTCTCGTCGAGCACCATGACCGTCATGACAAACCCGTAGAGCTTCTTGGCGAAGGACAGCGCGTAGATGGCGAGCGCTACAGCGAGACCGAGATAGAACACCACGAGCAGCCAGCGCGAGGCGAGGATGATGGATTCGACGGCGTGTTCGAGGCGTTTCATGAGACGTCCGAAATTTTGAGATTGGAAATCGAGGCGGTGCCGACGAATGCAACAGGTTTTGGGATAAAACAAGGCCCGGCCGCTGGAGGGGGAATTCGGCCGGGCCTGTTCTCCTGAAACGTCGGAGATGGGACGGGGCAGGGAACCACGTCGCTCTCAAAGTGGCATCAAAATCCAGCGAATCAATGGCGAAAGCCGGGTCATCGCGTGATTGTTACCGGGCAATGCGGCGTCTGGACGCCGGCAGGATGCCCGGTACCGGGCGCCATCCGGCCAGTCAAACGGGCAGAAAAAAGCCCGACCCGCGAGGTGCGGGCCGGGCCTTTTGGGATGCCGCGTATGCTAGTTGGCGCTGGCGATGGGGGCCACCAGCGGGGTGATGCGGCGGATGGCGACGCGGCGGTTTTCGCGCTCCGGCTGCTGCGACTTCACCTTGAGATAGCGCTCGCCATAGCCTTGCGTCGACAGGTTCTCCGGCGCGATGCCGAAGACATTGGTCAGCGCGTCGGCCACGGCTTCGGCGCGGCGGTCGGACAGCGCCAGGTTGGCGACGTCGGAACCGACGGCATCGGTGTGGCCTTCGATGAGGAAGGTTTCGGCCGGGTTCTTCTTCAGCATCTTCTCCATCGCGTTGGCGACGCCTTCGAGCTTGGCAATCTCGGCCTCGGGGATCGAGGCCGAACCGAATTCGAAGCTCAGCGTGTCGAGGTCGACACGGCGGGCGATGTCGCGCACGCGGGCCGAACGCTTGACCTCGTCGACCGAATAGAGGCGCTTGACGCGCTCCACCGGCGGCTGCTCGAGGAAGTCGTAATAGGCGTCGTCATCTTCGACATACTGCGCATCGAGGATATATTCGTTGCGCGGGATGTGGAGCTGCAGCGGCGGCAGGTCGAGGCCCGGATCGCGCCATTCGTCCATCTCGCCGTAATACTGGTCGTCGACATAGCTCAGCACATATTCGCGGCCGTCGGGCGTGATGCGCGAGCGCTGCACGACGTCGCCGTAGCGGTTGCGGATGGTGATGATCTGGTTGCCGTTCTCACGGACGATCACCTCCCGGGTGCGGCCGCGCGGCAGTTCCTCGTAGTACACCTCCTGGGCGTCACGCGTCATGCGCGGCCGGTCGTTGCTCTCGACGATGACCTGGTTGTTGATCTGGATGATCACCCGGTCGCCGATTTCGCGCAGCACTTCGCTGCCTTCAGGACGCGGCCTGCGGCGCAGGTCGACCTCGGGCATGCGCTCGATGCGGGTGCCCTTCTCGGCGGTGACGGCCTGGATCTCGACCGGCTGGGCCTGTTCGGTCGCGGCCTTGTCGTCGACAGGCGGCGGGCCGGGATCGACCGGTACCGGCTGCGGCTGGACGGTCTGTCCACCGGCCTGGCCTTCGGGCGCTGGCTGGCCTTCCTGGGCGGGCTGCGCAGGCTGGCCTTCGGCTGCCGGCTGCTGGCCGCCGGCCTGTGCGGGCGGCGTTTCCTTCTGGCTGTCGAGCAGCGGCGCCTCGTTCGGGTTCACCGGCGGTTGGTTTGCAGGTGCTTCGCCTTGCTGGGCCGGCTGTTGCGGCTGCTCACCCGTTGCAGGCTGTTCGCCGGTAGCCGGCTGCTCACCGGCAGCTGGTTGCTCGCCCGTTGCGGGCTGCTGAGGTTGTTCTGCCGCAGGTTGCTCGCCCTGGGCCGGAGCTTCGCCCGAAGGTGCAGGCGTTTCCGGTGCGGGGGCCTGCTCAGGTGTCGGCTCGGCAGGCTTCTCCGCCGGCTGCTCGGCAGGCTGTTCGGCCTTCGGCTTTTGCTCGGGCTGTGCTTCCGGCTGGGGAGCGACTTCGGGTGTCTGGGCTGGTTCCTCTGCAGCCGGGGCCTGCTCCTTCGGCTTGCGCTTGGGCGCTGGCTCTTCCGCCTGCGGTTCGGGCTGCGGTGTTGCCTCCGGCTCGGCGGCAGGCTGTTCCTGCTGCTGCTGTTCGGCGGCGGGCTCACGCTTCTTGCGCCTGGGGGCGGGCTCTTCCGCCTGCGGCTCCGGCTCTGCCTGCGGTGCGACCTCCTGCTGAGGCGCGGGTTCTTCCGCCGGTGCCTCGCGCTTCTTGCGGCGGGGCTCGGGTGCCGGCTCTTCGGCCTGTGGTGCCGGTTGTTCGGCCTGCGGCTCCGGCGCGGGTTCGGCCTGTGGCTGAGGTTCTGGCTGGGGCTCAGGCTGCGGTGCCGGCTCCGGTTCGGGGGCCGGCTCTTCGGCCGGGGCCTGCTGGGCGCCCTGGCGCGCCGCGCAGGCTTCGGCCGTTTCGCCTTCCTGGCAGTCCGACTGCACGCGGATGAGCGGCAGCGATGTGCCCGCATCAGACAGCGCGCCATTCGGCAGCGGCAAGGCGCCCAACGGCGCGGATGCCATGAACAGGCCGATTGCCGTGCCTGCGAGAATCCGTGGTTGGCGTTTCATCGTTGGAAATCTCCTCGAAGTGAACTTTGGGTCCCGTCCCGGCCCAAACAGATGGAACCCTGAATGGTTCCGCTCCGCCCGGCAGTCGCATGGTTTCGGGGCATTTGCCCGACGGCAACAAGGCAATATCGTGGCTTCGCTGAACTGGCGATGAATGCAATGGCTGCGTGCTTGACGCGGCCGGCGATGCGCGCCAAATGCCTGCCATGGACGAGCCTTATTGGAAAACGACGCCGCTGGAGGCGATGAGCCCCACCCAGTGGGAGGAGCTGTGCGACGGCTGCGGCAAATGCTGCCTGTCCAAGCTCGAGGACGAGGACACGGGCGAGATCTACTGGACCAGCGTCGGCTGCCGCCTGTTCGACGGCTCGACCTGCCGCTGCTCCGACTATGCCAACCGCCTCGCGCGCGTGCCGGATTGCGTCGGGCTGACGCCTGACAACGTGCGCACCATCGCCTGGCTGCCCAGCACCTGCGCCTATCGGCTCGTTGCCGAGGGGCAGGACCTCTACTGGTGGCATCATCTGGTTTCGGGCAGCAGCGAAACCGTGCACGAGGCCGGCATCTCCGTGCGCGGCAGGCTTACGGCCTCCGAGGACGATCTGGCCGAACCGGAAGACTATTTCGAGCACGTTCTCGAAGAAGAGCCGTAAGGCTCGCCATATTCCCGACCATTTCGGCAGGCTATTTCGCGGTCGCGCGGCGACTCACAAACGCGTGATCGTATCATATTATCTAACGGAATCAGTAGCTTGCCAGATGAACCGAAAATGAATGCACGGTTCGAAATCGGTTCAGCTTGGACGGTGCAATCTACAGCCATCGCTCAGGCAAAGACGGCTTGACGCCACGGAGTTCAAGGAGAAGACCATGTTCGACAAGATCAAGACTGCCGCCCTTTCGGCCCTTATCGGCTTCAGCACGCTGGCCGCCATTCCCGCTACCGCGCAGGCAGACGGCCTCTACCTGAACCTCGGCCAGGGCGAGCCGCGCGTCGGCATCTATGTCCAGGACGGCTACCGTGACAATGGCCGCTGGGACAACCGCAACGACGGCCGCTGGGACCGCAATGACGGCCGCTGGGGCGGTCGCCCCGATCACGGCCGCTGGGATCGCCGCTGCACGCCCGACCGTGCGCTCGACAAGGCCGACCGCATGGGCCTGCGCCGCGCCCGCGTCGTCGACGTCAACCGCCGCACCATCACCGTCAGCGGCCGCAAGTATGGCGAGCGCGTCGCGATCAGCTTCGCCCGGGCCCCGAACTGCCCGGTGGTTCGCTGGTAACAATGAGATCGGGCGTTGCCCGATCGGAGTAGCGGGAGCCCCTTTTCGCAAGAAAGGGCGTGGCTCCAAACAAAACCCCGGAGGCCTGGCCTCCGGGGTTTTTCATTGCCTGCACTGAGAACTCCGGGAAAACCGGAAAGACCAAGGGCTGCCGCTGCCGCCACGGCAGCCCTTGAGTATCTGTGTCAGTTCTTCAGTTCGAAGGTGACGTTGACCTGCACGCGGTAGGCGTTTTCGCCGGCTTCGACGGGAACCGAACCCGCCGCCGCGCGGTCGAACGACTTGGCCTGCTGCAGCGGCATCGGCGGCGGCGCGAAGGACTGGTCGGCGATCTCGATCACCTTGCCGAGGCTGACGCCGGCGGCTTCGGCCAGGACCTTGGCCTTGGCGATGGCGTCGGCGACCGCAAGCTTGCGCGCCTCGGTGATCACCGTGTCGGGCTTCTCGTTGGTGAAGTTGATGCCGCCGCCCTGGTTGACGCCCAGCGACACCGCCTTGTCGAGGATCTCGCCGGTCTTGGTGATGTCGCGGATGCGGACCGACAGCGTGTTGGTGACCTGGTAGGCGACGAGTTCGGCTTCCTGCGATCCGTCGGGCTTGTTGGTGTAGTTGTAGCGCGGCTGGATCTGGATGCCGGCGGTCTGCAGGTCGCGTTCGGCGATGCCGGCGGCCTTCATCGCGGCGATGACGGCGGCCATGGCGTCGTTGTTGGCGTCGAGCGCCTCGCGCGCCGTCTTGGCCTCGCGCATCACCGACAGGGAAAGCAGCGCAAGATCGGGCGCGACCGAGGCTTCGCCTTCGCCCGTCACAATGATGCGCGGCGGCGGCTGGTTGTCGGCGCGGGCGGCGGCGGCGGGAACTGCGAGTGCCGCTGCAAGAGCGAGCGCCATGTATTTGCGATTCATAATATAATCTCCGTTGTCCTGAGCCCTTCGAGAGTGTCGAATAGGGGCGGATTATGGGTGGATTGCGGCAGCGCGCACCAGATGCGCGAAGATGACTTGTGCCAGCGCGCAAAACTTACTATCCAGCCCGCGTGGGGCCTGTAGCTCAATGGTTAGAGCCGGCGGCTCATAACCGCTTGGTTGGGGGTTCGAGTCCCTCCGGGCCCACCATTTTTGTTTAAACAAACAATCTCTTTGCTCTTGCATTCCGGTGGTTGGACAGCGCAGCCAAGGGGGAGATATGGCTTGTTCATTTCGGCATATTTCGCAGAAGCAGTAGACTTGGGACTATAGGTCGACCGTCAAGGTATTATATGCGGTCCGGCCTGATGTCGGTTTCTCGGACACGCAAGGCAGGCGGCAGGGCTCGCTCCCTGAGACGCGAAGGCGGTCATATGCGACTCAAGACTTCTGCATGTACTGGGCGGAAGATCGAAATGCGCGCCCAAGTCGCCATTCGCCGGCCTGAGGTGTGGCGAGGCGAAATGGCCGGAGCCGAATCCGGTTTGTGCAACCTCATCCTTTGATACCAGGTGTTTTTCATCGCCTGATGATTTTCCCTGGCAGGAAAATAGTTTCACTCCCTTGATTTAATCTTCGCCCCAAAACAAAGTAGTCCGACCCACTTGCCCTTGGGTAACGTCCAAGCCTCCACCTAGTTGGGGCGAGGAAGCCACAAAGAAAAGCCGGGGACAGGGGCAGCCGGCATCAGAGGGGATGAATATATGGAAGGAACGACAACAGCATTTTTCGCGGGACAGGTGACGCTCACCCAGCTTGTCCAGAATCTGGTCTACGCTTCAGGTACGGTGGGGGCGCTGACCGTGGTCGCAGGTCTTCTGATGATCGATGCGGGTACCACGCGAAGCGCCAATCTCTACAATTCCACGATCGAGAAGATGGTGGGCTTCTTCATCGGGTTTGCGACCTACTTCATCATCGGCTTCGGCTTCTGGGCGGGGCAGTACTACATCATGTCTGGCGGAACCATGATGGATTCGCTCAAGGATTGGTGGTTCTTCGGGGCGCTGTCGAACGCGCACGCACAAACTGTCGATCCGGCGGTCTGGCCCGGGCTCAACACGTTCCAGATCTTCATCTTCTTCCTTGCCTGTTTCGCAGGTATCGTGAACGTCTTGCTCCATTTCGCGGTGTCGGAGCGCATGAAGGCTTCCGCCTTCTACATCACCTGCGTCGTGGCCACCGTGGTCTCCTCGGTCTTGAGCTGGGCGGTCTGGGGGTCGGTCGGCCCGCTGACGAACGCCGGCTTCCACGACTTCTTCGGCATCGGGTTCGTCTATATCTTCCCGACGGGCATCGCGATGGTCCTGGTGCCGCAACTGGGCAAGCGCCCGGGCATGTTCGCGCCTCACCCGAAAGTGCCGTCCTACAAGGCACCTTCGATCGGGCTCGCCGCAACCGGCCTGATCACGATCTTCGCAGGCCTGCCGATGGTCATTCTGTCCTGCCTGTTCTTTTTCGACCCCGAGACCTATGCGGTTTCGGTGACCATGGCCAACACCAGCGTGGGCATTGCCTTCAACAACTACGGCATCTCCTGGGCGGGTGGCGCCATCACCGGCGCAATCATCTCCTACCGTACGAAGAACTACATCTATCTGCTGCTCGGCCCGCTTGCCGGGTACGTTTCGGGCGCGCCAGGCTTCGACGTCTACTTGCCCTGGCAGATGTTCCTGGTCTCGCTCGGGGCGCCGATTGCAGCCTGGATCGTCTACAACTTCACATCGAAGCGTCAGATCGACGAGCACAAGCTCTTCCCGCTGTTTATCGGCGCGGGCTTCTATGCGCTCATCATGGTCGGGCTGGTCAAGTCGGGCACGCCGAGGGGCGGCTACTTCGGCGTCACCGAAGGCGCGTATGCGTTCCAGCACGGTCAAATCAGCGTGCTGATGCAACTTGCGGGCTTCGCGCTCTGCCTTGGCGCCGGGATACTGACCGGGCTGATCCTGTCGGTGGTGCTCAAGGCCACGACCGGGCTGCGGGTGCCGGAGGATGCGCAGGCGGAAGGGCTGGACAAGCTGTTCTGGGGCCTCGAGAACGAAAGCAAGAGCTGAGCGAAGCGCCGGTGCCGCGGCTCACGTCGCGGCACTGGCGCACAGCATCATCCCGGACAGGAACCCATGTTCCACCGGGTATGCCGCAGGTGGCCGGCGGAAGGCATTGGCCGCCCGGTTGCTGTCTTGGAAGGTGCGCTAGCTAGATTGTCATTTTAGTGAATTCGCGCCCGCTGTCCGGGCACCAGATGGAGAGCCTTTTGATATGGAGGTATCCTGGCGAACTGGTTGGCGCTGAAAGGGGCGCCGGTGCACAAGCCGCCAATTGGCTGTGCTCATTCAACCAGTGCATCGCCGCCGACTGGGCTTGCGCTATCGAAGATCATGAACACGATTGGAGTCCCTGGCTCAGCGGTCGCGTCGGTACGCCTCGCGCCAACCTCACCGCTCCGGGGAGCGTTGTACTCGGCAACGATTTCACCGAATGTGTTTCGCTGGACAGCAAGTTTTTGTCCGGCCTGAACAGCTTCGTTGAGGCCAACCAACAGCTCAACGAAGCCGCCATGCGTTGCAATGATAGGCATCATCCCGTCCGCGACAAAGACATTGGAGTCCTTGCTCGTCCTGCCAATCGGTCCCGATACGATGCCATGATGTTTGAGGACGTTCGTCGTCCCCTCAACAAACAGCGCAATCATCTCGTGGTCGAGGATCCGGGGGCGACCGATCTCCGGAGTGAATGCAGGAATGCCGGCATCGATGAGGGCGTTGGCCAAGAGGCCGGGCTCTGCAGCGTTGTCGAAGATCTGGTCGATCGGGTACAACTCCGCCATGGCGCGGACCTCGGGCAAATCCATCCGCGCGAGATGAAATGCGGTCATGTCCATGCCGGTAGCTGCTGTATGGAAGTCTATTGCGTAGTCGAGATTTGACCGCAGCAGCCTGTTGAACAGCAGCCCGGCATGTCGCGACGGTGCGTCGGGGGCGTTCTCGTCGCCAGGGAACTGGCGATTGATGTCGACCAGGTCGATACCGCGTCCGGAGCTCGGCCATCTCCGAGCCATTCCCTCAAGGGCTGGACGAGAGACATCGAATACCGCGATCACCGTCCCCGACATCGAGGTCGGATCCAATCCATTCATCACTGTCTGCACTGTGTGGACGGGGCTCATTTCATCGCCATGCACCCCGCTGATCAGCCCAAGCCTTTTTCCGGAAGCACTTCCCTTGGCTACGATGACCGAGACATACCAGTGCTGTCCCGTCGGCATTTGCACGCCTTGGAAATAGAAGCTGTGCTTCTTGCCTGGCTCGAGGTCGGCGACATCGAGCGAACTGATGACCGGTTTTCCGCTGATGGTATCACCCGTGAAAACGGTGCCTTTTCCATCAGCGGCCGACAAGCCGGCAGATGTCGATCCAGATTGCGCTTGGGCAGTTCCGGTCACGAGTGCGGCTGCCGCACCAACGGTTGCGACGGATCCGATCATGAAGCCGCGACGATCGACGCTCTGGTCATTGCCAATTGTCATGGGAAGCCTCCGTGTTTCATCACAAGACCACCGCGCAGGGCCCGCTTCCAGGATTTCTGACAGCAACGTTGAATGGATCACCTGCGAATACGTCGAACATCCACAACACGCCCCGTGCGTGAGCTCAGCGCGATCTCAAACCTGCTGTTGCCACGCCGGGCATGGTAGATGAAAATCCTGCCGCGGCAGTCTATGCGTCGGACATCGCGGAAGCCTCTGTTCTGAAGTAGCCTTTGGCCTTGGCTGCAAGAAATGGCCCGGCCGTGATTCAGGCTGGTTCCAATTGTGATGTTGACGGTTACCGCCTGAGCGGGAGTGGGTGCTGCCAGCGGCATTGCAAGGCCGATCGCAAGACCCAGAGCCAGCAAACGTTTCATGACGAACCTCCATCACACAAACGACATCTGCCCGATGTCAGTTCCTCCACGAACCTGTTGTCAACAAGCTGTCCTTGCCTGCCAGCGTCTTTGGGACGTGAGGCATAGTATCTGGACTCTGCGCCAACCTTCGTCGTCCATGGGCACCCACCAAATGGAGCACAGTCGACTCGATCGCTTCAGCAAGGCAGCGGACCGCGCGAAACGCTACGATTGAGGCGCAGAGCATAGCATTGGGACGCTCAGCCAATCACTTCGATGTTTCAATCGACTAAAGCAATGGCAGCATTGTCGTCAGTGCCCATGCAATCGGCATGGTGCACGGTTGTGGAGGAATCGATCGATGATACGAACATTGAGTGAGGTTGCGGTTCTCCTTGTGATCGCGCTGGCTACGAGCGCGTGCAATACGCCCCAGGAACGTGCACTCGGCGGAGCCGCTATTGGCGCAACAGGCGGGGCACTGGTTGGCCAGGCGATCGGCGGCAATACCGGGGCAACGGTCGCGGGTGCCGCAATCGGCGGCGTGGCGGGTGCCATGATTGGCGCCGGGACCGCTCCGGGCCAGTGCCGTTTCCAGCGAGTCGACAGCCGTGGACGACCGATGGTCGACCGCTACGGCAGGCCGGTAACTTATCTCGCACCTTGCCGGTAGACGCTTTGTCGACCACCTAGAGGATCGGCGGCCTGTCAACTTCCGCAAACGGTTCTGTTTACGGTCATGCGCTGTTTGCTTGCATTGATGTTGTCTCTGTTTTGGTCTGGTGCGTCGGCGCAGGATTGCGTGGTGCTGCTTCATGGCCTTGGGCGTTCGGCCCCATCTCTGCTCCTGATCGAGGAGGCCCTGGAGGCCAATGACTTCAAGGTGGTGAACGATGGCTATCCGTCCCTAAATGCTCCCGTCGAAAAGCTGATCGCGCATGTCGACAAGTCGGTGGCCAGATGCGGGAAGCCTGGGAACATCCATTTCGTGACGCATTCGCTCGGCGGAATCCTGGTCCGGGCCTGGCTGCAGCAGCATAGACCTGGAAATCTCGGCCGCGTGGTCATGCTGGGTCCGCCAAATGGCGGCTCCGAGATCATCGACGCATTCGGCGATCTCGCAATCTTGCAGATGCTCACCGGACCGGCAGGCAGGCAACTTGGCACCAATCCGGGGAGCATTCCCAACACTCTCGGGCCGGCGGATTTCAATCTCGGCATCATTGCCGGCGACAGATCGAACAACCCCACGTTCTCCCAATTGTTCAGCGGCCCCAATGACGGCAAGGTTTCGGTCGAGAGCACCAAGCTTGAAGGGATGGCCGACCATATCGTGTTGCCGACGTCCCATACATTCATGATGAACAATCCATTGGTCATCGTGCAGGTTCTGAACTTCCTGCGCGATGGACATTTCGACCACCACCTGACCATGCGCGAGCTGTTCCGGCGCTTGTTGAGGAACTGACCACTCCGGCTGAGAGGGATTGATGTTCCGCTATCTCGCAATCTTCTGCCTTGTCGTCGCCGGAGCGACCATAGCCATATCCTTTTACCAGCCGCCCATGCGCCTTATGCCTACCCCGATCGTTTTCCTCGGCGGCCTTTCAAGTCCCTTCACCACCAATCCGGAGCACAAGTCAGACCCGGAGATCGCCCTTTTCTACGCTACCAACCGGCTTCCCGTCGGACCGCGCAACGATCGCCTCTATGCAGTCGTCCCGGGCAGGGATCTGCAGCTCGGGGAGGCGACGGTCAGAATCGGCGAGGAAGGTACAACCTGGGACAGGATCTATGCCTGGTCGACCGGTGCAAGCGACGACCGGCGGCCATTCCTCCATCTCAGCAATCTGAATGAGCAGGCGGCGATTGAGCCGGATCAGCCGCCTTCACCCGCAGCGATGGCCTGGTTCGACAAGATCGACCAAGCGTTGGCCGCCAGCCAGGATCGCGATGTCATTGTCTATGTCCACGGTGCCAACACCACCGTTGAACGTGCGGCGGGACAGGCAGCGCAGCTCCGCCATTTCACAGGCCGGACCTCTGTGGTTGTTCTATTCGCCTGGCCGACGGCCGAAAATTTCCTGAGATACCCGAGAGATATGGTGACCGCTTTTGGCGCGGCTCCCCAGCTTGCCAAGCTGGTCGAACTCCTGTCGCAGCACACCATTGCTGACAAGGTCGACGTGCTGACCTACAGCGCCGGCGGCACGGTCGGCAGCGACGCCCTGGCATTGGCGGGGCGCAAGGCAAAGCAGCCGGATGCCGAACCGGTGCGTCTCGGCGAGGTTTATCACGCCGCCCCGGACGCCGATTTTAGACGCTTCGTGGCCGACATGCGCGATTACGCGGACGTGGCCGAACGCGTCACTGTTTCGGCCAATCTCAACGACAGCGCGCTCAGGCTATCGCAGGTAATAAACCGTGCATCGCGCGCCGGCAGGCCTGATATGGAAGAACTTGATGCGGATGACACGAACTGGCTTCTGCAAAGTGCACGAGCCGACGGCCTCGAACTGCTTCGGGTGAGACCGGAAAACATTCCCGGCCTGTCCCGAACCTCGCATACATTCTGGTATGACGATCCGTGGGTCAGCAGCGACGTGCTTATCACGCTGCTGTATGACCTGGCTCCCGGCGAGCGCGGCCTGATGGACGCGGCAGCTGCCTCCGGGGTTCACTACTGGACCTTCACGCCAGATTATCCCGATCAACTTGCCCATGTCGTGTCGCGGCTACGTCAGCAAGGAAAAATCTCCCCCGGAACCGGCGGCTGACCCGGTATGAGCCACAATAACGCTTGTTTGCGTTGCTGACGCAATTCTGGACGGGAGCTCACTCGTGCCTTGCTGGAATCGAGTTAGCCCGCATGTCCAGCAATGAAATTGGCCGACAGCAGAAACAGCACGTAAAAGAGTGCCACGAGAACATACATCTGGCCGTCGCCAGTGTAGACCCTGCGCGTTGCTTCGGCTGAGACAGTGCCAAGGCGTGCGATACTCTCCCAGGCCCTCGTTGCCAGCGGCGCCGACCAGGGTTGCGAGATCTTGATGTAGTAGCGATAGAATTCGGCGATACCCTTGGCCGCAGTGCGGCCCTGGTCGAGGCGGTAAACGGTCCATCCGATCAGGAATAGAACGCCGGCGCCGGCAATCGAGGCGGCCATGACGGGAACCGGGTTCCAGTAGCCGTAGATCGTCTCGAGCGACATGCCCTCCCAGACCAGTGTTGAGGCGAAATAGGGGTCGATGGCAGTCGAAACCGGGTCCATGAACAGCTTGGGCTGGAAAGACAGGACGAGGATCGCCCCGACAAGCACGATTTGGGGCAGGAGAAGCTGAATCGGAGCTTCGCGGACGTGGACGGCGGCAGCCTGCGGCGGCGCGAGAAACAACGCGTGGGCGAGGCGGAACATGTAGAGCAGGCCGATGAGCGTCGCCAGGATGCCTGCTGCCGCCAGGCCGTACCAGCCCTTGTCGACCATGGCGCTGAGCAAAAGCCATTTGCCGCCGAAGCCGGCGAGCGGGGGCAAGCCGGACATCGACACGAGGGCGACGACCGCTAGGACAAAGGTCATGGGCATCTGGCGGGCGAGGCCGCCGAGCTCTTCGAGCCGGCGTGTGCCGCGACGCAGGATCACGCCTGCGACAGCCAGGAACAGGATGCCCTTGACCATCAGATGGTTGGCGACGAGGTACAGTGCCGTCACCCAGCCGAGATGGCTCATCAGCGCGATTGCCGTGATGATGTAGCCGAGCTGGCTCATGCTCGAATAGGCGAGCAGCCGCTTGACGTCATCCTGCCTGAAGGCGAGGGCGGCGCTGATCACCGTCGTCAGCATGCCGATCCAGCCCATGAGATGGGCAAGCTCCAGCCCGACCTGCGAGCGGATGGCGAGATAGGTGACCATGAACAGACCGAAGATGGCGACCTTGCTGACCACCGACGACAGCATTGCCGAG